>NZ_RAVX01000003.1:0-937698 GCF_003611605.1 Corallococcus sp. AB011P
TCGCCCTTGAGCAACCGGAGCACCGCCTCCTTCTTGCGCTTCGCCGAAAACCGACCGCGCTCCGACGTCCTGTCCTGCTTCTGCTGCTTCTTCACATCCACCTCACACGGGGGAGGTTATTCCCCCAGAGAGGTGTCTCAAGAAATCCTGGGGCGGAGGATCCCCTGGTACGCGAAGCTCCTCGCCGCGGGGGTGGTCGCCTACGCGCTGAGCCCCGTGGATCTCATTCCAGACTTCATTCCCGTCCTCGGACTGCTCGATGACCTGATCCTCGTCCCACTCGGCATCCTTCTCGTCCGCCGGCTCATCCCTCCCGCAGTGCTCGCCGAATGCCGGGACAGGGCCCGCCAGGAGGCGAACCTGCGCAAGACGAGCTGGGCCGCGGGGGCGGTCATCCTCACCCTCTGGGTGCTGCTCGCGCTGCTGTTCGTCCGGTGGCTGCGGCCTCACTGACGCCATCGCCTGCGGCTACAGTGGATGAAATGACGCCCATACCTCTTCTCGTCGTTGTCCTCGCATCCACAGCAACCGCAGGTGACGTGCCGCGCTCGGGCTATTTCGGTGCGGGAGTCAATCTGGAGCCCCTCTCCGTGGGGCCCGTACAGGCGTTCTCGGGAGGCCGAGTGGCGGTGGGCATCAGCCTCCAAGCCGCTTTCCAGGTGGATCTCGGTGCCCGGTGGGCATTCCGCCTGCCGCTGGAGGCCGGGGTCGGCGGCTCCGGGGACTCCACCTTCTCCGAGCTGGGCCTCACCCCGGGGCTGCTCTACCGCTGGCGCAGCGATGCCGCCCAGCGATGGGTTCCGTATCTCGGTGCCGGGCTGAAGCTCGGAGCCGCGGGGGCGGGCAGGGAGTTTCTGGGGCTCCCTCTCGTCACCACCGTGCAATCGCTCGACTTCGACTTCGATGATGGCGACGGCGATTCCGATGATCCCAACTTCGAGTCGCGCCTGGGTGCTTTCCCGGAGGTCTGGGCCGGGGTGGAGTGGCACCCCAACCGATGGTTCTCACTCAACGTGGCCGCTGCCTATACCTACGTGCGGTTGCTCGGCACGAACGTTCATCTGCTGCATGAACGGGTGGGCGTGAGGTTCTCCCTTTAGCGCGCCTCCTTCATGAGGATGCATCGCCGCGTGGCGGTTCCGGTGCTTGAGACGGCGCGCGCTCGTCAGCGCTGCTGCTGACCGGGCGAGGACGGCTGGCCCTGCTGTGGAGTGCCGCTTCCGCTCATGCAGCGCTGCATCCCTTCCGCCATGCGCTGAACCTCCGAGACCTGGCTGGGGTCCTTCGCGGTGAGCCGCAGGATGGCCCCGGTCCGCGTCTCCTCTACCTTCACGTCCGCCGTTCCGTGCATGGGGCAGTGCATTCCCGCTCCGCCCATGCCATGGCCCATCATCCCGCCGCCCATCATTCCGCAGGGGCAGCTGGATTGCTGCTGCGCGGGCGTGTTCGTCTGGCGCTCCGGGTTCGGTGTCTGACCGGTGCCTTGGGCTCCGGCAAGTGGTCCGAAGAGCAGTCCCGTGGTGATGATCAGACCGTATCCAAGCTTCCTCATGGCATTTCCTCCCAGGCTCGAACTTCCCCAAGGAAAAGCTGCTGCCTGAGCTGGAGGATGGCCTGTTCGAGCCAGAGTGGAACGTGGGGGGAGGCGGTGGCTCGCCGCGTGAGGCGGCATCATTTCCGCGGAGCCGTGAGGTTGTGAACCTCATGGACCGCGGGACATCGACATGGGTCCTCATCCTGGCTGCCATCACGGCATGGCCACGAGGTCCCCCATGCGCACCCGCACGAATGAGACCGCGCACGCACCGGTCCGCGACGAGGACGTCCCCGGAACCTCGGAGCACGGGGGCCCTCCTGGAATGCCTCCCGAGGCTGGAGGAACGGGAACCCTGACCCGGCGAAGCATGCTGGCGACAGCGGGCGCTACCCTCACGGGTGGCGCGCTGCTGCTGAGCGGCTCCGCTGTGGGTTCCGGCCCGCGACAAGCGCGGCAGGACTGGCTGCGCCCCGGGATGCCCGACCGGGACTACCAGCCCGTGGTGGTGCCCAATGGCTCCAAGCTGCCGTGGAAGGTGGTGGACGGCGTGAAGGTCTTCCACCTGGCCGCCGAGGAGGTGGAGCACGAGTTCGCGCCCGGTCTGAAGGCCTACTGCTGGGGTTACAACGGCCGGGTCCACGGGCCCACCATCGAGGCGGTGGAGGGGGACCGGGTGCGCATCTACGTCACCAACCGGCTGCCCGCGCCCACCACCGTGCACTGGCACGGCATCCTGTTGCCCAACGGCATGGACGGCGTGGGCGGCCTCAACCAGAAGTCCATCGCCCCCGGTGAGACGTTCCAGTACGAGTTCACCCTGCGCCAGTCAGGGACGAACATGTATCACTCGCATCATGACGAGATGACGCAGATCGGCCTCGGCATGACGGGCATGTTCGTCATCCACCCGCGCCGGCCCATGGGTCCCCGCATCGACCGGGACTTCGCCATCCTGCTGCATGAATGGCGCATCGACGTCGGCACCCGCCGGCCCAATCCGAACGAGATGACGGACTTCAACGTGCTCACCATGAACGCGAAGGCGTTCCCGGGCACGGAGCCGCTCGTCGTACGCCAGGGGGAGCGGGTGCGCATCCGGCTCGGCAACCTGAGCCCGCAGAACCACCACCCCATCCACCTGCATGGCTATCACTTCCGCATCACCGAGACCGACGGCGGACGTGTGCCCGAGTCCGCGCAGCAGCCGGAGACAACGGTGATCGTCCCCGTGGGCAGCGCACGCGCCATCGAGTTCGTGGCGGACGCGCCCGGCGACTGGGCCCTGCATTGCCATATGACCCATCACCTGATGAACCAGATGGGCCATGCCTTCCCCAACATGATTGGCGTGAAGCCGGGTGGGCTGGACGCGAAGGTGCGCGCGCTGCTGCCCGGCTACATGACGATGGGTCAGACGGGCATGGCGCAGATGGGCGAGATGGGGATGCCTGTCCCACCCAACTCCATCCCCATGGTGGGGCGCCAGGGCAAGCACGATTACATCACCATGGGAGGCATGTTCACCGTGCTCAAGGTCCGTGAGCGCCTGGACGGATACAAGGACCCGGGCTGGTACGACAACCCGCCCGGCACGCTGGCCCAGGCGGCGAGCACGGAGGCGCTGCGCCGGGACGGCATCGACGTGGAGGCCCCGGCTCCGGTGGAGCCCGGCTCACCGGCTTGATGGGTCAGCTGCTCAAGGGTCGCTGTAGCGGTACTGCGAGGATGATCCGCGCCCAGCCCCTCCGCCCGCGTGCGGAACGAGCGGCTATTCCCCCTGCTGGTGGTGCTCCTGGTGCCCGTGCTCCTCGGACTCCTTCTTGCCCGCCTGCGCCTCGTACCGCTCATGCGCCGTGTTGCAGGCCTTGGACAGCCCGGCCTTCGCCCCCATCCCCTCGCGCTTCTCGATGCACTGGAAGATGGCCTCGTTGCTCTGGGCCTTGGGGCAGAACTGCACAACCTCCTTCTCGCAGTCCTTCCACGCATGAGGCACCGCGGCATGGGCGGCCAGCCCCAGGAAGAGCGGTGCGCTCGCCGCCAACACCGCGACCATCCGCTGCATTCGTACACTCATGAGTCACCTCGTTTGGTTGTCTTGGAGGGGCGCAAGGCATCTCCAGGATCTTGCAGGAGCGCCGCGTCCCCTGGACTGAACACAGGGGTTTGATTCAGTCATTTCATTGCTAGATATGGGTTGATACGGATGTATCAACAGGCTCACGGAGACGGGGCGGATGGCCGAAAGCTCTCCAGCACGCTGGCTTCTGTTGCTGCACCAGTTGCCCATGCAGCCCGCCTATCTGCGGGTGAAGGTGTGGCGGCACCTGCAACGCATTGGCGCCATCTCACTCAAGAACTCGGCCTGGGTGCTTCCGGCGAACGAAGACACGCGCGAGGACCTGCAGTGGGTGGCGCAAGAAGTCGCGCGCTCGGGGGGCGAGGCGAGCATGCTAGAGGCCCGTCTGCTGGAGGGCCTCGACGATGAAGCCGTGGCGGCCCTGTTCATCGCGGCTCGCGACGCGGACTACCACGCGCTCGCCGAGGAGGCGCGGGAGCTCGAACGGGAAACACGGCGCACCTTGCGCAAGGAGGGGCCGCAGGCGCTCTCCGCCGGACTGGCGCGGCTGCGGCGGCGGCTCGACGAGGTGGCGCGAATCGACTTCTTCAACGCCTCGGGCCGCGAGACGTTGGACGGGCTGCTGGGGGGGCTCGACGAGATGCTCGCCCGCGCCTTGCGCAAGGAGGCTTCTCCAGCGCCCGCTCCCGCGGACGTGACGGCGAGCCCGCGCGGGGCCACCTGGGTGACGCGCAAGGGCATCCATGTGGACCGGATGGCCTCCGCGTGGCTCATCCGCCGATTCATCGACCCGGATGCGCGCTTTCGCTTCGTCCCGGGCAGGTCGCACGCGGCCAGCCCCGGCGAGCTGCGCTTCGACATGTTCGAGGGCGAGTACACACACGAGGGGGAGTCGTGCACCTTCGAGGTGCTCCTACAGCGCTTCGGCCTCCGCGACGGCGCGCTCGTCGCCCTGAGCGAGATGGTGCACGACATCGACCTGAAGGACGCGAAGTTCGGCAGGCCCGAGACAGCGGGCTTCGAGCGGCTGGTCGCCGGCATTGCCCTCAACAACCCTACGGACGAGGAGCGACTCGCACGCGCGTCGGCCGTCCTGGACGACCTGTACGCCATCTTCACCCAGAAGCCCACGCGCGACACGCGCGCCAGGGCATCACACCCGAACAAGGAGGACTCGAGATGATGCAGGGAAGCGGATTCTGGAGGCGCCTGGCGCTGGCGCTGGCCCTGGCGTTGCTCGTCACCGGCGCGGTTCATGCTCAGCCGCCCCAGGGCGGTCAGCCCGGGGACGCGGGACTCGACACGTCAGACATCGAGCGGAGAACCGGCGTCAAGGGCGAGCTGAGCGCCCAGGAGGGCGTGTTCAAGGTGAGCCTGCCCCGCTCGGACATCCAAGAGAGCGCAGCCGGAGTGAAGCTCACGCCGCCGTTGGGCCTCACCGCCTGGGCCGCCTTCAAGCGCACCGGGGACGCCACCATGGTGATGGGCGACATCGTGCTGCTGGAAGATCAGGTGAACCCGGTGATGGACGTGGCGCTGCGGAACGGGCTGGAAGTGACGGCCCTGCACAACCACTTCTTCTGGGATCAGCCGAAGGTGATGTTCATGCACATCGGCGGCATGGGCGAGACGGCTAGGCTCGCCGACGCGGTGGGCAAGGTCTTCGGCCGCCTGCGTGAGACAGCGGGCGGAAAGGGCAGCGTGCCTCGCGCGTCGATTGACCCGGCCCGCTCACAGCTGGATGCCGCGCGGCTCGACGCGCTGCTGGGCCAGAAGGGCACCTCCAAGGATGGCGTCTACAAGATCACGGTGGGCCGCACCGTGCGCATGCACGGGTATGAGATGGGCAAGGCGATGGGCGTCAACACCTGGGCGGCGTTCGCCGGGACCCCACAGCAGGCCGTCGTGGACGGGGACTTCGCCATGCTGGAGAGCGAGCTGCAGCCCGTGCTCAAGGCCCTGCGGGCGGCGAACATCGACATCGTCGCCATCCACAACCACATGACGGGCGAAGAGCCGCGGATGATGTTCCTGCACTTCTGGGGGGAGGGGCCGGCCGAAGGCCTCGCGCGCGGGGTGCGCTCGGCCCTGGACCTCACCACGGCGTCTACGAGGACAGGAGCCCATTGAGAAATGGCCGCTCCCATCCTTGCTCCGAATGCCACGACTCCGGTGCTCAGCCAGGATGGAAGCGCACGGGGAAGGGTGGATCGCCAGCTGCTGCTGGTGGCTGCCTTCCTGCGCGCCCTCGCCACCGGAATGGTGGGCGTGCTGCTCGGCGTCTACCTGGCGCGGCTGGAACTGGGCCCCGGCGAGGTGGGGGCCGTCATCGGCTCGGGGCTGGCGGGGGCGGCCCTGGCCACGCTGGTGGCCGCACTGCTCGCGGACCGCCTGGGACGAAAGCGCTTCCTGTTGATGCTCTCCCTGCTGGGCGCTGCCGGCGGCCTCGTCGTGGCGCTGGGCTCGGGGTTCTGGCCCCTGGCGGCGGCGGCGTTCGTTGGCATGGTGAACGGCATGGGCCGCGATCGGGGCGCGGCGCTGGTGGTGGAGCAGTCGGTGCTGCCAGCCACGGCCACGCCAGAGGGCCGCACCGGGGCCTTCGCCTGGTATCACCTCGTCCAGGACATGGGGCATGCCCTGGGGGCCTTGCTGGCGGGCCTCCCCGCGCTGCTGAGGGAGTGGGCGGGCGTGGCGGAAGTCCCCGCGCTGCGTGGCGGCATGGCCTTCTACGCGACACTGCTGGCACTCGGCGTTCCCCTGTACCTCGCGCTGTCCGCACGGGTGGAGGTTCCGGTGCATGGCGGGAGGACCCGGTTGTCACCGGGGAGCCGCGGGGTGCTGGTGAAGGTGTCCGCGCTGTTCGCCCTGGACAGCCTGGGCGGGGGCTTCCTCACCACGGCCCTGCTGTCGTTCTTTTTTCACGAGCGCTTCGGCGTCGGAGTGGGGCAGGTGGGGCTGCTCTTCTTCGGTGCGCGGGTGGCCAACGCGCTCTCGCACCTGGGCGCGGCGTGGCTGGCGAAGCGCATCGGGCTGGTGAACACCATGGTTTTCACCCACCTGCCGTCCAGCCTGCTGCTGGTGACGGCAGCGTACGCACCGAGCTTCCCGGTGGCCGCGGCGCTGTTCCTGCTGCGCGAGGGGCTGGTGGAGATGGACGTTCCGACGCGCCAGTCCTACGTCATGGCCGTCATGCGCCCGGAGGAGCGAACCTTCGCCACGGGGACCACGCAGTTGGTGCGCGTGGGCATGTGGGCCGTGGCTCCTGCGTTCGCGGGTCACTTCATGCAGGCACGCTCACTCGTGACGCCGCTCTTCATCGGGGCGGGGCTGAAGGTGCTCTACGACGTGCTGCTGTACTTCGCCTTCCGCCGCGCGAAACCGCCCGAGGAGGCGTGAGTGTCCGAGGTCCGCTCGCGCCCGCGTCCGTGCCCCTCGTCACGCGGGTCCGGGTCAGTGCTACGCAGCAGCAGGACGAGGCTCGCCGCCATCAGCACGCCCTCCAGCAAGTCGAGGGGCCTGAGCCGCTCGCCGAGCAGGGGCACCGCCACCAGCGCCCCCACGAAGGGCACCGTGGCGAAGTACGCGGCCTCGCGTGCCGCGCCCAGCAGTCGCAGGGCATAGGCATCCAGAACGATGGACAGCCCGTAGCTGGCGAAGCCGAGCACCAGGGCCGCCCCCAGCACCTGGGCGGCAGGGAAGGGCTGCCCGGTGAGCCAGGCCAGCACGAACGTGCACGTGCCGGAGCCGAGCGCCTTGGCGCGCACGCGTGGACCCTCAAAAGGATGGAGCTGGTGGGCCGGCCATCCGCCCGGAGGATCAGCGTGAGCCGTCCGTGAAACCCCGGTCACGTTGGCGGAGCAGCGCCGCGGCCCGGGTCCGGACGCTGGCCATGGGGTGCTCGCGGGCAGCATCTTCCAGCGAGGGCACCGTGGCCTCGCCCAGATCCTTGCGGAGGAAGTCCTCGCAGGTGCCGTGGAACCGGTCACTGACGAGGCAGCGGATGGCGTTCTGGATGACGACCGGTGCGTTGCGGTACGCGGCGTCATTGCGCAGCGCCGTCCGGTAGGCCGTCACGCCATCCACCCAGCGGAGGTTGTCGAAGTTGACGTTCCCCTCCAGGTAGCGGACGTAGGCGCTCGTCGGGTACTTCGCCGCCAGCTTCTTCAACGCCGCCAGGGCCGCGTCCCGTCGCTGTGCCTTGATCAACCGATGGGCCTCGTCGATGCCCGGGAGATGCTCCACGACGGGCTGCCAGTCCGTGGCGCCCGTGGGAGCCTCCGCCCGTGCTTCCTCCGCCGCCGGGGCCCTGGGCGAGGGTGGCTCCGAGGCCACAGGCGCCGGGTCAGCGGACCTTGGCGCCAACGCCCACCAGCCAAGGCCCGCCACGGCCAGGGAGAGCACCGCCGCGCCTCCCACCACCCGTCGCGAGCGGCTCCCGCCGGGAGGGGGCGTGATGGGGCGAGACTGGATCGTGGCCTCGGACTCCTCCTTCCTGGCCACGGCCTCTGTCGGGGTCGCCTGCGGGGACTCCAGCGCGCGGGATTCTGCCTGAAGGTCCACCGGCGTCGCGCGGGGCTGTGCCCGGACGTTCCGGGTCGCGAGCACTTCCTCCCTTGGACGCGACGGCGTGGGCGAGGAGGAGCGAGGCACTCCCGGTGCATCGCCGGCCACGGGCGCCGTGGGGGACACGGCCGGTCCCGACCAGGCCCCTTCGAGCGCGGCCAGGAACTCCGTGGCGGACTGGAAGCGATTCTCCGGAGCCTTCTCCATCGCCTTCGCCAGCGTCGCTTCGAGCTCCGCGGAGAAGCCAGCGTCAGGGGCGGTGTCGCGCAACCGGGGCGGTGGCACCTCGCGCTGCATGCGCAGCAGCTCCGCGTTGCTGGAGGCGTTGAAGGGCTTCTTTCCGGTGAGGAGCTCGTAGAGCAGCACGCCGGTGGCGTACAGATCCGTGGGCGGGCCCACCGGCTCGCCGTGGATCTGCTCCGGGGCCATGTAGGACGGGGTCCCGAGCATCATCCCCGAGGTGAGGCCCGTCACCTCGTCGCGGAGCTTGGCCAGCCCGAAGTCGAGGATGCGCACCTGCTCCCCGAGCCCCACCGCGTGGGTGACGATGATGTTCTCGGGCTTGATGTCCCGGTGGATGATCCCCTGCGCATGCGCATGGGCCAGGCCCGCCAGCACCTGCCGCACGGCGCCCAGGGCTCGGGGCGGCGGCAGGGCCCCGTCGCCCAGCAGCCCTCGCAGCGTGTCTCCCGTGACGAAGTCCATCACCATGTACGGCGATTCCTGATCCATGCCGAAGTCGATGACCGACACGCAGCACGGATGGGTGAGGCGGCTCATCGCGCGCGCCTCCACCTGGAAGCGCTTGCGGAAGTCCTCGTCCCGGGCGGCCCAGGCGTGGAGGAACTTGATGGCGACGGGCTTGCCCACCTCCAGCCGCTCGCCCCGGTACACCATGCCCATGCCCCCGGCGGCGAGTCGCTCGATGATGCGGTAGCGCTCCTGCAACACCGAGCCGATGCGTGGATCCGAAACGGCCGTGGGCTCATTCATGGGCGCGCACGATAGCAAGTGCCTGGGAGGCGGGGAGGGTGGGGTGGAGGGGCCTTCACACCTGCTTGCGCGCCACGGACCAGATGAAGCCGTCGTACCAGAAGTGCATCAGGGACACGACGAGGGTGCAGGCCCAGAGGCTCTCCAGGTCCGGGTCCAGCAGCTCGGCCCCCACGCCATAGGCAAGCACGGTTGCCAGAAAGAGCGCGAGCGCCAGCCCGCGCCACTTCAGCCGCAGCCGTTCCCGGAGGCGCTCTCCCTCCGTGGCCCACACCAGCGCCAGGTACTGCACGGCGTGAAGGACGTTCATGATGAAGAACGCCTCGCCCCAGGTGTTGAAGCCCCACGAATAGATGGAGCAGGCACCCGTGGTGACCAGCAGGAACACCTTCTGGAAGGAGGGCCGGTGCCCCTGCCTCCACAGGCGCACCGAAGCCGCCACGTAGAAGACGAGGAACGCGCCGCCCACGGCCAGCACGCCCAGCGTCCACACGCGGTGGGTGGCCGTCATGCGCACGGGCACGGAGGCGAGCCACGGCATGCCCACCGCCTCGAAGGACTCGAAGCTGCTGAAGTGGTCCAGCATCGTGGCGCCCGCGAGGATGGGCCCCGCGTACAGCAGGTGGTTCAGCCAGAAGTCGAGCCGGCGCCCCGCCGAGGGTGGGGTGCCCCGGTTGCGGTCGTAGATGCGGGCCAGGCCGAACGTCTGCAACCCCGAGTGCCACACGTCCCAGAACGTCGCGAGCACGGTGGCGGCCGCGGCCACCACCGCCGAGCCGCGAATGGCCGCCCACGCCAGCACGGGCACCAGGACGAAGCGCAGGGGGTGGAGACGGAAGATGGCGGGGTTGCCATGACTGCGGAAGAACACCGCGACCAGATGCGCGTGGATGAGGCTGCCCACCAGCAGCGCGGCCCAGGTCTTCTCCTGGCCGAAGAGGCGGACGGGAGCGTCGCTGAAGGCCGTGCCGGAGATGGCGATGCCCAGTCCGAGCGCCAGCAGCGGCGGCAGCAGGAAGAAGGCCCAGTCGAAGACGGGCCCCACGATGTAGGGCGAACGCGCGGGGGCCGGGGCCGCCTCGCGCACGGCCTCCACCGGGCGCTCCGGCTCGGCGTGGAGTGGCCGGGCCAGGCTCATGGAGGGGGCGCCTCCACTCGCGCCGTGAGCACCACCCGCTCACCCCATTCCTCCAACAACGCCGCGAGGAACAGGCTGGCGCCCACCAACTCCAGCGCCTCTTCCACGTGGTCGATGAGGGCGTACACGAGGTTGTCGTTGCCGTGCCGCTCCGTCCACCATCCCAGCGGCAACTCCATGAGCAGCGCGCCGCCCACGTACAGCACGCCTGCCAGGATGAACTGCCCGCGCCGACGCAAGGGAAGCCGCGCGAGGAACGGCAGGAACGCGAGCCCTCCGAGCAGCACAAGGACCGCGGCCGGCACCACCCAGGTGAAGAACAGCACTCCCCCCAGGGAGAGGAGCCCTCCAAGGTGTTCATGAATGCCCACGCTCTCGTCCAGCGAGAGGTACACGAACGTGCACGCCAGGGCCCACCAGTGGCGCCGTCCCGGGTCGCGGGAAAGGCTCGCAGCCCGGGCAATGCCCGCGAGCACGAGGGCGCAGCCCAGCAGCAGCCCCGAGGCGTACCAGGTGGGCAGGTTCTGCTCGTAGCTCAGGGAGAGGAACGCGACGAGGGGCTCCAGCGTCGGGGTGCCGAGCGCGCGGTGCGCGACTTCGACTCCCACGCCCAGGAGGGTCAGCATGCCCGCCCACGCGAGCAGCCAGCGGCGGAAGATGGCAGGGGTGGGGAACATCGGGTGTCGGCGGACGGAGGTTACTCGGGGATGCGCTCCGGGTGCTGGCTGCCGCCTGGTGAAGAATATTTCGCGCGCATCACCCTTGAGTCGCTCGCAGTGCACAAGGGCAGACACCGGGGGTGGGGGACGAGGCCTTGTGAGTGCTCGACCCGGGGCGGCCGGGGTCCCGTATCCGGTATAAGGACACCCCCGAGGGAGAAGCCAAACATGTCACGGATGAACCTGGCCGCGCTGTCCGCGGTGCTGCTGTTTGCCGTCGGCGGCACGGCCGAGGCGAAGCAGTGGCGGTATGCGGGGATGCACCCGCGCACCGGGCAGCCGGCGGATGGGCTGTGCCACATCGAGGCGATGCACGTGCACACCGCCGCGCCGCTGTATGCCGACACGCTCTACCGCACGCGCGACAACGTCCACATCTTCATCGGGGACCCCACGCCCTTCGGCTACGAGGGGCCCCGGCACGCCTACTACGGGCACCACCCCGTGGTCCTCAACGTGATCATCCACATCGACGTGGACGTGGACGAGGTGGAGTACTGCCACCACGACGGGCCGCACTACCACGCCTACGAGCCGCCGCCGCGCCAGCGGTTCGTGGAGAAGGAGGACGTCTCCTATTACGCGGGTGAGTACCCCGAGGAGTACCAGCGGGAGAACCCGAAGCTCGTGCGCGTCAACTCGGTCTACCGAAACTGGAGCTCTCCGCGCCCGGTGGTGACGGTGGCCCCGCCGCCCGAGTACCACGGCCCCGTCATCCAGGTGGGCTTCAAGGTCCCGGTGCCCAGGGTCGAGGTGTCGGTGCCGGGTGTCGAGGTGCGGGTGGGCGCGCCGCCGCCGCCGCCCCAGCGGGAGGTGGTCATCATCCGCGAGGAGCGCGTCGTGCACGAGCACCATCACGATGACCACTGCGGCCACGGCCACAAGAAGCACAAGAAGCACAAGCACAAGAAGTTCAAGGACCGGGACTGAGCATGAGGCGCCTGTCACTTCCGCTGGTGGCTCTACTGATGGCGGGCTGCTCCAGCCCTGTGGACGACGTGTTGGGTGCGTGGAAGAAGGCGGGCGAGTCGCCCTCCGCGTTCACCGATGCTGGCGAGAAGTTGCCCGGAGGCAAGTGCCAGGCCGGCAAGGTGAGTGGCCTGGACGCCACGCTGTGCGTCTTCGACAGCGCCGAGACGGCCCGGAAGGCAGAGGAAGCCGGGTGGGGGCTCATTGGCGATGTCGTCGGGTCCGCGGTCGTCTCGGGCAAGACGCTGCTCGTCATCGCCGACCCGCGGAAGGAAGACCCCAGCGGGCGGCGCATCAATGCCCTCGTGAAGGCGTACCAGGATGAGACGCGCTGAGGCCGGGTCCGGTCTCCTCTAGGATGTTCGGACATGGCCCCCACCACCTTCCGCAACGCCCGTGACACCGACCTGCCCACCATCATCGCGCTGCTCGCGAATGACGACATCGCGCGCTCGCGCACCGGCTACGCCGAGGAGGTCACTCCCGCCGTCGATGCCGCGTTCAAGGAAATCACCGCCGACCCGAACAACGAGATCGTCGTAGGCGAGCAGGACGGGCAGGTCATCGCCACGCTCCAGCTCACGTACATCCCGGGCCTGGGCCGCGGCGGGATCCGGCGAGCACTGGTGGAGGAGGTGCGCGTGCGCTCGGACCTGCGAGGGCAGCGCATTGGAGAAGCGCTGATGAATGAGGCGATGGAGCGCGCTCGGGCCCGGGGCTGCGCCCTGATCCAGCTCACCACCGACAAGCGCCGCCACGAAGCCCAGCGCTTCTATGCGCGGCTGGGGTTCGTGGCGAGCCACGAGGGCATGAAGCGCCCTCTCTGAATCACGGCTGCGGCTGCACGGCGGCGGGGTCCATCCAGAACGGCTCCCACTGGTGGCCATCCAGGTCCGAGAAGCTGCGCTGGTACATGAAGCCCATGTCCGTCTTGTCCTTGGTCTCCTTCGCGCCCGCCGCCAGCGCCTTCTCCATCAGCGCGTCCACGGCGGCACGGTTTTCCTGGGACAGGGCGATGATCACCTCCGTTGTCTTCGTGGCGTCCGCGACCTCCTTCTGGGTGAACGTCTTGAAGAAGGGCTTCACCAGCAGCATCACGTAGATGTCCTCGCTGATGACCATGCAGGTGGCGTTGGCGTCCGTGAACTGGGGGTTGAACGTGTAGCCCAGCTTCGTGAAGAAACCGACCGCGCGGTCCAGCGACTCGACGGGGAGGTTGACGAAGATCTTGGTGCCCATGGTGCGTCTCCTGGCGGAAGAAAGAGGATGAGGTGAACGTCGCCTTCATCCACGCGACGAACGTGCTCCGGTGGGATCGACACCGGATTTATTTTTCCCCGCGCCGCCGCCAACCCACCGGAATCACAGCACCTTGCCGGGGTTGAGCAGGCCCAGTGGGTCGAGCGCGCTCTTGATTGCCTGGTGCAGGCGCAGCGTCTCCGGGCCCAGCTGCGCGCCCAGGAAGCCGCGCTTGAGGGACCCCACGCCGTGCTCGCCCGTGATGGTGCCTCCCAGGGCCAGCGCCGCGTGCAGGATGTCGTCGAACGCTTCCTTCGCCCGGGCCAGCGCCGCTGGATCCTTCCGGTCGAAGACGACGGTGGGGTGCATGTTCCCGTCGCCCGCGTGCCCGAACGTGCCGATGAGCACTCCGTGCTTCTCCGCGATGCGCTCCACCTCCGCGAGCAGCTCCGGGATGCGCACGACAGGCACGCCCACGTCATCCAGCAGCGTGGCACCGCGCTGCTCCAGCGCCGGGAAGGCGAAGCGCCGGGCGCCCATGAGCAGCTCGCCCTCGGCCTCGTCCGCGGTGCTCAGCACGGAGGTCGCTCCGGCCCGCTCACAGGCCGCGACCATCAATGCCAGTTCCTCCTCTCCCTGCACTCCGCCCGCGTCGGAGCGCGCCAGCAGCAGGGCCTCGGCGGTGACGTCCAGGCCCATGGGCTTCCAGGACTCGACGGCGCGCACGGTGGTGCGGTCCATCAGCTCCAGCACGGATGGGCGCGAACGCTCCATGATGTCGCAGACGGCCGTGCCCGCGCTCACGAGCGTCGGGAACGCGGCCACCAGCGTCGTCGCGTTCGGTGGCCGGGGACGCAGCCGCAGTGTCGCCTCGGTGAGGACGCCCAGCGTGCCCTCCGAACCGATGAAGAGGCGCGTTAGATCGTAGCCCGCCACGTTCTTCACCGTCCGCCCGCCGGTGCGCACCACGGTGCCGTCCGCGAGCACCGCCTCCAGCCCCAGCACCGCGTCGCCCGTCACGCCGTACTTCACGCAGCACAGGCCACCTGCGTTGGTGGCCAGGTTGCCGCCGATGGAGGAGAACTCCCAGCTCGCGGGATCCGGCGCGTACCAGAGGCCGTGCTCCGCGGCGGCGGCCTTCACCGCGCCGTTGAGCGCGCCGGGCTGGACGACAGCCAGCATGCCGCGCCGGTCCACCTCCAGGATGCGGTTCATCCGCATGAGCGACAGGACGATGCAGCCGTCGCTCGCGTTCGCGCCGCCCGACAGGCCCGAGCCCGCGCCCCGGGGCACCACCGGCACGCGCAGCGCCGTGGCCACCCGGAGCACGGCCTGTACTTCGGACGTGGACGCGGGCCGCACCAGCACCCTCGGCATGCCCGAGGACGCCCACTCCGCCTGGTCGTGCCGGTGCGCCGCGAGCACGTCCGGATCCGTGATGACCGCCTCCGCCGGCAACACCTCCGCCAGCGCTCGCTCCACGTCGACCGTCATGAAGGCCTCCCAGGCTCTGGACCGTGAACGCCGGGCCGGCCGCCCGTCATCCGTTCCCTGACGCCCCAGCTTGCCCCGGAGCCGGGGCCGCTTCACCCAGGACCTGCGCCAGGAATGTCCGCAAGGCGGCGTCCGCGCGTCCCGCGGCGACCGGGTGGTATTGGATGCCTGCTTCGGGCCTCTGAGCGCCGGGGAAGGTGAAGGCATGCATCGCGTGGCCGTAGGCCTGGAGCTGCCAATCCGCGCCCGCCTCGGTCAGCTCCCTCGCGATGCCCAGCACCGCGTCCGGCTTCGCGGTCGGATCCTCCCATCCGTGCAGCAGGAGGATGCTCGCGGAGATGGGCGGCTGGGGACCCAACCGTGGCGGGTGGAGCATCCCGTGAACGCTCACGGCGCCCCTCAAGCCCTCCGGAGCCGCGCGGGCCAGGTCGAGCGCGCAGAGTCCCCCGAAGCAGTAGCCCAGCACCGCGACGCGCTCCGGGTCCACGCGAGGATGGCGCCTCGCGGCCTCCAGCGCCGCTCGCATGCGCCGGCGGAGCAGCGCGCGGTCTTCCAGGAAGGGCCCCATGAGGTGCGAGTTGTCCCCCGTCACGTCTCCCCGCACGCCCTTGCCATACACATCCAGGGCGAAGCCCACGTAGCCCTGTGCCGCGAACCGTTCGGCCATCGCGCGGATGATGGCGTTCTGCCCATCCCACGCATGGGCAATCAGCACACAGGGGCGCGGGCCCGCGTGGGCGGAGTCGTGGGCGACGTACCCTTCACAGAGGGTTTCCCCATCGGCGTAGTCGAGGCTCTCGGCATGGAGGGACATGGTGGCGTTCACGCTGCCTGCCTCATGCCTGGGTCGTCTTGAACGAATGCGACATGCCCGAGCCTTTCAGAGGAAGTGCGCGAGCGCCGCGGCCGAGCCCTCCCGTCGGGGGTTGAAGTAGTCCGCCATCATCGAGCGCGGTGTTCGGGCGAAGCGCCCGGGTGTCAGGCCCAGATGGCGGCGCCACATCCGGATGCGGTGGGCCTGGTCGCTGAACCCCTCGTGCGGATCCCCCTGACCCGTCTGCGCCGCGAGCAAGCTGTGGTGGATCCGCTCCAGCGCGGCCACCTGCCGGGGCGAGTGCCCGAGGTGCTCCTGGAACCAGCGCTCCAACTGCCGCGTCGACACGTCCACGGCCCGCGCCGCGGCTTCCACGCGCGACGTGCGGCGCAGCACGTCCCAGGCCCGCGCGAGCCGCTCGGTTTCGGGAAGGGGCTTCGTCGTGACCAGCTGTTCGAGCAGCCAGGCATCCAGTCGTGCGGCGACCCTGTGAGGCTCCCACGCGGCCGACAGGTCCTCCACGAGCCGCCGGGACGCGCCATCGCCAAGCACCGCACCCAACTCCAGCAGGTCGTCCCCCGTGGACTGGCCGCTCGCGGGAAACAGGCGCGCGAGTCCCGCCGGCGTCAGCATGACCATCACGAAGGCGCAGCCTTCCCCCGAGCGCCAATCGCGGCGGTGGGATTGGATGCCCAGGAGCGAGGCTCGCGGGGCTCCCGCCGCGAAGTCGCTCGTGCACGGCCGGCCGAAGTTGAGGGTCAGCACCGCCGTGGGCGACGGCGCGGTCTGGATGGGCCGTCCTTCGTGGGCGCCCTTCAGGTCCTCGATGAACCAGTACCCCAGCACCAGGGAAGACAGCTGCGCGACGGGGGCTTGCTTGAGGAAGTGCACGGCGTGTCTCTGCCTCCCCGCCAGCGGTAGGGTGGGAAACATAGTCCGCGAAGGCGCCCTCCACCGGAGGATTCAGGCGAAGATGGGGCCCGGATGAAGACCCGAACAGACGAGGCGGAGCTCATCCGGACCCTGGCGTCCATCGAAGGCCCGCTGCCTGCGCGGCTGGCGAATCCCTTCCATCCAGCGCCTCCCGGCCCCTGGGGGCTCCGCGCGGCGGAGGCACTCCAGCAGCGGCTGCGGCAGGAGCCCTCGTTCCGCGAAGCCCTGTGGCGGCCCGGCGGCGGCAAGATGTTCGGCGTGCTGGTGGTCGCGGCGCCGGATGGACGGGTGGGGTTCCTGAGCGCCTTCTCCGGGATGCTGAACGGTGCGTGGAACGTGGAGGGCTTCGTGCCGCCGCTGTTCGACCCGGTGGCCCGCGACGCGTTCTGGCCGGCGGGAGAGGCGGAGCTGGCCGCGCTGGAACAACAGCATGCGGCGCTGTGCCGGGAAGCCGAGGCGCTGCGCGCACAGGGACACGAGCCTTCGCTGCGCGACGTGGAAGCGCGCGTGGCGGAAGTGGAGCACGTGCGTGCGGAGCGTTCACGAGCCCTGTGGCGTCAGGTGACCCAGGGATATGTCATTCCCAATGCGCGCGGTGAAACCCAGACACTGGCCTCGCTGTTCGCGCCCAAGCCTCCTCCCGGTGGCGCTGGTGACTGCGCGGCGCCCAAGCTGCTGGCGTATGCCTTTCGCAACGGATTGACGCCCTTGGAGCTCGCGGAGTTCTGGTGGGGAGCACCGCCGCTCGATGGCCGCCGGGAATCCGGCGCGTACTACCCGGCGTGTGACAACAAATGCGGCACGGTGCTGCCGTACATGTTGCAGGGATTGGCGGTGGAGTTGCCGCCCGCCGAGCCAGCCGCCGCCGGGCCACGCCTCCTCCATGAGGATCCGTGGCTCCTCGTAATCGATAAGCCCGAGGGGCTGCCCACGCTCCCCGGACGCCATGCGCCCACGCGCGACTCGGTGCTCGTCCGGCTCCAGCCCCGGTTCCCGGAACTGACCCCCGCCAGCTTCCTCCACGAACTGGACCCGGAGTCCTCCGGCCTCCTCGTCATCGCCCGGGATGCGGTGACGCGGGGCTCGCTCCAGCGCCAGTTCTCCCAGCGCGAGGCGGAGCACCGCCACGTCGCCTGGGTGGACGGCCGCGTGGCCGGAGACTCAGGCCTCATCGACCTGCCGCTGCGCTTCACCCCCCACGCCTCCCTGGAGGACTGCGTGGACGCGCGCCACGGCAAGCGGACCCGGAGCGCGTGGAAGGTCCTCCGTCGCGAGGCAGCCCGCACCCGGGTGGAATTCGTTCCAACGACCCATCCGCCCCACACGTTGCGTATCCATGCCGCGCATCGCCTGGGGCTGGGAGTGCCCATCGCCGGGGACGCGCGCTTTGGACGAGAGGACGTGCGGCTGATGCTCCATGCCGACGCGCTGGCCTTCGTGCATCCACGCACCGGCGAGCGTCTGGTGTTCGCCTCGCCCGCGCCGTTTTGAAGTCTGGCGGCGTGAATTGTTTGATCAATTCAAAGGCCCGCGGAGACCAAGGGAAAGGGAAGGGCGGGAAGGCCCTTCATGAACAGACACCCCCACCTTGGAGAGGAATCCCATGACCTACGCACGCAAGAACCTCGGCTCGAAGTCCTTCATCGCGGGCCTGCTGCTCGCGGCGACGGCGCTCACCGGCTGCGGAGAGGACGACATCAAGCGCAAGTACCAGGGGACGTACGAACTGGATCTCCAGCTCGACACCGGCGCGAAGGTGTCCGAGGGCGGCCTGGACGTGGGCTTCAACGTCTACAACGACGATGACGCCTTCATCACGATGAACGCGCTGCAGTGCTCGCTCTCCGCCACCTACAGGAACATCACCGAGCCCGGCGCGGAGGGCGGCAAGGTGGAGTACGAGGATCTGCAGGACGTGCGTCCGGATCAGATCCACGTGTGCCCGGTGCCCGCGGAGTTCGGAGAGAACCTCTGGCTGGACTTCCGTCTGGGCAAGGGCCGCATCGAGAACAACCAGCTCACCATCGACTACGGCGGCACCGTGGTGCGCGGCACGTTCGAGGAGGTCTCGAACAGCCAGGGCACCCGCGTGGGGACCTTCGGCTACACGTTCCTGGGCAATGAGGTGGAACTGCCCTGATTCACCCGGCGCGGTCCCGTCGTCCACCGCGCGACACCGGGTGTGGATGGCCCCTGCGGCTTTCCACATCCGCCCCTCGTCGCGGTGGAAGTCGGGTGCCATGCACAGGCCCCGACCCCTCCCGCCAGGTGCTTGCGCGATTCCAGCGTTGCGCGCATACCCGGGTTTTCGAGAAGGGGGGGCAGTGGTGGTGCTCAAACTCAAACCGGAAGCCGAAGCCGAAGCTGAAGCCTGGATGCCCCTGTCGGGCGATGCGGAGCGCCACGCGTTGGACCATCCGTGGCCTTCCCCGGAAGAGGGCAGCGTTCGCTTCGTCGTGGGCGAGGACTTCTTCCGCCTGGAGCACGACGTCCGGCTGGAGCTCTACCGCGACCTGGCGGAGCGGATGCTCGCCGTGTTCCGCGAGCTCACCCCGCCCGGGGACTGGCTCTACGCGTTGGATCCGCAGCACCCCTGCTACCGCCTCTCCCCGCACGTGCGCTTCGAGGCCGACGCGACGCTGGAGGAGATGACCGGGCTCTACACGCGCGAGCACATGGAGCGCGTGGAGCGCGGCATCCACCCGCCGTCGTTCGAACCGCGCTGGGCCATGGACGTCCACCCGGCGGGGGACCCGGAGCACCTCTTCGCGCCGCCGGACTTCCACTTCGTCTTCGCCGCGCGCTACCGCGTGGGCAACTTCGACGGGCTGGAGGCCCCGGGGCGAGGCCCCATCGAGATGGAGACCTACGAGCTCCTGGGACACCGCCTCATCGCCGCCGTGGACCGGAACCCGCCGGCGCTCTTCCAGCGCGCGCGCAGGCTGGGGCCTGACGACTGAGGAGAAGCCGGAACGTCAGGCTGGCCGGGACACGGTGCGCGGGCGGGGCGCACCCTCGTAGTAGAGGTTGGCGCGCCCCTCGCCGTAGACGACCAGCACCCGGTCGTTCTCCTCCAGGAGCCCTGACGTCGTCTGCGTGACCTTGCGGACCAGCGTGTCGAGCTGTGCCGGACCCTGCTTGCTGCTGGCCCGGACCGTGACGACTGGCATTCGGTGTTCTGCTCCTGGTGACCTCCCGCGACGGCAGGAAGGCGTTGCGTGTCATAGCCAACGGAACACTTCGTTGACAAGTGCGCGCTGCCACGGTGGATAGAGTCCCATGCTCCACCTCGCTCGCGCATTGCTGGTTGTTTCGCTTGCCCTGGTCTCCACCTCCGCCGCCGCGCAGTCGCGCGAAGCAGATTACCTGCGGGGCCACGTGTCGCCCACGCCCGCCTGGCTGCCCCGCGGCCTCTTCCTGGGCACGCAGATCAGCAACGGCGCCATCATCCCCAACCTGCGCGTGCAGTGGGAGTTCACCATCTTCCAGGACCGCAAGGACGCGTGGATCGCCATCCTGGAGGGTGGGGTGGGGTGGGCGGCGTCATTGCCCGACAGCGCGCTGGCGGACCGGAACCTCTACCTGCCGGTGACCTCCTACTACGAGCACACGGGGCAGGTGGGCTTCGGCTACCGCAACCACCTGCCGGGCAAGGCCCACTGGGGCTTCCAGGTGACGGGCGGCCCCACCTTCTACGGCGCCCACTTCACCACCCAGCCGCCGGACCGCCGCATCGCGGGCACCGTCCAGGGCCGCCTCCAGATTGGCTACCAGCTCCCGCAGGACGTGGGCGTGGGCCTGGCGGTGGGCTACTCGGAGCCCTTCGGCCTGAAGAACCGCAGCTTCGCGCGTGACTTCGTGGGTGGCGTGAACATCGGATTTTTCGCGGATTGGCGGTAGGGGCGCGGTACACTCCATGAGCGAGAGCGGCCCCGCCTGCCGGTGCGGGTAGGGCGCCGCTTCCACGTCCATGGCCGAGCTGCTCAGTGCCCACGTCGCGCGCTACCTGCGCAACCGCGAGGAGTTCGAACGGGGACTCCCCGCGGGAATCCTCCTCTTCACACCTCCCCTGGGCGCGGTGGCTCCCTCCGACCTGGAGGAGTATCCCGTGCGGACGGTGACCAACGCCGGTCCGCCGACGCTCGGGCAGGACGAACCCATCGTCTTCCCGCTGCTCAAGTCCCAGGGCAACGCCTTCGGCCGGGGCATCACCGTGGGGCGCACCGGCAACAACGACGTCGTCCTGGATGACGGCAGCGTGTCCCGGTTCCACGCGTGGTTTTCAAGGGACGCAGGGGATACCCGTTTTCTACTGACGGATGCGGGCTCGAAGAACGGCTCGTACGTGGCCGGGAGCCGGCTGTTGGCTCGCAAACCCATGGCGGTGGAGGACGGGATGCGGCTGCGCTTCGGTCAGGTGGAGGTCGGCTTCTACACGGCTGGAGGCTTCGCGCGCCTGCTGTCGGTGCGGCTGCAACCCTGAAGCCTTGCCACGTCTTCGGCGGCCTGCGTAACGTGCGGAGTCACCCTCTAGGCACGGATGGGAGCGTTCGCGGTGGCCTTGACCACAGAAGCCTTCGGGCTGACCGATGTCGGCCGGAAACGGCAACACAACGAAGACGCGATGATGGTGGACGCGTCGCTCGGCCTGTTCATGGTCGCCGATGGCATGGGCGGACACGCCGCGGGTGAAGTCGCCAGCGCGCGGGCCACGGAGGTCGTCAAGCAGCACATCGCGGCCAACCGGCACCTGCTCAAGGACCTGGCACAGAACCCCACGGCGGACAGCCGCTCCGCCGCGGCCGCGCTGGTGGAGGTGGCGGTGCAGCGCGCGTGCGCGGACATCTACCGCACGGCGATGACGGACGCCTCCAAGCGCGGCATGGGCACCACGTTCGTGTGCCTGGCCGTGGGCGGCAACAAGGGCGTCATCGGCCACGTGGGCGACAGCCGCGTGTACCTGGTGCGGCACGGGCAGTGCCACCGGCTCACCGAGGACCACACGCTCGTCGCCGCGCAGCTCAAGGCCGGCACCATCACCAAGGAGCAGGCCGCCACCTCGCAGTACCGCAACGTCATCACCCGCGCGGTGGGCATCCAGGAGTCCGTCCAGGTCGACACGCTCATCGTGGACCTGATGCCCGGCGACGTGTTCCTCCTCTGTTCGGACGGCCTGCACGGCTACGTCGAGGACGAGGAGATTTTGCCCCTGGTCGCGGGGCTGCAGCCCGGGGACCTGCCGCGCAAGTTCGTGGAGATCGCCAACGAGCGCGGCGGCAAGGACAACATCACCGCCGTGGTGGTGAAGGTGGCCGGCGACAGCGCGGCGCTCGCCAGCGAGGAGACGAGCGAGGCGCAGTCGCGCATGGAGGCGCTGCGGAAGATCCCGCTCTTCCGCCACCTCACGTACAAGGAGCAGACGGCGGTGCTGTCCATCGCCACCACGCGCACCTACCCGGCGGGCCGGGAGATCGTGGTGGAGGGGCAGCCGGGCGAGGAGCTCTTCGTCGTCATCCGGGGCCGGGTGGCCATCGAGAAGAACGGCGTGGAGATCGCGGAGCTGCGCTCGGGCGGGCACTTCGGCGAGATGGGCCTCATCGACAACGCGCCCCGCTCCGCCACGGTGCGCGCCACGGAGCCCACGCGGACCATGGTCATCGCCCGCTCTGACTTGATGGGGCTGATGAAGCGCGAGGCCATCCTGGCGGTGAAGATGCTCTGGAGCTTCGTGCAGGTGCTGAGCGACCGGCTGCGCGCCACCAACTCGGAGTTGAGCGAGGCGCGGCAGGAGCTGGCGGTGGCGCAGGCCATCCAGCCGTTCGCGGAGGACTGAGCGGGAACTCCACAGGGCCCCGGGGCGTCCTCAAGAGGACGCTCTGGAATTTCCCGGGGGAAACCGTCGTTGGGGGGCCGGCCTGGGAGTAAGGTCCCGGCCGCGTACACATGCGCAAATGGGTCTTCATCGCGGCGGCCGCCGTGCTGGCGCTCGCCGCCATCGTGCTGGGGCCCCGGTGGGGCGCACCGGCCGCGCGCCCCGTCTCTCCTGTCTCCGCCAGTTCCATCCGCCAGGGGATGCCCGCCTTCAACGCGGTGGCGGTGTCGTCTGGCGCGCAGGAGGGATTGACGCTCACCGGGCGCGTGCTGGACGGCAACGGCCGGCCGGTGGCGGACGCGGAGGTGTCGCTCGCGGCCTCGGCGGAGCGGACGCTGACGGACGTGCGCTGCGACGAGTGTGGACTGGCGCTGCTGGCCTGCACCGCGCACGAGACGGCGCTGCACACGCGGGCCTTCTTCGAACAGCAGCAGGGCTTCCTCACGGCGCGCGCCACGGTGCGTACGGACGCGGAGGGGAAGTTCCGCTTCGAGCACCTGGCGGGCGTGTCCTTCACGGTGTGGGCGCGCTCGGCGGGGCTGGGCGTGGCGCTCAAGGACCGGGCCGCGCCGGGGGAGGCGGTGGAGCTGTACCTGCCGCCCTTGCGGAGCATCACCGGCACGGTGGTGGATGACTCCGGCCAGGCGAGGCCCGGGGCGCGCGTGCGCGCGGTGTCGCGCAAGGTGCCGCTGCCCTTCGAGGCGGTGGCGGGCGCGGGCGGGGCCTTCACGTTATCGGGCCTGGGCGAGGGCCCCTTCTACGTGCTCGCGGACGCGGAGGGCTTCCAGCCCGCGGTGGCGCAGCACGTGGAGGCGGACTCGCAGCCGCTGCGCCTGAAGCTGACGCCTTCGCGCACGCTGGAGGTGCGCGTGCTGCGCGACGGGGCGCCCGCGGCGGCGACGGTGCGGCTGCGCGGCGACCACCTGACGCGCGAGGAGCACGCGGAGGCGCAGGGCGGGCCGGTGCGCTTCAACGGCCTGTACCCGGACGAGGTGGTGGTGACGGCGGAGGCGCCGGGCTTCGGCTCCGCGCCGCGGACGCTCACGCTGTCGCAGCGGGTGACGCAGGTGACGCTGGTGCTGGAGGCCGCGGGCCGGTTGCTCGTCACGATCGTGGATGAAGACGGCCAGCCGGTGCCCAACCCGCAGCTGCTCCTGCGCACGGTGGCGGGCGACCTCATCCGCCGCGACGCGGTGCCCACCGGAGCCCTGGCGGAGCTGGGGCCGCTGGCGCCGGGTGAGTACGTGCTGGAAGGGCAGGCGGAGGGCTTCACCGCGGCGCAGCTGCCCGCGCGCGTGGGGCCGGGCGAGACGCCGCTGGAGCTGGAGCTGGCGAAGGCCACGGTCATCAGCGGGCAGGTCATCGACGAGTACGGCCGGCCCGCGGCGGGCGTGTCCGTGCTGGTGCAGCCCACGGGCGGCGTGGTGAACGCGGGCGAGGACGGCCACTTCACGGCGCAGGTGCCCATGCCGGGGCTCTACACGCTGCATGCGCACCACTCCGAGTGGGGCGGAGGCAGCGTGCAGGCGTCAGCGCCCGCGACGGACGTGACACTGTCGCTGGAGGCGAAGGCGGGCGCGGACGTGACGGTGACCAGCGGCGGCCGGCGGGTCGAGGGCGCGGACGTGACGATGTGGGCGGATCCGGAGAACATCTTCCGCAGCGACCGCCCCTCCGGGCCGGACGGCGTGGTGCCCATGCGGGGCCTGCCGCCGGGCACGTACCAGCTGGTGGCGTCGCATCCGGAGTACCTGCCATCGAGTCCCCGGCCGGTGACGGTGCAGGACGGAGCGAAGCAGCAGGTGACGGTGGAGCTGGAGGCCGGCGCGCAGCTGACGGGCGACGTGGTGGACGAGGACGGCCAGCCGGTGGTGGGCGCGGCGATGAGCGTGGCGCCGCGCGTGGCGGAGCCGACGCAGTCGGATTCGAGCGGCCACTTCGAGTTCCGCGCGCTGCGGCCGGACCGCACCTACGTGGTGGAGGCGCGCCACGCGAGCTACGAGCCGATGGAGCGGCCGCAGGGCACGCCGGGCGGGCCGCCGGTGCAGGTGAAGATGCGCCGGCGCACGACGTTCCGGGGCCGCGTGGTGGACGACTCGGGCCAGCCGGTGCGCCGCTTCCGGGTGGACGAGCACGACGTGAACAGCCCGGACGGGCGCTTCGAACTGCCGCTGTCCACGGCGGGGGACCGGCTCATCGTCGCGGTGGACGCGGCGGGGTACGAGCCGCAGGTGGTGGACCGCCCCGCGACGCCGCAGGACATGGGCGACATCGTGCTGGTGAAGGCGCCGTCGGTGTCCGGGCGGGTGCGGGATGCGTCGGGCGGCGCGGTGCCGGACGCGGTGGTGACGTGCGACGTGTGTGACGGGTCGGTGCTGTCCGGGCCGGACGGCAACTTCACGCTGGCGAGCCCGCCCTTCGTGCCGCGCTTCACGGTGTCCGCGCGCAAGGGCAAGGTGAGTGGCACGCAGGAGGTGCCGCGAGGCAGCACGGCGCTGGTGGAGCTGACCCTCAAGCCCGCGACGCACCTGACGGGCCGGGTGTACCTGGCGGATGGGAAGCCCGCGGCGGGCGCGCAGGTGGAGGGGCTCAACGCGGACCGCAGCGAGACGGTGTCGCTCATCACCGGCGCGGATGGCCGCTACAGCGCGGACCTGTCGCCGGGCAACTACCGCTTCGTGGTGGGTGGGCGCGGGGCGGGCCAGCCGGCGGTGGTGGTGCAGGTGGCGGGCACGGAGATGACGTTGGACCTGGGCCCGGTGCCGGGGACGGGCTCGGTGACGGTGCTGATCCAGCCGGAGCGGGGCAAGGCGCTGTGGGTGGTGCCGGGTGACGTAGGGTCGGTGGGCAATCCGCCCACGGAGCTGTTGCGCTCGCGCTTCGCGCAGCTGGTGTACCAGCCCATGTCGGAGCGGGTGGTGGTGCAGGGGCTGCGGCCGGGCCGGTACACGCTGGTGTGGGGCTACTTCCACGCGGAGATGCCCGGGTCGGGCCCGGTGGTGCGCTCGGTGGACGTTCCCACCCAGGGCGAGGTGTCCCTGCGGTAGTCGGGTTGCGACCGGGCGGGCTGGCGCGTAATGAATCCGCATGGACGCATCCGCATTGAAGGGTCGCCGGATCATCGTCGGAGTGGGTGGCGGCATCGCGGCGTACAAGGCCTGCGAGCTGGTGCGTGAGCTGGGCCGCGCGGGCGCGGACGTGCGGGTGGCCATGACAGAGGCCGCGCGCCAGTTCGTCACCCCGCTGACCTTCCAGGCGCTCGTGGGGCACCCGCCGCTCACGGACTACTTCGACCCGGCGCAGGAGGGGAACTTCGGCCACCTGGACCTGGCCCGCTGGGGTGAGGTGTACGTGGTGGCGCCCGCGACGGCGGACCTGATCGCGAAGATTCGCGCGGGCTTCGGCGGCGACGCGGTGACGACGTCGCTGCTCGCCTTCAAGGGGCCGGTGGTGCTGGCGCCCGCGATGAACGTGGCGATGTGGGAGAACGCCCGGACGCAGGAGAACGTGGAGTCGCTGCTGAAGGAAGCGCGCTTCAGCACGGTGGGGCCGGGCGCGGGGATGTTGGCGTGCGGCGACGTGGGCTCGGGGCGGCTGGCGGACGTGGGCGCCATCGTGTCCGCGGTGGCGGCGCGTCTGGGAGGCGGTCCGCTCACGGGCAAGACGGTGCTGGTGACGGCGGGCCCCACGCGCGAGTACCTGGATCCGGTGCGGTTCATCTCCAATCCGTCCACGGGGAAGATGGGCCTGGCGCTGGCGCACGAGGCACGGGCGTTGGGAGCGAAGGTGACGGTGGTGTTGGGCCCGGTGGGCGCGGTGGACCGCACGGGGCTGGAAGTGGTGGACGTGGTGAGCGCGGAGGACATGGCGCGAGAGGTGCTGTCGCGCGTGGAGTCCGCGGACGCGTTCATCGCCACGGCGGCGGTGAGCGACTGGAGGCCGGAGTCGCGCGCGCCGCAGAAGGTGAAGAAGGGCGAGGGCCCGGAGAACCTCAAGCTGGTGCGCACGCCGGATGTGTTGCTGGAGGCGTCTCGCAAGGTGGCGGGCAGGGCGAAGCGTCCGGTGCTGGTGGGCTTCGCGGCGGAGACGGAGCGGGTGGTGGAGCACGCGCGCGAGAAGCTGGAGCGCAAGGGGCTGGACGCCATCGTCGCCAACGACGTCACCGCGGAAGGCGCGGGGTTCGGGACGGATACGAACCGGGTGACGGTGATTTCGCGCAGTGGCCCTGACCGCGTGTTGCAAGGCAGCAAGCGCGCGGTGGCGGGGGAGATCCTGTCGCTGTTGCTCGTGTCACCGCGCGGCTGAGCGCTTCGGCATCTCATTGAGCACGGGCTCACGCGAGAGGTGTGGCTCGGCGGCCCGCTCCGGCCTGGTGGCGGGAGTGCCCCGCCGTGTCGCCCGGGCCTTCTGCGACATGCTGTCCCTGCGCACGGTGGAGATGCCGTTCCCCTCACCGCGCATGACCAAGTGCCTCATCTGGCACACCCGGACGGATGCGGACCCGGGTGCGCGTTACTTCCGCTCGCTCGTCGTCGAAGCGCTCAGGGAATGACCTTGCGGCGGCGGTAGTCCGCGAAGACTTCGCGGAACATCGTCTCTGTTTCGATGTGCCCCGGGAACCCGTGGCGCCGCGCCTTGGACGGGTCCGCGAGGAAATCGAAGTTGATCGAGAACATCCCTTGGGCATGACGCCAGGGGTTGATGTCCGTGTATGGAGTAGGAGCGAGCCCGTGCTTCGCCACCATCCTGTCCCAAAGCGGTGCCTTGTCCGCCATCGTTTCAACCAGGGAGATGGGGAGGGGAGGGGCCACCTCCAGGTCGAACATGCGGGCAATCTTCGGCCACAGCTCGCTCCAGCGGAACTGGTCGCCGTTGTTGATGTTGAAGGCCTGGTTGGCGGCCTTGGGGCTCGTCGCCGCCCACAGCATGGCGTGCGCCAGGAGCCGCGCGTCCGTGATGTCCATGAGGATGTCGTAAGCGGACGGCGGCCCGGGGAAGCGCAGTGGGATGCCCAGCTCCTTCGACATGGACGCGTACACCGAAATGGCCAGCGCCGCGTTCATCGGGGTGCCCATCGCGTAGCCCACCACGACGGACGGGCGGAGCGCGGACCACGTCCACGCCTTGCCCTGCTGACGCTGCTCCAGGAAGACCTGCTGATCCACGTTGAACGCGGGAGGCATGTGCGGCGCGTCCGTCTCCCGGGCAGGCGTCTTGAACGGTCCCAGTTGCGCGCCGTAGACCTTGTAGCCCTGCATCAGGTTGATGTGCTGGAGGTTCCTGGCGACAGGCTCCACCGCGTCCACCACGTTGACGAGCATGGCGACGTTGGGCGCCACCAGCTCCGCGAGCGTCGGGCGGTCCTGGTAGGCGGCGTAGAAGATGTGCGTCACCTGCGTCAGGCCGCTCAGCTTCTCGCGGCTGTCGGCCGCGTCGAGCAGGTCCACGGAGATGAAGCGCACACCCTGGCGGTTCTCGCCTCCGCGCCGCGACAGGCCGATGACCTCCCAGCCGTCGAGCGCTTCGAGGTGTTCAATGAGGTTGAGTCCAGCGATTCCGTTGGCCCCGACGACCAGGGCCACGTTCTTGGTGGATGACATGGGGTTCTCCATGCGGCCCCACGTGGATCCGTCTCCGGGCCGCACGGGTCTAGTATTCGCGTGCCCTGTCACGAGGTAGAGCCGTCCCAGGCACAGGACTTGTGAGTTCAATTCAATGGCGCGTCTGGAAATCAATCGCTCCGGGGAGATGGAGGTCTTCGTCCGGGTCGTGGAGCAGGAGGGGTTCTCCGCGGCGGCGCGCACGCTGCGGATGACGCCGTCAGCGGTTAGCAAGCTCGTCGCGCGGCTGGAAGCGCGCCTGGGCGCGCGACTCGTGCACCGCAACACCCGGGGCCTCCAGCTCACTTCTGAAGGCTGCGTCTTCTACGAGCGCAGCGTGCAGGTGCTCGCGGAACTGGAGGCTGCCGAGCGCGGTGTCACGTCCCACGACGCGCCGTCGGGTCGCGTGCGCGTGAACACCAACGTGCCCTATGGCACGCACTTCCTCCTGCCGCGGGTGCCCGCGTTCCAGTCTCGCTATCCGGGCATCCGCCTGGATATCGGGCTCACGGACCTCGTGGTGGATCTGCTGGAGGATCGCGCGGACGTGGCCATCCGCGCGGGCCCGCTCAAGTCGTCCAACCTCATCGCGCGAAGGCTGGGGGAGACGCGCAAGGTCATCGTCGGCGCGCCGGCCTATCTGAAGGGCATGGGCACGCCGAAGTCAGCCGCGGACCTGGAGCGGCATACGCGAATGGGGGCCAGTCACACTCCCGCACTGGAGCAGTGGCCCCTCACGGAGCGTGGCGCCGTGGTGGACGTGCCCGTTTCCGGGACCCTCTTCGCCAGCGACGGCGAAGCGCTGCGGCATCTGGCGCTCGCGGGGGCGGGCCTCGCGCGAATCGCCGCCTTCCAGGTGCGTGAGGACATCAAGGCCGGACGGCTGGTCGCCGTGCTGGAGGACCGCAACCCTGGGGACACCGTGGTCTTCCACGCTGTGTTTCTCGATCCCGCGAAACAGCTTCCTGCGCGTATTCGTGCGTTTCTCGATTACTTCGCCGAAGTGGGCATGCGCTGACTGCTCACACCTATCCTTCCAGCGGTTCGCTGCTCAGCCAGAACGAGCGGTTGCCGCTGCGCAGCGCCTTCTCCAGGAACTCCGCGAAGGACGATGCGATGCGTTCCACCTCTGGGTACGTTTCATGGAAAGCATCGAACAGCGGATAGTTTCCGTCTGCCTGCTGCGCGACGTCCACGAAGACGTAGTCGCCGTCCTGCATGTCCACCACACAGTAGTGCGTGGCCGGTCCCGCGCTGTCCTCGTCTCGTCCGAAGATGGCAGCGCGCGCTCGTTCAATGCGCTCCAACGGCAACAAGTGGTAGTTCACATCTGGGAGCGGGGCGAAGAGCGTCGCTCCGTTGCAGTGCAGATAGAAGGCTCGCAGGTCCTCGTCCAGCTTCCACCCCATGCGCGCTTCAAAGGCCGCGACCTGCTCGGGCGTGGCGGGCGGACGGGGATAATGGAGCCGCGAGACTTCGTCGAGCAGGCGCTTCATCGACATGTTTGCTCCTCAGTCCGTGTAAGGCCGGTCGGGGCCCGGCGTGAGCCACTTGCCTCCAGGGGCGTAGCAGGCGGGATACTCATTGGTGAACACCTTGTGGACGTCCCCGGGGACAGGGATGACGTTGCCAGCGGCTGTTGGGGCGCCACCGTGCGCGAGATCGAAGATGTGGTGACCCGCCCAGTTCTCACCTCCGCTTGTCTTCGGCCAGTCTCCGAACTCCGAGCTCCACTTGCGGCGGAAGGACTCTCTTGCGGACTGCCAGGTGTCCCGTCGCCACTTTCCGTCCGATACCGTCGGGTAATCGCAGCAGCAGTGGGTGATGGCCAGACGCCCACCGGCCTCTGCGGGCATGAACAGGTAACGTCCCTTCCAGTCGCCCTTGATGTCGGCCAGCCACATGCAGCCCATGAGTGCATGGCCCTGCGCCGCGCACTTCGACTCGCAGCGGGACAGGAAGGCAGCGCTGCACTGCCAGGGCCCGTAGTAGATGGTCGTCTGGAGTTGCCCTCCGTCCGGCGTACTGACGACCGGCGCCACCCACTTCGCCATGGCGGGTTTGCCCGTGGTTCCGATGGTGGCCGAGCCGCATCCAACAAGGACCACAAGGGACGCCGCGCTTGCGGCACGCTGGATGAGACGAATGGCTATCACGGCAAGCGGTGATAGCGCGGCAAGAGCGCGTTCGACAATCAAGCTCGGGCTAACGCAAGCCCACGGCCGCGACCTGCCCCGGAGTCCCTTCCACCCCGTGAATGAACGTGTGTTGCTCCACGTGCACGGCCTCATGGAAGTCAGGCTCACCACGCCCACCATTCCAGTCCACGCGGTCCATGCGGATGATGCGTGACGAGTACGGCGACAGCGTCGCCGGATCCGTCACCAACTCTAGCTCCACGCGCGCGTACCGTCCTTTTGTCTCGTCCGACTGTCCGACAGGTTCACGGACAAGCTTCAGCTTCACGCACTTGGGCTCCGGCACTGACTCAGAGCACGGCACACCCACGTCCAGCCGGACACGCTCCTCGGCAGAGACCTCCTCGGTCTTCTTGCGGCCGGTGCCCACGGACATGGTCATCGGCACGACCGTCGTCCTCCCAGGCGTGAAGCTCGCTCCGTGCCAGCTTCCGACCCACTCGTCCCACCGGTTGCGGGCCTCACGCTCCAGGCCGTTGCTGAGGGCCTTCGCCATCTGGGCCTTCTTCATGGGGCTGACCGGCAGCGCGTCCAGCAGGTCCTTGCCGGGGCCGTCCTCCAGCGGATCAATCCCCTGGAAGTCTCCCTGGGCGTCGATGATGGACGCGGCCAGCGGCTCCACGAAGGCAGGGAAGGGGGCTTCGATGATCTCCACGTCCTGGAACACCAGCCGTCGACGCCCCTCTCCATCCGCGGGACCGAGTCGCATCGAGTACCGGCGCTGCGCCATCTGCCGGCCGCTCCAGTCCGTCCGCACGTCCACCGTGTGCATCACCCGGATGGTCGACTGCTCCGGCCAGGCGTAGCGCAGCGTCACCAGGTCCTTCCCCTGCGCGCCGCCAAGCGTGGCGCAGCCGAAGACCCCGGAGGACAACGCTGCGATGACGAGCCACGGGCGCGCGAAGGAAGCCATGTCCCGTCACGATAACAATGCCAGCCTGTCCGCGCGGCACGGCATGACGCCCGAACCGCGCGGACCCGACACTCAGGCCGTGGCCACCGTCGTGCCTCGTCGCAGGCCCGCGTACTCCAGCGCCGCGAACACCGCGACCGCCAGCGCTTGCGCCATGACGAACGCCACTCCCAGGCCCGTGGGCGTCGTCGGCCCGTGCGTCAGCAGCAGCACGCTGTCCACCACCCACGTCACGTTCACCGCGACCACGCACCACACCGGCCAGGAGGGCAGGGTGGCCCGTGACGCCAGGTACACCAGCAGCAACGCGAAGGGGATCAGCCCCACCCCCGCCGCGCGCAGGATGCCCGGCTCCAGGCCCGTCAGCGCCCCCAGCGGTTCCGCTGCCAGCGCCCCCAACAGGCCCGTCGCCCCGCTGGCGACGCCGTCCAGCAGCAGCACGCGGCGCAACAGGCTTCCCGACACGTTCGTCTTGCTCATGGCACACGTTCCCTTCAGTGGAATGGATGAACGCGACGGCGCGGGCCTTGGGAAAGGCCGTCCGTCGTTAATGGACAAGATGCGCGGCCGGGTGTGCGGCGTCGATTACCTCCGAGGGAATGGATGCGATGACGTGCGCCCCCTATCTTCCCCTCCATGACGAGCCTTCAGCAGAGCCGTCCCGTGGGAGAACTGCTGCGCGGCTGGCGACAGCGGCGCGGGCTGAGCCAGATGGACCTCGCGTTGCGCGCGGAGGTCTCCACCCGTCACGTGAGCTTCCTGGAGACCGGCCGCTCCCAGCCCAGCCGAGACATGCTGCTGCACCTGGCGGAGGAACTGGACGTGCCACTGAGAGATCGCAACAGCCTGCTCGTCGCCGCGGGCTTCGCGCCCGTCTTCGCCGAACGCTCCCTGGACGACCCCGCCCTCAACGCCACGCGCGAGGCCGTGGAGCTGGTGCTCGCGGGCCATGAGCCGTACCCCGCGCTGGCGGTGGACCGGCACTGGACGCTCGTCACCGCGAACCGCGCCGTGGGCATCCTGATGGAGGGCCTGGCGCCGGAGCTCCTGGAGCCTCCCATCAACGTCCTGCGCCTGAGCCTGCACCCCCAGGGGCTGGCCTCCCGCATCGACAACCTTCGCCAGTGGCGCGACCACGTCCTCCACCGCCTCTCCCGGCAGGTGGACGTCTCCGGGGACGCCACGCTCGCGGCGCTGCTGGAGGAGCTGCGCGGCTACCCGGTTCCGGAGTCCACCCCGGACTCCAAGGCGCGCGACTTCGGCGGCGTGGTGGTGCCGCTGCGCATCCGCACGTCACTGGGGACGCTGTCGTTCTTCAGCACCACCACCGTGTTCGGCACGCCCGTGGACATCACGCTCGCGGAGCTGGCCATCGAGTCCTTCTTTCCGGCGGACCCGGAGACGGCCGAGGTGCTGCGGCGGGCCGCTGCGGAGCGGGCCCGCCAGGACACCTGAAACCGCTACGGCTTCACACGCACCGTGCGCAGCGCCGTGCCCCAGGACACGACCTGATCCAGCAGCGTGTTCACCTGCTTCTCCTTCGCCGGGTCCGGCTTGAAGACGGTGTAGTGCTCGAAGTCGGTGGAGAGGAACAGCTGCACCTGCGCTCGCACCGTGGCCATCTGCAGCTCCGCAGCGACCAGGCGCAGCTGCTCCACCGCGCGCACGCCGCCCGCGCTGCCGTAGCCCACGAAGCCGGCGGCCTTGTTGTTCCACTCCTTGTAGACGTAATCGAGCGCGTTCTTCAGCGCGCCGGACGTGCCGTGGTTGTACTCGGGCGTGACGAACACGTACGCGTCGTAGCCCTCCACCGCCGCGCTCCACCTCTTGGTGTGCTCCTGGGTGTACTTGCCCGCGGACGGCGGGGTCGGCTCATCCAGCAGGGGCAGGTTGAAGTCCTGGATGTCGACGAGCTCGTACGTGGCGTCGCTGCGCTTCTTCGCGATGTCGTGGACCCAGGCCGCGACCTTGTCCGCCTTGCGTCCGGGCCGCGTGCTGCCAACGACGATGGCCACCTTGATCATGTGCGAGCAACTCCTGGGAAAAGGGCGTGGAACCAGCGCCCGGCATCTTCCCCAGGTCCGCCCCGTGGCCAAGGGCGTTACGCCGGGGGTGTGTCCTGATTCGACCAGTGCCCGGTGCCTCCGCCCGGAAGGTGGCGCAAGCCCCGACCCTGGGCTAAGCGTACAGGCAACTTCCCCGGCTGCTTCCTTGCACCGGGACGGCCCCTTCGATACCGATCCACCACCGTGAACGACGACACGCCTGATTCCATGCAGGAGCTGGCCGACGTGCTCCAGGACGTGCGCCGCCACCTGCTCTGGCAGGAGGAGACCGCGGGCCGCTCGCTCCTCGTCGACGCGAAGGTCGCCGCCGAGCTCCAGCAGCAGCGCGCCGCCGCCTCGTCCGTGCGCACGATGATCGCCCGGACCAAGGCCCCCGAGCCGGCCGCCGCCCCCACGCCTCCCCGGCCCCCGGCGGAGTCCCCGTCGCGCGACACCCTGCACGCCGCGATGAAGCAGCCCCTGGGCGCTTCCCGTCCGCTGGCCGCGGCACGCCCCCTGACCCCCGAAGCTCCGGCTGTGGCTCCGGCCCCCCGCGCCGCGTCGGCGCCGGCTCCGGCTCCGGAGATGCTCCTGGACGTGCCCAGGTCCGCGCCCCGCTACAACGGCGCGCTGCCCGGCGTCGTGGAGGGTGAACGCCCCACGCTGGATCAGATCCGCCGCGAGCTGGGCGACTGCCGCCGCTGCAAGCTGTGCTCGGGCCGCAAGAACATCGTGTTCGGCTCCGGCAACCCTCGCGCGGACCTGGTGTTCGTGGGCGAGGGCCCCGGTGAGAACGAGGACCTCCAGGGCGTGCCCTTCGTGGGCGCCGCGGGCGACCTGCTCACCAAGATGATTGGCGCCATGGGCTTCACCCGGAACGACGTCTACATCGCCAACGTCGTGAAGTGCCGCCCGCCCGGCAACCGCAACCCGGAGCCGGATGAGATCGCCGCGTGCGAGCCCTTCCTGCGCTCGCAGTTGCTCGCGCTCCAGCCCAAGGTCATCGTCGCGCTGGGCAAGTTCGCGGCGCAGACGCTGCTCAGGGACACCACCCCCATCACCCGCATGCGGGGCCAGTGGCGCGAATACGAGGGCATCCAGCTCATGCCCACCTTCCACCCCGCGTACCTCCTGCGCAACAGCGCGGAGAAGCGCAAGGCGTGGGAGGACCTGCAGCAGGTGATGAAGCTGTTCGGCAAGCACCCGGGCTCCAGCGCGTAGAACGCGCGGCGCACCGCGACCAGGAGAGGCATTGATGAAGGGCGTGCTCGAGACGCGTGAAGTGCATTCCCCCGCGCTGGAGAACAACCCGCTGGGAGATCCGGCCCGCCGCCGGCTCACCGTGTACCTGCCGCCGGGCTACGCGGAAGGCACGCAGCGCTACGCGGTCGTCTACTTCCTGCACGCCTTCGGCAACGGCGGCGGCTCGTGGACCAACGCGTCCGGCTTCTCGCCCTCCGTTCCGGACCGCCTGGACGCGCTGATCGAGCAGGGCGCCATCCCGCCCGTCATCGGCGTCTTCCCGGACGCGTGGACGAAGCTGGGCGGCAGCCAGTGGGTGAACAGCGACGCCATCGGCCGCTACCGCGACTACCTGGTCAAGGACATCGTCGGCTTCGTGGACAAGACCTTCCGCACGCTGCCCAAGGCCGCGTCCCGCGCGGTCGTGGGCCACAGCTCCGGCGGCTACGGCGCGCTGGTGATGGGCCGCTACCACCCGGAGATATTCTCCCTGGTCGGCGCGCACGCCCCGGATTCCTACTTCGAGTACTCGTACATGCCGGACCTGCCCAAGGCCGCCACCTCGCTGATGAAGGCCGGCGGCGTGGAGGCGTGGGTGACGGAGCTGCGCCAGCGCGCCGTAGCCACCAAGGTGCGCGGCGACGACTTCCCGGTCATCAACATCCTGGCCATGGCGGCGGCGTACTCGCCGAAGAAGGGCGAGCCGCTCAACCTGGAGCTGCCCTTCGAACAGCACAACGCGAAGCTGCGCCTGGACGTGTGGAACCGGTGGCTCGTGCACGACCCCGTGCGCTTCGTGCCCAAGTTCATGGACTCCTTCCGCAAGCTGAAGACGGTCTACCTGGACGCCGGCACGCGCGACGAGTTCAACCTGCGCTGGGGCACGCGCATGGTGGCGGACGACCTGAAGGCCGGCGGCGTGGACGTGGCGCACGAGGAGTTCGAGGACGGGCACTCGGGCGTGTCGTATCGCTTCGAGCGATCGCTTTCGGTGCTGGTGCCGCTCCTGGCGCGGGACTGATAAGGGGGGAGCCCATGGATACCTACGGACTGTCGCGCGTCGTGGCGGAGAAGGGCGTGCTGCCGCAGCGCGCCCGCAAGCTGGACCCCTCGCTGCCGTGCCGCGAGGCGGAGCTGCTCATCGACGTGGAGAGCCTCAACATCGACGCCGCGTCCTTCAAGCAGATCAAGGACGACGTGGGCGGCGACCCCGCGCGCATCGCCTCGCGCATCCAGGACATCGTCCTTGAGCGCGGCAAGATGCAGAACCCCGTCACCGGCTCCGGCGGCATGCTCATTGGCCGCGTGAAGGAGCTGGGCGCGAAGCACCCCGCCAACGGCGTGCTCAAGCCGGGCGACCGCATCGCCACGCTGGTGAGCCTGACGCTCACGCCGCTCGTCATCGAAGAGGTGAAGGCGGTGCACGCGGACATCGACCGCGTGGACATCCGCGGCCACGCGCTGCTCTTCGCGAGCGGCATCTACGCGAAGCTCCCGACGGACATGCCGGACACGCTGTCCCTGGCGGCGCTGGATGTCTGCGGCGCGCCCGCGCTGGTGGCGCGCCACGTGCGCCCGGGCATGACGGTGGCGGTGCTGGGCGCGGGCAAGAGCGGCGCGCTGTGCCTGGCGCAGGCCCGTCGCAGCCTGGAGAGCCGCGGCAAGCTGCTGGCGCTGGACATCTCCCAGAAGGCGCTGGACGCGCTGTCCGCCATCGGCCTGTGTGACGAGGCGCTGAAGGTGGACGCCACCCAGGGCGTGGACGTGATGGAGGCCGTGTCCAAGGCGACCAACGGTCAGCTCTGCGACCTGGTGGTCAATTGCGCCAGCGTGGGCAACACGGAGATGGCGTCACTCTTGTCCGTGAAAGACGGCGGCACCGTCATCTTCTTCTCCATGGCCACCAGCTTCACCACGGCGGCCCTGGGCGCGGAGGGCGTGGGCAAGGACGTCACCATGCTCGTGGGCAATGGTTACGTGCCCGGCCACGCCACCCTCACGCTGGACCTGCTGCGCACCGAACCGTCGCTGCGCCAGCTCTTCGAGTCCCGCTACGTCTAGGGCTTGAGGAAGGCCGCGTGCACGGCCTTCAGCAGCGGATCCCGCTCACCCGCCGGGGCCTCCTTGAGGTGGCCCTGGTTGATGGTCCAGATGATGGCGCCCCCCAGGCCCTGCTCCCGCGTCCAGCGGCCCTTCTCCGTCACGGAGGGGATGTCCTCATAGGAGACGAAGTTGCAGGACTGCGGGCCCTTCGCGTCGGCGTCGGAGAGGTAGGGCACCCGCGCCGTGGCGTCCCAGATGTACTTCATCTTGGGCAGGTACTCCTTCTGGATGTTGGCGTAGCTCATCCGGTTGTCGCTCTGCTCCTCGTACGGATTGTTGGGGCCGTCCACGGGCTGGCCTGGCTCGGTGGCGTTCTTCCAGCAGGTTCCGAAGAAGCCGGTGCCGACGCCCAGGCGCTGCGCGGGGATGCCCGCCGCGAGGTACGCCTTCACGGAGCTGGAGACGGAGGTGGGGTGGGCCAGCGTGTCGCCGAAGAGCGCGCTGGAATGCCACACCTCCCAATCCGCCCAGTCGCCGCTCATCTTGTACGACATGATGTTCAGCTGGTCGACGCGGGCCACCAGCTGGGGGTAGAACTCCTTCTCCTCCTTGCTCAGGCCGAAGTTGGAGTTCACCCAGCCCACGGGCACGGTGATGATGAGCTTGTCGTCCAGGGCGCGCAGGTCGTCCAGGAGGGCGAGCAGCGGCGGCCCATCCCCCGCCGACAGGTCGATGGGTTCCCAGTCCACGTCGACGCCGTCGTAGCCGAACTCGTGCACGGTAGCGACGATGCTGCGGGCGAAGTTCCGGCGCTTCTCGACCGTCTCCGTCGCGCCCTTGAAGCCCGCGTGCTCATCCATGCCGCCCAGCATCAGCAGGGCCTTCTTGCCCGCGGCGTGCGCCTGCTCCGCGATCTTCCGGGCATGGATCGGTCCCTCGTGTTCGCTGATGTCGAAGAGCTTGATGACCGTTCCATCCTCCTTCGGCCGGATGCGTCCCATGGCCACGTGCGTGAGCAGCGACATGTCCACGGTTTCCGCCGGGTAGAGGTCCTTCTGGTAGCCCACCCAGTAGCCCATGACCCAGCTGACCGGGGCGCCACCGCTCCGCGGCGACACTGGCGCGGGCACCCGGGTGCAAGGACCCTCGCCCATCTCGTTGGCCGCGCAGACGCTGAAGGTGTACGCGGTGCCGTTGGCGAGGCCCTCGAACAGCATCCCGGAGGAGGGGGCGTTCACCCGCTGGGTGAGGCCACCGGGCTCCGCCATGATCTTGTAGTAGCTCAAGGGCCGTCCCCCGAAGCTCGCCGGGGCCAGCCAGCTCACGTAGGCCTGTCCATTGCCCGCCGTGGGGTTCACCGCGCGCGGCTGCCCCGGCACCGTGGGGGTCGCGATGGCCATGCCCGCCTGGGGCGTGACGATTTCGGAGTTCATGGAGCCCGGGCCCTCGCCCATCGCGTTCACCGCGGCGACCTTGAAGGCGTAGGGGAAGGCGTTGTTCAGCCCCCGGATGGTGGCCTGCGTGTCGGGCGCGTTCACCAGTGCGCCGCCACACTCGGGGATGCAGCGCACCACGTAGTAGAGGATCGGGCTGCCTCCATCCTTGAGCGGCACCGTCCACGTCACCAGGGCGGAAGCGTCCGCCGGCTGCGCGACGACCTGTTGTGGAGCCTCGGGCGCGGCGGGAGGGGCGTCCTCCTTGTCCGGGCCCATTCCGAAATCACAACCGCCAAACATCCCCGCGAGTGCCAAAACCACACATCGCTGCAACCGCTTTGACCAATGGCTGTTCATTCCCGCACTCCTGATCGGACGCGGGATGTTATGCGGTAGGACCCCCTGTAAGAGTCAAGGTTAGGCAAAATATTGCGGTATTTTTGTATGCCTCGTAAAACACTTATTAAGCCGACTAATCCCATTCCCGTAGGTCATCACAGAACCTCCGTGGGTGGGAAATGAAGCCCCTGGGGATGGCTGGTGTCCGGGGCGGCTGACAGGCGGCCCCGTCCCTGGCGTGCGGACCTCAGCGCACCTGTGCGGTGGGGGCGTCCGGAAGCGGGGTGGGCGCCACGGGGGCGTCCGGCGTCTGGGTCTGGGCCCAATCATTGGCGGAGCGGCCGCTGGCGTCGCGCAGAGCGGGGGATGCGCCCTGGTGGCGCAGCTGGTCGGCCACCTCCGTGCGGCCGAAGAGGACGGCGAACATCAGGGCCGTCTGGCCCAGCCGGTTGGTCTGGTCCACCGCGCAGGGTTGGGCGGAGAGCAGCTTCACCACGTCCGCGTAGCCCTTGAAGGCGGCGCCCATGAGGGCGGTGTTGCCCCGGCTGTCACCCGCGCACGCGTCCGCCCCGGCGTCGAGCAGCGCCTGCACCGTCTGGGTGTGGCCGTAATAGGCGGCGAGGATGATGGGAGAGAAGCCTCGCGCGTCGCGGGCCTCCACGGGCGTGCCGGCCTTGACGAGCCCCTGGACGATGTCCGTCTCACCCTCGCGCGCGGCGGCGAGCAGGTAGCGCTCCGCGTCGCTGGTGGCGAGCAGCCGTCCGGCGGGCGTCGCCGGGGCGCGCAGGGACATCCACGCGGCGGTCAGCACCGTGCACACCAGCATCACCAGACCCAGCGAACCGAGCAGCAGCTTGCGAACCATGAGGGCATCTCCAGGGGCCCCGCGCGCGTGCGGGCGGGGACGGGAAAGAGGGGAGGGCAGTGGGGCCGCCGTGGCGTCACCGGCGGCCCCGGTGCGTCAGGTCACGGCTGGCCGGTGGTGGCGAGCGGGGCGATGGTGGCCTTCGCGTCGTCCAGCTTCACGTTGACGGCCTTGGCCAGGCGCGTGCCGTAGTCCGGGTTGGCCGCGTAGAAGTGGCCCACCATGCGCGCCTTGACCTTCGCGTCGCGCACCTGGCCCAGGTCGCCGGCCAGGTTCTGGATGAGCCGCTCCTTGCCGCCCGCGTCGAGCGCCGTCCAGAAGGCGCCCGCCTGCGCGAAGTTGTCCGTCTTCGCGATGGGGCGCTGCTGCGTGGTGCCGGTGAGCGGCGCGTTGGAGAAGAGGGCGGAGGGCGTGTCCTGCGTCTCACGCGTGACGCTGGGCTCGTAGTTCACGTCCGACTTCGTGTTGCCGCTGTTCATCGCGCCGGCCTGGCTGTTGTTGTTCACCGCGGCGCGTGCGCGGTTCACCGGCAGCGACAGGTAGTTGGCGCCCAGGCGGTAGCGCTGCGTGTCCGCGTAGGAGAAGAGGCGGCCCTGCAGCAGCCGGTCCTCGGACGGCTCGATGCCCGGCGGCATCACGCCCGGGGAGAAGGCGGACTGCTCCGTCTCCTCGAAGAAGTTGTCCGGCATCTTGTTGAGCGTGAACTTGCCCAGCTTCACCGGGGGCAGCTTGTCCTTGGGCCACTCCTTGGTGGCGTCCAGCGGATCAAACGTGAAGCCGTCCAGGTCCTTGGGATCCAGCACCTGCACGCTCAGCTCCCACGAGGGGAACTTCCCGGCCTGGATGTTCGTGTAGAGGTCGTGCGTGGCGTGCTGGAAGTCCTCGCCGCCCAGCTTCGTGGCCTCCTCCGCGGTGAGGCCCTTCACGCCCTGCTGCGACTTCCAGTTGAACTTGACGTACTTCACCTGGCCCTTGGCGTTGACGAACTTGAAGGCGTGCACGCCGTTGCCGTCCATCTGCCGGTAGCTCGCCGGGATGCCCAGGTCCGAATAGAGCTGGGTGAGCATGTGCGTGGATTCCGGCTGGTGGCTGAAGAAGTCGAAGAAGCGGCCCGGGTCCTGCCGGTTGGTGACGGGGGACGGCTTCAGCGAGTGCACCATGTCCGGGAACTTGATGGCGTCACGGATGAAGAAGATGGGCAGGTTGTTGCCGACCAGGTCCCAGTTGCCCTCGTCCGTGAAGAACTTCAGCGCGAAGCCGCGCGGGTCGCGCAGCGTCTCCGGCGAACCACTGGGGTGGATGACCGTGGAGAAGCGCACGAACATCGGCGTCTTCTTGCCCTTCTGGGAGAAGACGGACGCGCGCGTGAGGTTGGAGAAGTCACCGTAGCTCTCGAAGGAGCCGTAGGCGCCCACGCCGCGCGCGTGCACCACGCGCTCCGGGATGCGCTCACGGTCGAAGCGCGCGAGCTTCTCGATGAGGGCGAAGTCCTCCAGGAGGATGCCGCCCCGCGGGCCGGCCGTCTTGGAGCTCTGGTTCGTGCCCAGCGGCGCGCCCGAGTCGGTGGTGATGGGCGGCGGGTTGCCGGCTGCGAGGACGGGGGCGCCAGACAGCAGGACGGCGAACATCAACGAGCGTCGGTTCAAGGGGGACTCCTTGGGTTACGGGGGAACCGGGCCACCCCTAGAGCACGCCTCGTGCCGACCCTTCGGGCCTTGTGAATTCAGCAGGTTGGATACAGGTCGGCGGTGCCTTCCACCGCCATTTCGGTGCATTCACCGAATTGCCGGTAGTCACCGTCACCGATTCTTCGGTGCTGGAGGCGGCAATGAAATTTCGGTGAGAAGGTATTTGCGTGATGCGTCTCGCCATTCAAGAGGCGCGGTGCGGCATCGTTTGCTGGCAGTGCGGGGGCCGTGTTCTTGAGCCGAAGGACGCTGCGCTCGGGTAGGGTGCGCGCATGTCAGGCCCGTTCATCGACGACGCGCGGATTGCCGAAGCGCGCAAGCTGGCGGACGAGATCGTCAATCCGATCTTCGACCTCATCCAACGCAACACCACTGTTTCCAATGAGCGCACCGTGTTGCGCTTCTTTGGCATTTCCGGCGCGGGTACGCGCGGCGTACCCCTGGCCAACCTCATGGTGGACAAGCTGCAGTCCGCCGGGGTGCTCAACCGGGGCGCCGCGTACTGGTACGGCCGCGCGCTGCAACTGGGCGCCAGCAGTCCGCTGGACGCCGTGGAGCGGATCACCGCGCTGCCCACGGACAAGCTGGGCGCGCTGTCTCCGGAGATGGAATCCAATCTCCGCGACGCCGTGCGCGAGGAGGCCCGCGCGGCGATGGCGGAGCTGAAGTCCCGCATCGCCCAGCGCAACGCCCTGCGCGAGCAGTTCCCCATGTCGCCCGCGCCGCACAAGTACGTCATCGTCGCCACCGGCAACATCTACGACGACGTGGACCAGGCGCGCGCCGCGGCCCAGGCGGGCGCGGACGTCATCGCGGTCATCCGCTCCACGGCGCAGTCGCTGCTGGACTACGTGCCCCACGGCGCGACGACGGAGGGCTACGGCGGCACCTACGCCACCCAGGAGAACTTCCGCGTGATGCGCGAGGCCCTGGACGACGAGAGCCGCAAGCTCAAGCGCTACATCCAGCTGACCAACTACTCGTCCGGCCTGTGCATGTCGGAGATCGCCTTCTGCGCGGCGTACGAGCGGCTGGACATGCTCCTCAACGACGCGATGTACGGCATCCTCTTCCGCGACATCAACATGCGGCGGACGTTCATCGACCAGTACTTCAGCCGCCGCATCTGCGCCCTGGCCGGCATCATCATCAACACCGGCGAGGACAACTACATCACCACCGCGGACGCCTACGACGCGGCCCACACCGTCATCGCCAGCCAGTTCATCAACGAGTGCTTCGCCAAGCGCGCGGGCCTCAAGGACTGGCAGCTGGGCATCGGGCACTCGTACGAAATCGACCCGTACCGGGACGACACGCTGCTCTTGGAGCTGTCGCAGGCGATGCTGGTTCGCCGCTGCTTCCCGGACGCGCCGCTCAAGTACATGCCGCCCACGAAGCACAAGGAGACGGACATCTTCTTCAGCCACGCGTACGACGTGATGGCGGACCTGGTGGCCATCTGGACGCGGCAGGGCATCCAGCTGCTGGGCATGATGACGGAGGCCATGCACACGCCGCTGCTCGCGGACCGGTACGTGGCGCTCAAGTCCGCGTCGTACATCCACCGCGCGGCGCGGGGCATCGACGAGGAGTTCACCGTCCGCGAGGACGGGAAGATCGCCAACCGCGCGCGCGAGGTCTTCGCCAAGGCGGAGGAGCTGCTGCGCGAGTGCCACACCGAGGGCATGGTGGCGGCCATCGGCAAGGGGCGCTTCGGCGACGTGAAGCGCGAGGAGACCGGTGGCAAGGGCCTGGACGGCGTGCTGGAGAAGGCGCCGGATTACTTCAATCCGTTCCTGGAAATGCTGGAGGCGTCATGATCCTGAGTACCTTTGTTGCCGTGATGATGGCCGCGGGCGGCAGCGCGGATGCGTTGAGCAGCGTCACGGTGAAGAACATCGCGCTGAAGGCTCCGGCGGCGTGGACGCGCTCCAACGTGGACGGCTCCGAGAAGTTCCTGGCGCCCTCTGGCGACGCGTACTTCATGGTGGACGTGGGCACGGTGCAGACCGCGGGCATGAAGGCGGAGCTGTGCCGCACGAAGATCCTCGCGAACATGGGCGGCGACAGCTGGACGATGCTGAAGGTCGGCGGTCAGCCGGCGGCCACGAAGATGGACACGGACGCGGCGCCGGACGGCAGCGGCAACGTGGACACCGTGACGTACGTGGGCTGCAACGGGAAGACGACGTGGTCGGTGGTCTTCTACATGGAGCAGGGCAAGAAGGATCGTTTCTCCGCGGTGGCCGAGAAGGTGGGCACCAGCGTGTCGTTCACGCCGCCCAAGGGCAAGAAGGGCTAGTTCGATGGTGAAGCCGAGCAAGCAGATCATCCGCCCCTACGGCGACCGTCGCGACGACGGCATGGTGCAGCTGTCGTTCACGCTGCCGGTGCCGCTGTCGGAGAAGGCCAAGGAGGCCGCCGCCCAGTTCACGAAGAAGATGGGCTTCACGGACGTGAAGGTGGCCGCCGCCGAACGCGCGGCGGACCAGTACACGTTCTTCGTCGTCTACGCCCGCTCCAACGTGACGCTGGACTACGCGGAGATCGACGTGCCGGAGGTGGTGGTGCGCAAGATGGGGTTTGACGACCTCAACGCGCTCATCAAGGAGAAGGTGCGCCGGCGCATCGTCGTCTTCGGCGCGTGCACGGGCACGGACACGCACACGGTGGGCATCGACGCCATCCTCAACATGAAGGGCTACGCGGGCGACTACGGCCTGGAGCGCTACCCCGGCTTCGAGGCGTTCAACCTGGGCAGCCAGGTGCCCAACGAGGACCTCATCAAGAAGGCCACCGCGAAGCACGCGGACGCCATCCTGGTGTCCCAGGTCGTCACGCAGCGCGACGTGCACAAGGACAACTCGCGCCAGTTCATCGACGCGGCGAAGGCGGCGGGCATCCACGGCAAGACGCTCTTGCTGCTGGGCGGGCCGCGCGTGGACCACAAGCTGGCGCTGGAGCTGGGCTTCGACGCGGGCTTCGGGCCGGGCACCAAGCCGTCCGACGTGGCGAACTACATCGTGCACGCGGTGATGAAGAAAGAGGGCACGGAGTCCGCGGACTCCCACTACCAGGGGGAACCCACGTGAGCACTGGCACCAAGGCGGTACTGCGGCTGCGCATGGGCAGCCACGACGCGCACTACGGCGGCAACCTGGTGGACGGGGCGCGGATGCTCGGTCTGTTCGGGGACGTGGCCACGGAGCTGTGCATCCGCTCGGACGGGGACGAGGGCCTGTTTCGCGCCTACGACTCCGTGGAGTTCCTGGCCCCGGTGTACGCGGGCGACTTCATCGAGGCGGAGGGCGAGATCATCAGCGAGGGCAACACGTCGCGGAAGATGCGCTTCGAGGCTCGCAAGGTCATCAAGCCCCGGCCGGACGTGAATGACTCCGCGGCGGACGTGCTGCCGGAGGCGGTGGTGGTGTGCCGCGCTTCGGGCACGTGCGTGGTGCCCAAGGACAAGCAGCGGGTGAAGCGATGAGCAGGCCCATGGTCATCACCGCCGCCCTGGTGGGCGCGGAGACGACGCGCGAGCAGACGCCGTACCTGCCCATCACCGCCGAGGAGATCGCGGAGGACGCGGCGAAGTGCCGCGAGGCCGGCGCGGCGATGGTGCACATCCACGTGCGCACGGCGGAGGGCAAGCCGTCGCAGGACGCGGAGTTGTTCCGCGCGGCCATCCGCGCCATCCGCAAGCGCACGGACGTGCTCGTCCAGGTGTCCACGGGCGGCGCGGTGGGCATGGACGTGGACGAGCGGTGCGGCGGGCTCACGCTCACCGGCGCGGACAAGCCGGACATGGCCACACTCACCACGGGCACGGTGAACTTCGGGGAGGAAGTCTTCTGGAATCCCCGGCCTCTGGTGCGCGACATCGCGAAGCGCATCAAGAGCATCGGCCTCAAGCCGGAGCTGGAGTGCTTCGACGTCGGGATGATCGACGAGGCGCGCTACCTGGCGAAGGAGGGGCTGGTGGAGCTGCCGGCGCACTTCGACTTCGTGCTGGGCGTGCCGGGCACGCTGCAGGCGCGGCCGGAGGTGCTGGACTTCATGATCGCCGCGCTGCCGGAGGGGAGCTCCTGGACGGTGGCGGGCGTGGGGCGCCAGCAGCTCCCGTTCGTGGAAGAGGCCGCGAAGCGCGGCGGCAACGCGCGCGTGGGCCTGGAGGACAACATCTACCTGTCCAAGGGCGTGCTCGCGAAGGGCAACTTCGAGCTGGTGGCGGAGGCCGCGAAGCGGGCCCGTGCCGCTGGCCGTGAGATTGCCACCCCCGAGCAGGCCCGGCAGTTGTTGCGCCTGGGCTGAGAACGCCACTCGCGGAGCCACCACACGAGGCCCGGGAGCGGACGACGCCCCGGGCCTTCGTGTTTCAGGGGACCCGCCCCCACGTGGACCACGCCAGACACGTGCGCCGCCGGGAGAAGCCGCGCCCGGGCAGGCTTCGGTCCAGGCTGCTCGGGCATCCGAGCGGCTCAGGCGGCCCAGGCCCAGCCGACGTGGCCATCCGGGCGCACCAGCATGCCGCCCACGCCTTCCAGGTTCCCTCGTCCCACGCGGCCCCGTGCGCGCAACGTCGTCACCTGGGAGGGCCAGCCGGGTTCCCAGCGGGGCAGGGGGCGTGAGTCGTCCTCTCCCAGGCCCAGCAGCAGCCACCGGCCCGGATGCAGCGCCGCGTAGAGCCGCGCGTCCGCGCCGTCCCTCCGTGAGAGCTCCAGGTCGCTCAGGCGCCGGCCGCACCACTCGGACAGGAGCGGTGAGGGTGCATCCGGCGCAGGCACGTCCAGCGGCGCGTAGCCCACGTCGAGCGCCCCGATGTTGTCCGCGAGCTGGCGGTTCAGCCGGGGCTCGCGGAGCAGGCCGCTCAGCAACTCGCGCAGGGCCAGCGTCTCCCGCGTGGCACCCATGAGGGCGGTCTGCGCCAGCGTGTTGTGGATCAATGCTTCACCCACGGGACGGCGCTCGCGCGAGTAGCTGTCGAGCAGTGCCTCCGGTGCGCCGTCCTTCACCACCGCCGCGAGCTTCCATCCCAGGTTCATCGCGTCCTGCAATCCGACGTTGAGCCCCTGGCCTCCCGCCGGGAAGTGGATGTGCGCGGCGTCGCCCGCGAGCAGCACGCGTCCCTCCCGGTAGCGCTCCGCGAGCCGCGTCTCGTTGCCGAAGCGGGACAGCCACCGGGGCTCGCGCATGCCGAAGTCAGAGCCCGCGATGCGCAGCGTGCTCTCCCGCAGTTCTTCCAGCGTGACGGGCTCGCGCACCTGCGCCTTCTCCCGGAGCGGATCCGTGACGACGATGCGGTGGACGCCCGGCGCCATGGGCACCACCATCACGCCGCCCCGCTCGTTCGAGATGCCGAGTGCGGGCTGGACCGGCGGCGCGCCCAACGTCACGTCCCCGAGCATCGCCGTGCGTGTCACGTCCGTCCCCGGAAAGGGGATGCCCGACAGCCTCCGCACCGCGCTCCGGGCTCCGTCCGCGCCCACCACGAAGCTCGCACGGATGCGGAACGTGCCCGCGTCCGTGGAGCCCTCCAGGTCCACGCCCTCGCTGTCCTGGCGCAGGGCCTCCACCGTGTGGCCTCGCCGTATGGCCACGCCCAGCTCCCGCGCCCGCTCCTCCAGCAGGGCCTCGGTCACCGCCTGCGGAAGGAACAGCGTGAAGGGGAAGCGCGTGTCCAGGACGCTGAAGTCCAGGCGCGTGTCGAGCATCGCGAAGTGGCCGGTAGGCAGCGGCCGTCCCCGTTTCAGGAACCGGTCCTCCAGCCCTCGCAGCGCGAGCACCTCCAGCGAACGCGGATGCAGGGTCAACGCTCGCGACTCGCGCACGGCCTCCACGCGCCGCTCGAACAGCTCCACCCGGACGCCCGCCAGCGCCAGCTCGCACGCGAGCCACAGCCCGGTGGGACCGCCTCCCACCACCGCCACATCGAGGACCTCCGCCATGACCGACCTCCCGCCCGAAGGCGTCAAACTAACGTTGTTAGGGATCAACTAACGACGTTAGATTGTCAAGCCAGCGAGGGTCAGCGCGGGCATGCGAATCCAACGGGAGCAGGTGGTAGCGGCGGCGTGGACGCTGCTGGACGAGCACGGCCTGGAGGGCCTCACGATGCGCGTCCTGGCGAAGGCGCTCTCCATCCAGGCTCCGTCGCTGTACTGGCACTTCCCGGGCAAGCAGGCCCTGCTGGACGCGATGGCGGACACGCTGGTGCGGGACGTGGCGCGGACGCTGACGCCCGAGTCACCGTGGGAGCCGGTGGTGCGCACCGTGGCGGAGGAGCTGCGGCGCGCGTTCCTGGCCCACCGGGACGGCGCTCGCGTCTACGCCGGCACCCTCGTGGTGTCCGAGCACACGCTGCGCGTCTCCGACACCGTGATTGGCGCGCTGGCGCGGGCGGGGTTCGACTCGCAAGCAGCAGGCTGGGCGGCCTTCACCGTGCTCGACTATGTGCTGGGCTTCACCATCGAGGAGCAGGGCTTCACCGCGCAGGACGCCGAAGCGAAGGAGCGGGAAGGGGCGCTGCGTCAGCTTGCCTCGGCGCGCTATCCGCACGCGGCCGGCGCGGTGGACGCCATCCTGGACCGGGACTTCGACCGCCGGTTCGCCTTCGGGCTGGACCTGCTCGTCGCGGGCATCCGCGCGCGGCTGTCCACGCCGTAGCGCGGCGCTGTCAGGAGTCCGGCGCGGATTTCGTCCCGCTGCCCGGCTCGCAGCGCATCCCCCAACACCGCCTCTTCGTCCCGGCTGTCCGCACCGGACGGCTCGGGCATCATGCCGCGCATTCCTCCCGCTCTGACGGGAGCCCACGAGGAGTCGCGAAGCGATGGACACGGGACTGCAGGGCAAGGGCGTGCTGGTGACGGGCGGCGCGGGTGGCATCGGCTCCGCGCTGGTGCGGGCGTTCGCGGGCGAGGGCGCGAAGGTGGCGGTGCACTACCACCGCAGTCAGGAGAAGGCGGCGGCGCTCGCGCGCGAGGTGGGCGGCGCGGCCGTGCGCGCGGACCTCACGGTGGAGGCGGACGTGGACGCGCTGGTGCCCCAGGCGGTGAAGGACCTGGGCCGGCTGGACGTGCTGGTGTGCAACACCGGCGTGTACCCCGCGCCCGATGAACCGCTGTGGAAGATGTCCCTGGAGCGCTGGCGCCGCACGCTGGCGCAGAACCTGGACAGCGTGTTCCTGAGCTGCCGCGCGTTCCTGCGCCACGTGGAGACCACGGGCACGGGCACCATCGTCATCATCAGCTCCACGGCGGGCCTCTTCGGGGAAGCGGGCCACACGGACTACGCGGCGGCCAAGGGCGCGCTGGCGGCGGGCTTCGTGAAGAGCCTGAAGAACGAGCTGCACCGCATCGCGCCCATGGGCCGCGTCAACGTGGTGTGCCCGGGCTGGACGGAAGTGGACCGCAACCGCGACAAGCTGACGGACCCGAAGTTCGTCGGCCGCGTCACGCGGACGATGCCGCTGCGCAAGGTGGGGCAGCCGGAGGACGTGGCGCGCGTCGTGGTGACGCTCGCGTCGGATCGCATCTCAGGCCACGTGACGGGCGAGGTCGTCACCGTGGCCGGGGGCATGGAAGGAAGGGTGCTGCATGAAGACTGAGCTGGACGTGCGGACGTACAACCGCGAGGCGTGGAACGGCGAGGTGGGACGGGGCAACAAGTGGACGTTGCCGGTGTCCCCGGAGGTCATCGCCGCCGCGAGGCGGGGTGACTGGAGCGTGGTGCTCACCCCGACGAAGCCCGTGCCGCGTGCGTGGTTCGGGGACCTGAAGGGCAAGGACGTGCTGGGCCTGGCGAGCGCGGGCGGCCAGCAGTGCCCGGTGCTCGCGGCGGCGGGCGCGAACGTCACCGTGTTCGACAACTCGCCCGCGCAGCTGGCGCAGGACCGGAAGGTCGCCGAGCGCGAGGGGCTCACGCTCCAGTACGTGGAGGGCGACATGCGGAACCTGTCCGCCTTCGCCGACGGGAGCTTCGACCTCATCTTCCACCCGTGCTCCAACTGCTTCGCGGAGGAGATCCTCCCGGTGTGGCGCGAGGCCTTCCGCGTGCTGCGCCCGGGTGGCGTGCTCCTGTCGGGCATCTGCAATCCGGTGCGCTACCTCTTCGACCCGGCGGAGGAGGAGAAGGGCGTGATGCGGCTCAAGTACACGATGCCGTACTCGGACTTCACCAGCCTCACGGACGAGGAGCGCCGCCGCTACACCGACAAGGATGAGCCCATGGTCGTGGGCCATTCGCTGGAGGATCAGCTGGGCGGACAGATGGACGCGGGCTTCGTGCTCACGAACCTGTTCGAGGACAACTACGAGGGAGGGAAGGACCTGCTCTCCACGTTCCTGCCCACCTTCATGGCCACGCGTGCCCTGAAGCCCGTATCGCGTTCGTGACGCAGAAGGGCGTTGCACCCGGCCGCCTGGAAAGCCTACAGGAGAGATGTCCGGGTCCTCCGGGACATCCCCCCATTCGTAGGAGTCGTCCATGAAAGTGTCGCTGCGTCTTTCCGCGGTCGTGTTGCTGGGTGTGTCGCTGCTGGGCCTGGGCTGTGAGGGTGCGGACTCGAGGGATCCGCTGCAGGCCATCGAGGCGGGCGCCGAGGTGAAGGTGGAGCCGGCGCTGGCGGAGGTGAAGCAGGGCGCCGTGGGCGACACGCTGATGCGCTGCACGCAGCCGCAGGATGGCAGCTACCTGGAAGTGGTGCAGACCGCCACGGGCTACGAGGCGGCCACGGTGGTGGAGGCCTATGACCCCTGGGACTGCCGCTGCACGTATGAGAAGCGCACGGTGCTGGGGCAGTACACGCAGTGCCGCCGTTCCACGGTGGATCCGCGCATCATGAACTGCTACCGCGTCGAGCCCACCGGCTCGATTGGCAAGGTGGTGCTGTCCACCACGCGCGTGCAGCGCACGCAGATGGTCATCGGCAGCACGCAGACGGTGTCGTACACGGACCTGAGCATCGCGGCCATCAACCAGGACCCGGGCCAGACGCCGCGCCAGGACTTCACCTACGGCCTGGCGGACTGCCAGTAGGCGACGCTTTTCCGGAGGCGATTTAACCTTCGGCGGGCTCCGGGGTTTTCAGTGTCAGAGCGCGACGGGGAGCAGGCTGCACGGCTGCTCCCGGAGCGTTTTGACCTGAACCCGGAGTCCACACACCATGTCGCTCAAGTCCATGCTTCGCGGTACCGCCGTCGCCACGCTGCTCCTCGCCGTGCCCGTGCTCGCCCAGACGGCCGCGCCGTCCGACTCCAACGCCAAGGCCGGCCAGTGCGAAGGGCGCCGGGGCAAGCACGGCGGCGGGGGCCACAAGTTCGGCCGCATGGAGCACCGGCTGGACAAGCAGGTCGCCGAGGGGCGCCTGTCGCAGGCCCAGGCCGACGGCTTCAAGGCGGAGGCCAAACAGCTCCACGAGGAGATGAAGGCCGCGCGCGCCTCCAACAACGGCCAGGTGGATGAGACCACGCGCGCGCAGTTCAAGGAGCGCCGCAAGGCGCTGAAGGAGAAGATCAAGGCGGCGCTGGCGCCCACGCAGCAGGGCGCCTGAGGTCCCGCCGTGATTGGGGGACGTGACGCGAGGGCCCCGGCCGGCACAGACTGACCGGGCCCTTACGTCCGCGGGAGTCCCCATGCTTCGCAGTCTCCTCGTCGCCCTCGTCGCCCTGACCGCTGGCTGCCGCGCGCACTCCAGCGCGCCCCAGGCGGAGGTGGCGCAGGCCCCGGTGGACGCGCCGGACGCGGCGCAAGCCTCGGGGGTGCTGGTGGCGGACGCGGAGCTCCAGCGCGTGCAGAAGCGCGCGCGGTACATCGTCGAATCGGAGAAGGGCGCCATCAGCGCCACGGACCTGCTGCTGGCGCGTCCGGACCTGGACCGCTCGCGGATGAACTGGTTCTTCACCGTGCCGCGCGGCAACGCCTGGTACTCCGTCTTCGGCCGCTTCAATCCGCAGGACGTGTTCGTTCCCTCATACGCCTACCGCGCGCCCATCGAGTTCTCCGGCGAGATGGAGGACTTCCCCGTCGAGTCCCTTCCCGAAGGCATGGACGCCCTGGCCCGCGCAGTGAGCACCGCCTGCGAGCGCGTCTTCCAGGTGCACGGCCGCAAGCAGCTCAACCCCGTCGTGCTGGAGGAGGACGACGGCATCACCGTCTATGTGCTCCAGGGCTTCGACGACTCGAACCTGTACCTGCTGGGCGGCGACTTCCGCTTCAAGTTCAGCAAGGACGGCCGCCAGAAGCTCCAGGAGCTGCCCCTGCACCAGGGGCTCATCCCGGTGTCCGTCGCGCCGGACGCGGACGGCGAGCGGCCCCAGTTCTCCGCGCACGCGCACGTGCTCTTCCCGGGGCCGCTGGAGACGGAGCTCGCGCTGGTGATGCTCTATCCCGCGCTGGGTGGCCTCTTCGTGGGCGGGGCGGACCAGGACTGCGTCTACGCGCTGTCGCCGGATGGCACCATCCGCGCGGTGCGCCTGAGCCGCGAGGAGGTCCTGCGCGAGCTGCGTCCGGACGGCACCTTCGCTCCGCCCAAGGAGCTGAACGTCGCCCCGGAGCCCGGCGCGGACGTGGTGCTCTGAACAGCTCCTGCTTGCGCAGTGTTGAGCTTCGTTCACGTCTTTCCCAGCGGTCCGTCATGGCCAGGGGGCGGGGTGCTTGAGTTCGCGCCCTCACGACAGGAGGACGCGGATGGCCTTGCAGAACGACTACCAGGACGTGCTGGACGTGGCGAAGAACGTGGGCGCGAAGATCGAAACGCGCGAGGAGAACGGCAAGCTCGTCATCAAGGGCGCCGTCGATCATGCCTTCGACCGCGACCGCATGTGGGATCAGATCAAGGCGAAGCACCCGAAGTGGAACGACGAGATCATGGTGATGCTCACCGTGACCCACGCCGAGCCCTACGGCGTCCACACCGTGAAGTCGGGCGACACGCTCAGCAAGCTCGCCAAGGACATCTACGGGGACATGAAGCTGTACACGAAGATCTTCGAGGCCAACAAGGATCAGCTCAAGGACCCGGACCACATCAAGGTGGGCCAGGTCCTCAAGCTGCCGCCGAAGACCATCGCCAACCGCGCCTGAGCCTCGGCGCTCCCGCTGCCGGTGGACCGCTATCTCGCGGCCCACCGGCCCGGTGCGGTGGTGCGTTGAATCAGGGGCAGTACGGGCAGTCCACCGTCGCCTCGAGCGAGTCGTAGACGAGGCAGTTCTGGTCCGCGGCGCTGTCGTTCTTCTGCTGGCACCGGTAGTTCCACACGGAAGCGCACTGCGTGTAGACCTGCGCGTCGCCGGTGGGCCCCTGGTAGGTGGGCGTGCAGGTGCCGCCCGAGCTTCCACCCGACACGGTGCAGGTGTTGGGGTCGGTGTTGCTCGTGCACTTGAGGCTGGAGCAGTTGGTGCCGCTGCCCATCCACTTGCCCGAACAGCTGGAGGCCGAGGTGCGCTGCTCACAGAGCACGCGGTTCAGGTTCCCGTCGTAGTAGGCGCACGCGCCGCTGCTGCCTCCGCCACCACCACCGCCGCCCGAGCCGCCAGAAGGCGTCCCCCAGCTCCACTCCGGCGTTCTCGGCTCGGAGAAGCTGTTCAGGTACACCTCGCCGTCAGAGAAGCCCACGTCCTCGCACGAGTCGCCGTCGAAGTAGCCGCAGTAGTCCCAGCCGTCGCACCAGAAGTCGCGGCACTCGTCTTCGGTGTCCTCATTGCAGAAGTAGATGGACGAGCCATGGACGCAGGCGCTCTGAGTGGAGAAGCACCCGGGCAGCACGAGGCCCACGGCGAGGGACAGGAGGACAGCGGACACAACGCCCGTGAGCGGACGAGGGGATGGGGTCATGCCGCTGGAATGTAGCTTCAAGCGGCCGCGGAATTCAGCTGGGTCGCCGCTACCACGGGCCTAGAGACCGCGCAGGCGCGCGGCCCAGGCGAGGTAGGCACCGCGCGGATCCACGAACGGGTCGCGGAAGAGGGCGCGGATGCCGGCGGTGTCCACCTGACCGGCGTCGAAGGCGCGGTAGAGGCTGTCCCCCAGGAGATAGCCGAGCGCGTGGCTGACGCCGTGGAACAGGCGGTCGCGGCGCAGGGGGAGGAGCTTCACGGCCTCGTCGGGGGCCTCGGACTCCGTGGCCTTGTGGGCGAGCACGAAGGCGGCGATCTGCCGCTCCAGGCCCCGGGCCTCGCCGAAGCGCTTCGCCCACTCCGCGACGTTGGGGCAGGTGCGGCGCGGGTTGATCAGCTTGGAGCCGAAGAAGCCCAGGGCCTCTTCCAGACAGCGTGCGTAGAAGGCCTCGGACGCGCCGCGCGGGGCGTCCATGGCGTCGCCCACGGCGCAGTGGCGCACGAAGTGGGCGGCCTCCTCCGCGGCGTGGTTGAGGGACAGCGACGCGAGCCAGGCCGTGCGCGCGCGCGGGATGTAGCCGCTCTCGCGCGACAGGATGTGCTTGCGCAGCTGGGACAGCTCCGCCTGGGTGAAGCGGCCGCGCCGGCGGATGCGGGCGAGCACGTCGCCGTCCGCCGCCGTCGTCACCTCCACCGAGTCCAACTCGCGGCCCACGGGCACGCCCGCGAGCCCGCCGATGAGCTCCGCCATGTCCCGGAAGCGCTCCGCGGCGCTGCGGTCCAGGAGGGGCGCGTCGTCGCCTTCGGCCTCCAGGTAGTCCAGGAAGCTCTGCTGGCAGAGGACGGGCGAGGCGTTCATCAGGCACAGCGCGCCGTCCGCCAGCTCCACGGCCTCCGCGCTGCCCAGCCGGCCCTCGCGCGCGAGGCGCCACCAGAGGCCTTCCGCGTTCTGGTACACGACGAGGCCGCGGCGCGGATGGGCGTCACCCAACGCGCGCTCCACCTGCGCGGGCAGGTGGCAGGGCGCTGCATGGAACTGGCCCACCAGCACCATCACCAGCGGGACGTCCTCCGCGCGGGCCACGCGGGCGATGCGCTCCGCGGCGAAGGCGTCGCGCAGCGCGAGCGAACGCTCTCCCTGGGCCCTCCGGTCGATGGCGGCCACCTGGAGCTTGAGGCGCTTCGCGAAGGCCAGCACGGCGCGGATGCCGGCGCCGGGACCGAAGCCCGGGGTGGGGCCATGGCCCAGCCGGGACATCAGGGTGCGCTCGGGCAGGCGTCCCGCGAGGTACGCGTCGAGGGCGGCTTGATGACGGCCCTCCACGCACTCGAGCGCCAGCACGACGCGGCGGCCGGAGGCGAGGGCGCGCTCCGCGAGGTCCAGGTAGGTCTGCTGGGCGAGCGGCAGCGTGTGGTAGTCGCCGACGTAGACGAGGTCCGACGCCGCGATGCGCTGGTGCACGTGGGTCAGGGGGACCACGCGCTGATAGGTGCTCGTGCGCCGGCGGTAGCGAGCCTCGTAGGCGCGGAAGGCTTCGGTGCGGCCTTCGACCACCCGGGCGATCTGGGCGCGTTGGCGGCGGAAGAGAGCGAGGTGAAGGGCAAGCGACGCGCGCATGGAGCGACAGGCACCGTCGCATGCGCTCGCGGGGGCGGCAAAAAATCAGCGGGACGCGGGCAGGTGGCTTGCTTGACTCGCATGGCCCTGCAACGGACCATCGTCGTCAATCTTGCGGACCGTTCTTCCTCGCTCGCTCATCCTCTGTGCCGTGGTGTTCGCCGCGGCCCCCGTCCACGCACAAGAGGCCGCGCTGCTGCACGCGTCGCCGCCGCGCGCCGAGGTCCGGCAGCCCCTCCAGTTGGATGCGACGCTGGTGGATGGCGGCAAGGTGCTGGAGCTCTTCGTTCGCTATCGCGGCCCGGGCGAGCCGTACGTCCAGGTCCCCATGGAGCGGCAGTACGGAGACCTGTACCGCGCGGTGATTCCCGCCGAGCACATGGTGTCACCCGGCGTGGAGTACTTCGTCGAAGCGGCGATGGTGGATGGGGCGCGCACACCGCTCTTCATGTCCGCGCTCCGGCCCGCCAGGGTGATGGTGGGGACGCAGGCTCCGGAGCCACCGCCGGTCCGAGTGCCGCCGGTCCGCAAGGGGACCCGTGAAGCCCCGAGGTCCTCGCCCGACATCGATGCCTTCGCGCCGCCGTCGGGGGCAGGGGAGGACGATGACCCGGGGAGCGCTCCGACGCCGCCTCCTTCCTCGGGTCGTCCGGAGGGGACGGACCCGCGTGCTTCGAGCCGCACGGGCGGTACGGACCCGCGCGCTTCGACCCGGACGGATGTGCCGGATTCACGCACTGCCCGAACGGACGGCTCGCGCGCGCCGACCCGAACGGAGGCGTCCGACCCTCGGGCCCCGGCTCGCGCGAGCGGTACGGACTCGCGGACTTCCGGCCGCGCGGGCAACAGCTCCGACGACGCCATGGCCGCGCTCAACGCGGACGTGCCTCCGGAACCTCGCACTGACTCCCGCGCGTCCTCATCCCGCAGCACCATGGACGACGACCTGGCGCTCTACAGCGCGGAGGACGTGCTCGCGGTGACGACCCTCCAGGAGGAGGCCGTCCGCACCGTGCCGGCCATCGGCGCTTCCTTCAACCGCGCGCAGATGATCGCGCTGGGCGCCCGCACGGTGGCGGACGTGCTGGACGTGGTGCCCGGCGTGTCCGTCAGCCGCGACGTGCAGGGCTTCCACCGCACCGCCATCCGGGGCCTGCGCAACGACGCGGAGGTGCTCTTCCTTCTCGACGGCCACCGCCTCAACAACTTCTTCGACGGCAAGGCGCTGATGAACCTGCCGGTGGAGAACCTGGAGCGCATCGAGGTCATCCGCGGCCCCGGCTCCGCCGTCTACGGCGCGGGCGCCTTCCAGGGCGTCGTCAACCTGGTCACCAACCACGCCGACGGCGTCCGCGGCGCCATCACCACCGGCGGTGTCCCCCGCGACGACGGCCGCCTGGCGCTCGCCACCGACGGCCACCTGTCCGCCGCGCACACCACCGGCGACCTGCGCCTGTTCGCGGACCTGGACCTCTGGACGCAGGAAGGCGACTCGCTCGTCATCGACCACGACGCGCTCGACGACGAGTCCGTGGCCCAGGGCCTGCGCGACGTGGACCAGCCCGCGGGCCGCACCCGTGACGGCCGCTTCCTCGTCAACGCGGGCGGAGGTGTGTCCTACGGCCTGGACAGCGCCGGCCGCCTGGGTGTCACCGCGCGCTACCTCTCCGAGAAGCGCGACGCGCTCGTCGGCCTGTTCGACACCGTGGGCAACGACTCCCAGCTGTCCTGGGACGTGCTGCTCGCGGACCTCACCTGGGAGCGGCCCCTCTCCGACGGCGGCCAGGTGCGCGCCCGGCTGGGCTTCGATCAGCAGTCCACCGACCGGCTGTTCCAGCTCACGCCGCTCGACTTCCGCACCGGCGATGGCGTGGAACGCCTCTTCCCGGAGGGACTCCAGGAGCAGACTCGGGTCACCGTGCGCACCGTGACGGCCTCCGTGGACGCGGACTTCGCGCTGGCGAAGGAGAACCACCTCACCCTGGGCTTCGTCGCCGAACAGCAGTCGCTGTCCCAGTACGACTACACGACGAACTTCACGCTCGACGGCCGCCTGCGCCCCAGCCCCGCCGCCCCTGAAGGACTGGTGGACCTCACGAAGGGCGCGGCCTCCCGCCGCCTCAACCTGGGCCTCTCCGCGCAGGACCAGTGGACCGTGCTCTCCGCGCTCACGCTCACCTTCGGCCTGCGCCTGGACGCCACCCAGCTCCCCGACGCGGAGGCGACGGGCACGCTCGACGCCAGCAAGATGGTGGTGCGGGTCAACCCGCGCGTGGGTCTGGTCATCGCGGCGTCGGACGCGCTGGTGCTCAAGGCGCTGTACGGCCGTGCCTTCCGCGCCCCCACGCCCCAGGAGCTGGTCGAGCGCATCCCCGACACCGACTACAACCAGGGCCGCTTCGAGGGAAACCCGCTCCTGAAGCCCACCACCGTGGACACCTTCGAGCTGGGCATGGACCTGGTCCAGGCCGCGGGCGACACCCGCGTGCGTGTGCGCGCCAACGCCTTCCTGCAGAACTTCGCCTCGCCCATCACCCCGGTGGACACCAGCGGCAACATTGTCCCCTTGCGCAACCGCGAGCTGGGCGTGCGTGTGTACGGCGTGGAGGCGGAGGCCCGCCTGGAGGCGTCCAAGCGCGCCGCCGCGTGGGTCAACGCCAGCCTGTCCCGCGCGCAGGACCTGGAGCTGCCGGAGCAGTCCCGGCTGCTCACGGACGTGCCCCAGGCGCGCTTCAACGCGGGCGTGTCCATGCCCCTGGGGGACTGGGTGAACCTGGACGTGGTGGTGCGCTCCGGCGCCGAGCGCCGCAACAACAACCGCTCCACGCTGGAGCTCATCCGCCGCTACGAGATTGCCGCCTACAGCCTCATCACCGCGCAGCTGCGCACCGAGCCCATCTGGGAGCACTTCGAGGTGACGCTCTACGCACAGAACCTCTTCGACCACGACCTGCGCGACGACGTGCCCCGTCCGGACCGCGTCCCCGGCCTGCTGCCGCGCGAGGGCGTGTCCGGCTACCTCACCCTGAGGGCCTCCTACTGATGGACCGCCGCCACCTCACCGCCGCGCTCGCCGCGCTCACGCTGCTGCCCGGCTGCCTCGCGTACAACGACTCCTGCGCCCCGCTGGTGGACGACCCCGACGCCGTCGTGGGCTACCTGGGCGAGGAGGTCCAGCTGGGCTCCGCCTTCACCCGCCACGACAACAACGCGCTGGGGCAGCTGGCCGCGGACGCGTTCCTCCACGCGGAGGACGGCGCCGCGAAGCCCACGGACCTGGGCATCATCAACGGCGGCTCGCTGCGCGACGAAGGCCTGTGTGTCACCCGCACGTCCCTGCGCACGGGGCCGCTCACCGACGGCGTCCTGCACGAGGTCATCCTCTTCGAGAACCTCCTCGTGACGGTGGACCTCACGGAGAAGCAGCTCGTGGACCTCTTCGAGCACTCCGTGGAGGCGCTGGCCCTGGAAGGGCAGGCCATCGTGTCGCCGTCCGGCGCGTTCCTCCACGTGTCCGAGGGCACCACCCTGCGCGTGGACTGCGGGCGTCCCGCGGGCCAGCGGGTGACGGCGCTGCGGGTGCGCGGCCGCGACGTGTCCATCCCCGCGCGCGACGACGCGTCCATCCGCTACCGGGTGGCGATGTCCACGTTCCTGCTGGAGGGAGGGGACGGCTACGGCAGCATCCTGGGCAACGCGGGACAGGACCCGGACCGCAACCCGGTGACGGCGCGCAAGCTGGGAGGCACGGACGCCAACATCGCGGCGGCGTACATGAAAAGCACGTACCCCAGCCCGGTCCAGGCGCTGAAGGAAGCCCCGCGCATCGTCTTCACCAACTGCGCCCGGCCCTCCCGGCCCGCCCCGCGCTGACGTCGCGCGCGGTGTCGGACTTGCGGGGGCCGGGGTGGACGGAGCCCTTAAGGCTTGGAGGGCTCGTCCGAGGAGGCCGGAGCGCTGGAGGTCACCACCGCCGGAGCGGAGGTGGCCGTCTGCGCCGCGGCAGCCACCGGCCGTGGAGGCAGGGGGCCCAGCACGTCGTTGACCGAAGGCATGCGGCGGATGTCAGCGCGGGCGACCTTCCATGCCTGCTGGACGATCCACGACAGGGAACGATCCTGCCGGGTCGCCTCACGCTGGATCTCTTCCAGCATGTCCTCGGGAAAATAGAGTGATTGCTTGCGGTGATCCGTGGTGGCCATTGCCCTGTCTAAGGCCTTTCTTCGCGCGGGTCCGTGCGCTCGTCGCCCGTGACATCGTTCACGGCAGGGAATGACTTGATGCGGTCGCGGGCGATCTTCCAGGCCTGCTGCACCACCCATGAGAGGGAACGGTCCTGCCGGTTCGCTTCCTCCTGGATCTCCTTCAGCATCTCCTCGGGGAAGTACAGCGACTGCTTGCGCTTGTCGGTGCCTGCCATGCCTGGGTCTCCGGGGCGGATTCGAGGTGACGACCTGAACACACCGGAGCGGTTATCCGACAGACGCCCTGAAGGGTCAACGGTTTCGGAGCACTCAAACGTGCGCCCGCGGGCTGAACGCCCCACTTCCGACAATGGGCGGCAGGTAGGGAAAGAGAAACGCCCCGGCCTCCGCGAGGGAGACCGGGGCGCTTCGGAAAGAGGGACCGCAGGGAGCGAATCTCCGAGCGGCCCCGTGGACCCAGAGGGGGAGGGGGGGGACCCCTAGGTCCAACGTCATGAAGTCCAGAACGTCCGACCAACAACCGCGAAGCGCCGTTCTATTTCCGCCCCGCGTCCTTCCGTTGTGGGGATCATGGAATGCATCCCCACGCCTTCCGTCCACCGCGAATCTGTAACCCGGTCATCTGACACTCCATTCCGAACGCTGGCGCCATGCCTCGCGCATCTCCTGAAAGTTCCTCGCTGCCCGGCAAGCTCGCCCGCTCGTATTCCGAGCACGGCGCCCGCTCGCGCTCGGTGCTGCTCGCCGTCTCCGGAGGCGCGGACTCCACCGCGCTGCTCGTGGGAACGGCGCGCGTGCGCGAGGCGCTGGCGCTGCGCGTGGAGGTGGTGACGGTGGACCACGGCCTCCGGGCGGAGGCCGCGCGGGAGGTGACCTCCGTCGTAGGACTGGCCGAGCGCCTGGGGCTGACCTGCCACGTCCGGAGGCTCGAGCTGTCGCCCGGGGCGGGGATGGAGGCGCGGGCGCGCGAGGCGAGGTACGCGACCCTGGAGGTCCTGCGACAGGAGCGCGGTCTGGACTTCGTGGCCACCGGCCACACGCTCGACGACCAGGCGGAGACGTTGCTCATGCGCCTGTCCCGGGGAACGGCGCTCCGGGGCGCACGCGCCATCCACGCGCGCGCGGACCTGCTCCTCCGGCCGCTGCTCGCGTGCTCGCGCGAAGACGTGCTCGCCTTCCTGGCAACCGAGGAGGTGGGGTTCGTGGTGGATCCGATGAACGCGGACCCCTCCTACTTCCGCACGCGCATGCGCCAGGATGTGCTCCCCGCGCTGAACCGCGCGGCGGGCTTCAGCACGGTGGAGCACCTGGCCACCTTCGCGCGGCTCGCCTCCGAGGACGAGGCCCTGCTCGACGGGCTGGCGGACGGGGCGTGGGCGCGGTTGGCGCTGCCGGGGGGCGGACTGGACGCAGTGGGCCTTCGCGCCCTGGAGCCGCCGCTGTGGCGCCGCGTGCTCGCACGGCTGCTGGGCGCGGCGGGCGCCCGGGTGGACCACGCCACGCTGGAGCGCGCGCGGGAGGTGGTGGCGCGCGGGGGCGTCATGCCGCTGAGCGACGGCTTCCTCCTGAAGGCCACCGGCGGGCGGGTGCGCTGCGTGGGGCCTGGAGGGGAATCACCGCCCGCGCCGCTGGTGCTCGCGGGGCCGGGGGCCCAGGGAGACTTCGGCGCGTGGCGATTCCTGGTGGCCGCGGAAGGATTTCCGCCCCCGGGCGTGTTGGCCCTGATGTTGGAGGAGGGGACGGCGTGGCCACTCACGGTGCGTTCGAGAAAGCAGGGCGACCGCGTCCGGACGCGCGCGGGCCACCGCAAGGTGCAGGACGTGATGGTGGATGCCCGCGTTCCCTCGGAGGAGCGCGACGCGCAACCGGTGGTGGTGGACGCGCGCGGTGCTCCGCTATGGCTTCCCGGCGTCCTGCCGCGCTCCGTCGAACCTGGAGCGGCTTCGCGCGAGGTGGCTTCCCGACACTCGCTGTGGGCCTTTCCTCCGCTCACGAGCGAACGGAAGACCCCTCCGTTATAGAGTCGAGGCTTCGAATCGGGGGATGGTCGCGGTCCCCTAAATAGTTGAGGGCTTTTTGCTGTTGCTGATACGGTCCGTCGCTGGCCTGCACACGGGCGGGCGCCGGGCACATGACGAACTTCGCCAGGGTTCTTCCTGGCACGGCCCTCATCCCGCCGAGTACCGAAAGGGCAGCTGAAACGTGCGTTCGACCTACAAGACCATCGGGCTCTGGGTCATCCTGATCGTCCTCTTCGTCGCCTTCTACAATTTCTTCTCCCAAGGCAACGAGCAGGTGCAGGAACCGACCTTCACCCAGCTTCTGACCAAGGTGGAGGAGAAGAAGGTCCGTGCCGTCTCCGTCAAGGGCAACACCTACTCCGGTACGTTCAGTGACTCGAACGACAAGTTCCGGACGACGGGGCCTGCGCCGGACGTGGCCGTGCTCAACCAGCTCCGCGCCTCTGGCGTGGACGTGAAGTACGAGCGCGAGGAGCAGAACAGCCTCTGGCTGACCATCCTCGGGCAGTGGATGCCCGTCGTCTTCCTGTTCCTGTTCTTCATCTTCTTCATGCGCCAGCTCCAGGGCGGCAGCGGCAAGGCGATGACGTTCGGGAAGTCGAAGGCGAAGCTCCTCAGCGAGAGCCACAACAAGGTCACGTTCGCGGACGTGGCCGGCGTGGACGAGTGCAAGGAGGAGCTGGAGGAGATCGTCGCCTTCCTCAAGGACCCCAAGAAGTTCACCAAGCTGGGCGGCCGCATCCCCAAGGGCGTCCTGATGATGGGCCCTCCGGGCACGGGCAAGACGCTGCTCGCCCGCGCGGTGGCCGGTGAGGCGGGCGTCCCGTTCTTCTCCATCTCCGGCTCGGACTTCGTGGAGATGTTCGTGGGCGTCGGCGCCAGCCGTGTGCGCGACCTCTTCGAGCAGGGCAAGAAGAACGCCCCCTGCATCATCTTCATCGACGAAATCGACGCCGTGGGCCGCCACCGTGGCGCGGGCCTGGGCGGCGGTCACGACGAGCGTGAGCAGACGCTCAACCAGCTGCTGGTGGAGATGGACGGCTTCGAGTCCAACGACGGCGTCATCCTCATCGCCGCCACCAACCGTCCGGACGTGTTGGACCCGGCGCTCCAGCGCCCGGGCCGCTTCGACCGCCGCATCATCGTTCCTCGTCCGGACCTCAAGGGCCGCCTGGGCGTGCTGAAGGTGCACACCCGCCGCGTGCCGCTGGCCCCGGAGGTGGAACTGGAGGTCATCGCCCGCGGAACGCCCGGCATGACGGGCGCGGACCTGGAGAACCTGGTCAACGAGTCGGCCCTGATGGCCGCGCGTCAGAACAAGGAGCGCGTGGACCTGGCGGACTTCGAGCAGGCGAAGGACAAGGTCTTCATGGGGCCGGAGCGCCGGTCCATGATCATGACCGACAAGGAGAAGCGGAACACGGCCGTCCACGAGGCCGGTCACGCGCTCCTCGCCAAGCTGCTGCCCGGCTGCGACCCCTTGCACAAGGTCACCATCATCCCGCGCGGTCAGGCCCTGGGCGTCACCTGGAGCCTGCCCACCGAGGACAAGGTGAACGGCTACCGCAAGCAGATCCTCGATCAGATCACCATGGCCATGGGTGGCCGCATCGCCGAAGAGCTCATGTTCAACGAGATGAGCAGCGGCGCGGCGAACGACATCGAGCGTGCGACGGAGACGGCGCGCGCCATGGTGTGCCGCTGGGGCATGAGCGAGAAGATGGGCCCGCTGGCGTTCGGCAAGAGCGACGGTGAGGTCTTCCTGGGCCGCGACTTCAACTCGTCCAAGGACTACTCCGAGGACACCGCCCGGCAGATCGACATGGAGGTCCGCAGCATCGTCGTGGGCTGCTACACCACCGGCAAGCAGCTGCTCACGGACAAGCTGGACGTGCTCCAGCGCGTGTCCGACGCCCTGGTGGAGTACGAGACGCTCGACGCCGAGGACGTGAACATCATCCTCCAGGGTGGCCAGCTCACCCGCGAGCGCCCGGCGCCGCGCGTGAGCTCCTCGCCGAAGCCGACGGAGAAGAAGGACAAGCGGAAGATCCTCGACGCGCTCGAGGGCCTGCCCAACATGGAGCCGAAGAAGGCGTAACGCCTCTCAAGGCTTCCTCCTGAAGTGACGAAGGCCCTTCCCGCGTACCGGGGAGGGCCTTTTCGTTTGTCTTTGTGAACTCCAGGCACCACTCCGGGCCCTCAGGATTCCCTCCCTTGGGGCCGTGTCTCCTGTCCGCGAGCGGATTCGCGCTGGCACCGCGGATGCAATTTCAAGGGACCGCGGGGCTGGGAAGGCCTCGTTGGGGGACGACACGACGATGCGGAACGGATGGAAGCGGGGCGCGCAGGGGGCCGCGGCGTTCGCGATGCTGGCGCTGTTGCCACGGTGCGGCGGAGCGGTGGACGCGCGGGACGAGGTCCAGGACGGGGCGTTGAAGGCGGTGGCGCAGGCGGCGCTGCCCACGATCTGCCAGCCACGGACCTATCTGGACGCGAGGACGATGGTGGCGGAGCACGACGGCGCGGTGCGGAATGACCAACCGAACCTGAACATGAGCAGCCAGTCCACGCTGTACGTGGACTCGGCTCCCACGCGCTATCAGTCGTATCTGCGTTTCCACCTGGAGGGGGAGGGCGGCGAGCTCGTCCAGGCGCGGCTGCGGCTGTACGCGAAGCAGGGCACGAACACGGGCCTGTCGTTCCATCCGGTGACGGGAGGTGTCTGGGAGAGCACCCTCACCTGGAACAACCGGCCGGTGGAGGGCCCCGCCATCGCCACCGTGTCGTCCGTCGCCAACGACGCGTGGCTGACGGCGGAGGTGAAGGGCGCGGCGCTCGACCGCGAAACCCTGGACGTAGGCGTCCTCCCGCTGGGAGATGACGGGGCGGAGTTCTCCTCGCGCGAGGCGTCCAACGTTTCGCGACGGCCGCAGCTGGACACGGTCTTCCGCTACGACTGGTGCACGTACCGGGGGAGCAGTACGCCCTCCCAGGCCTGGGCGAAGAGGCTGGGGGGAGCGGCGCGGGAGAACGCGGCGGCGCTCCTCAACCTGCCGGATGGCACCGGCTTCGTGCTGGGGGGAAGGTACAGCGACGGTCCGGCGCAGGCGGGCGGCGCGGCGTTGCCGGGGCCCTCGGGCTTCCTGGTGGCGCGCTTCAGCACGGCGGCCCAGCACCAGTGGTCGCGCGCGTACGGGGTGGGGCAGCAGGTGTCCATGGAAGCGATGACGGTGACGCCGCTGGGCAACGTGCTGGTGGTGGGCACCTACCTGGGCAGTCCGGACTTCGGCACCGGCGCGCTGCCGTACATCGATCCCAATACCGCCGGAGCCGGGGATGGGATGTTCGTGCTGAAGCTGTCCCCCACCGGTAATCCCGTCTGGGCGCACGGCTTCCGCGCGGAGAAGCGACCGGGCTGGGCGGAGGGGGCGGTCTATCCCACCATCGCCGTCCCCTCCGCCGTCGCCACCGACGCCAACGGGAGCGTCATCGTCGCGGGCCACTTCAAGGGCTACATGGACCTGGGCGGCGGCGACATCTACGCGGGCCCGATGAGCGAGAGCCGGGATGATTCGACCCAGTCCCTCTTCCTGGCGAAGTTCGACTACGACGGCGGCCACCAGTGGTCGCAGGCCTTCTACACCGTGGACGAGTACACGGAGGCGAACGCGCTCGCCACGGACGCGGCGGGCAACATCCTGATGGGTGGCCGCAGCAACAACGCCACGCTCGCGACGCCGGGCATGCGCGTGGGCACGGCCTTCGTGGCGCGCTTCACCTCCAGCGGAGCGCCGGTGTGGGGCTACGGACTGAAGGGGGGAGCCATCGGCCGCATCCGCGGCCTGGCGGCCCTGCCCGACGGGGGCGTTGCGTTCGCCGGAGGCTTCAACGGGACGTTCACCTTTCAGGGCCAGACGTATTCGAGCCATGACGACACCCACGACGTGCGTCCGGATGACGGCGTGTTCGGCACGCTCACCGCGTCCGGCGGCGAGGGCTGGGTGCGCGTGCTGACGACATATCCCTCCGGGGACGTGGCCGAGCAGGTGGCGGTGGATGGCGCGGGCAACCTCGTGGTGAAGGGCCGCGTGTCGGCGTACACGCTGGACCTGGGCGGCGGCGAGCTGGGCACGCCCGGCCTGCCCCGGGGCGGTGCGCTCCGGTTCGTGGCCAGCTTCAGCCCCACGGGGACCCATCGCTGGTCGCGCATGCTGGGGACCCAGGTGTCCAACGCGTTCATGGCGGTGTTGCCGGACGGCTCCACCCGGCTGGCCTTCACGTTCGAGGGCTCCACGCCGGTGGGCGCCACGACGTTCGTGTCGTCGGGGCAGACGGACATGGGGCTCATCCAGTTCACGCCGTGATGGCTTCGCGGCCGGTGTGAGCGGCGCACGCAGGGTCCGGTGCCTCCCTTGTGAGTCGCCGGGCCCGTTGCGCGTTCCTGCCGTCCTCCCTTCCCTGGACCCGGCGAAGCGGCGACACTGAATGTTCGCCGTCCTCACGCTCCGAAGAGGTCCTGACCGTGCTGCGCGCACGCCTCATCTCCCGCGACCGTCCCGACGACCTGTCGCTGGTCCTCCGCCGCCTGAACCTGTCCCCCCGCAACCGCGAACACCTGTCGCGCGAGCTGGGCTACGCGCACGTGCTCGTCACCGGGGGCCGCCCCTCCTACGAGGAGGAGCTGGTGCCGCCGTACGGCTCCAAGGAGCGGGAGAAGCTGCCCACCTGGACGCCGGGCGGGCACGTGGACCACCCGGGGGAGGTGCTCCTGTCCGGCAGCCGCCAGCAGTTCGACCGGCTGATTTCGCTCGCCCGCAAGTCCCCTCGCACGGACGGCCTGGCGCGGGCCCTGGAGGAGGTGCTGTCCCCCGCGCCCATGCCGGCCTTGACCCTGAGCGGGCGCCGGTTCGAGTGGGGCACGCGCACGTACCTCATGGGCGTGGTGAACGTGACGCCGGACAGCTTCTCCGACGGCGGCAGCTTCCCGGACGCGGCCAGCGCCGTGGAGCACGCGCTGAAGCTGGTGGACGCGGGCGCGGACATCCTCGATGTGGGCGGTGAATCCACGCGCCCGGGCTCGCTCCCGGTGTCCGCGGACGAGGAGCTGTCGCGCATCCTCCAGGTGGTGGAGGGCATCAAGCGCCGCTCCACCGTGCCCATCTCCGTGGACACCACGAAGGCGGCGGTGGCGAAGGAGGCGCTCAAGGCCGGCGCCCACCTCATCAACGACGTCACCGGCTTCCACTCGGACCCGGCGCTGGCCGGCGTGGTGGCCGCCGCGGGCGCGGCGTGTTGCCTCATGCACACCCAGGGCATGCCGAAGACGATGCAGGAGGCGCCTCGCTACCAGGACGTGGTGGGCGAGGTGATGGACTACCTGGAGGAGGGCATGTTCCAGGCCACCGAGGCGGGCATCCCTCGCGAGCGCATCCTTCTGGACCCGGGCATCGGGTTCGGCAAGACGCTGGAGCACAACCTCTTCCTCTTGCGCCGCCTGGAGGAGCTGCGGGGGCTGGGGCAGCCCCTGTTGGTGGGCACCAGCCGCAAGTCCTTCCTCGGGAAGCTGACGGGCGGCAAGGGCCCCCAGGAGCGCCTGGCGGCCACCCTGGGCTCCGTGGCGGCCATGGCCATCCTGGGGGGCGCGGACGTGGTGCGGGTGCACGACGTGGGCGAGGCGCGGGACGCGCTGGCCGTGGCGGACGCCATCCGGAGGGCCCGGGGCGGCGGCGACCTGTACGGCGGCTGACGGGGGCAAGCCCCGGCGTCGTAGACAGGCCAGGTCCGCACGCCTGGGCGCTTGCCTGGGTGACACCGCATCCCTAGCTTCGGGCCCACGTGCCGGACGGGGTATAAGCCCCGGACGCGAGTGGCCGGAGCCCTTCCGGCAATGGGAAAGGTGGAGCGGCACACATGGCGTACAGGATGGACATGCCCCCCAAGGAAGCTCAGAAGACGGAGCGGCTGTTCGGCACGGACGGCGTTCGTGGCGTGGCCAACGTCTATCCGATGACGGCCGAGGTCGCGATGAAGCTCGGCCGCGCCCTGGCGTACCTCATCCGCAACGGTCCGCACCGCCACCGCGTCATCGTGGGCAAGGACACGCGCCTCTCCGGCTACATGCTGGAGCAGGCCCTGTCCGCCGGCCTCATCTCCATGGGCGTCGACGTGGAGCAGGTGGGCCCGCTGCCCACGCCCGGCATCTCCAACCTCACCACGTCCATGCGCGCGGACGCGGGCGCCGTGATTTCGGCGTCCCACAACCCGTACCAGGACAACGGCATCAAGTTCTTCTGGCGCGACGGCTTCAAGCTGCCGGACGAGACGGAAGCGAAGATTGAAGAGCTGGTCTCCAGCGGCGAAATCGACAACATCCGCCCCACGGCGACCAAGATTGGCCGGGCCATCCGCCTGGACGACGCGCGCGGCCGCTACATCGTCTACCTGAAGGCCACCTTCCCCCGCGAGCTGACGCTGGAGGGGATGACCATCGTGGTGGACTGCGCCAACGGCGCGGCGTACCGCACGGCGCCCGCGGTGCTGGAGGAGCTGGGCGCGAAGGTCATCGCGCTGGGCGTGTCCCCGGACGGCAAGAACATCAACCACAAGTGCGGCGCGCTCCACCCGGAGGGCCTGGCCAAGGCGGTGGTGAAGCACGGTGCCCACCTGGGCGTCGCGCTGGACGGCGACGCGGACCGCCTCATCGTCGTGGACGAGAAGGGCAACGTCGTGGACGGCGATGCCATCATGGCCATCTGCACGGGTGAGCTCGTCGCGCGCAAGGAGCTGAAGAAGAAGACGCTCGTCTCCACGGTGATGAGCAACATCGGCCTGGAGCGCGCGGTGTCCCAGTGGGGCGTGAAGGTGGTCCGCACGCGCGTGGGCGACCGGCACGTCGTGGACGAGATGCGCCGCAACGGCTACAGCCTGGGCGGCGAGCAGAGCGGCCACCTCATCTTCCTGAACCACACCACCACGGGCGACGGCACGCTCGCGGCGCTGCAGCTGTTGGCCGTGATGTGCCGCCAGCAGAAGCCGCTGTCGGAGCTGGCCTCCATCTTCCAGCCGGTGCCGCAGACGCTGCTCAACGTCGTGGTGAAGCAGAAGCGCGAGCTGGGTGAGCTGCCCACGGTGATGAAGGCCATCAAGAACGTGGAGCAGAAGCTGGGCAGCAACGGCCGCGTGCTGGTGCGCTTCTCCGGCACGGAGCCCAAGGTCCGCGTCCTGATTGAAGGCGAGGACGCGGCGCGCAACGAGGCGTACGCCCGCGAAATCGTCGAGGCGCTCTCCAAGGCGCTCAACGGCTAGCGACAGCGGTTGACTTCCGGACGCCGGCCACGAATAGAGGGGCCGGCGCGGGCCCGGGTCCCTGGACAATCCCGCACCGCGCCAGCGCAAGGAGCGGGACGATGGGACAGCGACTGGGTGTCAACGTGGATCACGTGGCGACGCTGCGGCAGGCGCGGCGCACCGTGTATCCGGATCCGGTGACGGCCGCGGCGATGGCGGAGCTGGCCGGCGCCCGGCAGATCACCATCCACCTGCGCGAGGACCGGCGCCACATCCAGGACAGGGATCTGCGCATCCTCCGCGAGACGGTGCAGACGCTCCTGAACCTGGAGATGGCCGCCACCGCGGAGATGGTGAAGATCGCCTACGAGTACAAGCCGGACGTGGTGACGCTCGTCCCCGAGCGGCGCGAGGAACTCACCACCGAGGGCGGCCTGGAGGTCGCGGGCCAGCGCGAGTCCATCGCGAAGATCATCAAGAACCTCAAGGACGGGGAGATCGCCGTCTCGTTGTTCATCGACCCGGACCTGGACCAGGTGCGCGCGTCGCACAAGGTGAACGCGGACCGGGTGGAGCTGCACACGGGCCGCTACTGCGAGGCGCGCAACGAGAAGGAGCGCGCGCGGGAGCTGGCGCGCATCGTGGACGCGGCCAAGGCGAGCGCCAAGCTGGGCATGGGCGTGGCCGCCGGGCACGGGCTCAACTACGACAACGTGCAGGCCATCGCGCGCATCCAGGAGATCGACGAGCTGAACATCGGGCACGCCATCGTGGCGCGCGCGGTGCTGGTGGGCTTCGAGCGCGCGGTGCGTGAGATGCTCGAACTGATGCGCGACCCGGGGTAGGCCCGCATGCCCATCGTCGGACTGGGGTTGGACCTCTGCTCCATCGAGCGCATCCAGCGCATCCTCGACGGTCCGCGCGCGGAGGCGTTCCTTCAGCGCGTGTACACCGACGGGGAGCGCGCGTACTGCGCGCCCCGGCACGACGCGGCCAGCGCGTACGCGGCGAGGTTCGCGGCGAAGGAGGCGCTGGTGAAGGCGATGGGCGTGCCTCCGGGCGTGAAGTGGCGGGACATGGAGGTGGTGCGCGAGGGCGGTCCGCCGCGCTTCGTGCTCTCCGGCGTGGCCCGTGAAGTGATGGAAGCGCGGGGGTGGGACGCGATGCTCGCGCTCACCCATGATGCCGGCGTGGCCGCAGCCACGGTGGTGCTCCAGACGAAGTAGGGAGGTTGGAAGCCATGCAGCGCGTGCTCACCGCGAACCAGATGCGTGAGGCCGAGAAGGCCGCCCAGGACCAACACGGGATGCCGTCCGGGTTGTTGATGGAGAACGCGGGCCGCGCGCTCGCGGAGGCCGCCCGGAGCGTCGCGGGCCCCGGCGGGCGCTTCACGGTGCTGTGCGGCCCCGGCAACAACGGCGGGGACGGCCTGGTCGCCGCGCGCTTCCTGCTGGAGGGAGGCGCCCGGGTGGTGGTGGCGCTGGTGGGGGACACCGAGAAGCTCACCCCGGAGGCGAAGCGCAACCTCCAGGCGCTGGAGGGCTTTGGCGAGTCGCCGCGCGCCTTCGAGGCGCTGCCGGAGGCGGGCCCGGGCGACGTGGTGGTGGACGCCCTCTTCGGCACGGGGCTCAAGCGCGCGCCGGAGGGCGTCTTCGCGGACGCCATCGGCACCGTGGCGCGGTGGCGGCGCGCGGGGGCGAAGGTGGTGGCCGCGGACGTGCCGTCCGGCCTGCAGAGCGACACGGCGGAGCCCTTCTCGCCGTGCGTGGAGGCGGACGTCACGGTGGCCTTTGGCTTCGTGAAGCCCGCGCATGAGCTGGAGCCCGGCGCGTCGCTGTGCGGCGACGTGCGGCGCGTGGACATCGGCCTGGGCGGTGAGTCGACTCGCGCGGTGTCCGGGGCGGAGCTGTTCCGCGTGGAGGAGAAGGACGCGCGCGAGGCGCTGCCCAAGCGCCGCGCGGATTCGCACAAGGGCACCTACGGCCACGTGCTGGTGGTGGCGGGCAGCCCGGGCAAGACGGGCGCCGCGGCGATGGTGGCCCTGTCCGCGCTGCGCAGCGGGGCGGGGCTCGTCACGGTGGCCACGCGCCCGGAGGCGCTGCCGTGGGTGATGGCGCACTCGCCGGAGATCATGGGCATCCCGCTGCCGGGTGAAGGCCCGCTGGGGAAGGCCGACCTGGAGGCGCTCAAGGCCGCGCTGGAGGGCAAGGACGCGCTGGTGATGGGGCCGGGCATCCCCCGGGGCCCGGAGACGGGCGCGCTGATTGGCGACCTGCTGGCGTCCGTGGAGGTGCCCGCGGTGCTGGACGCGGACGCGCTCAACGCGGTAGCCGAGGACCTCAAGGTGCTGCGGCAGGCGAAGGGGCCCGTGGTGCTCACGCCGCATCCCGGGGAGATGGCGCGGCTGTGGGGCCGGACGACGAAGGACGTGCAGGCGCACCGCGTGGGCGTGGCGCTCAACCTGGCCACGTCGCTCAACTGCACGGTGGTGCTCAAGGGCTCGCGCACGCTCATCGCGGAGGCCGGTGGGCGCGTGTTCATCAACCCCACGGGCAACGCGGGCATGGCCACCGGTGGCACGGGCGACGTGCTGTCGGGCGTGTGCGGCGCGCTGCTCGCGCAGGGGATTCCGCTGCCCAAGGCCGCATGGACGGCGGTGTACGCGCACGGGCTCGCGGGCGATTTGATGGCCCAGCAGCGCGGGCTGATGGGCCTCATCGCCACGGACCTGCTGGTGGGCCTGGGCCACGTCTGGACGCGGTGGGAGCGATGACGATGCCGCGCCTCATGTCTCATCGCAGGGCGGACGTGCTCGTGGGCCGCGGCCTTGTCGCGGCGCGGAGGACGCGATGAGCGGAGCTGCGCAGCCCACGCGCTCGCGGCGACTGGTGTCTCCGTCTCCGGAGGAGACGCACCGGTTGGGCGTGAAGCTGGGACAGTTGCTCCAGCCCGGGGACTTCGTGGGGCTGATTGGCGACCTGGGCGCGGGCAAGACGCACCTGGTGCGTGGCGTGGCGGAAGGGGCGGGGGTGGCGCAGTCGGAGGTGGCCAGCCCCACCTTCGCCATCGTGTACCCGTACGCGGGCCGCATCCCGCTGTACCACGCGGACCTGTACCGCCTGACGGACTACGACGAGCTGTACGCCACCGGGTTCCTGGACCTGGTGGGCGGTGACCACGCGATGCTGGTGGAGTGGTTGGACCGCATCCCCCAGGCCGCGCCGCGCGACTTCCTGCGCGTCACGCTCCGCCATGAGGGAGAGGACGCGCGGAGCCTCGACGTGGAGGCCTTCGGCGCGCGTCCGTCCGCGTTGCTCGACGCGTGGCTGGGCTGACTCAGACCGTCGCGTGCTGCTCTTGCGGCCGCGGGTTCAGCACCCCGTCCGCCAGCGTCTGCACCTTCCAGCGGTGGAACGTGAGCCGCGAGTCCACGCCCACCACGTCCTCTTCATCCACCGGCACCCAGTGCGGCCCGCCGCACAGCGACTCGCTGGCGACCAGGAACTGCTGAAGCGGCACGCCCGTGTTCGGCGCGCGCAGGACTTCCGGGCAACCGCCGATGCCGGACGAGATGAAGAGGGTGCGGTTGCGGCGCGTGGCCACCATCGCCTCGCCGTCCGTGACGAGGAAGTTCATCGCGGAGCGTTCCTTCGGCTCGCGGCTCCCCGGCACGTCCGTCAGCGTGGACACCAGCGTCATCGTCTCCGCGAGCGCCTGCGCCATCGCCTCCACGCCCACCGTGCCGTCGAGCGGCCCGCGCGCCGACAGCCGCGACAGGAACAGGTAGAAGCAGCGCTCGCTGTCCGTGGTGCCCTTGATGTTGACGCGCAGCTCCGGGTGGATGAGCGCTTCCACGGTCGCCTTGTGCTTCGCGAACTCGCGCAGCGTGCCGTTGTGCACGAAGGACCAGCGGCCGAAGTAGAACGGGTGCGAGTTGCGCAACTCCACCGCGCCCACGCTCGCCAACCGGATGTGCGCCACCACCGTGCGCGCGGAGACCTGGCTCGACACACGCTCGAAGTCAGGGTCGCAGTGCGCGGGGCCCACGCCATGCGCGACGAGCGGCGAGGACTCCGGCCCGTACGTGGCGATGCCCCAGCCGTCCTTGTGTTCACGCGACTGGATGAGGAGGGAATTCCTCTCCGTCACAAGGGCGGTATGGACAGCGGCGGGAACAGCACTCCTGAATCCAAATAATCGGCACATGGTGGCAGCTGATCTCTACAACGGCCGGCCCACGAGGGAAGTTCCACCTGCCCCCTCGTCTGATGCCTGTTGTTCAGCGGCATCCACTCAGGGGCAGTGATTCATACGCGCGTGAAACACCACTCGCCCGCCCTTCACCACCACACGCGCGTGACTGATACCCAGATGATAAGGCAGATGCCGGTAGCTGCGACAGGAGAAGACCACCAGGTCGCCCGCATCACCCACGGCTAGACGCCCCTGCCGTTGCAACCCCAAGCATTGCGCGGCCCCTCGGGTAGCGGCCCAGTAGGCTTCCGCGGCTGACAGGCCGTTCTCCAGGCAGGCGAGCCCCAGCACCAACGCCAGGTTCTCCGTCATGGAGGAGCCAGGATTCACGTTGGAACCCAAAGCAATGTTGACGCCCGCGTCGCGCAGCTTCCGGCCGGGCGCGTAGGGGCGCATGCGCAGGAAGAGGGTGGAGGTAGGCACGAGTACGGCGGTGACGTTCGCGGCGGCGAGCGCGCGGATGCCCTCGTCCGTGACCTGCTCCAGGTGGTCCGCGCTGGCGGCGCCCACCTCCGCGGCGAGCGCCGAAGCGCCACACGCGGTGAGCTGATCCGCGTGCAGGCGCGGCGTGAGGCCCAGCGCCTTGCCCGCGTTGAGCAGCCGGCGGGACTCCTCCACGGTGAAGGCGCTGTCCTCGGTGAAGACGTCGCAGAAGCGCGCCAGGCCCTCGCGCGCCACGGCCGGGAGGATCTCGTTGATGCAGAGGTCCAGGTACTCGGCGCGGCGGTCCTTGTACTCCGGGGGCACCGAGTGCGCGCACAGGAGCGTGGGCACCAGCTCCAGCGGAGACAGCGCGCTCAAGCGGCGCACCGCGCGCAGCATCTTGAGCTCGTCCGCCAGATTCAGGCCGTAGCCGCTCTTCACCTCGGCGGTCGTCACGCCCTGCGCGAGCAGCCGCTCCAGGCGGGGCAGGGCGAGCGTGGCCAGCTCCTCCTCGCTCGCGGCGCGCGTGGCGCTCACCGTGTTGGCGATGCCGCCGCCGGCCTTGGCGATTTCCAGGTACGTGGCGCCCTGGTTGCGCAGGTCGAACTCGGCGGAGCGCTCGCCCGCGAACACCAGGTGCGTGTGCGGATCCACGAAGCCCGGGCCCACGAAGCCGCCTTCGGCATCGATGATCTCCGTCGCGTCCGTGAGCGCGCCCTTGGGCAGGCCGGACTCCGGGCCCACGTAGGCCACGCGTCCGTCCTTCACGCCAATGCCCGCTCCCGGGCGCGGGGTGAGGGCTGCTTCCGCGGGCTCGCGGTGGGTGCCCTCCACGGTGAGCACCTCGGAGGTGTTGCGCACCCACAGGTCCAGGGCTTCCATGCTCAGCGTCCTCCGCGTGCGCCCATGACAGGCGCGTTCCAACTGGTGTCACCCGAGTGCGCCCGGCCGAAGCCGCCGGACAGCTCCAGCTTCGTGCGCGACTCGCCGAACTTGAGCTGCGCCGCCACCACGGCGCCGTAGAAGTGCGTCGTCACCTGCGAGCCGGGGTTCACCAGCGACTGCTGCACGCTGAAGAACGGCACCAGGCCCAGCGACATGCCGGGCTCCGGCTGCACGGTGAACGCGCAGGTGGCCTCCACGCCGAACAGGCTGCTGGTGGCGGGGCCGAACACAGTGCCGTTGCCGTCGCCGAACACGCCGCTCTGGTTGTCGTCGTTTCCCAGGCCGAAGTCGGACGCGCCCCGCACGGACAGGGCAGGGGCCAGCCCCAGCCGCTCCGACCCGATGTAGTACGACAGCCCGGTGTAGACGCCGTAGGCGGGCACCGGCAGGCCGACGAACTCGCCCTGCAGGCCCAGGTGCCACGACAGCCGGTCGCTCACGGGCACCGTCACCGAGCCGTCGATGTCGATGCCCCACTGCTCGTTCTGGAAGGGCTTCGCGTCGCCCTGGAAGGGGTCGTTCGCCCCACGCTCCGACAGCTGCGGGGCGTTGAGGCGGGGGCCGGCGCGCAGGCCCAACTGGAAGAAGTTCTCCTTGGGCATGCCCGGGCCCAGGCGCATCACCATGGGCCCGGCGGTGGTGGGCGTGCAGCCCGCGAGCACACCCATCACCGCGGTCATCACGAAGGCTCGGACGCGTCGTGGCATCCGCCGCACTCTAGGCGGTGAGGCCGGGGATGCGCACGCCCCGCTCCTTCGCCACGTCGATGGCCTCCGGGTAGCCCGCGTCCGCGTGGCGCAGCACGCCCATGCCGGGGTCGGACGTGAGGACGCGCTCGATGCGGCGCGCGGCCTCCGGCGTGCCGTCCGCGACGATGACCTGGCCCGCGTGCAGCGAGTAGCCCATGCCCACGCCGCCGCCGTGGTGGAACGACACCCACGAGGCGCCGTTCACCGCGTTCACCAGCGCGTTGAGGATGGGCCAGTCCGCCACCGCGTCCGAGCCGTCCTTCATGGCCTCCGTCTCGCGGTTGGGGGACGCGACGCTGCCGCAGTCCAGGTGGTCGCGGCCAATCACGATGGGCGCCTTCACCTCGCCCTTGCGGACCAGCTCGTTGAACGCGAGGCCCGCCTTGGCGCGCTCGCCGTAGCCCAGCCAGCAGATGCGCGCGGGCAGGCCCTGGAACGCCACGCGCTCCTGGGCCATGTCCAGCCAGCGGTTGAGCGACGCCTTCTGCGGGAACAGCTCGCGCACCGCGCGGTCCGTGCGGCGGATGTCCTCCGGGTCTCCGGACAGCGCCACCCAGCGGAAGGGCCCCAGGCCCTCGCAGAACAGCGGGCGGATGTACGCGGGCACGAAGCCGGGGAACTCGAAGGCGTTCTGCATGCCGCCCACCTTCGCCTGGCCACGCAGGTTGTTGCCGTAGTCGAAGACGTGGCTGCCGGCGGCCTGGAAGTCGTTCATGGCCTGCACGTGCATGATCATCGACTCGCGGGCGCGCTTCACGTAGCCCTCGGGGTCGCGCTTGCGCAGCTCCGCGGCGGCCTCCAGCGACAGGTCCGTGGGGATGTAGCCGTTGAGCGGATCATGCGCGCTCGTCTGGTCCGTGACGAGGTCCGGCTTGATGCCGCGCTTGTACAGCTCCCGGAACACCGACGCCGCGTTGCCGATGATGGCGATGGATCGGCCCACTCGCTTTTGCTGTGCATCCTTCGCCAGGGCCAGCGCTTCATCCAGGTCCTTGGCCACGACGTCCAGGTAGCGCGTCTCCACGCGGCGCTGCGCGCGGTGCGGATCGATTTCCACGCCCAGGAACACGGCGTTGTTCATGGTCGCGGCCAGGGGCTGCGCGCCGCCCATGCCACCCAGACCGCCGGAGAGGATGAGGCGGCCGGCCAGGTCCTCGCTGCCGAAGTGGAAGCGGCCCGCGGCGGCGAAGGTCTCGTAGGTGCCCTGCAGGATGCCCTGCGTGCCGATGTAGATCCACGAGCCGGCCGTCATCTGGCCGTACATCATCAGGCCCTTCTTCTCCAACTCGTGGAAGTGCTCCCAGTTGGCCCAGTGGCCCACGAGGTTGGAGTTGGCGATGAGCACGCGCGGCGCGTCCGGGTGCGTGCGCAGGATGCCCACGGGCTTGCCGGACTGCACGAGCAGCGTCTCGTCATCGGTGAGGCTCTGGAGGCTGGAGACGATGCGGTCGAAGGAGGGCCAGTCCCGCGCGGCCTTGCCGGTGCCGCCGTAGACGACCAGGTCGCCGGGCTGCTCGGCCACTTCCGGGTCGAGGTTGTTCATCAGCATCCGGAGCGCGGCCTCCTGCACCCAGCCCTTGCAGGAGAGGGTGGTGCCGCGAGAGGCGCGGATGATGCGGGACATGCGGAAGACTCCTGGAAAGGGGGCGCCGCACCCTAACCGAACCCCCGGGGCCGCGGGGGGCTTGCGTGCAGGGCCAGCGTTGCTCCACGACACGCTGGACGCCGTGCGTCAGTAGTCCTTGCGCGAGTCGATGTAGGCGCTGAAGTGGAACACGTTGGTGGAGTCGTAGAACTTGAAGTAGTTGCCCTGGCCCGCGGGCAGGCTCAGCCAGTATGCGGTGCCCGTGCAGCCGGTGCAGATGAACGCGCCGTTGCGGCGGATGTTCCAGATGCCGGTGATGTCGTCCACGGTGGTCGCGATGGCCGGCGAGCCCACCAGCTCGAAGTCGTACTCGTTGCCGCCCGCGAACCCGTGGAAGTTCACGAACGCGGTGTTGGTGGACTGGTTCCAGGCGACGACCGTGTTGGAGCTGGTCACCGTGTAGCGCCCGGTGCTGTCGGAGACGTAGAGGCCTCGGCTGGACCAGATGCTGTGGACCACCGGCGCGGCCAGGGCGGGGAGGGACAGGAACAGCGCGGCGACGATGGCGGAACGGAAGGCCTTCATGGGGGATGCCTCCTGCTGCGGGGGTTGACGCGGAGCGCCGGGGAGCACTCCGCGTGAAGCCCAGTCTACAAGGGCCCTGTCAGGCTTGAAATCATGGTTTTCCGTGGAGTCGCGGGGACTCAGGAGTCCTGACGCGTCCGCTTCAGAGATGCCGGGCCGGCCGGCCCAGGACCCCCGCCTGTCGGGAAGGCGCGGGCGGGGTAGAGTCGCGCCGCGCAGAGGTGGGACATGGATCAGGGACAGGACGGGGAGGGGAGCGCGTTGGCGGTGCCGGCGGCCCAGCCTCCGTTGGAGAACCGGGCTCCGGACGTGGGGCCGGTGAAGACGGTGGCGGGCGGCGTGACGGCGGTGCTGAGCGCGTTCAAGCACGTGCTGGGCGAGGCGGGCCCGTGGCGCGGCGGCAAGCTCATCTGGAAGGTCAACCAGCAGGACGGCTTCGACTGTCCGGGCTGCGCGTGGCCGGATCCATCCCACCGGTCCGTGCAGGAGTACTGCGAGAACGGCGCGAAGGCGCTGGCGGAGGAGGGTACACGCGAGCGCGTGACGCCGGAGTTCTTCCGCGAGTGGAGCGTGGCGCGGCTCGCGGAGCAGTCCGACCTCTGGCTGGGCAAGGCGGGCCGGCTCACGCACCCCATGGTGCTGCGCGAGGGCGCGGCGCACTACGAGCCCATCTCCTGGGATGAGGCCTTCGCGCTGGTGGCGGAGGAGTTGCACGCGCTGGGCTCGCCGGACGAGGCGGCCTTCTACACCTCCGGCCGCACGAGCAACGAGGCCGCGTTTCTCTACCAGTTGTTCGTGCGGCAGTTCGGCACCAACAACCTGCCGGACTGCTCGAACATGTGCCACGAGTCCAGCGGCACGGGGCTGTCGGAGACGATTGGCATTGGCAAGGGCTCGGTGACGCTGGAGGACTTCGACCACGCGCAGGCCATCTTCGTCATCGGGCAGAACCCGGGCACCAACCACCCGCGCATGCTGACGGCGCTCCAGGCCGCCGCGCGCCGGGGCTGCGAAATCGTCAGCGTCAACCCGCTGCCGGAGACGGGGCTCAACCGCTTCAAGCACCCGCAGGAGGTGCTGCACCTGTTCGGCCCGGGCACGGCGCTGAACAAGCTGTTCCTCCAGGTGCGCATCAACGGCGACGTGGCGCTTCTCCAGGGCCTGGGCAAGGCGCTGCTGGACCGCGAGGCGAAGGCGCCGGGCACGGTGGTGGACCGGGCCTTCGTCGAGGGCAAGACGACGGGCTTCGACGCGTACGTGGCGCACCTGGCCACGGTGTCCTGGGACGACGTGGTGGAGCAGAGCGGGGTGGCGCGCGAGCAGATTGAAGAGGCGGCGGACATCCTGGCGCGCTCGGAGCGCACCATCTTCTGCTGGGCCATGGGGCTCACGCAGCACAAGAACGCGGTGGGCAACGTGCAGGAGATCGTGAACCTCACGCTCCTACGCGGCAGCATTGGGAAGCAGGGCGCGGGCGTGTGCCCGGTGCGCGGTCACAGCAACGTGCAGGGCGACCGCACCATGGGCATCTGGGAGCACGCGAAGCCGGAGTTCATGGACGCGCTGTCGAAGGAGTTCGGCTTCGCGCCGCCGCGCCACACCGGCCTGGACACGGTGGGGACGATCCAGGCGCTGCACGACGGGCGCGTGAAGGTGTTCTTCGCCATGGGCGGCAACTTCCTGTCGGCCACGCCGGACACGGAGTTCACCGCGCGGGCGCTCCGGCGTGCGCGGCTCACGGTGCACGTGTCCACCAAGCTCAACCGCGCGCACCTGGTGCATGGACAGCGCGCGCTCATCCTCCCGTGCCTGGGGCGGACCGAGCACGACGTGCAGGCGTCGGGGCGGCAGTTCGTGACGGTGGAGGACTCGATGGGGATGGTGCACGCGTCGCGCGGCGCCGTGGCCCCCGCGTCCGAGCACCTGCTCAGCGAGCCCGTCATCGTGGCCCGGCTGGCGCAAGCGGTGCTTGGGGCGCGCTCGAAGGTGGCGTGGATGTCCCTGGTGGAGGACTACGACCGGGTGCGTGAGCTGATCCAACGGTGCATCCCGGGCTTCGAGGACTTCAACCGCCGCGTGCACCAGCCCGGTGGGTTCGCGCTGCCCAACGGTCCGCGCGAGGGGCGCTTCACGACGAAGGACGGCAAGGCGCACTTCACGGTGCACGAGATGCCTCGCCACCGGCTGGAGCCCGGGCAGTTGATGATGATGACGCTGCGCTCGCATGATCAGTACAACACGACCGTGTACGGACTGGACGACCGCTACCGGGGCATCCACCAGGGCCGGCGCGTGGTGTTCCTGCACCCGGAGGACGTGAAGGCGCGCGGGCTGACGGCGGGGCAGAAGGTGGACCTCACCAGCCACTTCCAGGGAGAGACGCGGGTGGCGCGCGAGTTCCTGGTGGTGCCGTACAACATCCCGCGCCAGTGCGCGGCCACCTACTTCCCGGAAGCGAACGTGCTGGTGCCGGTGGGCAGCTTCGCGGACAAGAGCCGCACGCCCACGTCGAAGTCCGTGATCATCACCGTGGCCCCCAGTCCGGAGCCCACGGCCCTGGTCCCCGTCAGCACTCCGAGGTCCGGGTGATGCCGTTGATGATCCAGGTCGTGGGCCTCGCGCCCAGGCTCCGTGGCGCTCATGGCTTGCACCCGCGCGCCATTCGCGTGAGCCTCTCGAGGTCCCATGCAGCCGTTGGTTGAAGCCTCCTGGCCGGAGCCGCTCCAGGCCCTCCACGCGCGCGTCGCCGCGGCGGCGCCCCAGGAGGCCGTGGCGTCGAGCGCGGAGTGGCGCGAGGACTTCGCCCGCTGGGTGCGCGGTGCTTCGCTGGAGGAGCGCACGCGCGCCCAGGCCGCCGCGTGGGAGCGGCTGTCCCCGGGAGAGCGCACCCCGGCCGAGCTCCTCTTCCTCCTGGCCACCCTCAGCGAGCTGCTCTGGCCCTACGAAGAGCCGCGCCCGGGATTGTTGAAGCAGTTGCTCGCGAGGCGGGACGCCGCGGTGACGGCGCTTCGCGAGGCGGGCGACACGGAGAGCGCCGAGCGAATCCAGAAGGAGAGCACCGTCACGGTCTCCACGGTGCTCACGCGCTACCTCAAGCGCCGCCCGGAGACGCTGTCGACGCTGGTGCGTGACGTGCCCTGCACCTACGACGGCCGCGCGCTGCGCTTCCAGGACGCGGTGGAGGTGGACCTCAAGTACGTCATGGGCACGGGCGCGAAGTCCGTGGACCTGCTGGAGCAGCTGCGCTCGCTGCTCCCCGACACCCGCGACGGTGGCCGCGACAAGCTCACCGACTTCATCCGCACGCGCGCCGCGCGCATGCCGTGGCGTGAGGCGAGTGAGGTGCTGGGTGAGCGCCTCTTCGCGCTGGCCACGTCGCAGGACGGCCGCAGCGGCATGCGCGGCTTCCTCGCGTGCTATCCCAACGGGCGCAAGGAGCCGGACTGGTGCTCGCGCGCGGGGCTCTTGCTGGCGCGCACCGTGGAGGTGGGTGGGCCGCCCGCGGTGGTGGAGAACCTCTGCGACCTGCTCACGCTCTTCGACGCGCCTCCGGTGGACGGGCTGCGCGGCGCATTGGGCGCGCTCGTGCAGAGCGACTTCGAGACCGCCGCCGACCTGGGCCACGCGCGCTTCGTGCTCGACCACTGCCAGGGCACGATGCGCAAGGCCGAGCCCGCGCTGGCGCTCACGCTCCTGTGGCTGGAGGAGCGCCTGTTCCGCGCCTCCGTGCGGCGTGGCGTGCCGGAGGCGTTCGAGCGGCGCACCCGTGCCCGCGCGAAGCTGGAGTCGCTGCCCGGCTTCACGCACCTGGTGTGGCTGGCGGAGGAGTGCGCGGAGATGTGGCCGCGCTTCCGCACGCCCGCGCGGCCCGGGCTGGATGGGTTGGTCGCCTGGCGCAAGGAGGTCACCTGGCGCATGGGCAGGAAGCCCGTGCTGCGCAAGGCGGCCATCGAGTTCCTCCTGTGGTGCGCACCCGATGAAGCCTCGTCGGAGGCGGAGCTGGCCACGCTGTCGCTCGTCCGCAACGCCACGGATCGGCGGCTGGTGCGCAAGATGTTGGAGCATCCGTCTCCCCGGGCCCGCTTCCGCGCCCGCTCGCTCCAGTCCTACCTCCAGGCCGGAGCAGGGCAGGACAAGCACGCACCTCCCTCCGAGCCCTCCGAGCCCGCGACGCTGACGGCCTCCCTGCGCCACCTGCACGTGACGCGCGCGGTGCCCGTGGGCGGACGCACCTGGCTGCGCGACCGCGACCTGGAGGACCTGCTCGTAGGCGCGGTGGGCCGCGTGGAGTCGGAAGCCGCCCAGCGCCATCTCCAGCGCTTCCGCGAGGAGACGCCGGAGCTGATCGCGGGCCTGCTCGAAGGGCTGCGCTCGGAGCTGGCGCATGTGCAAGCGGCGCTGGGTTCGCTGGTGGCGTCGCCGCTGTCACTGTCCATGACGGTGCACCGCCACCCCGAACCTCCGCCGGAAGCCGCGTCGGACATCGCCTTCATCGTGTCCGTGGAGCGCGAGGGCTTCGTGCGCACGCGCCGGGTCGTCCGCGTGCCGGTGGCGAAGCTGGAGCAGCGCGGAGAGGGGCAGTGGCTGCCCACGTTCCGCCTGGGCCGTGAGCGCCTGGACGCGCTGCTCTCCCGCACCGAGGCCGCCTTCTGCCTCTTCCTGGTGCCCGCCTTCGTGCGCCCGGAGCTGTGGGTGATGCCGGCCCGGCTGGCCCGGGCCTCGATGGAGGCGCAGGGCGCCCTGTCCGGCGTGCCGCGCGAGGCCGCGCAGGGGGCATCCCGGTCCCTGGCGCAGTGGCTGGTGTACGACGTGCTGGGCCTGTGGGTGGGCGACGAACGCCCCGACGTCATCGACGCCTCCCGCGAGGGAGACGCCGCCGCCGGCTTCGTGGTCGACCTCACCGTGCGCTGACCACGCCGGAAAAGCCCCCGGGAATTGTCCGGGAATATCCAGAAGCCCCGGCGTAAAGGCCCACGAGGGGTGCTGGAACACGCCTGGGAGGGGTCCCGGGTCACAGGTCCGTCCGTCGGCTGACGGGATGGCATGCCTCCACGCGCGCGTCGTCGCCGTGTCTCCAGGGAAGCGAGAGGCAGTCGTCATGAAGACTTCGTTGCGCGCGGCGTGGGCCCTGCTGGGTCTGGCCGCCACGGTTGGACTGGGTGCGTGTGGTGAAGGCACCGGAGTGAACGCCGAGCACCGGCTCGTGTCGTCCTCCGGCGAGCCCGTCCTCGCCCAGCAGTCATCGGCGCTGTCGGACACGCTGGAGCAGTACGCGGCCAAGTGTGACGCGGCCATCGGCGCGACGGTGCCGGACTTCAACTGCGAGCTGGGCACGCTCGTGCCCACGACGAACCACGTCAACGGCAAGTGTGACCGGCCCAACCGGCTCAACGAGCAGTGCGACCCCGGCAGCCGCTTCCAGGTGCTGAAGGACACGGCGGACGTGTCCATCGTCGCGCACTGCCGCAAGCAGGGGAACGCGGCGAACTACTACGGCGACATCGCCGTCATCCAGACGAACAAGAAGAACGGCGCCACCTGCTTCTACCAGGCGCTGGGCACGCTCTACGGCGCGGCCGTGAAGGCGCCCTCCAAGGGCACGGGCGCGTGGAGCTGGAAGACGCCCGCGGACACGGCGTCCATCCGCTGCGTGCGCTGCCATGACAACGGGGCGCTGATCCGCTCGCCGTACCTGACGCAGCTGACGGGCGTGAACAAGCTGCCGGGCGCGGGCGACTACGGCTTCAACCGCGACCAGCCGTACCGCTTCATCGGCGCCGACTTCGCCACGTGGAAGGCCTACAAGGTGGAGGTCGCCGGCAACGTGTGCCTGGGCTGCCACCGCATGGGCACGAACAACCAGCTGGGCTACGACGACGGCGTGGCGCTGGACCTGGGCATCCGCGCCACCGCGACGTCGGAGGTGGCGAAGAACCCGCACTCGCCCGCGTCGCCCATCTGGATGACGCCGGGCTCCACCTACTACAGCGCGGACAACGCCGCGGCCGCCGCCGCCCTCCGCGCCTGCGCGCTGCGCCGCAACGAGGTGCCGCTGCCCAACACGGCCGCGTGCCGCATCACCCAGTACACGGACGTGGGCGTCCCCAACCTCCCGGGCACCTTCACGGCGGTGTGGGAGCCGAGCACGCAGTCGGAGATCCAGGCCTACGCCCGCACCTACGCGGACTACCGCGAGAAGTATGATCAGCTCTGGCCGCAGGGCTGGCGGCTGCACACGCTGCAGCCGTACGTGGTGGGCACGCAGGTGCTCTACAACGCCGTCTGGCGCCCCAGCACGGAAGGGGAGATCCAGCTCTACGGCGCCACGTACACCGCCTTCCGCGCGAAGTACGACGAGCTGTGGCCGCAGGGCTGGCGCCTGAAGATCCTCCAGCCGTACGTCGTGAGCGGGCAGACGTATTACACGGCCGTCTGGCGCCCCAGCACGGAAGGGGAGATTCAAATCTACGGCGCGACCTATGCGTCGTACCGCGCGACGTATGACTCGCTGTGGCCGCAGGGCTGGCGTCTGAAGCTGCTGCAGCCGTACGTGGTGAACGGGCAGACGTACTACACGGCGGTGTGGCGCCCCAGCACCGAGGGCGAGGTGCAGGTGTACGGCGTCACGTACGCGTCGTACCGCGCGACGTATGACTCGCTGTGGCCGCAGGGCTGGCGACTGAAGCTGCTGGAGCCGTACGTGGTGAACGGGCAGACGCTCTACACGGCGGTGTGGCGGCCTGGCACCGCGGGCGAGCTCCAGCTGTATGGCTCGGACTACAGCGGCTACCGGGGCTCCTACGACGAGCTGTGGCCGCAGGGCTGGCGCCTGAAGATCCTCCGCGCCTACTGAGCGCGGTCCACCATCCGTCACCGGTCCGGGGGGACCGTTTCCTCAATGAACCTGCCGAGCGAGGAGTCCGCCGTGCCGCGTTTCCACTGCGAGATGAAGTCGGAGCAGAAGGGGGCGCGCGCGCGGGCCCAGGATGAAGGTCCAGGGACCTACGTGGATGGGGTCCGGTGGCGCCAGTCACGAGCCCGGGTGCGGAGCGGATCCACGGGCGGCTATTCGGCCGCGCGACACGAAGCGCGGGACGAGACGGTGGCGCCCGCGCCGTTGAACCGCGATGAGGCGCAGCGGGCGCTCCGGATGCAGGTCGCTCCGGAGCCCGCGGAGGCGCTCCCGCCGGTGACGCACGAGCCTGCAACAGGGCAGGCGACTTTCGGGGAGCTGGTGGCCACGTCCGCCGCGGCGAGGGCCAGCTTCGAGCGCATGGCGTGCGCCGCGGCGTGCAACGCCACGGTGCTGCTGGAAGGGGAGACGGGCACGGGCAAGAGCCGCGCGGCGCTCGCCATCCACCGCGCCGGGGCTCGCGCGAACGCGCCGTTCCTCGTCGTGGACTGCGGTGCGCTCCCGGCCAACCTCCTGGAGAGCGAGCTGTTCGGCCACGAGAAGGGGGCCTTCACCGGCGCCATTCAGCGCCGCGTGGGCGCCTTCGAGGAGGCCGACGGAGGCACCATCTTCCTGGACGAGATTGGCGAACTCCCCGCCGAGCTCCAGCCGAAGCTGCTGCGCGTGCTGGAGAACCGGGAGATCCGCCGCGTGGGCTCCAACACGCACCAGGCGGTCAACGTGCGGGTCATCGCGGCCACGCACCGCGACCTGCGCGCGGAGGTCCAGGCGGGCCGCTTCCGCGCGGACCTGTTCTTCCGCCTCGCGGTGGTGGGCATCCCGCTCCCGTCGCTGCGCGAGCGCACGGAGGACATCCCGCTCATCGTCGAGCGCATCCTCGCGGGGCTGGGCGCCACGCCCGAACAGCTCGCGAAGCTCACCACGCCGGACTTCCTCACGCGCCTCCAGCGCGCCGCCTGGCCGGGCAACGTGCGCGAGCTGCGCAACCACCTGGAGCGCTGCCTCGTCTTCCAGAGCGCGCTTCCGCCCACGGCGCCGGATGCCGCGAATCCCTTGGCCCACGCTGCCCCTCGCGCGGTGGATGCCTCGCTGACGTATGCGGAGTCGCGCCGCCGGGCGCTCGAAGTTTTCGAGCACGACTACGTCGAAGCGCTCCTCAAGCTGCATGGAGGCAAGGTGTCCCAGGCCGCCGCCGCCGCGGACATGGACCGCGTCTACCTGTACCGGCTCCTGCGCCGGCACGGGCTCAAGAGCTGACGCAAGCGGGGCTCACAAATCCCGCGCGCGGCGGGAGCGGGTGTCGGAGAATCCTCCGCATGTCCGCTCCCATCCTCGACCTGCACTCGCTCCCGGCGATGCCCGCCACGCTCCTGCGCGCGGCCATCCCTTTCGGGAAGACCCGGGGCCGCAACACGCTTCCGGCCCTGACGCTGCGGGCGCATGGCTGTCGCGCGTCGCCCGTGCTGCTGGAGCGCTACCGGACCGCGTGCGGCTTCGACGCCGACGGCTTCCTTCCGCTCACGTACCCTCAAGTCATGGCCACGCCGCTGCACCTCCAGCTCCTGGGCCAGCCCGACTTCCCGTACTCCGTGCTGGGCACCGTGCACGTGCGCAACCGCATCCAGCAGCACCACCGCTTGCTGGAAACCGCCGCGCTCACCGTGGCCTGCCGCTTCGACGGTCAGCGCGAAGTGCCCGCGGGCCAGGAGTTCGACATCGAGACGCGCGTCGAAGCCCAGGAGAGCGGCGAGCTCTTGTGGCAGGCCGTCAGCACCATGCTGCGCCGCCACGCGGACCGGAAGGACAAGGACAGCGCGCGCAAGGCCCCGCCGCCGGAGGACACTCGCTTCGCTTCCAGCCGCCCCGCGCCCTGGAGCATCCCCGCTGACGCCGGGCGCCGCTACGCGCGGGCCTCCGGCGACTTCAATCCCATCCACCTCACCGCCGTCACCGCGAAGCCCTTCGGCTTCCCTCGAGCCATCGCGCACGGCATGTGGACGCTCGCGCGCTGCGTGGCGGAGCTGGGGGATGCATCCCACGCGGACGCGCTCCAACTGGATTGCGACTTCAAGAAGCCCCTCTTCCTGCCATCCCGGGTGACGTTCCAGACGGCTCGCGAGTCCGCGGGCGTGGCGTTCCGGGTGCTGTCGGAGGAGGGGAAGCCGCACCTCGTGGGGCGGCTGGGCTGAAGAGACGGGCGACGCGCCGGCGGGCCGGAAAGGGGCCCGCCAGACGCGTCAATCACTCAGCTCCGGGAGGTCCGGCAGACTGTCCGGGTCCAGCTTCATCAGGGCGCACAGCCGGCTCAGCGTGGGGATGGTGGGGACCATCACCCCTCGCTCGACGCGGGCCAGGACTTCCACGCCCAGTTCCAGATGCTCCGCGACTTCCTCCATGGAGAGCCCCGCCTGCTGCCGCGCTGCCTTCAGCGCGGCGCCAAGCGCTTCGGCCCGCTCTCTCCGACTCTGTGTCATCCCCCGAGCATGGCGCCATCCGGCCCGCACGTCACTTGAATCCCACACGCACCCCTCGCGGACGGTGGCCCGGCCGGGGGGCGCCTCCCCGGGACGTGAAGTCCCCAACAGCCCGCTTCCCCCAGGATCCAGGCGGCTCCAGGCCCCCTCCGGGCCCGCCGGAACCCCGCTTGGGCGACCCTGGCTCCGCCCCTGGACGACAGGGCTGGGTGGGGTGGCGGCGCGTCCCGGCCGTGCGCACGCTGCTGCCCAGGAGGGGCCTTGCGCATTGGCGCCGGACAGGGGCTGTGTTACGCCGCCGCACCCTGTCTTCCATCTGTGGGACCCCAATCGAGGAGAAGTGAATGACCCGTCGTCACGTGCGCGTCGTCGGCGCGATGCTCCAGAACGAGATGGGTCGCTACCTCATCACCCAGCGTCCTCCCACCGCGTCGCTGCCCCTCCTGTGGGAGTTCCCGGGCGGCCGGGTGGAGGAGGGGGAGCAGGACACGGTGGCGCTCGCCCGCGAGCTGCTCGAGGAGATGGGGGTCCAGATCCAGGTGCTCGAGCAGGTCATGCACACCCGCCACGAGTACCCGACCTACGACATCGACTTCCGCGTGTTCCGCTGCCGCCTGAGCCACCCGGACGCGGAGATCCACCACCTGCGCGTGCATGACCACCGCTGGGTGGCGCTGGAGGAGATGGGCCAGTACCGCTTCCCCGACGCGGACGCGAAGACCCTGGCCCGGCTGCTGGACCTGGACCACTGACCGTGGGCCCCACCACGCGTCTGGTCGCCGCCGCGGGCCTCCTGCTGTCCGCCGCCTGCTCCAGCTCCCGTCCCACGCCCTCGGCCTCCAGCGCCCCGGACGCCGGCATGCACCAGGTGCCCGCCACGGGGCTCGAGGGCTGCCTGCTCTACACGGACGGCCGCCAGACGGGCGCCGTGCCCCGCCAGGTCCCGGAGCTGTCCGGCCTGGCCGCCAGCCAGCGCCACCCGGGCATCTTCTGGGGACACAACGACTCCAACAACGCCTTCGAGCTGTTCGCCCTGGACGAGACGGGCGCGGTGAAGGCCACGCTGAGCCTCACCGGCGCGGATCCTCGCGACATCGAGGACATCGCCGTGGGCCCGTGCGCGCCCGGCGGCAACGAGTCCTGCATCTTCCTGGCGGACACCGGCGACAACTTCGAGCGGCGCAAGGAGGTGCGCCTGTTCCGGCTGCCGGAGCCCGCGTCCGTCACCAACGCCACGCTCGCGGTGGAGGCGCTGCCCTTCACCTACGAGGACGGCGCCCATGACGCCGAGTCGCTCATCGTCGACAGCCGCTCCGGGCAGGTGGGCATCCTCACCAAGACGCGCGCGTCCCTGGGTGACCTGTACTCGGTGGAGGGCCTGAAGCCCGGCGCCACCGGCAAGGCGCGCAAGCTGGGCACCCTGCGCGTGCCGGATGACGTGGACCGCCTGTCCACGGCCGCCGCCCTGCACCCCTCCGGCGAGCGCCTGCTGGTGCGCACGTACACCCGCGTGTGGGAGCTGCGCCGCCCGGACGCGAAGCGGCTGGAGGACTTCGTCCAGGCGCAGGTGGTGGAGGTGCCCGGCGCCAGCCAGGCCCAGTCGGAGGCCGTGACCTTCCTCCAGGACGGCCGCGGCTACCTGTTGGGCAGTGAGTTCGCGGGCGAGCCCCTGGTCCGCGTCGACTGCCGCTGATCGGACAGTCCCGACCTCGTTCGTTGTCGTCCGATCACGCCCGGCGGTTGACGGCTTGGCGGGGGTGACCATCTTTGGCCGGCTGAGGGAACCGTCACACGACATGGTGTCGGTGTGTACGGGGGAGGGGGAGGGCGAGCGTGCCGACGATGAAGCCACAGGACCTGCCGCCGGGGATGGGCCCGCGCGGAAAGAAGAGCGACAAGCCAACACCCACGAAAGGTGGGTTCAAGTTCGGCTCACCACTGGGCTACATCCTCCTGCTCGTCCTGGGGTTCCTGCTGTTCCGGAACGTGTTTCAGGACGCGGGCGTGCGCCGGGTGTCGTACAGCCAACTGCGCGACGCGGTGGAGAACAACCAGTTCAGCCGTGTCCAGATTTCAAACGAGTGGGTGAAGGGCTTCCTCAAGGAGAACGCCCAGCCCCCTCCGGGCGAGCGAGGCACGCTGCGCAGCGAGCCCAGCGCCCTGCCGTGGATGGCCTACCGCGTCCCCGGTGACGAGGGCCTGGTGCCCCTGCTTGAGCAGAAGGGCATCCAGTTCGAGGCCGTGCCGCAGTCCAGCTTCAGCGAGGTGCTGTGGATCTGGCTCATCCCGATGGGCCTGCTCATCCTCTTCTGGAGCTTCATGATGCGCCGGATGTCCGGCGGCATGGGCCAGGGCCCGCAGAGCGTCATGTCCTTTGGCAAGACGCGCGCGAAGGTGCAGGCGGAGTCCGACACCGGCGTGGGCTTCAAGGACGTGGCCGGCGTGGACGAGGCCGTGGAGGAGCTCCGCGAAATCGTCGAGTTCCTCAAGACGCCGGAGAAGTTCCGCCGCTTGGGCGGCCGCATCCCCAAGGGCGTGCTGCTCGTGGGGCCTCCGGGCACGGGCAAGACGCTGCTGGCGCGGGCCGTGGCGGGTGAAGCGGGCGTGCCCTTCTTCAACCTCTCCGGTTCGGAGTTCGTGGAGATGTTCGTCGGCGTGGGCGCGGCCCGCGTCCGCGACCTCTTCGCCCAGGCCACCGCGAAGGCGCCGTGCATCATCTTCATCGACGAGCTGGACGCCATCGGCAAGAGCCGCAACTCGGGCGTGGCCGGCGGTCACGACGAGCGCGAGCAGACGCTCAACCAGCTGCTCGCGGAGATGGACGGCTTCGACAGCCGCGCGGGCCTCATCATCCTGGCGGCGACGAACCGTCCGGAGATCCTGGACAGCGCGCTGATGCGCCCGGGCCGCTTCGACCGGCAGGTGCTGGTGGACCGCCCGGACAAGCGCGGCCGCGAGCGGGTGCTGGAGATCCACGCCAAGGGCGTGAAGCTGGCCCAGGACGTGGACCTCAAGGTGATTGCCTCGCGCACGCCGGGCTTCGCCGGCGCGGACCTGGCCAACGTGGTGAACGAGGCGGCGCTGCTCGCCGCGCGCAAGAACCGCGACGCGGTGATGCGGGCGGACTTCGAGGAGGCCATCGAGCGCGTGGTGGCGGGCCTGGAGAAGAAGAACCGCCGCATGAACGAGCGCGAGAAGGAGATCGTCGCGCACCACGAGGCGGGCCACGCGGTGGTGGGCTGGATGCTGCCCTACGCGGAGCGGGTGACGAAGGTGTCCATCATCCCGCGCGGCCTGGCGGCGCTGGGCTACACCATGTCGCTGCCTCTGGAGGACCGCTACCTCATGTCGCTGGACGAGCTGCGCGACAAGATGGCGGGCATGATGGGCGGCCGCGCGGCGGAGGAGATCTTCATCGGAGAGGTGTCCACCGGCGCGTCCAACGACATCAAGCAGGCGACGGAGATCGCCAAGATGATGGTCCGCGACTACGGCATGAGCACGCTGGGGCCGGTGGCGCTGAGCGGTGAGCAGGGGCCGGGCTTCCTGCGGTCCGCGGGCCTGCCGGAGTCGCGCAGCTACTCCGAGCAGACGGCGCGGATGATCGACGAGGAGGTCCGCAAGATGGTCTCCGAGGCGTTGGACCGCGCCCGGGACGTCCTCCACACGAACCGCGAGAAGGTGGAGGCGCTGGCGGCGCGGCTCCTGGCGACGGAGGTCATCGAGGAGGAGGCGATGATCACCATCCTGGGGCCCAAGGTGCAGGCGCAGCGCGGCCTGCTCCACCCGGAGGCGCGCACGGTCATCTCCGCGCACCCCGTGGGGGGCACGGAGTCCGAGCCGCCGGTGCCACCCACGCAGCACGCCGAGGGCAAGCTCGACTCGTAGCGTGTGCCTGCCTGCCCTCCGGGCAGCCCTTCGCCCACCGGATCCACCGCCAGCCTGCGGTGACCGGTGGGCGAAATTACTTTCCAACGACAAGGAGGCGTCGCCGTGGAGAACCGCATTGGAAAGAGCTACGTCGCGCGGAAAGCGTTGTTCGCCAAGGGCCTGAAGGACGGCCGGCTCACGGTGCAGGAGATCGAGGAGGCGCTGCCCGCGGGGACTCTGACGGCCGCCGAGCGGTGGCTCCTCTACTACTCCCTTCGCGCCGCGCAGGTGGAGATCATCGACGAGGTGACCGGGCAGGTGGATCACGGCTTCATGGCGGAAGCGCCGCCCCAGGCCCCGTCCAACCACTAGGCGCGTTGACAGGACCGTCCTCGCGGTTACGTTCGCGCCGTTCATCGAGGTCCGCTTCTTCCAACCCCTGGCGCAGGTTCGACAATGGACGGCAATCCCCGCAGCGACGAAACCCCGGAGACGCAGGCCCCCGCCGATACGCAGGCGGAGGCGGCTGACTCCGACACGCAGGCCGAGGCCACCCAGGATGGCGAGGTGGCGCGGCTCCAGGCGGAGCTGGAGGCGGCGCGCCGCCGGGTGAACGAGCTGGCCCGGGGGCTCCAGGACCTCACCAAGGACCGCGAGGAGTTCAAGCAGCGCATCACCCGCGAGCGTGAGCGCATGCTCGACGTGGAGCGTGGCAACGTGGCCAGCACGCTGCTGGAGGCCATCGACGAGCTGGACCTGGTGCTGAACGCCAGCCCGCAGGACGCGTCCCCCGTGGTGCAGGGCGTGCGGATGATCCGCGACAGCCTGCTGTCCAAGGCCCAGGCCACCGGCATCGAGCGCATCCAGGTGGTGGGGCGCCCCTACGATCCGAACGTCGCCGAGGCGGCGGACATGGAAGTGACGCCCGTCCCCGCGGACGACCAGAAGGTGGTCGCCGAGTTCCGCGCGGGCTACCGCCTGAAGGACCGCATCATCCGCCCCGCCCGGGTGAAGGTGGCCCGGTACGTGGCCCCGGCCCAGGCTTGAGAGTCCCCTCGGGGCCCGCGACCCCCCGGGCGTCGCGGGCCGGGAAGGGTGGAGGCCACCGGTCTGTTGGGCCCTGACGCCATGGCCCGCCGTGTAAGCTGCCACCCCGTGTCCGTCCGACTGTTCAGCGTCCTTTGCGCGGTGGCGCTCGCCCCGGTGGCGGGAGCCGCCGAGGATCCGCTCAAGCCCTGGCTCCAGGCCCGGGTTCGCGAGCACCTGGCCTCCTTTGCTTCCCCGACGCCCGCGCCGGCGGACGCCCCGGCCACCGCGGGCGTGGCCTCGCTGTGGCGTGAGCGCCCCGCGGGCTACGCGGGCCTGCCCCACTTCACGCCCCCCACGTCGCTGGCGCCGCTGATCCGCGCGGTGGAGGCGGGCGTGGTGAACATCACCACGGTGGGGCCCGGCGCGGTGGCGGGCGCGGTGAAGCGCTCCACCGGCTCCGGCTTCGTGCTGACGCCCGACGGGCTCGTCGTCACCAACAACCACGTGGTGGCCAACGCGCAGGGCCCGGCGGTGAACCCCACCGGCTCCGGCGTCACGCCGGCCAGGGACGGCCCCCGCGAGGTGCCGGTGCAGCAGGTGTCCGTGCGGCTGGCGGACGGCCGCGAGTTCCCCGCGGAGGTGGTGGGCCGCGACGCCTCCACGGACGTGGCGCTCCTGAAGCTGAACGGCGCGGGGCTGGGGACGCTGCCCGCGGTGTTCCTGGGCGACTCCGACGCGCTGGAGGTGGGGGACTGGGTGGTGGCCATTGGCAACCCGTTCGGCCTGGACCACTCGGTGGCGCACGGGATGATTTCGGCGAAGGAGCGCGTGCTGGGCGTGGGCCAGTTCGACGACTTCATCCAGACGGACGCGCTGATCAACCCCGGCAACTCCGGCGGCCCGCTCTTCAACATGAAGGGCGAGGTGATTGGCGTGAACACCGCCATCATCAGCGAAGGGCAGGGCATCGGCTTCGCGGTTCCCATCAACCTGGTGAAGGACCTGCTGCCCAACCTGCGGGAGAACGGGAAGCTGGAGCGCGGCTGGCTGGGCGTCGTCATCAACGAGGACGGCGCGGACCCCACCGCCACGGCGCCGGTGGTGAAGGACGTCTACCGGGGCAGCCCCGCCGCCCAGGCTCACATCCGCCCCGGGGACCGGCTGGTGGCGGTGAACGGCCGGCCCATCGGCAGCTACCTCCAGCTCTTGCGCAAGGTGGCGCTGCTGGCCCCGGGCACGGAGGCGAAGCTGACGCTGCTTCGCGACGGCGGCACCCAGGAGGTGGCGGTGCGGCTCGTCGCCCGGCCCGCGCAGGAGGCCACGGAAGGGCTCTCCAACCGGGGCGGCAGCAGCGCGAACGACCTGGGGCTGGTGCTGCGGGATCTAACGCCGGAGGTGGCCGCGCCCCTGGGCTACGAGGCCTTCCTGGGCGCGCTCGTGTCCGGCGTGGTGCCGCGCAGCCCGGCGGAGCAGGCCGGACTGCGCGCGGGCGACGTCGTCATGGAGGTGAACCGCCGCCGCGTGAAGGACGCCGCCGCGGTGAAGGCCGCCCTGGAGCGGGGCAGCGCCGGGGCCAGCATCCTCCTGCGCGTCCAGCGGGGCGACGCGCTCCAGTACATCGCCATCGCCCGCTGATCCGGCTCCGAAGGCGGGCGCGCTACTTGCCGCCCGCGTCCTTGCCGTTGAGCCACAGCCCCAACTGGTTGCCGGTGCGGCCCTCGGTGACGAGGACGGCCTCGATGCGGGCGTTGACGCCGTAGTTCTTCCCGCCGCCCTTCTTGGGCAGCGTCCACACCGACTGCGGCGTGAAGACGACCTGCGCGCGCACGCCCCGAGCCATGAACATGCGGTTGAACGTGCCGCCGTTCCACATGTCCGGCGCAGTGCCGCTCACCGTGAGGTAGTTCATCACCGGGTTGCCCTGCGCGTCCGTCTTCTTCGGCGCCCCGTGGCAGAGCCCGTACTTCCCGCCCGAGAAGAAGGGCGTGATGTTGATGGTGTACTCGTTGGTGCCGGGGTTGAAGTCACCGGGGGACACCATGCCCGCGTCGTCCTCGGTGACGATCATGTACAGGCGCTTGCCCGTGTACTTCTTGCGGAAGGCCTCCGCCTGCTGCTTGCACTGCGGATCCACGAGCGCCCCGTCACACTCGCCCACGTACTTCTCCAGGAAGGCCCCCAGCCCGCCCAGGGGCTCGGACTCGTCACGCAGCTTCGCGAAGCGTGAGTCGACGTCGGCCAGGGCGAGCGTGGGCACAAGGAGGGCGAAGGCGGCGGCCAGGATGCGATTCACGGCGGGAAACTCCGGAAAAAAGGGGGGAAGGGCAGCCCGGGGATGGTGCCACTCCAGCCGCGCCGGGGGCAGCGCTTTCCCGTGAACCGGGACATGGTGCGCCATGGTGCGTCAGGGTGGATGTAGGTGATTATTTGCCTACATCTGGCTACCGTGTAGTTTGCCCCTGTCCCCACCTGTTTCGGAGCCCTCCCCGAATGAACACGCAGCCCCAGGAACGCCGCTCCAATCTGCGCTTCGACAAGATTTTTACCGTGTACCTGTCCACCCAGGACGGGATGATGCGGGGCATCGGCCGCAACATCAGCGCGCGGGGCATGTTCATCGAGGTGCGCGACTCGCTGGGTCTGGGCGAGAAGCTGAAGGTGACGTTCGCGGGCGAGGACGGCACGGAGATGACGTGCCTGTGCGAGGTCCGCTACCAGGTGGCGCTGGCCTTTGGCCGCAAGGACGGGCGGCCCGGCAACAGCCGCGGCGTGGGCCTGCGCATCGTGGCCTACGAGACCCTGGACGACGCGCCGCTGCTCCTGGTGGACCGCGAGCGGGTGATGCACTGAAACACCACGGGGCACGGCCCTTCCCCCATTGAAGCGGGAAGACACCGTGCCCCGGGGGGCGACGCAGGAGACGGCTTGGGGCCGGTTACTGCGAGAAGCCCTCGAGGAGGTAGTGGGCCTCGATGCGCTTGAGCGCGAGGATCATCGCGGCGCAGCGGCTGTCCACCGCCTTCCCGATGCAGTACGGGCGGCTGTCGTGCATCTCCGTCTTGCGCGGCTGGTTGCGCGAGATGTCCCGGATGATGCGGTAGTTGCGCTTCATGGCGCGCTCGAGGCGCTGATCGACTTCCGCCTCGCTCCAGCGCTCCATGCGCTTGTTCTGGATCCACTCGTAGTAGGACACCGTCACGCCGCCGGCGTTGGCGATGATGTCCGGGATGAGCTCGATGCCGCGCTTCTGCAGGACGCGGTCGGCCTCCGGGGTGGTGGGGCCGTTGGCGCCTTCCGCGATGAGCTTCACCTTGAGGCGCTCCGCGACGTCCGCGGTGATTTCACCACCCAGGGCGGCGGGGACGAGGATGTCCGCCTGCACGTCCCAGAGGTCCTTCTTCTCGATGCGCTGGGCGCCGGGGAAGCCCACGACGGAGCGCTTGAGGTTCTTGGGGTCCGCCACGTAGGCGGCCAGCGCGTTCACGTCGATGCCGTCGCCGTTGAAGATGGAGCCGTCGGCGTCGTTCACCGCGAGCAGGCGCGCGCCCATGTTCCCCAGGATGATGGCGGCGTGGCTGCCCACGTTGCCGAAGCCCTGGATGACGAAGGTCTTGCCCTTCACGCTCTCGCCGCGGTCGGCGTAGTAGTCCTCGATGCAGAACGCGACGCCCTGGCCGGTGGCCTTGCCGCGGCCTTCGGAACCGCCGATGCGCACGTCCTTGCCGGTGACGATGCCGCGCAGGTTGTGGCGCTCGCGCTCACCGTCGGAGAACTGGCGGTAGAGGAGCGCCATGATCTCCGGGTTGGTGCCCACGTCCGGCGCCGGGATGTCGATGTTCGGCCCGATGAGGCTCTTGAGCCGGTACATGAAGCGCAGGGTGATGGCCTCGATCTCCTCGCGGCCGTACTCGCGCGGATCCAGCTGGATGCCGCCCTTGCCGCCGCCGAACGGAACCTCCGCGATGGCGGTCTTCCAGGTCATCTCCGCGGCGAGCGCCTTGAAGAGATCCAGGGACACCTCGCGGTGGTAGCGCAGGCCGCCCTTGTAGGGGCCACGGGCCTGGTTGTGCTGGACGCGGTAGGCCTTGAAGCGCTGCGACTCACCGGGGACCAGCTGGTACACCAGCCCGTCCGGCAGCCGCAGGTGGCCGTGGCGGATGGCCACGTCGGAGCCCAGCAGGGCGCGGCCGTTCAGGATGAGGTTGCCGTTGGCCAGGCGCTCCAGGCCTTCGGGGTTGCGCACCTGGGTGACGGACAGGTCGGCGAAGGACTTCGCCGCCTCGGCGGACAGCGGCACGAGCCGGTCCTTGAGCTTCGCGGTGACGTAGAAGATGTGCTCGTAGTCGGGCTCTTCGAGCTCCAGACGCACCCGCTTGTCCAGGCCGATGAGATCCGCCGCGTAATTGAAGATCTCCATCGCCTCCGTGTAGATGGTGCGCTTGGGCGTAGGGGCCGGGGCGCGCATGAAAGTCTCTTCGCTGGCCATGATGGAACGTGCTCCTTGAGGGCCCACCCGGATGGGGGCCACTGGGGAAAGCGGCGCCCTTATGAGCACAGCCGCCACGGGGATTCAACCAGTCTGGCGGTAGGCCATTTCTCCAAATTATGGAGAAAAGTCGCGGGCTTAGCCGACGCGGTGTGTCACCCCACCGGATGCACCGTGTCATCAATGTCAGGGCTTCTGGGGGATGGGAGCGGGCGGGCGTGCGGGGCCTTGAGAATCCCCGGAGAAACTCCTTGCCGGGTCCGGATGCGGATGGTACTTAGGCGCCGCTTTCGGTGCGCCGACATAGCTCAGTTGGTAGAGCAACTGATTCGTAATCAGTAGGTCTCCGGTTCAAATCCGGATGTCGGCTCCAAGAAGAGAAAGGCCGGTTGCCCCTGTGGCAGCCGGCCTTTTTCGTTTTCGCGCTCCAGGGCTTCGGTTGTCGCCGCGAGCCCGGGACGCGGCACGGCGGGTGTCGCTGGCCGATGAGTTGTCTCCGCGAGCGCCACCCGCCGGCCGGAGCCGCTCAGCGTGCGTGCGGTGCGACCGGGGCCGCGTGCGCTCCGCCCGGTGACGTCAGTGCTTCCCGGTTCTTGAAGAAGATGAAGACACCCATCACGACGAGGAAGACGGAGAAGGCCCGCTTGAGCGCCGCCTGCGAGACGTAGTGGGACGCCCAGGTGCCCAGGAGGATTCCGGCCACGGCGATGGCCGTGAAGATGCCCAGATAGAGCCAGGGCACCTCGACGTGGCCCAGGTAGCCGGCGAAACCCACGAAGGAGTTGAGGGCGATGACGAGCAGGCTCGTGCCCACCGCCTGCTTCATCGGGAGGCCCACCAGGAGCACCAGCGCCGGGACGATGAGGAATCCGCCGCCCACCCCGACGAGCCCCGTGAGCCCACCCACGCCGAGGGCGGCCAGGGCCATGACGGGGAAGGATGCCTTGCGGGGCTCGGGCACGGGCGCGGACTCCTTTCGCGCGGCGAGCGCGGCCTCCTTGCGGCCGTTGCGGAACATGAAGAAGGCGGCCACGAGCATCACCGTGGCGAAGAGCAGCAGCTGCAAGGCGCCCGAGACGAAGACGGACAGACGCGCCCCCGCGTAGGTGCCCACCATGGCCACCGCCCCGAAGACGAGGGCCGCCCGGAGCTGCACGTTGCCCTTGCGCCAGTGGCCTGCCGCGCCGAAGAGGCTGGTGACGCCCACCACGGCCAGCCCCATGGCGATGGACTCCTTGGCCCCGAAGCCCAGGACGTACACGAGGATGGGCACGGTGATGATGGAGCCGCCGCCGCCGAGCAGGCCGAGCGACAGGCCAATCAGTGCCGCGAGGGAGAAGCCGAGGATGGGCATGGGGTCCGTTTCCGGCGCGGTGCGCGCTTTCAGCCCTGGGGCTCGCGTACGGCGAGCATCCCGCCCGCCAGGTTGTAGAGGTGTTGGAAGCCGCCGCGGGCGAGCGCCTGCGCCGCCTTCGCGGAGCGGCCGCCCGAGCGGCAGATGAGCAGCAGCGGTTGTTCCCGCGGCCACGACGCGGCCGCCGCCTCCAGCGTGCCCAGCGGGACGAGCTCCGCGCCGGGAAGGTGGCCCAGGGGCCCGGTGAACTCATCCGATTCGCGCACGTCGATGCGCCGCACCTCGGGGCCGAGCGTGTCGAGCTGCGAGGGCGTGAGGTCCTGATAGGGGTGGGGTGTCATGGCTTGCTCCTATTGAAAGGGCAGGGGACTCAGGCCCCCTGCGGTGATGGCGCCGTGTGCCCACAGGCGCGGTTGGCTGGGACGGCCAGGTCGATCTTCCCGGGCCGGGGCAGGTGGAGGTTCTCCATGATGGCCATGAACTCCTCCCGGCTCTTGCCCGCGACGCGCGGGTTGTGCCGCTGCTCCTCGCCGATGCTCGTCACCGTGTGGCCGTGGTAGTCGTGCGCGGGGTAGACGAGCGTTTCATCCGGCAGTCGGAAGAGGACGCGGGTGAGGCTGTCGTAGAGCTGGCTCGCGTTCCCGTTCTGGAAGTCGGTGCGGCCGTTGCCTCGCACGAGCAGCGCGTCCCCGGTGAAGACGCGGTCGCCCAGCAGGTAGCTGACGCTGTCGTCCGTGTGGCCCGGCGTGGCGAGCACCTGGAAGACGAGCTGGCCGACGCGCACTTCGTCCCCGTGGCGCACCTGGACGTTGGCGCAGGCGGCTCCTCCCACGCCCCCCACCACCGTGGCCCGCGTACGCTCGCGCAGCACGCCGGACGCGGTGACGTGGTCCGCGTGCACGTGGGTATCGAAGACGTGGGTGAGGGTGAGGCCCAGCTCGCCCACCAGCCGCAGGTCCCGGTCGACCTGCTCGAGCACCGGGTCGATGAGGACGGCCTGCCGCGTCGCTTCGTCACCGAGGAGATAGGTGTACGTCGAGGACTCTGGGTCAAAAAGCTGGCGGAAAATCATGTCGTTGCCTCCTGTCCATGAGAGCCGGGGGACGGGAAAAAGGATTCAGGCCTTCCCCGTTCAGGATGCGGCGTGCGGAGGCTGAGCGTGGCGGCCGGGCGCGCGGGGGCGTGCCCCATCGCCTTGAACGGACCTCCCGCGGCAGGACCCCGGGCTGAATCCTCTTCCCCGGACCCTGGCTCTCACGGGACATGACTTCCTCCATCCTCCTTCCCCTCCTGGGTGGGGCGCTCATCGGGCTGAGCGCCTCCCTCCTTCTCCTGGCCAACGGCCGGGTGGCCGGCATCAGCGGCGTGGTGGGCTCGCTGCTGGCCCCCGTGCGCGGCGACATCGCCTGGCGCGTGCTCTTCCTCGCCGGCCTGCTCACCGGGGGCCTGCTGCTGGCGTGGCTGCGCCCTGGCTCCTTCCCGGCCCCCACGTCCTTGAGCGCGGGCGGCGCCTCGCTGCTGGTGGTGGCCGGACTGCTGGTGGGGTTCGGCTCGCGGCTGGGCAACGGCTGCACCAGCGGGCACGGCGTCTGCGGCATCAGCCGGGGCTCGGCCCGCTCCATCGCGGCCACGCTCACCTTCATGGCCACCGGCGTCCTCACCGTCTTCCTGGTCCGCCATGTCCTCTAGAGAAAGCGCTCCCATGCGTCCCAACCTCAGTGCATTCCTCAGCGGCCTCCTCTTCGCCCTCGGCCTGGGCCTCGGCGGGATGACGGACCCGGCCAACGTCCTCGGCTTCCTCGACATCGCGGGCGACTGGGACTTCCGGCTCGCGTTCGTGATGGGCGGCGCCGTCGCCGTGCACGCGGCGCTGCGGCCCCTCATCCACCAGCGCGAGCGGCCCCTGTTCGCCGCGAAGTTCCCCACCTTCTCCGTCAGCAGGCTGGACCGGAAGCTGCTCGTGGGCTCGGCCCTCTTTGGGGTGGGCTGGGGGCTGGGCGGCTACTGCCCCGGTCCGGCGCTCACCTCGCTGGCCAGCGGCGCTTCGGGGGTGCTCGTCTTCGTGCCCGCCATGTTCGCCGGCATGTACCTGGCCCAGGTGCTGCAAACGCGGCGCGGTGCGAGCGCGGGGACGCCACGCCTGGGCGCGACGCCCGCTCCGTAGCCCCGGGCTTCACGGCCCGCCGGACAATCGGGCCCCGGGGGTGAATCCTATTCGTCCTGCCCTGGCTCATACCTGCAGACCCATCGCATGGAGATAGAGCGTGTCCAATCCCCAGGAGCAGCCCCATGGCCATCCGCCCTCCCTCACGCCGGCTCCCGCGTCCGAGCGGCACCGGGTGCTCATCATCGGCGGAGGCACGGCGGGGCTCACCGTCGCCGCACGGCTGAAGCGCAAGGGCGTGCACGGCGTTGCGCTCATCGAGCCCTCGGCCCACCACTACTACCAGCCGCTGTGGACGCTCGTGGGAGGAGGCGCCGCGGACATCGCGAGCACCGTGCGGCCTGAAGCCGACTACATCCCGAAGGGGACGCAGTGGATCCAGGACCGGGCGGAGGAGGTGGATCCGGTGCGGCAGGAGGTGCGCACGCGGGGTGGGCGGTGTCTGTCCTATGACTTCCTGGTGGTCGCCCCGGGAATCCAGTTGGACTGGGACAAGGTGCAGGGCCTGCGCGAGGCGCTGGAGACGCCGTGGGTGTCCAGCAACTACGACTTCCGGCTGGCGCCGAAGACGTGGGAGATGGTGCGGGCGTTCCAGGGTGGCACGGCGCTGTTCACGCACCCGGCCACGCCGGTGAAGTGCGCGGGGGCGCCGCAGAAGATCATGTACCTGGTGGCGGACCACCTGCGCCGCAGCGGGCTCGCGGGAAAGTCGCGCGTCGTCTTCGGCTCGGCCGGCAAGGCCATCTTCGGGGTGAAGCCGTTCGCGGACGTGCTCGAGGGCGTGGTGAAGCGCTACGGCATCGAGACGCACTTCGGCCACGACCTGGTCGAGGTGCGCCCCGGCCCGCGGGAGGCGGTCTTCGCGGTGAAGCGGGAGGGGCGGGAGGAGCGGGTGACGCTGGGCTACGACATGCTGCACGTCACGCCGCCGCAGAGCGCGCCCGACTTCATCAAGGCGAGCCCGCTCGCCCACAAGGAGGGCCCGAACGCGGGCTGGATCAAGGCCGACAAGCACACCCTCCAACACCCTGACTACCCGAACGTCTTCGCGCTCGGGGACGCGAGCGACCTGCCCACGTCCCGCACCGGCGCGGCCATCCGGGCCGAGGCCCCGGTGCTCGTGGAGAACCTGCTCGCGGTGATGGAGGGGAAGCCCCTCACCGCCCGGTACAACGGCTATGCCTCCTGCCCCCTGGTGACCGGCTACGGGAAGATGCTGCTCGCCGAGTTCGACTACGACGGCAAGCCCGCGCCGAGCATCCCGCTCATCGACACGTTCGTGGAGCGCCGCGACATGTGGCTGCTCAAGAAGTATGGGTTGCCGCGCCTGTACTGGGATTTCATGCTCCGCGGGCGCGCGTAGCGGCCGGGCACCGGGGGCAGGGAGGCCCGTCTCTCCGGCACTGACGCCGGGCTCCTGCTATGTCTTCCCTGGAAGACGTCTGGGAATGCATCCTGGCGACCGGGCGCACTTCCGGCACGGAGGCGGCGCCAGGCCAGGTGGAGGTGACGAACGGATGTCGACGCGAACCGATGCGCAGTTGCTGGAGGCCGCGCGCGCTGGCGACGACAAGGCCCTGGATGAAGTCCTCGCCCGCCACGAGAAGCAGGTGTACCGCTTCGGCCTGCGCATGTGCGGCTCGGAGGAGGACGCCAAGGAGGTGCTTCAGGAGACGCTGTTCGCGGCCTTCCGGGGCATGCACGCGTTCCGGGGTGACGCGGAGCTCTCCACCTGGTTGTACCAGGTGGCTCGCACGCACTGCCTCCGCCTGCGCCGCCGGCGCGTCGGAGTGCCCGAGGACTTCCAGCCGCTCGATTCACCCGCGGCGGCCCACGTCGCCGCGGAGGAGGCGACGCCGGACATGGCCTCCCACGCGCGGCAGATGGGGGAGGTGCTGCAGGCGGCCATCCTCGCGCTGCCGGAGGCGTACCGGGAGGCGCTCATCCTCCGGGACGTGGAGGGGCTCTCGGCCGAGGAGGCCTCACAGGTGGTGGGCATCGAGGTGCGGGCGCTCAAGAGCCGGCTGCACCGCGCGCGACTCCAGCTGCGCGAGCACCTCTCCACGCTTATGGGGGAGGGCGCCCAGGGGCAGGCGCAGGGGTGCCCGGAGCTGGCGCAGGAGTTGTTGGAGTTCGCCGCGCAGGAAGTGGATCAGGCCACCTGCGTGCGCCTGGAGGACCACCTGTCGCGCTGCCCGCGCTGTACCGGGGCGTGCGACTCGCTCAAGCGCACGGTGTCCCTGTGCCGCCGCATTCCCGGTGATGCGGTGCCCGCGCCCGTGCGCGCGGCGGTGCGCCAGGCGCTGTCTCGCGCGGTGCCCGCCTGAGCCGGAGCGGCTCCCATTGAAGGGGTCAGGATGCCGCGCCGCCGGGGTTCCGGGGGAACCGCCAGGGGATTCCATGAGATGGGTTCCAGTGGTGTCACTGCTGCTTTTGACGGCAGGGTGCGCGACCACCCGTGTTGTCCATGTCGATACCGGGAACGGGCAGCGGGTTGTCCACGAGTCGGTGGACGTCGAGCCGGTCCAGGTGAGCGAGGACGCGTTCAAGTCCGCCCTCACGCAGCTCATCCTGGACATGCGGATGGAGGTCGCGTTCCGCGAAGCCGAAGCGGCGGACGAACGAGGATGGGTGCGCTCCAGGGCCCTGCTCGCATCCATGACACTTGAGGACGTGGCAAACAAGGTGCGGCTCAAGGGGCACGAAGGCCCTCATCCCGAGCGATACCACGCAGAGGTCGTGAGACGGCTGGAGACGGCCGTCAAGCTGTGCAGGACCCCGGAGACCTGTCGGGCCAAGTTGATGAATGAGCTTGCGAAGATTGCAGATGAATTGCTTACGCGGGGTTCGGATTTGCGTAGCTATCTTGTGAAATAGGAGGGCAGGGTGGAACGGGACTTCTATTGGATTGACAGGGCTGACGTGCCTCAGTGGCTCGTCGCGACACCGGTGCCTGCGTCCGGCGGGGAGTTTGATGAGCCTTGGATGTTTGGAGAGGGCCGCCTCCTTCCGGACCCCGGGCCCATCAAGTCACTGATTGAGCATCAAGGTGCGAAGCGCACGTTCGTGTTCAGTCCGATTGAGCAGGTGCCTATTGTCAGTGAGGCCGTTGCAAACGTCTTCAGGGCACTTGCTCCGGATGACGTGCAGATATTCCCGGTGGTGGTGGGCGAGGAGTCAATGAGCTACTTCGTTGTCAATGCAGTCAAGGTTGTTGATTGCATTGATGAGGCGAAGTGCCGGGAAGTTCAGCATTACTCCGAGGAGGATCCGTTTCCTGAGTACGCAGGCGAGTACCGCTGGATCCATGGCCTGCGCATCGACCCCTCCAAGGCCGAGGGCGCGCGTGTCTTCAGGCCGAAGAGATTCAAGACCGCACTCATCGTTTCGGAGGAGGTCAAGGAGGGACTCGAGCGGGTCGGGAACCTGGGCGTGTCGTTCGAGCGCGTGACGGCGCCGGACCGCGCGCTGCCCGCGTGAAGGCGGCGTCTCGAGGCGCGGCTGCTCGGGGGGGGGCCCACCCCGGCAGGAAGCGCCCGAGCGGGCGGAGGAGGGCGGCCCTGGCCGGCGGACCCCCCCTGGCGACCTGAACCCGCCGATAAGCGCAAGGCTGCCCGCCGGGCTTCTTCCTCTGGTACGGAGGGGGGAATCTGTCGCACAACGTCGCCCGTTAACTGGCGCGTTCGGGTGGTCTAGAACGCCGCCGGCCCTCTTCTGGAGCAACAACCGTGAGCAGTCTCATGAAGGAGTCCGTGCTGCGCGTGCACCACTGGACTGACACCCTCTTCAGCTTCGTCACCACGCGGGATCCGGGTTTCCGCTTCGCCAGCGGCCAGTTCACGATGATCGGCCTGGAGGTCGAGGCCCGCCCGCTGCTGCGCGCCTACAGCATGGTGAGCGCGCACTATGACGACCACCTCGAGTTCCTGAGCATCAAGGTGCCCGGCGGACCCCTGACCTCCCGGCTGCAGCACCTGAAGGAGGGCGACAACATACTGGTCAGCAAGAAGGCGACCGGCACGCTCGTCCTCAAGCACCTGCTGCCCGGCCGGAACCTCTACATGCTGAGCACCGGCACGGGCCTGGCGCCCTTCCTCAGCCTGGTGAAGGACCCGGAGATGTACGAGCAGTTCGACCGCGTCATCCTCACGCACACCTGCCGCCGGGCAGAGGAACTGGCCTACCACGACCTCTTCCTCCACGAGCTGCCCCACAACGAGTTCTTCGGGGAGCTGGTGAAGCAGAAGCTCACGTACTACCCGAGCGTCACGCGCGAGGACTTCCGCAACACGGGCCGCATCACGGACCTCATCCAGAGCGAGAAGCTGTTCAAGGACGTGGGCCTGCCGCCGCTCAACCCGGAGACCGACCGGGTGATGCTCTGTGGCAGCCCCGGCATGCTCTCGGACCTGACGACCATGCTGGAGGAGCGCGGCTTCCGGGAAGGCACCCCCGGAGAGGCCGGCCACTACGTCACGGAGAAGGCCTTCGCGGAGCGCTGAACGGCCACGACCCGCAGACTACTTGAGCGGGTTGTAGCCGGGCTTCTTGTAGAGGCGGTCCCACTGGCCGGCGATCTCCGGCCGGTAGACCGCCTCCGCCCAGTCCGTCGGGGAGACCTCCTCGATGGCGACGGAGATGGAGCCTTCGGCGCTGCCGAGGGCCTCCATGACGTCCTTCACGATCCGCTCGGCGAGCTGGGTCTTCTGCTGCTCGGACTTGCCGGGGTAGAGCTTCACGGTGACGTGGGGCATGCGCCGATCCTCTACTTCTGGGACGGGTCCTTCGCGGGGGCGGGCGTCTTGAACGTCTCCTTGGCGACGTTCATCGCGGACAGGGTCTTGGGCCAGCCGCAGTAGAAGGCCAGGTGCGTGAGCGCCTCGACGAGCTCCGGCTCCGAGACGCCGTTCTCCCGGGCCTTCTTCAGGTGGAAGGGCAGCTGTTCGGTGTTGCCGCCCATGGTGAGCGCGGCGACGGTGACGAGGCTGCGGTCGCGGGGCGCGAGCTCCGTGCGCTCCCAGACGTCGCCAAACAGCACGTCATCCGTGAGCTGCACCATCTTGGGCGCGAAGTCGCCCATCTGCTTCTTCAGCGCGGAAGGTTCCTTCTTCATGTTCATGGCTCCCTGGGACGCAGGCGGTCCCTTGGCGTATTGCTCGTCGCTGACCTTCTCCAGCCAGGTGACGGCCTTGCCGTCGCTCTCCTCCTGGATGGCGATGTGGTTCATCCGGGTGGCCGGCGTGGCGCCGTGCCAGTGCTTGACGCCCGCGGGGATGCGCACGACGTCGCCCTCCCGGAACTCTTGAACGGGACCGTCCCAGCGCTGGATCCACCCGGTGCCACCCGTGACGACGAGGGTCTGTCCCAGAGGATGGACATGCCACGCGGTGCGGGCGCCGGGCTCGAAGGTGACGGAGCCACCGGTCGTCCGCCCGGGCGGTTTCGCTCCGAAGAGGGCTTGCCGGTGCACGGTGCCGGTGAAGTGCTCGGCCTCCGCCAGCCCCACGGGCCGTGAACCTCCGTGCGAGATGGCGATCTCCTGGCCTCCCTGGGCCGGCGTCGCCGCCACGGGGGCCCCGATGGCAAGGGTCACGGCAACGAGGACGCATGACAGACGCAGCGGGTTGCACGGTTTCATGCCGGGATGGGTACGCCCATCTTCCGCCGGTCGCCAGGAGGCAGGCGTGAACGGGCTTTGAACCCAGGTTTGACAATGAGGGCGCCGTGAAGCTCTACACCCGGGCTTCAATCCCATTGCGACGTGATGTTTCGTGCGACTGGTTTTTTGCCTTGCTGAATTGCAAGGAGTTGCCGGTTTCCGATATTCAGACAGGCGCGGTACTCACCGAGAGGAGCTCCCGATGCTGACGCGTGTCGTGAAGAGTGCTTTCGTTGTGATGGGGCTGTCCCTTGCGCTGGCCTGTGGTGGAACGGAGACGGCGGACGTCGACCCGGCGGAAGGCGTTTCGGCGGAGGTCCAGGCGCCCACGGCGGATGCGGTCTCGGATGACGTCTCCGCCCAGAACAAGCCGGGCTGTGGCGCCTGGAAGCAGCCATGTTGCGAGTTGAAGTACTGCAACCAGGGTTACGAGTGCGATCCCTCGACGCTGAAGTGCCTGCTCTGAGACCCGTCTTCGAGCTGACGTCGAATTCATGAGGAGCAAGGCCGGCGGCTACAGTGCCGTCGGCCTTTTTCGTATTGGTAAAGACCGGTGGTTCGCGAGCTCAATGCACCTTGCAGGTTAGAATGATGGGAAAGTGATCCCCCCCCCATTCGGATGTGTCTGCGTGTGAATCCATTGACATTGCTGCTTGTTACAAAGAAGTCGAGGATGCCGCCGCTGGAGTGAGTTTGCAATGGCTGCGTATGGTGTTTAATTGTTATTGGCCTGTTCTTGGTGCCAATGTTGAACTCGCACCGCTTCATCCTGGATTGAAGTAGTCCGGCAATGATACGCCAATTGTTGAAATTGAAGTCGCCCCCAAGAATAAATGTCCCGGTCGCGGCCAATTTCCTGGCCGCGTGGAATGCATCGCTGGCTCCTCCCTTCCCAGATACCGCATGGAGAGTCGCTACCGTGAGGCGACCAAAGCTCAAGCCGATCGCGGTTCGCCCCGTGTTTGACGGCAAGTGGATTGATGCGATCTTGTCGCCTTTGATGTTTGAGATGATTGCTGGTGAGCAACGGATGTTTAGTGCTCCGGCAGGACAGGTGTGGATGACCTCTTTGATCTTCTTTTGATGTCGCCCTGTTTCCAGTTTGGAAAGATATTTCAGTGCGCCGGATTCTTGAGGCAGAAGGATGTCGCAGTTGTGCCGAATGTCTTTCAAGATTTTGAGTTTGTTGTCGTTGGTTGTTGGGTCGCCCTGGGTGTTTCAGGTGTATATTTTGACTGCCATTTTGATTTTCTTGCTGCGCTGGGCTGTGATGAAGGTGTGTGATACTCAGGCACTTGGATCGGGGCGGTGGCAAAGAGACGTAGACCGCGGAGGAGCGGGGCGCTTCGGATGTTTCGTGCGGGTGTTGGAGGCCTATGCGCTCACCGGTTTCGTCTGCTTCCTCAGTCGGGCTTGGCGCTCCATGCTCTTGCGTCAATTTATTGAAGTTGAAAAGGATTTGACTGGGAGGGAGTATTGAGTCTCGAGTGGGCTCGAATCAACAACGCCAAGTTCGGTCGCTGCCACTGCGGTCATCCCGCTTTCCTGAACAGACTTTTTTGGAGGGAACCCTCATACTCCGTTAGCATTTTGAAGTGCTGGCGGACCCATTGGGCGCAATTGCTGCACGGTGCCTTGAAATCAATCCGCCCATCATTGTTGCCATAGGCTGCGATAGTGAAATCATGCGTCCTCATGCCAAGCTTGTAGATGAATAGAGCGAGGTTTGATTCGGCGCAATTGTGTGTTGTCCATGGCGCCTGCTGGACGATAGCCTTAGAGCCCCGTTTCGCACTTCCGTAGATGTTGAGACTACTGGCCATTGTTATCAGATCGGCCGTGAGCGTGCCCGCCGTGACGCCAGTGAACTCCTGAAGAACGGTGAGATTGTCCATGAGGTGGATGCGCCCCTCCTTCCCGTTGATGGCAGCGAAGGCAAGCCGCGCCCTTCCATCGACGGCGCGACCTTTGGCCTTGCGTCCACCAGTGTGACGGACGCCCACGCAAACACACATGGCGACTGGGTGCACCCTGAATGTTGACTCTGCCAGATCTCTCATTTCTTTCGTGATTTTCTTTCCGGAAATTTCGGTCGCCATGTTCGTGATTATTTTTCCGGCGGGAGTTTTAACTTCGGGCGTCATGTTCATGATTTTTCTCAAGATTTGGGTTTGTGATGTGGCCCTCGCTGGTGGTGGCTAGACTTGAAGTCGGCGCAGAGCCGGTTTCGAAATTGAGCGAGTAGACATCAAGGGCGAGCGTCGAGCCCATGTCGACATGCAGGAGATGGGAATGCTTGGCGCTGACGCGGGACTGACGGGTGAACAGTGAAGGCTACTGCTCTGCTTCTGATCGCGCGAAGTGGGGGTGGGCAGATGGCGACTGCGGTGAGCGCGAGGGACGGAAGGAGCCCTCGCGCTCCTGGGTATGACTCTGGCTTTGTGTCCGTTATGCCTTGCGCTCCTAGCCTCCGGCAGGGACGGCGCCTGGCTTGCTCGAGAGCGCCTTCATGATGGTGAACTGGCGCTTGCGGGCATCGCTGGCGGCCTTCGTGAACTCCGTCTCTGCCTCGAGTTCCTCGGCCTTGGAGCGGGCCTGGGCCTTCTTGAGCTCGGACTCGGCCTCCGCCAACGTGCGCCGCGCCTCCTGGGCCTTGGAGCGCTCGTCTGGGGTGAGCTTGGGCTCATCCTCCTTCGCGGTCTTCAGGTCGCTCTCGGCCTTGTCCAGCGCCTTCTGCGCCTCGGCGGCAGCCTTGTCCGCGGCATCCTTCCGATCCTTCGCCACCTTGGCGGCATCATCCGCTTTCTTCTGCTCGGTGCCAGCCTCGTCCGCCGCTCGCTTCTGCCGGTCGAACTCCTCCTTCTTGCTGTCGCGCTCGGCCTCAAGGCGGGCGATCTTTCCTGGCTCGCCCTTCATTGCCCGGAAGTTCTTCTGTGCATCGTCGCGGGCCTTCTCCGCCACGACGACCGGGGCGCGGGCCTTTTCAATGGCCCGCTCCCTGTCCAACTCGGCGCTCGCGAACTCCCCCTCGATCTGGGCGATCTGCCACTCGGCCTGCGCGGTCTCCAAGGCGAGCTGGTTCTTCTCGAAATCGTTCTGCTGCTTCTTGAAAGTGTCTTCCATGTCCTTGGCCTGCTGGTTCAGGTCCTGGGGAAGCTTGGGAGAAACGACGACATTCGGCTGCGGCGTGGGCATGTACTGCTCCTTCTGGGTGGGTGTTGCGGGAAAGGTGTTGGCTCACGGCACCTGGGTCGTGGCCTGGCCGGGGGAGAGCGTCTGGATCACGCCTCCCCAGGTGCACATCAGCTTCGAGGTGTTGTTCAGCGCGGGCGTGTTCCCGATCAGCACCGTGGGCGCTCCCGTCAGCCAGGGAGCGGGCGTCACCGGCACGCAGGGCATGGGTGTCAGTACGCCCAGGGCGGCGGCCGTCGCGGCGGCCACGGTGGGGTTGCTCACCGAGTTGCACATCCCGAACGGGGGGATGTTCACGAACGGCGCGTGATCCATGATCGTCGCCGCCGGCTGACCTCCGACGAGCACCTTGTTCGTGGGCAACACCGCCAGCGTGCTCGGTGCCACCCCGAAGCTGCACTGCATCGTGGCTCCCACGCAGGTCTGCAAACTCATGCCGGTTTCCCTTTCAGTTGGGGCAGCCCCATTGCGACCTTGATGAGCCACGGGCGGGAATCCGCTGGCGCGAACTCCTCCGGTCCCTCGATGGGCATTCCGTGCTCGAAGACCGTTCGCCTCGCGAGCTTCCCGTCCGGATGGAACTCCAGGGCCTCGCCGTGGGGCTTGCCGCTCACGTAGGGCGTCCGGGTGCGGACCTGGCCGTTGTCATGGAACTCGACGACCTCGTCCGTGAGCTGGCCCTTCGCGTAGCGCGCCTTGCGGAGCAGGGCCCCCCGCGGGCTGAAACTCTCGTGGTCGCCGTCCAGCTTTCCGTCCCGGTAGTGGGCCTTCAGGGCGGGCTGTCTTGTCTCGACGTGGAACGCGGTGAACGGGCCGTGCAACACCCCCCGGGCGAAGGTCTGGTGCAGTCGTGGCTCTTCCTGCTCATAGACATACGCTTCGCCATGCAGTTGCCCATGGCGGAAGGTGAACTGCTGGGCCAGCGTTCCTTCCTCGTACAGCTTCAGCACGCCGTGCGGCTTGCCGTCAGCGTCGAGCGTGTATTGCTTGAGCTTGCGGCCCTGCTCATCGCGTTCGGTCACCGCGGGGTTCTTTTCGTCGGGCGGGCTCAATTGATCTTCACCAGTCCGCCCTTCACGGTGAGCATCGCGCCGCCATCCACGGTCTGGGACATGCTGGCCTTGTTGGTCAGCTCCATGCCGGCGTCGTTGACCAGGTTCGTTCCCGCCTTGTTCGTCAGCGCCGTCCCCGCTGTGTTCGTCAGGCCGGTGCCGGCCTTGTTGGTGAAGTCCGTTCCCGACTCCTGCGTGACGCTCGTGCCCGCGGTGACCGTCAACTCCTGCGCGGCCTTGAGCGTCAGCGACTTGCCGGCCTTGATCGTCACCGCGCCCGTCACGTCGAGCGTCAGGTCCCCCTTCACCGTGAGCACGTAGTCGCCACCCACGTCGTGGGTGAACTTCGCCTTGCTGGTGTGCGTCTCCTCACCGGTGACGGTCAGCGTCCGCTTGCCTTTGACGTCGTGGGTCTCATCCCCGGTCTCCACGGTGATGACGCGGTTGCCCTTCTTCACCGTCAACGTGTCGTCCGCTTCCTCGATGGTCGTGGTGCGGGCGTTCTTGACGGTGACGTTCAGGTCCTTCTGGGCCTGGAGGAAGACCTCCTCCTCGTCCTTCTTGTCCTCGAAGCGCAGCTCGTTGAAACCGTCGCCCTCCTTGGAGGACTGCGTCTTGAGCGTGCTCCGCGTCTGGTTTTCAGGGAGCGCGTAGGGGACGGTCTGCTGGGCGTTGTAGATGCCGCCCGTGACGAGCGGCCGGTCCGGGTCCCCTTCGAGGAAGGTGATCAGCACCTCCTGGCCCACGCGGGGCAGGAACATGCTGCCGAAGGACTTGCCCGCCCAACCCTGCGCCACGCGGATCCAGCACGAGCTGTTCTCGTCGCTCTTGCCCTGCTGATCCCAGTGGAACTGCACCTTCACGCGCCCGTACTTGTCGGTCCAGATCTCCTCGCCGCTCTTGCCCACGACGAGGGCGGTCTGCGCGCCCACCATCACCGGGCGGGGTGTCCGCGGCTCGGGCCGGAAGGGGACGTCCGCCGGGAAGGCCTCGAAGCTGTTGCTGTACGCCTCGTCCGTCGCCGCGTGGACCACCTGGCGCAGCACGTAGTCCCCATTGATGCTGGCCCGGTCGTGCTCCGCGAGCGTGAACCTGCCTCCCGAGATGAAGGCCCGGACCCGTCCCCGGCCGCTCAGGGTCTTCGCCGGCGCCTCGGCGGCTTGCTTGCGCAGCTTCACGCGCGCCTCTCCAGCCGCCTGCTTCAGGAAGCCGCCGGGGTATTCGTAGCGCCGCAGCGAGGGGCTGGCGCCCGCGGGCACCTCCGCGCTCAGGGGCGCGGTGGGGACCTCGAAGTCGAAGTCCCCCATCGCGTGCGCGGTCGGGACGACCTGCTGCTCCAGCGTGCACTCGGTGAGGGTGTCCTCTGGCCGGAGCGTCGTGTCCTGGCCGGCCACTCGCACCTGCTCCAGTCCCGCGCAGGCCGTGTGCGCGGAGGCGTCGTCCGCGAGCACCAGGGTGTGCTTCCCCTGCGCGTGCTCGAAGAAATAGAAGATGCCCTCGTCCTCCAGGAGCCGCGAGACGAAGTCGAAGTCGCTCTCCTGGTACTGCACGCAGTAGTCGCGTGGGGCATACGTGCCCTTCAGGTCCTTGCGGAACTCGCCCAGGTTGTGGCGCTTGAAGGTCGCCTCGACGATCTCCGGCACGCTCAGGTTCTGGTGGATGCGGCTGTCTCGCGTGAGGGTGAGCAGCCACAGCCAGGGCCGCAGCTCCGCGAAGTAGGTGGTGAAGTCCTTGCGCGTGCCGGCCTGGATGAAGCGCGTGACGAGCCCGTGGAAGTACCGCGGCGTGCCGTCCGGCAGCTCCAGCCTCACCGTGGCGCCCTGGCCCACCACCTGGGTGAAGTCCAGGTCGCCGTGGCGCGAGTGCAGCTCCAGGTCGAAGCGGAAGGGCGCGCAGAGCCGCTCCTCGCCATGGAAGGAGCGCGCCAGCAGTACGTCCTTGCCCAGCGGGGTCTCGATGCTCAGGTAGAGGTTGTCCTGGGTGTCGTCCATGGGCGGCTCAGGCGTTGCGGATGTGACGGCTGGAGAGGCGCACCTCGAAGGGCGTGGCCGACAGGGGGATGGGGTGCAGCCAGGAGGTCCGTCCCAGCCTCGGCCCGCGGTTCATCCTCTGGCGGCGACCCAGCCTCAGCGCGGGGACCTCCTTCGCCTCCAGCAGCAGCACGAAGTCGAAGGTCAGGTGGGGCGGCGCCACCAGGCGGGTGTACGTGACGGCCGTTTCGAAGGCGGCGCGGCCGGGGAGGAGCTGGACGAATTCGCGCCATGGCAGCGGGCCGAACCGCAGCGTGAAGCGCGCTTGCGGATCCCACGCGCGGGTGCCGAGCACCGCGCCCCGGCCCAACGCCAGGCCGCCCCTGCCCAGGTGTGTCCGCTGCTCGGGCGCGAGCGGGAGCCATTCCCCCGCGAGCGGCTGGCCCTGCACGCGCGTTCCCAGCCGCTCCGCCAGCAGCTGCTCCAGGGCCGCCATGGAGTCGTGCGCACCCGACGTGAGGACCCGGGTGTGGGGAATCAGTCCCAGCTGGAGCCGCTCCGGCCAGTCCAGCGTGCCCAGGATCGCGCTCAGGTACCGCGCGAAGGGATGGTGCCGGGGATGCGTCACTGCCAGGCCCACGCGCCGCTGGGCGCGCGCCTCGTACATCAGGGACACGAGGCGGTGATTGAAGATGTCCAGGAAGTCCCGCAGTGCGGTGTCTCCGTCGTGGACCCGGTCACGGAGCAGCTCCGTGAACGGAGCGGGGAGGGGGCCGTGCGCTCCGGCCATGCCGAGGAAGTTCACCCACAGCTCTTGCGTCCCGTCGTCGTCCACGCGGAACGAGTCCACGTCCGTGGCGGGGAAGGCCATGGACGTCTTGGAGCGGAAGCGCACCGTCTTTCGCGGGTCCGCCTTCAGCAGGCGCACGGCCTGGTAGAAGTCGAAGCGGTGCGCTTCGTCCCTCAGTTGCTGATTCACAGGACGTGCATCTCGCCGGACATGGGCGGCCATTGCTTCCTCCTCTCGGTCTTGCCGGTGAGCGGGTTGTGCGCGTCGAGGGTCAGCCGGACCAGGGTGTTCACCGGCGCGTTGAGCCCGAAGGAGTGGTTGAGCACCGCGCTCAGCAGCAGCGCACTGCCGCCCACGAACCGCGACTCATCCACGGTGAGCACCAGCTCCAGGCCCCGGCAGAAGCCGCGCCAGCCGTCCGCGGACATCGGGTGCACGAAGTCGCGGCTCTCCAGCTTGAGCAGTCCCCGGAGCTGGTTCTCCAGGGCCTCGTCGCCCTCGTGCCCGTGGCGCCGGATCATCTCCCGCAGCACCTCCACGCCATTGGGGAGCGCGGTGATGGAGTGGTGGCCGAAGGAGGCCTGCGAGACGAACTGCCAGAGGGTCCTCCCTCCCAGCGGTGGATCCCGCTGTGGCGTCGGCGCTTTCAGGAGGCGGACCTCCGGGAGCGGGAGTCCCTCACAGTGCAGCTCCGCACCGGAAGGCAGCTGCGCGGCGAGGTGCCGGTTGGTGCAGAGGATGTGCGCGTAGAGCGTCCGCTCGTCCGGGACCTGGGGGTTGAAGTCCAGGTCCAGGAAGGACAGGTACAGGTCCGTCCCCAGTGCCTGCGCGCCACGTGCGGGTTCGCGGCGCGCGCTCCAGAACGTCCGGGGCTTGCGCCGCCCGACCGCGTGGTTGAAGGCGAACATGGGCGCGACCACACCGGTCGGATCCTTCTCGTTCATGGAGGCGCGGACCTCCTGGATGGAGTGCACCTCCGTGGTGGACTCCCAGTGCGCGTCGGGAACCAGCCGGTACTCGGTGCGCCGGTGGTCCACCCGGATGGGCTCGCTGACCCGGGAGAAGAGGTTGACGACGGGGGTGCAGCCCGTGAGCAGGCTCCGCTCCGAGAAGGCGGGCAGGTCGTCGGGTTTGATGTCCAGCGGGATGGCCAACTCCAGCCGGGTGTCCTTCGCCGCCTGGACGTTCCGCCGGCCGGGCTCGAAGTCGAAGAACAGGAACTTCTCCGGAAAGACGCAGTACTCCTGCAGGAGCCGGTGTCCGGTCCGCCCATGCCGGTGGCCCGGGAGCATCGCTTCGTCCGCCTCGAGCCCCACCGGCCGGATGGGCTGTCCTGGCACCAGCCGCAGCTCCTCGCGCTTCCGCGGGTCGCGCCGCTCGCCGGAGAAGACGGCCAGTCCGAGCGCGTGCCGCGCGAGCAGCTCGTAGAGCCTGGAGGACTCCAGCGGGTCTCCTCCGAGGAACAGCCGGAGCGTGTCCATCTCCAGCTTGGCGAAGGGGAGCTGCCGCGACTCCAACTGGATCGACAGGACCGCCTGGGCGGTGCCCCGCTCCGTCACGAGGGGTTTGAATTCCTGAATGGAGCAGAGCCGGACCTCCTTCACCTCCACGGGCCACAGCGTGGTGGGGTAGCGGGTGCGGAACCGGCAGGTGGCCTTGCGCGGCGTGTCCCTCGTGAACAGCGGGGTGTCCTGGGGGAGCTTCAGCCCGTCCGGAGGAACAGCGCCGGGCACCAGGCGGGCGATGGCCATGGAGGGCATCGGTTCCACCAGGTGGGGTGCGATGAGCCCGAGCAGGGCGGTGCTGATCTCCGGGAGCTGTTGCTGGAAGCCGTGCTGCACCCTCGCGGTGAGGAACGCGAAGGACTCCATCAAGAGCGCGGTGTGCGGATCGTCCCAGGCCTTGTCCACCAGGCCCAGCCGTTGGGAGACCTTGGGGTACTTCGCGGCGAAGCGCTCGGACGACTCGCGCAGTTGATCCAGCTCCTGCTGATACACCCGCAGCAGTGCATCCGTGGGTTTCACGTGGGACCTCCCGCGCGGTTGCGCAGTTCCAGGGCGAAGGTGAGGGGCTCGGCGCGCTGCTCCATCCACAGCAGGCCGGACACGAGCACGCGCAGCGCGTCCTCCCGGGTGGCGTGCGGCTCCACCGCGACCCGCACCTCGCCCAGCCGGGGCTCGAAGGCGGTGATGGTGCGTGAGAGCACCTGGGCCAGCCGGGCCCGGTCCGTGGACGACGCGGAGCGGAGCGTCGCCACGTCAGGCAGGCCGTAGTCGAGGACGGTCCACGCGTCCGGCGCGAGCGTCTCCGCCTGCTGGAGCGAGAGGCGGCTCCGGGTGTTGAGCAGCCGGGTCAGCTCCCGGTGCACCGACTCCCGCAGCTGCTCCTCGCTCAAGGTCTTCGGCAGGGGTGGGCCGTTCCGCCGCCTCGGCTCATCGTCGATGAGCCGGTCGAACAGGGGCATCGGGGCCACGTGATTGTCATTGCGCTGTTTCATCTCGTGGCTCCGGTGCCCCTGTCGTGGGGAACTAAGCGTTCTTCGTCAGATCCCACGACGACGAGACATCACCGCTGGCGGTGCCCGGGCTCTCCTGCTTCTGCTTCTTGTAGGCCCACTTGATCGCCGTGTAGTTGAGCGAGATGGTTTCGATGGGCAGGTCCCCGCCGCCCGCGCCCACCGACACCGAGCTGATGAGCACGTTGTCCAGCTCGTAGGTGAAGAAGGCCACCGGCGCGCTCTTGGAGTCCTCCTCGCTCGCCTGGTAGATGGTGATGACGGCCTTCTTCAGGGTGTTGCCACCGCTGCAGTAGTGGTTGAGGGACGGAGACGCCGTGTCGACGTACTTGGTGATGGTGAAGTCCTGGTGGGAACACCGGCCGTGCCTGCGGCTGGTGTTGGAGGGCGCGCCCGCGGAGAGAGGCATGGACACCCCGTGGCTGAACGAGAGCAGCTCGATCTGATCCTTGCCTTCCGTGGTGGTGGACTGGCCAGCGAGCGTCTTGACGTCAGGGAAGCTGATGTAGATGTTTTGCATGGCGGGTTATTCCAGGCGTGAGAGGGTTCAGGCCGCGGGCGGCGGCAGGCTGGCGACGAGCCGGATGGAGGCGTTCAGCTCGTTGAGCTGGAAATGGGGCTTGAGGTAGACGACCGCCTTGTAGGAGCCCACCTTGCCGGGCTCCTCGGTGACGTCGATGCGGGCCTCGCGCAGCGGCTGCCTGGCCTTGATGTCCTGGGAGGCCTCGTCGTTGAGCTGGACGTAGTCGCTGATCCAGTTGTTGAGGAACGAGGCGACGTTCCCGCGCGTCATGAAGCTGCCAATCTTGTCGCGCATCATCGCCTTGATGTAGTGGGCGAAGCGCGAGGCCGCGAGCAGGTAGGGCAGCATCGACGACACCTGCGCGTTGGCGGTGGCGTCCAGGCTGGCGTACTTCGTGGGCTTGTTGGTCGTCTGTGAGCCGAAGAAGACGGCCTTGTCGTCCCCCTTGCGGTAGACGAGCGCGAGGAAGCCCAGGTCGTTGAGCTCCTTCTCCCGGCGGTCGGTGATGGCCAGCTCCGTGGGGATCTTCACCACGTCCTCGCCGCTGTCCGTGGTGAAGGTGTGCAGGGGCAGGTCGGAGACGGTGCCGCCGCCCTCGAAGCCGCGGATGGCCGCGCACCAGCCGTACAGCGAGAAGGCGTGGGTGATGCGCTCGCCCAGCTTCCAGACGGCGTTGCCCCACAGGTAGTTGCCGTGGGCCTTGGCGCCGTCGCCGCCGTCGCCCGCGACGCTGAGGTCCTCCTCGAAGATGAAGCCGTCCACGGGGACCGTGGCCTTGCCGTAGGGCAGGCGCATCAGCACGCGCGGCAGCACCAGGGTGACGTAGCGCGAGTCCTCCGTCTCCCGGAAGCTGCGCCACTTGATCATGTCCGACGCCTCGAAGCGCATGGCCAGGTCGCGGGGCGCGTCGAGCCCGGTGAAGTCGTCCTTGAGGCCGAAGAGCTGGGGGCTCGCGGCGGCGAGGAAGGGCGCGTGGGCGGCGGCGGCCACGTTGGAGAGGTTCGTCAGCAGCGCCACGTCCTCCGGCGAGTGGGTGAACTCGTAGTCGCCGATGAGCAGGCTGAACGGATGCCCGCCGAAGGTGCCGTACTCCTCTTCGTAGACCTTCTTGAAGAGCGCGCTCTGGTCGAAGTCGATGGCGTTCTCCAGGTCTTCGCGCAGCTCCTCCTGCGTGGCGTGCATCACGCGCAGCTTGAGGCCGGTGCCGGTCTCCGTGTTCTTGACCAGGGAGTGCAGGCCCCGCCAGGTGGCCTCCAGCTTCTGGAAGGCCTTGTCGTGGAGGATGGCGTTGAGGAGCAGGGAGAGCTCCTCGTCGATCTGGGCGATCTGGACCTGAAGCATTGTCACCGTATTGGGGCCGACCACCACCTCCCGGGTCTGGATGAGGTCGACAAGGAGCGCATTCAGCGCCTGCTCTTCGTCTTGCCGCTGGGTGTCGTCGGAGATTCCCTCCTTGATCTGCTTGACGAGTTCTCCCACCAACTTCGGATCAATGACTGCGGTTGCTAAGGGCATGGCTGGGTTCCTGGGCTGGGATTACGAGTGGGTGCTGTTGAAGGCTTCGAGCTGCAGCCGGGTCTCGGCGGCGGCGGCGTCGGCGGCGCCGCGGAACGCCTCCACGCGCTGATGGACGGACTCGAGCTGCCCCAGGAGCTCAGGGACGCTGTCGCCCAGCGTCGTGACGAGGCCTTCGAGCTTCTCCGCGGTCTCCAGGACCTGGCGGGCCTCCTCACGCGTCGCGAGGGCCTTCTCCAGCGACCTGGCATCCATGAAGCGGCGGGCCTGGATGACCCGGGCCTCCGCGCCGTCCATGATCTTCCGCTGGTGCTCACGCAGCACCTGGACCTGGGAGAGCTCCAGCTCCTCCCGGAGCGGCTTGGGGAAGGCGGCCTTGATCTCGTTCTGGAGCGCGTCGCGCTTGCTCCTGTCCTTGGCGAAGGCCTCGCTCTCCGCGATGAGCTTGTCCGCGTTCGCCAGCGACGTCTTCTTGAGGCGGTCCTTGGCGGCCTCGAACATCTTCACGTCGCTGTCCTTTTCCGCTGCGTCAACGCTAGGAGCCTCCTCCAGGTTCTTCAGGGCATCACCGATGGCGCTGGCCCCCTTGGCGATCTTGCGGAGCACGTCCAAGGCCTGGGCGCGCTTGGCCGGGTCGGCGATGTCGGTGTTGAGATTGGCGAGCGCCTTGAGGCCTGCCGCCGGGCCCCCGAGGTCCTTCTGGGCCTGCGTCATTCCGGCTGTGTCAGGCGGCGTCTGGCTGGCCGCGCCTTCCAGCGCTTGAATCGCGCCCTCCATCAGCTTGCTGGCGTCAGGCGCCAGGAGGCCCTGGTGCTGCTCCCGGAAGGTTTTGAGCTTCGCGGCGTCACCGGTCTTGAGCTCCGAGAGGTCTTCCTCCGGGAGCAGTTGCGTCAAGCGGTCAAAGGCCCCCTCCACGCGGTGGCTCTGCAGGGCCACGTGGATGACGCTGGCCACGGCCTCCAGGCGCTCCCTGAACACCTGGGCCTTCGCGGTGAGGGTCTTGGCGGCATCGCGAGCCCCCTTGAAAGGAAGGCGCTGTTCCTCGATTTGAGCCTTCTTGGCAGCGAGGGCGGCGGAGCCCTTGATGAACACCTCATTGAATTTGGCGTTCAGGCTGTCATTGCCGCTCAGCTTCGCCACCACGTCCACCAGGCGCTGGCGCTCGCGCAGCAGTTTGTTCAGCTTGGGGACCTGCTTCACGATCTGGAGCGGCTCGAAGTCCTCCATCTTCTTGAAGGTGAGCGTGGCCGGGCCCGCCTCCCCGCTCACCGTGTGCGTAGGCGCGAGCTTGGCCATGAAGTCGTCGAAGGTGTCGCGGTCGATCTGGACGAACTTGCGCTGCTTGAGCAGGTCGCTCGGCTTGGTTTTGCCCAGCAGGTCCGCGAGGATGCCGACCACCAACGGGAGCTCCATCTTCTTGGCGGAGCCGAGCGTCTCCACGTCGTAGGTGATGTGCACCCGCGGCGGCCTGTTCCTGTCCAGCCAGTGCTGCTTGCTTTCACTGCTCATGGTCTTGCTTCTCCTGTTCGTGGGTTGCGCGCTTCACTTCGCGTCCCGGATGGCGAGCAACGCGAAGATGGATTGGAGGTCGTCCGTGCCTGGGACCAGCTCCTCGAGGAGTCTCCCGAGCGGCATCGCTCCCCACTTCACGGCCCGCTTCACCAGATAGGGCGTGGGGCTGTGGGGCTCCGTGCGGAGCAGGTAGTCGGAGGCCTCTGTCAGCCATTGATAGGCTTCAGCCCGGCTCTGGATGGAACTCCCGGGCGCCGTGGGCGGGAGGGGCGTGGATGGGACAGGCGGGGACGCAGGGGCGCTCGGGGCCGGGGGCTCCATCAGGTCACTGACCGGCGCCAGCACCGTCCGCAGGTCCTCCAGCGCGCGCCGGAGCTGGCCGAGCAGGGGGCGCTCCTCGTCCAGGTGCGGTGAGAAGACGCTCTCCACCTCCAGCGCCGCGTCGTTCACTTCGCGCAGGGCCTGGCCCAGGGGAGGGTAGAAGGCCGCGGGCGTGGACCGCAGGGCGCTCAGGAAGCCCTGGGCGTCCAGGGGCTGGGAGCCGTCCCGCGCCGGCTCGTCGTCGCGCGACCGCGCTTCATGCTTCTCGCGGTGGAGGATGCGCTCAAAGTCCGCGTAGCAGCAGGCCGTGCCGCTGCCTCCCGTGGGCTGGGAGAGCGGGATGCGCTTGAGCCTCGGGGTCGCGTTCCGGTCGAGCCAATCGAGCACCGAGATGCGATGGCTGGCATTGCCGTCATCCAGCGCGGGCCAGGCGGTGTCCCAATACCTGTCAGCCAGCGCGGCCAGCAGGCGCAGGCCCTCCGCGAGTCCCGGGAGGCCATGCTGTTCGAGCAGCGCTTCGGTGAGCCAGGCCGCGAGCTGCAGGTCCTTGGAGCGCGGCAGCGCCTCCTGACAGAGCTGGCTCACCTGCCGCCAGTGGGCGTGCTTGAACTGGTCCCGTCCGATGTCCTTCAGCAGCGCGGGGTCGTCTTCGCGCCGGGCCTCTCGGATGTCGTCGTACGTCTGATTGTGACGCAGGGAGGGGCCCGCCGGAGCGTCTTCGGAGACGGGCGCGAGCAGCTTCTCGAAGTCGAGCAGGGAGGCGCTCATGGCGTGGAGCTCCGGGTCAGTGAGGCGGTGGGTGCACCCGACGGCGCGCGTGTGGGCCAGAGGCGCGGCGCGGTGAAGCGCGTCTTTCCCTCCAGGCCGGTGAGGGGGACGCGGAGGAAGGCCACCGCCTGCTCGCAGAGGCGGCTCCGCTTCTCCTCGACACGGATGGCGAAGCGCAGGGTGTGCGGCCGGGGATCCGCGCCGCCGCCGAAGTCCGTGGGCCGGCCCTGCTGGGCGCGCAGGAGCCGCAGCAGGGCCCAGGTGCCGCCGAACTCGAAGCGCGCGGTCGCGTCCGGGGCTCGAGGTCCGCCGCACGCCTCTCCGCGAGCGAGGGGCGCGGAAGGGGCGTCCTTCGCCCAGCGCAGCGCCACCTGGAGGGGTTCGCCCGGGTGCCACGCGCCCGGCTTGCCCGCCGACAGCCTCCGTCCGCCCGTCACCAGGCTCCAGGTGATGATCTGATTGGCGAGCCGCTCCTCGCCCACGTTGACGCGTGGCTCCAGCTTGAGGCCGTAGCCGGCCAGTCCTTCCTCTTCGTCGAGGAGCAACGGCGCAAGGAAGGCGCGGGTGGCGCGGGCCTGCTCAAGAAATGCCAGCGCCTCGGCCGGCAGCGACCGGCGCTCCGGGGCGTCCACCAGGGGCAGCACCTCGTCCAGCGCGAGGAAGAAGGCGCGGACCTCCGGAAGGGCCGCGTCAGGGGCCTCCACCGTGTCGGTGGTGAACGGGAAGCGGCCGGCCAGGGTGGTGTTGAAGCGGCGCGCGAGCCGGGCGTAGGCCTCGCCCAGTTGATCACTGACGAGCTGTTCGCAGCGGCGGGCCACCAGGCCTTGCAAGCTGGCGCGGCGGGCGAGGAAGAAGTCCCTGCCCGCGTCTCCCGCGGGCGGGAGGCTCTGGAGGCAGTGCTCGCGGGTGATGCCCATCAGGCCCTGCTGGACGAACGACTCCAGCGCCTGGACGGAGTTGCCGGGCACCTGCTGTTCCCAGTCGCGCAGCTCGTCTCCGATGCGGCGCCACTTGAGGAGCAGCGGAGGACGCTCGCTGGTGGCGGACACCTCCCACAGGAGCGACACGGGCAGGGTGGCGTAGTCCCGGGCCAGCGTGGCGGCGCGCGTGCGCTGCGTCTTGAGGTACTGCCCCAGGGCCACGGCGTCCGACACCCCGAAGGCCTCCAGCGCCGCCGGGGTCTTTCCCTGCCACCGCGAGAAGCGCGGATCCGGTGCGTAGAGCGTGTCCCGCTCGAAGAGGGCGTCCACGCGCTCCAGCAGGCTTCCGGCTTGTGACGCCAGCAGGTCGCCCAGCTCCTGACGGGTCGTGAGCAGGAGCAGCTGGTCTCCGAGGTCGCGCAGCTGCCGCAGCTTGCCGTCCACCTGCTTGAGGTTGGCCAGCTCGGCGGCGACCTGGGACTCGGCCTGGGGGGAGTGCGTCGCGGCTTCGCCAGCGGGCATCGGCTCCAGCTTCCGGGCGCGGAGCAGCTGGATGCTCAGCCGGCGCTCCAGCTGCTGGCGGGCCACCTCCGCCACCACCTCGTGCATCTCGCCGGGGAACGCCGTCAGCCCCTCGGTGAGGAAGCCTTCGTAGAGCTTCGTGATGCGGAGGGCTTCGTCCAGCGCGGGCTCGGACCAGAAGACGCGGACAGGCCCCTTGGATGAAGCGGGCGGGGGCGCGTCGGGTTCGGCCATGAAACCCTGGGCGAGCAGCTCCTTCAGCGCCTTCTCCAGGGCGAGCGCGCCCGGGGACAGCTCCAGCTTGCAGCCCTGGTCGTCGCGCGCCAGCAGGGGCCCCGTGGCCCGAGTGGAGAGCGCGCACAGCCGCTCCTTCAGCGCGTCCAGCTCTCCCGTCCACTGGCGCTCCATGTCCGCCGCCGCCGGATCACCCAGCGCGCGCGACTTGCGCACGGAGTCCAGCAGCCCGGTGAGGGACTTCCCCAGGCCAGGCGGGCCAAGCCAGACGGCCCCGGGCCGGGCCAGCTCCGTCCGCAGACGTTCCAGGGTCTGTGCGAGCTCACGGGCCGTCCGCGCCACGGACGTGCCTTCCCCGCCACGTCCCTCCAGCCGGGTGGCCAGGGCGGCGCACGCCGCCAGTCGCGCCTCCAGCGGGTTCTCCACGAACAGGCGGCGCGAGAGCTTCGCGGCGAGCGCGGTGGCCCGGCGCGGCGCCGCCTCTTGCAACGACGCCTCGAAGCGGGGCGCTGAGGCCTGCGCGAGCGCTTCTTCGTAGCGCGCGCCGTTCTGGAGGAACGCGGTGCCAGGGTCCGCATGCAGCAGGTACCGCGCGAGCCCGTCCACTGTCTGCAGCCGCTTGCTTCCGGACTGGCTCTGCAAGGCATTGAACGCGTCCACCTGGGCGGTGAAGGTGGCCAGCTCCTGATCCAGCGAGCGCAGCGCCTGGAACTCGGGGGTCTCCTCGGGAGCGAGCAGGCCGTCAGGAAGCGCGGGGTGCTGGACCTCCCCGTCGAGGATCTGCTGGAGCCTGGTTCCGAGCTCCCGGTGGAGGGTGGGCAGCACCAGGTCCTCGAAGCTGACGCGGAGCGCGTCCTGGAGCTGTCCGGCCAGGGCCGGCGCGGGCGTGCCGGGCAGCTTCGCCAGCTCCTGGAGGACCGTCGCCGCGCGGCGGCGCTCAGCCTCCGCGTCCGGCTCGCCATGGGCGCGCTCCGTGCTCAGGCGGGCAAGCCCCGCCATGCCCTCGGCCACGGGCCGCGTGTCACCGCGCAGGCGCTGTTCGAGCGTCCACAGGCCGACGGGCAGGAGCACCACGCTCACGGCCAGCGACCACCGCAGCGCCGTCAGCGCCCGCTGGTTGCGGCGCTTCTCCGAAGCGGACGGACGGGCCAGGCTGCTTTCAGGGAAGACCTTCTGGTCGAGCAGATGCGTGAGGAAGATGGGATGCGGCCCGGGCGCGGGCGCTCCGAGGGTTCGCGCCGTGAGCCGCTCGCTCGCGCTGAGGTCCCCGTTGAAGTACACGCCGCGCAACGGCAGGGCCTCGTGGTGGACGCTGGCCCGGAAGATGGGATCCAGCAGGGCGCGCGCCGGCTCGGTCAGCCCCCGCAGCGCGGAGGGGAAGGTGAAGGCCGCGTCGCGCTCCTGCGCGTTCTGTCCTTCCTCGCTGGCGAGCAGCTCGAGCTGGACGCGGGTGAGCGTCCCATGGAGGCGCTCGAAGGCCTCGGGGATCCACTCGTCGCGCCACGCCGCTTCGAACGGATGCGGGTTGGACCAGCCGAACATCTCGTTCCACATGTCCGAGGGCAGCGCGCGGCAGAAGCTGGCGAACCCGGGAAGCACCTCGGCCTGCGTGAACAGCACGTAGATGGGGAAGCAGACGCCCAGCTCGTCCTGGAGCGTGCGCAGGCCCTTCGCCACCGCGTCCGCCTGCGCGCGGGCCTTCTCGCGGGACGCGCGGTCCGTCCCCAGCAGCAACGCGGCCGGGAGGGCGAGCACCGCCGCGTCGATGGGACGCAGGGGCCGGGCGCCGCGAAGCGACTTCAGCGCGGAGCGGAAGGACGGCTCGGCGGACTTCGTCAGCCCCGGCAGGTCGATGACCTGGCCCTCGTTGAAGATCCACGCGGTGGCGCGGGTGGGGTCCTGGGGACGCTCGGGCTTGCCGAAGGGCAGCGGGAGCTCGACGCTCTTGAGGAGCGTGGCGCTGTCCGCGTCGGGCGTGCCCACCAGCACGCAGTGGGGCACCGCGTAAGTGGCGCCGCCCTTCTTGGGCGTGAGGAGCCGTGACCACCGCTTCAGCAGTCCCGGTGCCGGCTTCTCGGCGTCCTCGGGAGGCGTGGAGACTTCCGGAGCGGGCGTCCGTGGTTCGGTGGCGGCCGTCACGAGCCGCGCCGCCGCCTGCTCCGCCTGGCTCTTCATCCAGAGCCGCACGCCCTGACCGAGCGCGGCCAGCACGACCGGGACGCAGCCCGCGAGGAAGGATTCGAGCGCGCTCATCGCGGCACCTCGCCGTGCGCGAGGATGCGGTCCAGGGAGGCCCGTAGGCCGCGCGTCTCGCGGCGCACGATGACGTTCCCGGCCACGACGCCGAGCCCCACGACCGCGGCCAGCGCGAACGCCCAGGGCCGCAGGGACGCAAGGCGCCGCTCGTGCTTGCCGTCCAACGTGTGCGCGTAGGCCTGGGGCAGCAGCCGGTGGGCGGGTTCGCGCGAGCCCGGCTCCCGCCGGAAGACGAACGCGAAGAGCCGCCGCCGCAGCTTGCGGAGCTGGGTGCCCGCGTCCCTGTCCCGGAAGCGTCCCTGGAAGCCGAGCGACAGCACCAGCAGGTACACCGCGGCCATCTCCACGCGGGCCGCGTCCGCCTCCCGCAGCAGGGCTTCGATGTCGGTGAAGAGCTGATCCCCCGCGACGTGGGTGCCGAACAGCTCCTCCTCCAGCAGGGCGCTGCTCCACGCACCCCGTTCCGGCCAGGTGTGTTGGATCAGCACCTCGTCGGTGAAGGCGGCCAGGACGTAGCGGACCTCCTCCGGACGGATCTCCTGAGCGTCCTCCTTCCCACGGACGCGGTGGGAGCCCAGTCGCTCCAGCTTCTCCACCAGCGTCGTCCGAAGCCTCGCGAACGTGTCGTCCTCGGGCGCGGGCTCGTCGCTGTCGGGGTCGGCCACCGGGGCCTCGACGAGCGTCTGCTTGAGCCGCAGCAGCTCGCTGAGGAACTCGCGGGCCTGCTCGAGCAGGGGCGCGCGGTGCGGCTGGTACTCGGTGGGAAGGGAGGAGGACATGTGGCGTCAGGAGGACCGGGTGCGGGGACCGACGAACAGGGTCAGCTGGGCGGGAGGCGCGAGCGCTCGCGGGTGCTCGGGGTCGCGTGGGTTCTCCACGGCCAGCGGCTGCCGGGCCTCGAGCAGGCCGGGCTCGGGGGTGAGCGAGAACAGGAGCGTGCCGCGCGGTGCGAGCAGTCCCCGGCACTGGTTCACCTGCACGCGGGGCACGCCCACGCTGCGCTTCTCACGCAGGCCCTTGAGCTGGGTTTCAGCGCCGATGCGCGCGCCGCGCATCCAGTCCAGCAGCTGCCGCTCGGTCGTCCCTGGCGTGCCCTGGATGCCAATCACCCACTCGCGGTCCAGCCAGTCCGCTTCCACCTGCGTGGAGAAGCGGTCCTGAAGCTGCCGCAACGGGATGGCCGTGAAGAGGTCGGAGACGCCCTGGTCGAGGCTCACGCGGATGAATTCGATGACCGAGTTGAAGGCGGCCCCGGGTGACGCGTGCTCGTACCGCGCGAAGGGAGGCGGAATCCGGCTGTGGCCGATGGCGGCCAGTTGTCCGGCGAGCGAGCAGAGCCCGAGGTAAAGCGTGAAGGGGTGGGGCTCGGTGGCGAGCAGCGCCTCGAAGGCGGGGAGTCCCGCGACCAGGTGGTGGAGCAGGCGCTCGCGCTCGTGGACGAGGGCGCGCTCGGTGTCGGCGCTGGCGGTGCGGATGCTGTCGTCCAGGCTGGCCGCGCGGGCGCGGAGGTCCTTCGCCAGCCAGGCGCACCGCATCCAGAGCGGGCTGTTCGCGTCTGTGGCGATGCGAGGGGCCACGTCGCCGTCCACCACGCGGAACTTGGCCTGGACGCACTCGATGGCGACCAGCGGCAGCAGGCTGTAGCCCGGGGTGGCCTCGTCGGCCTGGAGCTTGATGCGGGGAAGGAGCACGGTGAGGCGGGCATCCCCGTCGTCCGTGTGCTCATCGCGCACCTTGCCGGTGGACTGGGCCTGGAAGCGGGAGTGGTCGCTGCTCGTCCCCGAGAACTTGTCGTCGCTGACCGCCAGGAAGACGGTTACCGGCTGCTGGCTGGCGCGCTCCCGGAGCGAGCCGAGATCCAGCGCCAGGCCCTGCGGCTTCCTCCCGGCGTCCGTCTCGGGCGGCGGGTAGCGCACGGTGAGGCCGTCCTCGAAGACAGCCTCCAGTTCCTGGACGCGGAAGAAGCCCTCCGCGAGGGCCTGGGCATCAAAGGACAGACGCCGCACGCCCCAGTGGAAGGGATTGAGCAGGCGCAGGTGGTAGCGGAGGGATTCTTCGTGGTGGTGGGCCTGCTGCTGGAAGTGCTGCGGCATGAGCAGCATTCCGTCGGACCAGTGGATGGGGGGCGGAATCGTGTCGTCACGGCTCATGGCAGTCCCCCTGGAGCTCGGGCTGGGTCAGGCAGAGGTGGTTCGCGCGGACCTCCAACTGGAGCGCCCGCTTGGGATCGAACCGGTAGCGGTGCTCGCCCTCCGCGCTGTAGCCGACGAAGACGAGGCCGCCAGCGGTATGGGCGGGGACGTAGCGCCGGAACTCCGGGAGCGACTGGTCGGGGACCAGCTCGTAGAACTCCTCGTGGACGTCCGCGGCGTGGTCGCGCAGGAACTGCTCGCGCCCGACGAACCACTGCGTCGCGCCGACGGCGAGCAACTGCTCGAGCACGGTCTGGTCGTAGACGAGGAGCAGGGAGAGCGGGACGGGGCTGTTGTCATTGGCGTCCGGCCGCAGGCGGATCTGGACCTTCAGCCCGGTGCCAGACGAGACACAGCTCGTCAGGGTGAGGGCCAGGACGCAGATGGCCAGCGGCCGGCGCCGGAGCCGGAGCCGGCAGTTCATGAGGTCTGTCTTTTCTCAGGGGCCGGGGAGGTGAGTGCGGTCCCGGACACTTCCTGGCAGGAGCAAGGCTCGGGCCAGCGTCACCGCAGGGGAGGGCGCACTTGCGAGCCGGCAGGAACTTGCCGGGGCCAGGTTGCCCGGCAAGGTCCGCCGGCAAGAAGTTGCCGCAGCAGGAGTTCCGCCAGTCGCCACGCCTGAAGTTGCTCGGCATGGAATGTGCTCATGCCCCAGGGGCCATTGGCCGAAGCTGGCGGGCTCAAACCAGGCGCATGTCCGTCAACGGGTGTCGCGCCGACTACTGCATTCGCACGTTTTCAGGGAGCCCCTCATGGAAGGATTCCAAGCCATTGACTACATCGACTGGGACCCTACGCCGCAGCAATCGACGGTTAAGCTCGATGAGAATATTGAAGAGATTCTCGCCTCGACGCCGTTACGCGGAACTCTCCCGATATACAAAAAACATACAGAAATAGAGGAGAGATACGTCGGTGCAATGGCGACGGAGATTCTTCTGCGCGGAGACAGTCGCGCTCCCCAGGAGATCCAAGAGGCGGGAGGATTCAAAATCTACAAATCCGAGACCGGGGAGTATGACGACTCTGTCGCCTTCCACACCAACCCGGATCCGCGCAGGCAATTGCTGACGTGCTTCATTTCGACCGGACGAAGCATGCAGATCGCTCTTAAGGCGGTCGATCAACATCACGTGTCACCGGGAAACGGTTGGGTCTATGCCGTCCTCGCTCGTGGAGTCGATGTGCGTGTCAGCAACGCGTACGATGCTATCCAAAGAGACCAAATGAATCTCGCCGCAGCTGAAAAGGTCGTGCAGAAGAAGCGTGACAAGGTCTATCAAATCGGGAAACGAGATCCAGAGACCGCTAACAAGTTGCATGACGAGCTCGACAAAGAACTTAAGATGGCACGCGAACGCCACCCCATGGGGGATTTCGAAGTTTATCGTCAGGCCGAGGTCGCGGTCCCCATGGAAATTCCCTGGGAGCATGTGCTCGGCTTCAGACAGGTCGAGAAAAGTCAGCTTACCGGGCCGCTCTATCTGCGCAAGGAGTTCCTGGGTTTCAAGGTGAAATTGGAAGTGCCGGCTTTCAAGACCAAGCTCGGCATTGAGGTGTATCGCGAAAAGGAAGTCGCTCGGCTTGGTGGTCAACCCGTTCGGCAGAACAAGTTCGGCATCACCTTGGCGACTGTTGCGCGACTGTCCGACCTGTTTCAGGTTTCTCTTGATCGTCGACTCCTGCCGCATCGGAAGGGATATGTTGTTTCTGGGTTTCCATTGATCCTGAATCAGAACTGGGTGGAACTCGAAAAGGCGATGCCATTCATGTGGTACTTCAATGAGGAGGGTCGAGCTCGGCAGTCGCTATCCATGGGCGCTCCCAGTTTGGCTTTTTCAAAGGTCAATCTGTATGAATTCGACGTGGACGCCTACTTTAATTCCGGAGTCAAATTGAGGTGGAGTAAAAAATTTCCTGATTGTGATTTCAGGATCAAGGTCGGTGGTGAAACGGCCAGTCTCAAGCGACTGTTGTATGTTTTTCGCAGAATGGAGTCCAGGATGGTCCGTCGCTGAGTAGAGTCTGCATCCGCCTTTCCAGGCTGAGCGCTGGCCGGCTATCCGCCCGCGCATTGCGAGAGCTTCTGATAGCAGTACTCCCGCAACATGGCGCGGCGAAGCGCGGAGGCGTCTGCCCATCCGATGGCGCGGGCATGATCGTCGAGGTTCGACGGGACAGGCTGGCCGAGCCGCTCACTGAAGTACCAGCGGCAGAGAAGGTCCTCCGTGAGGCCCGTGTCTTCCAGGCTTGGGCTGCACAGGCCTCGCTCATCCAGGATGCGCTGTTTGCGCTCTGCGCGCTCTGCGAGCGCGGCGTAATCGCCGGAGGCGCGGAGGTGACTCGGAAGACATGAAGTGAGTGCGGGCGCGAGCGTCTGGTAGGCCCAACGCAGCAAGACCTCCTCCAGCATCAACTCCCAGAAGCCCTCCACACTGAGCTTCTGTGCCCGCATCCACTCCTCGGTAGCTCTGGCCTCCAGGAGCCCACGCTCGCGCCGGAAGGCCTCTGCCTCCGCCTGGAGCGTCCGTGGGTCCACCGAGCGCCCCTGCCGTCGGGCTTCTGCGAGCACCAGGGCGCGAACGAACGCCCCGGTCCGCGCGGAGTCGAATGCGCCGGCGACGCGGAGTTCCTCGAGGACAGGCGCTGACATCGCGTCCCGTTCACGTCGGACCGGGGCGGCGCCTCGAGGCGTCGCCTGTTTGCGAACCTGCTCCCACGCATCGGTGTGAGCGAACGCATAGTCAATGCGCTTCGGCCCCTGCCGTGGAAGCTGCTCGCGCATGAGGCGCAACATCGCTCGCGCGTCGGCACGCTTCTGGTCGACCTTCCCCTCCGGCAAGAAGGCTCGGAGTGCGTCGAGCTCTGAGGAGGGAAGCCCCCACCCGGACGCCTGCGCGAGCAGGACTCCATAGGAGCGCTCCACGTAATGGAGGCTCTTCGCCATGCGCTCCAGCGCGCCCTGGCTGTCCGCGCTGATGACCCCTTGCGCCACCGCCTTCGCCAGGGTGGCGCGGATGTTGACCATGGCATCGGACAGAGGCCTGTACCCGTCCTCGGCGGAGGCATGCACGACGGCCACCTCGTCATCGTCCTCGAGCTCGCCCCTCTGGAACGCTTCGAAGATCGCCCCGACACCCTCCATCCCGAAGGGATGGAGCTCGGCGGCGCGCAGCGCTCCCATGCTGGCGCTGCCGTAGACGTGGATGCCCTGAGCCATCGCCCAGAGGATCTCCTTGTGCCAGATCGACGGCACCCGCTCGAAGTAGCCGTCAATGATGCCAATGGCTTGTGGCTCATTGAGGCAGGCCCGGTACACATCCCCCTGTGCGGCCGGCGGGAGGTAGATCGCGTCAAGCTCAGCGCGGGCCTCCGCCACCGGAAAGGTGGGGCCTACGAAGACATAGATGGCCACGTTCAGGCTCCTGCGCGCGCCGCGAGAAGGGTTCTGGCCCTCTTTCCAGGCACGTAGCCGGGGGCCTCATGGATGAACTCGAGACCCGGGATGATCACGCGCACCACCGGAATGCCAATCTCCGGACGGCTGAGGTCCACGGCGATGACCTGCTCAATCCCCACGGCGCGGAGGCGCGAGAGCACGATGTCGAGGTCGGCATTGAACGTCTCACTCGAAAGCGTTGGGACGTCGGAAAAGCGCCGCACAGACGGCTCGCCACGCATCCGGAGCTGGAGCCTCTCCAGCACACGAGGGTCGCGCGCCTCCTCGTAGAAGCCGCCGCCAGTCTCTTCCCGGGCGCCCGCGATGAGGGTCAGGCGCGTCTGGGCGGCTTCCGTGAGCGCCCGCGATAACGCGATCTCGCGCGCGGGGTGACACCCCATGCCGGTCGCCCCCGCGAGCCTCCGGAGCGGGTCCGGGTTGCGATCCAGCAGGGCACACTGGAATGACGGCAGTCCCACGTCAGTCGTCGTTTCCCAGACGGCGACGTCCACCTCGGCACGTGCGAAGCACTCCAGGAGGCCCCGGCAGCCAGGGTCATCCACTGTGTCCAGGGAGAGCCGCGAGCCTCCCTGTGCCGCCGAAAAGTGCCAGAGTGTCGTCGCGTCGCGCTCGACGAGCTCATGGATGCCATGGCACACGGCCTCCAGCAGGTGATTGCCCGACGCCAGCCCATTAGAACTCATGGCCAACGCGCCACTGCCGGTGGGAAAGGGCAGGGTGAAGTCCGTATGAACCAGCTCGTAGGGCACCCAGATGGGAACCCGGTCCATGAGCTCGCTGCCTTCGATCCAGAGGAGCTTCTTGTCCTCATCGAAGCTTCCTGTCCCGAGCCGTGGCAGGCGTGAGACGTCCGCCAGGCGGTGACGGCGTCGCAGGTCGGCATGGCTGCCGAGCAACAGGGGCGCCGTGACATGTTCCGCATGGTACGTCTCGATGGCCTCCATCAGCCCCGAGGCCCTGGCGGCGTGGAGGTCCGCGCCCTTCCCCTGAGAGACCACCATGGAACGCGCGTTGGGACGGATGACCGCGACCACCGGAATGCCAATGACATCCAGTCCGGTGATGTTGGCCACACGGGTGATGCCGGCGGCGCCGCGGACCCGGAGTGCTCTCTCCACGGTTTCGGCGGGCTCCGCCAGGCGGTGGGTGCCCGCCTGGAAGCGCTTGAGCACCGGGTCCTCAAGGCTCGTGAAAAGCACCGAGCTCATGGCGCATCAGGTGGCAGGTCCAGCATGGAGAGGTTTAAGCCATAGCGGATGGTCTTCTTATCCGCATTGTGCTGACCAATGAGAACAACCCCATGGATAAGCGCGTCGAAGATATCGAGGGAAAAATCGCAGGGAACCGCGAACTTATCGTCTGTGTAGACATCCTTGGGGATGCGGTACAAAGATTTTTTATCCTTTGTCGTGGATGAGACTGCGTAGATGAGAAGGTCGTCTGGTTTGTCATCAGCCGCTCGCTTCGGCGGCGTTACGTGAGGTGGTGGCAGGGGAGACAGCGGATTGAGGCTTGGAAGACAAACCACGTAGCAGGCCGTGCCGACGTTTTTCGGGACGGAGCCCAGGACGCTACCGTTCGCCAGGAGATCAAGGAGCCCAGCGTACGCCGGGTCCACGATGTAAGGATCTGGAAGAACATCATACCGCGAGTCCGTGTAGTCAGTCTGCCGGAGGCAGTATTGCTTGGGGCTCCCTCGGACGAGGAGGCAGAGATCCCCAGGAAGAAGGAGCTGGGGGGTGGGGGGCGATGGAGCTCTCATGATGAGACCTTTCAGGAGTGTGTCTGGTGGATGGCGTTCACTGTGACTTGATCTGCCAGGGGAGTTGTTTCTTCTCTGCCGGAGCGACGTGTGCATTGAGTTCGCGCAGCACCCGTCGCGCATATTGCCGGACCGTGGTCATCTCCAGGGGCATGGCGCGCAAAAGGTTTGTCATGTTCACGGAGTGTCCCTGGCCCGAGCACAGCATGAGGTTGCAGATGGACTGCTGGAGCGGGTCATCCGTCGCGTAGAGCTGTTCCCTGAGCGCCGCTTCGGAGACAAGCTCAAGCTCGAACTTGCGGCCGCTCTCTTCCTCGAAGATGGCCACTGCATCGCGGTAGCTGACAGCCTCCGGTCCGCCAACATCCAGCAGCGCGTTCTCCGCATGGGCGTTGTCGAGGCACCGGATGGCCAGCGTGGCGACGTCGGGAACCGAGATCCAACTGATTCCTCCCTCGCCCGAGCCGAAGATTCGTGCCTTTCCCTGGACGTAGTCGAAGCCCGTGAGCGGAGCCATCCACACCTCCATGAACCAGCTCAACCGCAGGGCGGTGTACCGCATGCCGCTTTGGGCCAGGTGCGCCTCGACGGCACGACGGGCCTCCAGCAACGGGAAGGCCCCCTCGAACGAGAGGACCGGGACGGAGATATAGACAAAGCGCTTCACCCCGGCCGCTCTGGCCGCATCCACGAGATGCATCTGTCCTTGTTTGTCGACCGTCTCGATGGCGTCGCCCGGCTGGCGATTCAACGTGGTGGCGGCCGTGGTGATGACGCTGTCCACTCCCTGGCACGCATGAACAATCGAGGCTTCATCCTTGAGGTCTCCCTCGACCAGCTCAACGCCCAGGCGCCGCAGCAGCTCGACCCGCGCCGGGTCGGACGTGCGTCGCACGAGGCCTCGCACGGAGTGTCCCTGCTCGACGAGTTGACGGCAGATATCGCTCCCCAGTAGCCCGGTCGCGCCAACGACAAGAATCATGAACGATGTCCTTTTCTCCTGCACGCACGGGCATGGTCTCGATGGGACACAGGCGCGGAACCGACTCGCAGGATGCGGCCTAAAGATAACCGAGACTCCTGGCTTGGAACAGGGCGTCCGCCAGAATCGCGCGTGCCCGGATGGGACGCCCTGCGTCCCAGGCGACTGCTCCCTGTACAAGCCGTGAAGTGAGCTCCTCCGGGAGGTGGTGCTGGGCGGGATGCAGGATGGCCCTGGCATGTATCGCCGCGTCTTGCAGCGCCGCGCGTTCCAGGCACACGACCATCAATGGCAGTCTCGCGAGCCAGTGGAATGGGTAGACAAAGGAGATGCGCTGCCACGAGTCGAGGGCCTCGCGGCCATGGGTCTCGACTGCGTCATGATCACCGTCGCGGAGCGCGAGCCAGGCCATGTTCGCCCGGGCCACGCCAATGTATTCGAGGATCTGGGCCGCGCTGGCGACCGCGAGCGCCCGCTCGGAGCAGGCGCGGGCTTCCGCGGCGTTCTGGCGCATCCGGTGGATGATGAGAAGGTAGGCCAGGCACCGCGAATGCACGGTCAGGTCCCCGATGCGCTCGAGCTCGGAGAGCGCGGCACGCATCTGTTCTTCCGCTTCCGCGAGGCGGCCGCGGAACATCAACGTGAAGGCCAGGAAGTAGCGCGACTCGGCGACGAGGGCCGCGTCGCCGGACTCCTCGCTGGCTCGGAGCGCCGTTTGCGCGAGGCGCACCGTTTCTTCCGAGTGTGAATAGCGCTCCCGCCGGAAGTTGACGCGCGCGAGCATCTGGTGGAACTGGGTCCTCTGCGAGGGCAGCCCGTGGACCTCGACGACGCTCGAGACCCTGCTCGCGAGCGGCGTCATCGCGTCGATGTCGGCGACCCAGTAATGAAAGAGCATCCTGTCGATGTGGACTTGAATCCACTCGTGCCACCAGGTGTCGCGGGCTGGATGCAACGGTGGGGGCTCGTCGCCCAGAGCCGCTTCGGCCAGGGCATAGCTCCGCAGTGTGTCCTCGTCCCGATGGTGGGTGTCCCAGGTCTTGCCAATCTTCCGGTGGAGCCGGGCGCTCACGATGCGCTCCGTCTCTGGGACCCGCGAGAGCGCATTCCCAAACGCGGCCCGTGCCTCTTGCTGCGAGCCCGTGAGCGCGAGCAGGTCCGCGAGCCGCTCGTAGAGCGAGCAGAGGGGCACCGGTGGCGGGGAAGATGGCTCGCCCGTGGTAGCCGGCTGAAGCCCCTCGGCGATAGCCAACCTGTAGAGCGCAAGCCCTTCGTGGTTGGCATAAGTCTGCCTGGCCCGGTCCGCGGCCTTTCCAAAATACAGCGCCCCTTTGTCGTGAACGCCGGCGTGAGCGAAGTGGTGCCCGAGGTCTCGGAAGGCACCCGGATCGTTCGCGGACCTCGCCTCGACCGCGAGCGCCGCGCCCAGGTGCAGTGCGCTCCGCTTCTCCGCAGGGAGCTGCTCGTACGCCGTCTCCCGGATCTTGTCGTGGACGAAGCGCAGCCGTCCGGAGGCGGTCTCCTCGATGAACTGCCGCCTGCGCAGCTCCGCGAGCCCGTCGAGCACCTCCGCCTCCGCGAGCCCGGCCAGCGCCGGCAGCAGCGCGCCGTCGAACTCGCGCCCCAGGACCGACGCGTGCTCCACCAGCGCCCGTCCGGCGCCGCCCACCCGGGACAGGCGGCGTTCGATGAGCGCGGCCAGCGTGTGCGGCAGGAGCAGGTGGCGCGCCCGCTTGTCCGTTTCGGCTCCAGGCCAGCGGAGCTTCCAGGCTCCGTTCCTGTCCCGCACCAGCAGCCCCTCGTCGATGGCCGCGCGCAGGTACTCCGCGACGAAGAAGGGATTGCCTGAGGAGCTGTCCGCCAGGAAGTCCACCAGCTCCGCCGGTGACTCGCGCAAGGCCAGCATCCCGGCCACCAAAGTCCCCACGCTCGCCGTGTCGAGCCGGCCGAGCGCGATCCTCCGGATCCCCGTCGAGCCCAGGAGCGCGGTGAGCTCGGCGCCGGTCTCGCCCAGGCGGCAGGTGCCCAGGATGAGCAATCCGGGCTCACCACTCCGGGCCGCCACCAACTGCAAGAACGCGAGGGAGAGCTCGTCGGCCCATTGCAGGTCGTCGAGGACGAGCAGGACGGGCTGCTCCTCCGTGAGCGCCGCGAACGCCTTGCGCAAGGCTTCCAGGATTCGTGGCTGGGCCACGGCCGGCGGCAGCACCGGGAGCTCCGGCAGCCCCCGCACCCAGGGAAGCTCCACCAGCGCGGGCTCGTAGAGCGCGAGCCACCTGGCGCCGGTGCCCAACAGCCTTTCTGCTTCCGCGTCGCCCCGTTCGCGGCAGCGGTCCGCGAGCCATTGCAGGAGCGGGCGGAAGGGATGGAGCGCCACGGCGATCCGTCCCTGCTCCAGGGAGGACATGTCCAACAGGGCGCACTGCCCGGTCAGCGTCTTCACCTGGCGCCGGGAGGCGAGCAGGGCCACCTCCATGGCGAGCCGCGTCTTCCCCACGCCGCTCTCCCCCTCCAGGAGGATGAGCTGTCCGCGCCGCTCCTGGCGCAGCTGCTCCAGCGCGCTTCCCAGGGCCGCCAGCGGGCCCTCGCGGCCTTCGAGCCCGGGGCGATAGAGATAGCTCCTGGGCCGTGGCGTGCCCTCGCGCTCGTCGCCTTCGACACCCAACGTGTCGAGCACGTGGGCCACGTCCTCGGCGTAGCCGAGCCGGGCCTCCGGGCGCTTCTCGAGCAGCCGCAGCACGAGCCATTCGAGCTCTTCCGGGAGGCCTTCGACGTAGCGCGAGGGGGGCGCGGGCGGCTCGTTCAGGTGCTGGAACACGATGGAGCCGGCCCACGAGCCGGTGAACGGCGGACGGCCCACGAGGCACTCATAGAGGATGCAGCCCAGCGCGTAGAGATCCGCGCGCGCATCCACCAGCTCGCCCCGCAGTTGCTCGGGCGCCATGTAGGCCACGCTGCCCACGACGCGCCCTTCGGCGGCCAGCTCCTCGCGGCTCGCGGCGCCGCTGAACGACGCGGCGATGCCCAGGTCCACGAGCACGGGCCGTCCGTCCTCCCGGATGAAGATGTTCTCCGGCTTGAGGTCCCGGTGGACGAAGCCCTCACCGTGCAGGTGCGCGAGCGGCGCGCAGAGCCCGCGAATCATGGACAGCCGCGCACGGAGCGCGGGCAGGTCCACCCTGGCGCGTTCGAGGGGCGTCGCTTGCGCGGGGAGGGTTTCAGACATCTCGCCCGTCACGGCGGTTTCCGTGGACGTGGGCAGCCCCGCCCCGGACATGTCCCCAGCGGCGGACCCGAGGTGGCTTCGCAGGGTTCCCCCCTCGAAGAGCTCCATCACGTAGTAGGGCAGGCCCTCCGATAAACCTTCGTCGAGGATGCGCGCGATGCCCGGATGATCCAGACGCCGGAGCGCGTGGATCTCCCGGCGGATGCCCGCGAGCAAGGCTTCCGAGGACGCGCGGACCGTCTTGAGGGCCACCGGCACCGCGTGCTCGCGGTGCTCGGCCCGGTACACCACCCCCATCCCGCCCTGGCCCAGGATGCGGGTGACGCGATAGTCCCCGAGCATGACCGGCTCACCCGGCCTTGAGATGAGAGTCATTGGGAGCGGGCTACGGCTTCTTGAGACCCAGCACCTTCATCCGATACGACAGGGTCCGCACGGGGATTCCCAGACGCTTCGCCGCCTCGGTCCGGTTCCAGCCTGTCGCGATGAGTGCCTCCTGGACGAGCCGCGCCTCGTAGTCCCGCACCCGCTCGCGAGCCGGGTCCGGGGCTTCTTGCCCGGGCCCGGGCACGGGTGGCGCGGCGGGAGGCCGCGGTGCGCCCGCTGCCTGCACTCGCGCTGGCAGGTCGCTGGGGGTGAGCAGCGCCCCCCGTGCGACCACGACGGCGCGTTCGATGGCGTTCTTCAGCTCGCGCACGTTCCCGGGCCAGGAGTAGGCCCGCAGCAGCTCCAGCGTCGCGGGTTCGAAGCCCTGGACCGCGCGGCCGTTGCTCTCGTTGGCGAGCCGCAGGAAGCGGTGCACGAGCGGTTCGATTTCATCCTGCCGCTCCCGCAGCGGGGGAATGGCCAGGATGATGGCGTTGAGCCGGTAGTAGAGGTCCTCCCGGAAGCTCCCGGCAGCCACCATGCTCTCGAGGTCCCGGTGCGTCGCCGCGACGACGCGGACGTCGACGGTGAGCTCCTTGCTGGCCCCCACGCGTGAGAAGGCGCCGGTCTCCAGCACGCGCAGCAGCGCCACCTGCGCCGTGAGCGGCATCTCGCCAATCTCGTCGAGGAAGACCGTGCCGCCATGGGCCTCCTCGAAGACGCCTTGTTTCAAATTGCCCGCGCCGGTGAAGGCCCCGCGCTCATGGCCGAAGAGCGTGCTTTCGACGAGCTCCTTGGGAATGGCGCCGCAGTTGACGCGCACCATCCGCTGGGAGCGCCGGGGGCCCTGCTCGTGAAGCAAGCGCGCCAGCACCTCCTTCCCCGTGCCTGTCTCCCCATGGAGGATGACCGGGACGCGAGAGGCCGAGACCTGGCGCGCGGTCTCCAGCAGCCCGTGCATGGCAGCGCCCGCGACGAGGTCGCCCTGGGCCACGGTGCCGCTGTCGAACCACGGCGCCGTCGAGGTCAGCTCCACGGGCTTCTCAGGCCCGGCCCGGTTGGCGGCCGCGCGCGCCAGCTCGATGAGCTCCTCCACCGTGCCGGCCGCTCCCGGGAAGAGCGCTACGCCCACCACGAGCTGGGGGCTGGAGTCGCGCGGAAGGGCGGCGATGGCGTGCGCGAGGCGCGTCGCGTCCTCGGGGCCGGTCTCCGGGAGCAGGAACTGCACGGCGTCGCTGCCGTAGGGCGCCATCCGGTCCACCGGGCGCAGCAGGCCGTGCACGTGCTCCAACCAACGGTGGACGTGCTCATCAATCGAAGGCGGCGCACCCTGGCCCCGGGCCCGCGCGGCGCGCACCACGAGCAGGGCGAAGGGGCGGTGGAACTGCCGCGCCCGTGCCGCCTCGTCGTCCACGGCCTGCCGGAAGAGCGCATCTCCCTCCAGCCGGAGCGACTGCCCCGAACGGCCCAGCGCGTGGATCCGCGCGGGCAGCCCGCCGAGCCGGAACTCATCACCGACTTCGAGCGAGGCCGTCTGGATGCGCCTGCCGGCGACCCAGGTGCCATTGGTCGAGTCGAGATCCTCCACGGTGATGCGCTGGTCGGAGAGCAGCAGGCGCGCATGGACGCGCGAGAGCCGCCGGTCGTGGATGCGCAGGCCGGAGGGCTCGTCACGGCCGAGGGTCAAGGGAACGTCGGGCGTCAGCAACCCCAGCTCGGCGCCGTGCTCGTGGTGGACGACCACGGCGATCCGCTGCGCGTACCCCGCGACCCGCTCCTCGCCTCCACCGTTCGTGATGGGGTCCGTCTTGGTGACGCCTGTCGCCTGACGTCGCTGCCCTGCGTGCATGGCGAAAGTATAGAGGAGATGGGCGGCCGGGCAGACAGGGGCTGGGTAGACCCACAAGGCCGGCGGCTTGCCCACTGTTTCACTGGGAGAGCGCCTCGGAGCATGCTCCTTCCTGGAGACCCCGAATGAGATACCTGCTGCTCCTGATTCCCTTGCTTTCGAGCTGTGCCTCGTCACCCCGAAGTGAAGCCCCTCGGGTTTCAGACGCCGACCGGATCGTCCGGGAGCTTTGCGGCAAACAGATGGCGCTGCTGGGGGAGGAATCCCACCACGGCAGCGCCAGGACCGTGGCCTTCAAGGTGGAGTTGACCCGCAGGCTGGTGGAGGAATGCCAGTACGACGCCTTCTTCATCGAGACGGGCACCTATGACTTCCTCCGCATCCAGACGCTGCTGAAAGCGGGCCAGCCCGTCAGCGATGACACGCTCGCGGCTGCCATTGGCGGGATGTGGGCCAGTCCGGAGATGGCGCCCCTGATTCCTTTTCTAGCCGAGCGGCTCCGGGCGGGAACCCTCGCGGTCGGTGGGATTGATGATCAGATCAACCGGGGCACCTGGGCGACGAAGGAGATGGCGCGTGAGCTCAGCCCCTTGTTCACCGGCCCGCGGCAGGCGGAGTGCGGAGCGGCGCTCGATCGGCACCTGGCCTGGCGGTATGACGAAACCCACCCGTACACGGCGGAGACCGCGAAGGACCTCCTGGGCTGCGCGAAGGAGCTGGAGTCGGCGCTCTCCAGGCCCGAAGCGCCAGCGACACCCGCGCAGTTGCAGATCGCCCGCAATCTGGTGAGGAACTTCACCCGTGAGGCCGCCGCGCGGGCCCGGAAGCAGGCTCAGCCTGATGGGCCCTGGGACTGGGGTCATGACATCGCGCGAGATCGCTCCATGTTCATGAACCTGGAATGGCTCCTGTCCCAGTCCCCCCAGCCCCGGAAAGCCATTGTCTGGACTGCCACCGTTCATGCCGCGAAGGACATGTCGAGCCTGGAGTCGGACGACCGGCAGAGGATTCCGCTCGGCTCCTATGTCCGTGAGCGGTTCGGGGACCAGTCCTTCGTGCTGGGGTTCTCCGCGAGCTCCGGGAGCCATTCCATCGGCGCCAGTGCCCACACGTTTGCCCTCGCACCCGCGACGCCTGATTCGCTGGAGGGCCAGGCGTTCGCGAACCACAGCGCGGACACCCGGTATCTGGATGGGCGCCAGCTTCGTGATTTCGGGCCCAGGGTGGCCCGTCTCCTGACCTATTCCTCGTGGATGAAGGCCCCCTGGGCAACGGTCGTGGATGGGCTGCTGATCATCCGGGAGGAAATGCCTTCGCGCCCATCATCGCGCACAGCTCGATAGCGAGGTCAGAGCACGCTCTTGCCGAGCGCCAGCATCACTTCGATGAAGCGCCGGTCGGCGAGGAGCAGGGGCACCATGGGCGCCATGGCCGCGGCGACGACGCCCAGCGCCGCGCGGAGGTCCACCGGGAACCAGCGCATGCCGCGCGCGACGTTGAAGGACGTATTCAGGTCCGTTTGCGAGGAGAACTCGGGCGCGCCCAGCGGCTCCAGTCCCTTCGGTATCTCGTGGTGGAACCACCGCCGCTCGAAACGCCGCGAGTGCCAGGACGCCACACCCGAGTAGGCATGGTCCCCCCTTCGCTTCGCCATCAAGAGCTGACGGAAGAAGAACACCATCGGCGAGAAGACGACGGCAAGGCAGATGAGCGCGAAGGCGAACAGGTGAAGGGCGTAGCCGGTGACGTTCGCGCTGGAGGCGTGCGCCAGACGCTGCGCGGTGAGCGTGGAGGACAACGCGAGGACGATGACCGAGAAGCTGGCCTGGCTTGTGCCCAGGAAGCCCAGGCCGCCCGCCGAGTCTGGATGGGTGGGCACGAAAGCGAGCGGCAGCCTGGAGGCCTTGAACAGGAACATCGCCCACAGGATCGCCCGCCACAGCCAGCGCAGGAGCAGGAACCGGATGATCGGCATGCTCACCGCGAGGTACCACCACCCGGCCAGGGTGAGCGGGCCCCCGGGCTCCGCATGGAGCCAGGCCGGACGGTTCGGCAGGTAGGGTGCGTGCACGAAGGACGCGGCGAAGGAGAGGACCATCAACCCGGCCTCGATGACGCCGCTTCGCCGCCCCTGCATCGCGTCGCGAGCAATGGACTCGTAGCGGGGCAGGTTCTTCGCATCAATCAGCTCCGAGATGACGAAATGGCGCACGGCCGCCGCGAGGCGCATGTCGATGTATCCATCGGCCGCGACGAGCAGCGGTAGGGACACCAGGAACTCGACATGGGTCGCCACGTTGCTCAGGAAGGCGTGTGCCGCCGTCCCACCCTCCAGGAGCGACAGGACGAGGAGCGGCAGCCAGCTCACCAGCATCAGGCTGGCGACGCGCACGGGCAGCGAGACCCGGTCGAGACGGGGGAAGCGGTGCCGCCGGTCGAGTGAGGTTCCCTGGACCAGCGAGAAGTCGAGCAGCGAGGCGGGGACGTCCATGGTCCTCCCAAAGCTGTGCCGTGGGGGGGGCTCCTGCCAGTCGGCGAAGCAGGCAGGCTGGGAAAGGCATGTCGCCCGCCGCCTCTCTCAGGAGGGGCCGCGCGTGCGGGACCGCTTGCGCATCAGCTCGAGCAGGGCCAGCGCATCGCCGCCCTGACCCGCGAGCCCTTCCATCATTCCCGCCTGGTCTTCCGCGGAGCGGTTCTGGCCCAGCTTGAACTTGCCCTGCAATTCCTCGATGGGCAGCTCGAAGCCGACGATGTGCTCCAGCAGCTGCGCGCGGACCTCCTCTGGCAGGTGGGCCGCGTGGCCGGGGGCTCCGCTCGCGGGCTCGTACTCCGCCAGCATCACGTCGATCAGCTTCGACAGCTCCGCCTGCGTGTCGATGATTCGCGGACGGCCGAGCGCGTGCACCACCGCGTAGTTCCACGTCGGCGCGGAGGGCCGCACCTTGTACCAGGTGGGTGAGATGTACGCGTGGGGCCCATGGAAGACGCAGAGGGCCGGCCGCTCGCCGTCGAAGTCCTTCCAGTGTGGGTTGGCGCGCGCCAGGTGCCCCAGCAGCGTGCCCTTGTCGCCCCGGTCCGGCACCAGCATGAGCGGCAGGTGCGAGACGTTGATCCCCGAGCCGTGCGAGATGACCGTGCTGAAGGCGTGCTGCTTCATGAACGCGTGCAGCGTGGAGAGGTCCGACTCCTGGAAGCTTCGGGGCGTGTAGAGCATGCGGTCCGGACAGCCTTGCACGCCCCCGTGGGTGGGAGAAGCAGCGCGCTACGGTCCGCGGGCCTGCTCCTGCGACGGCATCCCCAGGGCGGCCGCCAATTCGGTGAGCTTCTCCTGCACCTTGCGCATGTTCGCAGGGCCCATGCGCAGCAGGTGCTTCTCCGCCGCGCCCAGCGCTTCCAGGTTCGGATCCGCGTAGACGTAGAGCGCGCCCTTCGTCATGAGCTCCGGAGGCGTCTTGGGGACGGAGACGCGGGTGAGCCGCCCGATGGCTTGCGACAGGGTCGCATCCAGGCTCCGGCCCGGCGGGGCCAGCTCCGCGTGCGCGGCGTCCAGCAGCGGCTTGAGCTCCTGATACACCTGTCCCGCCTTCTTCGCGTCCAGGGAGGTGATGACGCGGGCCACTCCGTCGTAACGGGTATGGCTCTCCGGCGCCGTCACCGTGTGGCCGTGACGCTTTGTCACGCGGAAGGTCCCGGTGGGCGCCATGAAGGACAGCGGCATGCGCGGGCTCTGGCCTTCCGCGACCAGGTTCACGGACGCGGCGAAGCGGCGGGCCAGGTCCTCGGAGGACAGCCAGCGCGCGAAGTCCGCGTCGCTGGAGAGTCCCTTCAACAGCTCCCTCACATGAGTATCAGTGCCGGAGAGCTGCACCGCCGGGGGCGGAGGCGGCGCCGGAGGCGTGGGCTCGGCGATTGACGGCGTGGGGGCGGGAGGCGGCTCCGACGTGCGCAGGAGGAAGTAGCTCGAACCGCCCAGGAGCGTCACGACGGCGGCGATGCCCAGGGGCCAGCGGAGGTAACGGACGGGAGACGGCGGAAGGGGGGCGTTTTCGCTGGGGCTCATGTGGATGGGGACTCGGTGGGAGGTCGATGAAAGGGTCTACAGCTCGCCGGCGCGGGCCTGTTCGGCCAGGCGGAAGGAGAACTCCGCGCGGCGGTTCTTCTCCGGGGCGTTCGTGTCCGCGGGCCGCTCCTCGCCGTAGGAGATGACGGAGATGCGCCCGGGCTCGACGCCCAGGTTCACCAGGTAGGCGCGCACGCTGGCGGCGCGGCGCTGGCCCAGCGCGATGTTGTATTCCGTCGTGCCCAGCTCGCAGGTGTGGCCCGCCACCGTCACCTTCGCGAGGCTTCGCTGACGCAGGGCCTGGGCGATGCGCGACAGCTCGTCGGTGGCCTCGGACGGGAGCAGGGACGAGTCGAGCGGGAAGTAGATGGGCGCGGCGTTGAGCGCCGCGAGCGCCTGCTCCGTGTCGTCGGGCGCGGGCCGCGCCGCGTTGCCACGGTCGCTGGTGGTGGGGGCCGGCGCGTGGGTCGCCGCGTCGGTGGTGCTGGTGTTGGCCGCGCGCCTGGCGCAACCAGAGAGGCCAATGACTGACATCAGGAGGAACAGGTGGGTTCGGTTCATGCCCTGATACATGAGCAAGGGCTGTGCCGCGGTCCCTCCGTCTGGAGTCTCGCGCGGGGGGGGCGCGATGACTCGCAAAGCGCGTCGTCCTAGCGTTGCGAAACGCCGCTGTCGGTCTTCTCCCTGCGGTGGATGGTGGAGACATCAATCCCCAACAGCTCCGCCGCGCGTGTCTTGTTGCCTCCACAGCGGGCGACCACCCACGCGATGTATTCACCCTCCAGCTGTCTCAGCGGCACCACCTGTCCGTGGGCCGCGGCCAGCGGGTGGACCTCTGGCGCGGCGTCCGCGGTGTGCAGGCGCAGCTGGGCCAGGTCCACGGTGGGCTGCGCTCCCAGGACAACCAAGCGCTCCACCAGGTTCTCCAGCTCGCGCACGTTGCCGGGCCAGGGCATGCGCGTGAGCGTGGCCACGACCTCCGGGGACAGGGTGGTGACGGCGGAGCGCGGATTGCGGGCGCGAGCCTGTGTCACGAAGTGCTCGGCGAGCTTCGGGATGTCCTCCGTGCGCTCGCGCAGCGGCGGCACCCGGAGCGAGACGACGTTGAGCCGGTAGAAGAGGTCCGCCCGGAAGCGGCCTTCCTTCACCCGCGCGTCCAGGTCCTGATGCGTGGCGGCCAGGATGCGCACGTCCACGCGGCGCGAGCCATCCGCGCCCACGGCCCGCACCTCGCCGTCCTGGAGCACGCGCAGCAGCTTCGCCTGGAGCTCCGGGGGCATGTCCCCGATTTCGTCGAGGAAGAGCGTGCCTCCGTCCGCCTCCACGAAGAGGCCCCGGCGCGTGGTCGTGGCTCCGCTGAAGGCGCCCTTGAGGTGGCCGAACAGCTCGCTCTCCAGCAGGGCGTGGGGCAGGGCGGTGCAGTTGACCGCCACGAAGGGCGCCTGGCTCCGGGGCCCTTCGGAGTGGAGCGCCCTGGCGACCAGCTCCTTGCCGCTGCCGCTCTCGCCCCGGATGAGCACCGGCGCCTCCGAGGCCGCCACGCGGTCGATGAGCTCATAGAGCGTCCGCATGGGCACGCTGTGGCCCAGGAGCGAGCCCAGGCCACCGCGCTGGGCCACCTGGCGCTTGAGGTCGCGGTGTTCGGTCCGCAGGCGCCGGGACTCCAGCGCGCGCCCGACGTGGAGCAGCACCTCGTCCAGGCGGAAGGGCTTGGTGAGGTAGTGGTAGGCGCCGCGCTTCATCGCCTCCACGGCGCTCTCCACCGCGCCGAAGGCGGTCATCAGGAGCACCGGGAGCTCCGGGTCGTGACGGCGCGCCGCCGCGAGCACGTCCAGCCCGTCCACCTCCTCCATGCGCAGGTCGCACAGGACGACGTCGTAGACGCGGGCCCTCAGCTGCGCGATGGCGTCCGCGCCGCCCGTGGACAGGTCCACGCGGTAGCCCGCGTCCGTGAGGGGGTCCTTCAACATCTGTCCCATCTCCTCGTGGTCATCCACCACGAGGATGCGCGCGCTAGACGGCATGCCGTTCCTCCCAGCCGGAAGCGGCGGCCACCGGCCACCGCAACGTGAAGACGGTGCCCCGGCCGGGCTCGCTTTCGACCCCCACCTGGCCACCGTGGTTGCGGACGATCTGCGCCACCACGCTCAAACCCAGGCCCGTGCCCTGGCCCCGCTTCTTGGTGGTGAAGAAGGGGTCGAAGACCTGGTGCAGGTGCTCCGGCGCGATGCCACGGCCATCGTCCTGGACGCGGATCTCCACCGCCTGGGCATCTCCCGCCATGCACGTCGTGGCGCTCAGCCGCACGTGGCCTCCGGCGCTGCACGCGTCACAGGCGTTGAGGGCGAGGTTGAGGAGCACCTGCTGGAGCTGATCCGCGTCCGCCGCGAGGCTGGGCAGCCGCTCGGGCACGTCCAGCTCCAAGTGGACGTGCCGTCGCTCGGCCTCCACGTCGAGCAGCTCCTGGAGGCCCCGCACGAGAGGCGCCAGGGGGACGACGCCGGCGCGCGCGGGCTGGAGGCGTGAGAGGTCCAGCAGCTGGCGGATGATGCGGCTCACGCGGTCGATCTGCGTGACGATGGCGTTGAGGCCCCGGCCCTGCGGGTGCTCCACGCCGCCCACCTTCTGGAGCATGTACTCGGCGTGGCCCCGGATGATGCCCAGCGGCGTGCCGATTTCATGCGCCACGCCCGCGGCGAGCACGCCCACCGTGGCCAGCTTCTCCGCGCGCAGGAGCTGATCCTCCAGCATGCGCACGTTGCTCAGGTCCTCCAGCACCAGCAGCGTGCTCGCCTCTCCGTCGCCGTGCTCCAGCGGGACGGCATGGACGTTGAACTGGTCCTTCTCGTTGAAGAGGCTGAGCGGTTCGCCGTGCAGGCTGCGCACTGCGCCCTTGTCCCGCGCGGCCAGCACCAGCGCCGTCAGCCGCTGCACCGCGGCCGTGGGCGCGGTGGGGAAGGCCTCCGGGAGGGTGCTGCCCACGGCGGTGGTTGGCAGCCGCGCGCGCAAGGCCTGGTTCACGGCGCTGATGCGGCCTTCGCGGTCGAGGGCCAGGATGCCCGTGGGGATGTGATCGAGGATCTTCTGCGTCTTCTCATGCAGGTGCGCGAACCTCGCGGCGTGGCGCAGGCTCTCCTGGAGCGCCACCGCCCGGCGGTTGGCGAGCACCACGTAGGTCCCGAACGCCACCAGGAACACCGCCACGAGCAGCGCCGCCAGCGACAGGCGCAGGACCAGGGTGCGCTCGTGGGCGCGCAGGGCGCTCGTGGAGGAGAGCGTCGCCACGGACCAGGAGGCCTCGCCCCGCATGCGCAGGGGACGGAACGTGGCCACCGCGTCCGCGGCCCCCAGGCCCAGGCGCGCGGCCTCCGCCTCGTTGATCCGCAGCGTCCCGGCCGCGCCCGCGCGCATCCTCGCCACCAGGGTGCGCAAGCCCGGCACGAGCTTGCCCTCGGGTTCACCCAGCCGCCGGTGCCACGACGCGAGCGCCGGGTCGCTCATGGGCGCGGGCGTGCCGTGGGCGCCCAAGAGGAGCAGGCGCGTGTTCTCCTCCACCGTCACCATGCGCAGCGGCGCGAAGAGCGGTTCGGTGTCCACGAGGATGGCGATGGCGCCTCCGCCCCCGGGCGTGTCGGAGTCGATGCGGATGGCGAAGACACGCATCCACCCGGAGGACGCGGCGCCTTCGATGGGATGCGACGGAATGACGTGCCCCACCGGGGCCGTGAGCGCCTGCCTCGCGGTGTCCGCGAGCGCCGGGGGATGGACGGCCTCCCTCGGCAGGTGGCGCGACTTGTAGTCCACCAGGAAGAGCCGCTCCTCGCCGTCCGGGCCCAGCACGGCGATGGCCCGGTACTGGCCCACGGCCTCCAACAGGGCGCGCAGCTCGTTGTGATGGTCTCCCGCGGAGCCGGGCTGGGCGAGCAGCTCGCTCGCGAAGCGCAGGTTGTCCCCCAGGTCCTCCAGCGACCGGGCGACGCCGCTGGCGGCCTCCTCCAGCTGGGCCTGCCGGTCTCCCCCGAACTGTTCCACGAGCGCCTGCCGGTCGCGCTGGATGAACCACACGGCTCCGCCCGCCACGCTGGCCAGGGCAACGAGCAGGAGGACGAGGGGGGCGAGGAGACGGTGCATGGAGTGCGAGGGAGTCCACACAACGCAAGGCCCGGGCCAGCCGTTCCCTCCAGGGGCCGGCACCTTGCGCCGCGCCGCGACCGCCGCAAATCACCACACCGGGGCTGGCACTTTGCCGGACCTGCTCGGGGCCGCCCCCTGGCGGGCCTGGGCTAGAGTGGCCGCCCCCTCAGACGGAGACCGAGCCTGAACATGAGCCAGAACCTCTACGACATCCCCCTCACCGGCATCGACGGCGCTCCCCGGACGCTCGGCCAGCACCAGGGCAAGGTCCTGCTGGTGGTGAACGTCGCCTCCAAGTGCGGCCTGACGCCCCAGTACGAAGGACTGCAGAAGCTCTACGCGAGCCGGCAGGGGCAGGGCCTGGAGGTGCTGGGCTTCCCCGCGAACAACTTCATGGGCCAGGAGCCGGGCAGCGAGGCGGAGATCCAGCAGTTCTGCACCTTGAAGTACGACGTGACCTTCCCGCTGTACTCGAAGATCTCCGTGGTGGGGCAGGACAAGCACCCGCTCTACCACGCGCTGACGGGCGCCATCCCGGACGCCACGGGCGAGGGGCCCATGCGCGCGAACCTCAAGGGCTACGGCATCGAAGCCAACCCGCGGCCGGAAGTGCAGTGGAACTTCGAGAAGTTCCTCGTCGGCCGCGATGGCCGCGTCGTGGGCCGCTTCGCGCCGGACGTGACGGCGGAGGATCCGCGCCTCCTCCAGGCCATTGACGCGGAGCTGGCGAAGCCGGCCTGAGGTCAGGCCTCCGGCGCGGGGGCTTGAGTCATCCCGCAGGCGCGGTTGGCCGGGACGGCCAGGTCGATCTTCTTGGGGCGGGGCAGGTGGAGGTTGTTCATCACCTCGATGAACTCCTCGCGGCTCCTGCCCGCGACCCGCGGGTTGTGGCGCTTCTCCTCGCCGATGCTCGTCACCGTGTTCCCGTGGTAGTCGTGCGCGGGGTAGACGAGCGTCGCGTCCGGGAGCTGGAAGAGGACGCGGGTGATGGAGTCGTAGAGCTGGCTCGCGCTCCCGTTCTGGAAGTCGGTGCGGCCGTTGCCCCGCACCATCAGGGCATCCCCGGTGAAGACGCGGTCGCCCAGCAGGTAGCTCACGCTGTCGTCCGTGTGGCCCGGCGTGGCGAGCACCTGGAAGGCGCACTGTCCGACGTGCACCGTGTCGCCGTGCCGCACCCGCAGGTCGGCGCACCGGGCCCCGCCTGTTCCAGCCACCACCTGGCACCGCGTGCGCTCCCGCAGCGTGCCGGACGCGGTGACGTGGTCCGCGTGCACGTGGGTGTCGAAGACGTGGGAGAGGACGAGCCCCAACTCACCCACGAGCCGCAGGTCGCGGTCCACCTGCTCCAGCACCGGATCGATGAGCACGGCCTGGCGCGTGGCCTCATCACCGATGAGATACGTGTAGGTCGAGGACTCGGAGTCGAAGAGCTGGCGGAAGAGCATGTCGGAATCTCCGGTGCACGGGGGCCGCGGGCGGAGAAGAGGCTTCAGCGCCTTCCGCGAATTGTCCGATGGAACGCGAGCTCCGATAAAGGGAAGTCTGCCGATATTTGATGTGGACCCGGCAACGTGCGTTCGCCTCGCGGGGCAACTGGCGCGGTGGGGCTGTCGTGGGCAGGCTCGCGGCTTGCTCCCATGAACGCTCCTCCATCCCTCAAGCCTTCGCCCGAGCACCACCGGGTGCTGATCATCGGCGGCGGCACCGCGGGCCTCACGGTCGCGGCGCGGCTGCGGCGCAAGGGCGTGCGGGGCGTCGCCGTGCTCGAACCCTCGGCGCAGCACTTCTACCAGCCGCTGTGGACGCTGGTGGGCGCTGGCGCCGCGGACATCGCGAGCACCGTGCGGCCGGAGGCGGACTACATCCCGAAGGGGACGCGGTGGATCCAGGACCGGGCGGAGGAGGTGGACCCCGTCCGTCAGCAGGTGCTCACGCGGGGCGGCGCGCGGCTGACCTATGACTTCCTGGTGGTCGCTCCGGGCATCCAGTTGGACTGGGACCGGGTGCGCGGCCTGCGTGAGGCGCTGGAGACGCCGTACGTGTCCAGCAACTACGACTTCCGGCTGGCGCCGAAGACGTGGGAGATGGTGCGGGCGTTCCAGGGCGGCACGGCGTTGTTCACGCACCCGGCCACGCCCGTGAAGTGCGCGGGGGCGCCGCAGAAGATCATGTACCTGGTGGCGGACCACCTGCGCCGCAGCGGGCTCGCGGGGAAGTCGCGCGTCGTCTTCGGCTCGGGGGCCAAGGCGCTCTTCGGGGTGCAGCCCTACACGCGGGTGCTGGAGGGCGTCGTGGACCGCTACGGCATCCAGACGCACTTCAGCCACGACCTGGTGGAGGTGCGCGCGCACACCCGCGAGGCGCTCTTCGCGGTGACGCGCGACGGGCGCCGGGAGTGGGTGACGCTGGGTTATGACCTCCTGCACGTCACGCCGCCGCAGAGCGCGCCGGACTTCATCAAGCGCAGCGCGCTGGCCCATCAGGACGGTCCGAACGCGGGCTGGGTCAAGGCGCACAAGCACACGCTCCAGCACCCCGACCATCCGAACGTCTTCGCCATTGGAGACGCGAGCGACCTGCCCACGTCGCGCACGGGCGCCGCCGTCCGGGCGGAGGCTCCCGTGCTCGTGGAGAACCTGGTGGCCGTGATGGAGGGGCGCGAGCCCACGGCGCGGTATGACGGTTATGCGTCCTGCCCGCTGGTGACGGGCTACGGGCGGATGCTGCTCGCCGAGTTCGACTACGACGGCCAGCCCGCCCCGAGCCTGCCGTTCATCAACACCTTCGTGGAGCGCCGCGACCTGTGGCTGCTCAAGAAGTACGGACTGCCGCGCCTGTACTGGGACTGGATGCTCCGTGGTCGCGCGTGAACACTGGAGGAAGTGACCGCTCGACGGTGGGGTTTGCCCGTGCGACCTTCCGGGCCGTGACGCCCTACGACAAGATCTTCGAGAGCAACAAGGCCTGGGCGGAGGAGCAGCTCCGCTCGGATCCGGACTACTTCACCAAGCTGTCGGTGTCGCAGCAGCCGGACTTCCTCTACATCGGGTGTTCGGACAGCCGCGTGCCCGCGAACCAGATCATGGGTCTGGCGCCGGGTGACGTCTTCGTTCACCGCAACGTCGCCAACCTGGTCAACAACGTCGACCTCAACGTGATGTCGGTCATCAACTACGCCGTCCGGCAGTTGGACGTGAAGCACATCATCGTCTGCGGCCACTACGGCTGCGGCGGCGTGCGCGCGGCGATGCAGCCCAAGGACCTGGGCATCCTCAACCCCTGGCTGCGCAACATCCGGGACGTGTACCGGTTCCACAAGCAGGAGCTGGACGGCATCTCGGACGAGACGAAGCGCTATGAGCGGCTGGTGGAGCTCAACGTCCTGGAGCAGAGCATCAACATCATCAAGACGGCCGCCGTGCAGAAGTCCTACCTGTCGCGGGGCTTCCCCATCGTGCACTCGTGGGTGTTCGACCTGCGCAACGGCCTCATCCAGGACCTGAAGCTGGACTTCGTGCAGACGCTCCACAGCATCCAGGAGGTCTACGACCTCACGAAGGAGTGAGACTCCGGGGCTGACGACAGCGCCGGGGAGCGCGGCCTAGACCCGCGGAGATGATGACTCCGCGGCTCAGGGCATGGGTGTTCTCACTCAACACCTTCGCCGCCGCGATGGCCGCGCTGTTCCTCGGCCTGCGCTTCTCCCTGCCCAGACCGTACTGGGCGATGATCACCGTCTACGTCGTCAGCCAGCCGCTGTCCGGCGCGCTGCGCTCGAAGGCCGTCTTCCGGCTGCTGGGCACGGTGCTGGGCGCGGTGATGGCGTGCGTGCTCGTCCCCCACCTGGTGAACGCACCGGAGCTGCTGTCGCTCGCGATGGCGCTGTGGGTGGGCTGCTGCCTGTACCTGGCGCTCCTGGACCGCACGCCGCGCAGCTACGTCTTCATGCTGGGCGGCTACACCGCGGCCATCATCGGCTTTCCCGGTGTCTCCTCGCCGGGGGCCCTCTTCGACATTGCGCTGGTGCGGGTGGAGGAGATTGGCCTGGGCATCGTGTGCGCCACCGTCGTGCACACCGCTCTCTTTCCGCGCCCGGTGGGGCCGGTGCTGCTGGACCGAATCGACGGCTTCCTCGCGGACGCGGGCCGGTGGGCCCAGGACGCGCTCGCGGGCCGCAGGGACGCGCGCACGCGCCGCGAGTGGCACCGGCTGGCGGAGGACGTCACCGCGCTCCACCTGCTGGCGACGCACCTGCCGTTCGACACCGCCGGCCTGCGCCCCAGGGCCGGCGCCGTGCGCGCGCTGCACGAGCGCATGTCCATGCTGCTGCCCATCCTCTCCAGCATCGAGGACCGGCTCGCCGTCCTCCAGACCTCGGGCAAAGGGCCCGACGCCAGGCGGGACACGCTCCTCCAAGCGCTGAGCGCGTGGATCCAGGCGGGGCCCGACGCCGCTCGCGCCGAAGGCCAGCGGCTCTCCGAGGCCTGCGCCGCGCTCGCGCCGCCGCTGGACGCGAAGGCGGACTGGACGGCGCTCGTCACCACCAGCCTTGCCGTGCGCCTGGGCGAGCTGGTGGACACCGTCCAGGACTGCCGCGACCTGCGCGCCTTCATCCGCGACCCCACCGGGCCCGCGCCGGAGCGCCTGACGCCGCTCCTGCTCGCGCGTGTCCAGCGTCCGCTGCACCGCGACCGGGGCCTGGCGCTCATGTCCGGCATCGCGGCGGCGGCGGCCGTGCTGCTCTGCTGCGCCGTGTGGATTTCGCTCGCGTGGCCGGAGGGCAGCGCGGCGGCGATGATGGCGGCCGTCTACAGCTGCCTCTTCGCGACCCAGGATGATCCGGTGCCGGCCATCCTGTCCGCGCTGGCCTTCACCGGGGTGTCCTTCGTCGTGGGCGGGGTGTACCTGTTCGGCATCCTGCCCGGCATCGACGGTTTTCCCCTGCTGGCCGCCGCGCTGGCCCCCACGCTCCTGGGCGTGGGGGTGTTGATGGCGGATCCGCGGTGGGCGGGGCGCGCGAGCATCGCGGTGCTGGGCCTCCTGGGGACGCTGTCGCTCCAGGAGCGCTACACCGCGGACCTGGCGGAGTTCATCAACAGCTCGCTGGCGCAGGCCGTGGGCTTCATCGCCGCCGCGCTGTCCACCCGCTTCCTGCGCTCCGTGGGCACGGACTGGAGCGCGCACCGGCTCTTGCGCACCGGGTGGCGGGAGCTGGCGGGCCTGGCCTCCGCCGAGGGCGTGCCGGACCGCCTGGGCTGGACGAGCCGCATGCTGGACCGGCTGGGCATGCTCACCCCGAGGCTGGCGCTGGCCACGTCCCGCGACGAGGCGCTGGAGGCCGCGGACGCGCTGGCGGACCTGCGGCTGGGCTTGAACGTCGTGGACCTTCAGCGGGTCCGTCCGCACGTGGGGACTGCCGCGAGCCTGTCCGCGGGGCTGCTGCTCCAGCGCATCTCCGGGCACTTCCGGGCGCGCTCGCTGGGGCGGGTGACGGCGCCTCCGGTGGAGCTGCTCGGGGCGCTGGACGCGACGTTGGGCAGCGTGGCGGACGCGCCGCCTTCCGCGCAGAAGCGCGACGGGGTGCTCGCGCTCGTGGGGTTGCGGCGCGCGCTGTTTCCGGACGCGGCGCCCTACCGGGCAGCGCCCCTGGAGGCGGCGCGATGAGGGGAGAGCTGGACGTCCAGGGGGTCTTCGTCCCCGCGCTCCTCGTCTGGGCGCTGGTCGCGGTGGCGCTCGGTGTGCCCCTGCGGCGGGGACTGGCCGCGCTCCATGTCTACCGGTGGGTGTGGCACCCGGCGCTCTTCGACCTGGCGCTGTTCGTCCTCCTCTGGTTCGCGGTGACCTTCCTCGCCTCGCGGGTCCCCTGAGACGCCATGAAACCCACGCGCCCGCAGCTCATCCGGATTGGCGTGACGGTGGCCGTCGTCGCGCTGGCCCTGCTCGCGGGCTGGTGGATGTGGCGGCACTACGAGGTCGAGCCGTGGACGCGCGACGGCCGCGTGCTGGCGGACGTGGTGCAACTGGCGCCGGACGTGTCGGGAGTCGTCACGTCGGTGGACGTGCAGGACAACCAGCGGGTGACCCGGGGGCAGGTGCTCTTCGTCATCGACCGCGCCCGCTTCGAGCTCGCGCTGAGGCAGGCGGAGGCGGTGGTGACGAGCCGGCAGGCGGCGCGGGCGCAGGCGCAGCGTGAGTCCGAGCGCAACCGGGGGCTGGGCAACCTGGTGTCCGAGGAGGCCCGCGAGCAGGGGCTGTCCCGCGCGGAGCAGGCGGAAGGGGCGCTCCAGCAGGCGCTGGCCAACCGGGACATCGCAGCGCTGAACCTGGACCGCTCCACGGTGCGCGCGCCGGTGAACGGCATCATCACCAACCTGGAGGTGGAGGAGGGGGACTACGCCACCGCCGGGCGGCAGATGGTGGCGCTGGTGGACAGCGACTCCTTCCGCGTGGAGGGCTACTTCGAGGAGACGAAGCTGCCGCGCATCCGCGTTGGCGCGCCAGTCACCATCCGGCTCATGGGCGAGCCGGCCCTCTTGCGTGGACACGTGGAGGGGATCGCCGCGGGCATCGAGGACCGCGAGCGCGGGGCGGGCCCCAGCCTCCTGCCCAACGTGAACCCCACGTTCAGCTGGGTGCGTCTGGCCCAGCGGGTGCCCGTGCGCATCGCGCTGGACGCGGTGCCCGAGGGAGTCCGGCTCGTGTCCGGACGCACCGCGACGGTGACGGTGCACGAAGAGGGGGACGGGGCTTCGGCCGCGCGCACCGGGGACGTCCGTCCATGAGCACGCGGGGGCTGCGCGGGTGGGTGGGCCTGGCGCTGCTGGTGTCCGCCTGCACGACCGTGGGGCCTGATTACCGGGGGCCACCGCCGTCCGCGGTCGTCCATTCGCCCGAAGCCACCGGGGCCTTCCTGGGCGCGGAGGATCCGCACTACTCGGCGGAGCCCGTCCCGGGCGAGTGGTGGCGGCTGTACGAGGATCCGGTGCTGGAGGGGTTGGTGCAGCAGGCGCTGAAGTCGAACGTGGACCTGCGGGTGGCGGAGGCGAACCTCGCGCGGTCGCAAGCGGTGCTGGCGGAGGTCGGGGGCGCGCTGCTGCCGACCTTTGGAGTGGACGCGGCGGTGGGCGTGGGCAGGACGCCGCCGGTCCGGCCGTCGGTGACCTACGGCCTGGGCTTCGACGTGTCGTATCAGTTGGACCTGTTCGGGCGGATCCGCCGGGGCATCGAGGCGGCGCGCGCGGACACGGAGGCGGTCCAGGCCGCGCTGGACCTGACGCACATCACGGTGGCCGCGGAGACGACCCGGGCGTACGCGAGCGTCTGCTCGGTGGGCAACGAGGTGTTGGTGGCGCGTCACGTGCTGGTCCTGCAGGAGGAGAGCCTTTCGCGGACGCGGCGGCTGGTGGAGGCGGGGCGGGGGACGGCGCTGGACCTGAGCCGGGCGCGAGCGCAGGTGGAGGTGCTTCGCGCGAACATCCCTCCGCTGGTGGTGCTGCGGCGCATCGCGCTGCTGCGGCTGGCGGTGCTCAGCGGCAGGCCGCCCGCGGCGTTTCCTCCGGACGTGGAGGCGTGTGAGACGCCGCCACGGCTGGCTTCGCCCATCCCGGTGGGGGATGGCGCCGCGCTGCTGCGCAGGCGTCCGGATGTCCGGCAGGCGGAGCGGGCGCTTGCGTCGGCGACCGCGCGCATCGGCGTGGAGACGGCGGACCTCTATCCCACGGTGAACTTCGGGCTGTCCGCGGGGTCCGGAGGCCTGATGAGTTCCTTCGGACAGGAGAGCACGCTGAGCTGGAGCCTGGGGCCGCTGCTGTCCTGGACGTTTCCGAACACCCGCGTCGCCAGGGCTCGCATCGCGCAGGCGGATGCGGCCGCGCAAGGGGCGCTCGCGCAGTTCGACGGGGTGGTGCTCAACGCGCTGCTGGAGACGGAGAGCAACCTGACGCAGTACACGCAGGAGCTGGAGCGCGTCGCCGCGCTCACGGCCGCCCGGGACTTCAGCGCCGAGGCCGCGCGCGAAGCCGACGCGCTCTACCGGGGAGGGAGGGAGAGCTTCCTGGGCGTGCTCGACGCGGAGCGCACCCGGGCCAACGCCGAGGCTTCGCTGGCCTCCGCGCAGAGCCAGTTGGTGTCCGATCAGATCGCCCTGTTCCTGTCGCTGGGTGGGGGATGGGAGGAGCCGCCGCCCGCGGGGGGACAGTAGGATGGGGGCGGATGCGCTTCTTCCTGACCCTCCCGGACGGCCGTTCCATCGCGCTGGAGAAGCCGGTGGTGTCCGTGGGCTCCGAGCCCGCGTGCGACGTCGTCCTCTCCGCGCCCGGAGTGAAGGGCAGCCACGCCCTGGTGTTCCGTGACGCGCGCGGGTGGACGGTGTCCGCCGCCAGCGCGGACTGTGACGTCCGGGTTCGTGGCAAGCGGGTGGAGCTGGCGCCGCTGGAGCCGGGAGAGTCCTTCAGCGTGGGCAGGGCTTCGCTCACGCTGACGGTTTCGGAGGCGCCGGTTCGCGTGGAGCCTTCCTCGCCGCCGTCCCGCCTGCTGGGCGTGCTGACGGACTTCGCTTCGCGGCTGCTCGTGCAGCGCCCTTCGTCGGAGCTGCTGGAGGCGGCGCTGCGGGGCATCTCGGACGTCACCTCCGCGGACGTGGGGTTCCTCGTGTCGGTGGAGGGGGACCGGCGGCAGGTGCTGGCGGCCACCGGCTCCGTGCCGGCTTCGGCGGTGGTGGACAGCCTCGTGGATCAGGTCGTGGGCTCGGGGGCTCCGGTGCTGGTGCCGGACGTCGCGGCGGAGGCGGCGCTCGCGGGGGCTCCCAGTGTCCTGGCGTTGCGGCTGACCTCCGCGCTCGTGCTGCCGCTTCGTGCGGGCTCCGCGCCGCTGTGCGCCGTGTACCTGGGACGGCGCCTGGGCAGCCCTCCGTTCTCGACCCGCGAGCTGGAGGAGGCCATGGCGTTGTCGTCGCTCGCGGCGCTGCTGCTGGCCACGTCGCGGGAGCTGACGGAGCTGCGCGCCCAGGTGGACAGCCTCACGCAGCGCATCGCCGCGGCCACGTTCGAAGGGCTCATCGGTGAGTCCCCGGTCATGCGGAACCTCTACCGGCAGGTGGAACGCCTGGGGCCCACGTCCCTGCACGTGCTCATCCAGGGCGAGACAGGCACGGGGAAGGAGGAGGTGGCCCGGGCGCTTCACCGGCGGAGCGGCCGGCGCGGACGGCTGGTGGCCATCAACTGCGCGGCGCTTCCGGAGTCCCTCATCGAGCGTGAGTTGTTCGGCCACGTTCGCGGGGCGTTCTCCGGCGCGACCTCCGACCGCGCGGGGCTGGTGGAGGCGGCGGATGGGGGCACGCTGTTCCTGGATGAGATTGGAGACATGCCGTTGTCGCTCCAGTCGCGCCTGCTGCGTGTCGTCCAGGAACACGAGGTGACGCGGCTGGGCGAGCACCGTCCCCGCAAGGTCGACATGCGCGTCGTGGCCGCCACGCACCAGCCGTTGAAGGCGCTCGTCGCCCGAGGGGCCTTCCGTGAGGACCTCCTCTTCCGCCTGGACGAGGTGCGCCTGGAGGTGCCCGCGCTGCGGGAGCGCGGCGAGGACGTGCTGCTCATCGCGCACCATGTCCTGAAGCAGCAGGGCGCGCGTGCGCGGGGCCTCACGCAGAAGGCGGCGGAGGCCCTGCGCGGTCATCCCTTCCCCGGCAACGTCCGCGAGCTCGTGTCTCGCGTGCGGCGCGCGGCCATCCTGGCGTCTGGGGAGCTCATCGGCGTCGAGGACCTGGACCTGGCCGCGGACACGGCGCCGCTGGTGCCCCTGGACGAGGCACGTGATGCGTTCGTGCTGCGCTACGTGCGCGAGGCCATTGCTCGCAGCGGGGGAAGCAAGAAAGAGGCGGCCCGGGCGCTGGGCATCGGCGTGCGCTCCGTGTTCCGATACCTGGGGGAAGAGGAGTGAGGACGGCTCCCCCATCCTCGCAGCTGATCACCATGCGCTTCCCACTCTCGTTCCTGCTGCTCGTCCTACTCGTGGGCCCGGGGTGTCCGCTCGACATCCAGGTGCGTGAGGAGTTGGACGCCGGCTGTCTGGGAGACGTCTGCGTGCGCTCCTGCGCCGCGGACCGGGAGTGTCCCGAGGACCAGCGCTGCTCCGACGTCCACAGGGAATGCGAAGCGGGCCCCCGCCTCACAGAGCCCTGCTCCGATCCCCTGGCCTGTTCGACGTTCGCGTACTGCGTGAAGGGACGCTGTACACGCGATTGCGACCCGGGCTGCCCCACGGGCTACCAATGCTCACCGGCTCCGGAGTCCCTGTGTGTCGAGACCTGCGAGGGCCTGTCCCCCGAGCACCTGGGCGACTTCTGCGAGAGCTCCATGGACTGCGCCCGCTGCGGCTTCTGCGCGGACCTGGGACGTGGGAAGACTTGTCACCAACCCTGCCGGTCGGATGCGGAGTGTCCCGGGGGACAGGCAGGCACGTGCGTGCAGCTCCCCGGCTCCACCCTCCGCGTGTGCCAGCAGTGAGGGCGCCCCGGGGTTTGATCGCGCGGATCCCGCTTCCTAGACTGCGCGCGCGATGACGGGCGAACTGCTGGCCGGCCGCTACCAGTTGGAGCAGGAGTTGGGGCGGGGCGGGATGGCGACGGTCTTCCTCGCCCTCGACCTCCGGCTGTCCCGCCGCGTGGCCGTGAAGGTGCTGCACCCGGGCCTGGACGCCCGCTTCACCGAGCGCTTCCGCCAGGAGGCGGAGGTGGTGGCCTCGCTCCAGCACCCCAATGTCCTGGCGGTGCATGACTTTGGCGAGGACGCCGTGCGCGGCCCGTTCCTCGTCTGTGAATGGGTGCAAGGCGAGAACCTGCGCGAACTGGCGCGGCGCCTGGCTCCCGTGCCGCCGGAGGCCGTCGCGCTGCTGGGCTGGGAGCTGGCCCGCGCGCTGGACGCGGCGCATGCGCGCGGTGTGGTGCACCGGGACGTGAAGCCGGAGAACGTGCTCGTGGCGCGTGGGGGGCCGCTGAAGCTCGCGGATTTCGGCATCGCCGCGCTGGCGGAGGACCAGGCCCGGCTGACGAGCACTGGCGCCGTCATCGGCTCGCTGGCGTACATGGCGCCGGAGCGTATCGATACCGGGGCGTGGTCCCCGGCGTCGGACGTCTACGCGGTAGGCGTGGTGTTGTTCGAGCTGTGCACCGGTTCGACGCCACATGCAGGGGAGGGCAGTGCCCGGCTGGCGGTCTCGGTGATGACCCGCGATGCACCGCCGTTGGTGGAGGCCGCGCCGGGCACGCCCGCGCCCCTGTCGGCGCTGGTCGCGCGGTGTCTTGCCCGGGATGCGCGTGACAGGCCCGTGGAGGGTGGGGCGCTGGCGCAGGAGCTGGAGGCGGTGCTGCGGTCGTGGGTTGGGGCTCCCGCCGAAGCGTCACGTGCCTTCTTCCAGGCACCGGAGTCCTCCGTGGCCCGCTGGCGCGAGGACCGGTTCCAGCGGCTGTTGGGCGAAGGCCGTGCGCTGCTCGTCGCGGGGCAGGGTGCCCAGGCTGCCCGGTGCCTCAACGCCGCGTTGACGCTCCGGCCCGGGGCCCCCGAGGTGCTGGCGCTCCTTCGCTCGCGTCCCATGAAGAAGGGCTTCGTCCGGCGAGCGTGGGATGCGCTCCCGCGCTCGTGGGCGGAACACAGGCGGGGGTTCCTGACGGGCGTGGTGCTCGCGGGGCTGTTGGGCGGGTTGGGAACGTGGGCTTGGCGCGCGGGTGGCTCCAGGACTCCGACGGTGGCCAACGGGCTGGAGTCGGCGCTCGCGCCGGATTTGGAGGCAATGGTGCGGACCGCCGTGCCAGTTGCTCCTGATGCGGGCTCGCCTGCCACGTCGGAGGACTTTGCCGCGCTCGTGCCCGGTGCCGACTCCACTGCGACAATGGCGGCCTCGGCCTCGGCACCGCCCGGCGCTGGCCTGCCTGCCACAAGCGAGGACTCCGCCGCGCCCGTGGCCGTCGCCCGCCTTGATTCAGCGCAAAGACCTTCGCGTCCCTTGCATCAGGCGGCGGCCGGTACGCCGGTCCGGGCCGCGCGTCCGGACGCTCCGGGTAGGTCGCCTCGGGCAGCGCCAGCGCCGCTGACCCGCCCCGCCCAGGACTCTCCGCAGCGGCCCGTGTCCCCGGAGCCCACCGGCACGGAGCTGCCGGTTCGCGTGCCGGATGCCCAGGACTTCGCGACGCTCACGGTGGTGACACGCCCCTGGGCCGAGGTGTTCGTGGACGGTCAGAGCCGGGGCTACACCCCTCGGCTGCGCGAGCTGCGGCTGTCTCCCGGCACGCACCGGCTCCGCTTCGCCAACCCCTTGTGCGAGCCCGTCGAGGAAGTGCTCGAAGTGGCTGCCGGCGCAGCCGTCTCGCGCGAAGTCTCCCTCCGGGTGCGCGACGCGGAGGTCACCATCGTCGCGCCCGCGGCGTCCCGCGTCTTCGTCGACGGCGTGGAGGTGGGCGTGGCTCCGCTGCGTGAACCCTTGAAGCTCTCGCACGGGGGACACCTCCTGTCCGCCCGCGACCCGGGAGGCAACGTGCTGAGGCAATCGCTCGACGCGGTGGCGGGGTCCCGCACCACGGTCGTGCTGGGGTCCGCTCCATGAAGACCGCCATCGTCGCCCTGCTGCTCGCGGCGTACTCCCCGCTGGGCCCCGCTCGTGAGGCCTACCAGTCCGGCGACCTGCCTCGCGCCCGGACCGAGCTGGAGGCCCTGCTCCAGCCCTCGCGGCTCTCCCATCCTCAAGAGGAGGCCGAAGCCCACCTGCTGCTCGCGGCGACGCTCCACGCCCAGGAGGACGTGCCCCGCGCGGAGCACGAGGCCGTGGAAGGGCTCGCGCTCGACCCCGACGCGAAGCTGGATCCCCTGGTGTATCCGCCGGACTTCATCGCCTTCATCGAACGGGTGCGCGCGCGGCGGCAGGACCGCATCGACCCGCGCGCCGCCCGACTCCGGCCGCCCGTGCTCCTGCCCGGGACCGCGTCCTCCACCGCCGCTCCCGTCCTCGTCGAGCCCCGCCCGGCCTCGCAAGGCTGGTACCTGGTGCCGTTCGGCGTGGGGCACTTCGTGCACGGCCAACGCTCCAAGGGCACCGTGCTCGCGGCAGGGCAGGGCACGGCGTTCGCCGTGTCCGCGGTCTCCCTGGGCGTGGCCCTGTCCCTGCGCGGCTCGGACGGCCGCTACTCGGCCCAGGACGCGCCCACGGCCCGGGCCTTCAACGTCTCCTATCTCGTGGGGGCCTACGCCTTCGCGGCCCTCTATGCCTACGGCGTGCTGGATGGGCTGCTGTCCTCGCCCCCGCCGCCCACGGGACGCGGGCCTGGGTGAGCGCCTCGGCGCACTGACGCGGCGGCCTGCTCCGGTGTAAACGGGGCGGATGAACGACGTGAACCTGGTGGAGATCGCCCGGCGGTTCGAATGCAAGCAGGCCACCTCCGCGGTGGCGCTTTCGACGGCCTCCGCGCCGCTCGCGGACGGCTGGATGGCGTTCGGCGGCGTGGGGTCCTACATCAACAAGTCGTGCGGCTACGGCTTCGAGCGCGACGTCACGGACGCGGAACTGGACGCGCTGGTGGACTTCTTCGCGTCGCGTGGAGTGGAGCCCAAGGCGGAGCTGAGCCCCTTCGCGCCCCAGGCCCTGCTGAAGGGGCTGGCGGCCCGGGGCTTCGTGCTGCGTGAGTTCGAGACGGTGCTGTACCGGCCGCTGCAAGCCGGGGAGGACCTGTCGAAGCTGGCCCGGGGCGCTCCCGCCGGGCTGCGCGTCGAGCGGGTGGATCCGTCCGACGACGCGGCGGTGCGCAGGTTCGTGGAGGTCGCCGGCAGCGGCTTCGTCCCGGAAGGCGAGTCGATGCCGGCGGTCTTCCTGGAGATGGGATTGAAGGCGGCGCGCAACCCCGCCTCGGACTCGTACGTGGCGTGGCTCGACGGCGTGGCGGTGGGGGCCGGCAGCTGCGAGGTGAGCGACGGGCTCACCTCGCTGTTCGGCACGTCGGTGCTGCCCGCGTACCGGCGGCTCGGCGTGCAGCAGGCGCTGATTGTCGCGCGGCTGGCGCGGGGGCTGGAGAAGGGCAGCGACCTGGCGGCCATCATGTCCTCGCCCGGCATCCCCACGGAGCGCAACGCCATGCGCCTGGGCTTCCTCATGGCCTACTCCCGCGCCGTGCTGGTGAAGCCCGGCGCGGGGCTGGAGCCGTCGCCCTGAACGTCAGGGGCTACGGCTGCGGCAGGGTGTACGCGAGGGGCAGCAGGGCGCCGTTCTTGTTGAACGGGTTGTAGCTGCCCTGCGGGCCCACCCAGCCGCAGCCTCCGTAGCCGCGCATCTCCACCACCTGGAAGTGGTCATAGAAGGCCCACCACGAGGACTCGCTCGAAGGGCCGGCCCGGCCGATGTTGCCGACGGGCACGGAGAACGGCGTGCCTCGCAGGTCCACGTTGGCCAGGCCCGTGCGGCTGCACCCCATGGCCGCCGCGTAGGTCATGGCCGTCACGAGCTCCTTGTTGACGTGCATGAGGGAGCCGCTGGACGTCGAGAAGGTGTGGTCCCCGGTGTCCACGGCGAGGGTGATGGGGTTCAGCCTGACGCGCGTGAACCGGGTCCGCACGTCGGTGCCCGGCGAGTTTCCTCCCGCCGTGTACTGCGAGTAGTTGGCGCCCTCCTCCGTGTGCACCAGGGGGAGGTACTCCCTGGGCGTGCCGGCCATGTCCTGGCACCAGGCCGTCCAGCGCTTCAGCGGGTCCTTGTTCACGAACAGCGCGTACTCGCCGTCCGGCGCACCGGGGCGGGCCGCCTTGAGCTCCTGGCACGTCGCGGGGAGATCCTCGCCGCGGTAGTGGAGCTGGAGCAGGCTGCCCTGCTGGTTGAAGGGGTTGTAGCTGCCCTGTGGGCCCACCCAGCCGCAGAAGCCGTTACCGGACAGCGTGACGACCTGGCCGTCCTCGCTGGAGATGGCGGCGCCGGTCGCGTTCGCGCCGGCCACGCCGAACGACTCCGCCTCCACCGTGAACGGAGTGCCCCGGAGGTCGATGTGGCCCTGGCCCTGGCCGCCGTTGCACGCCATGGCCACGCCGTAGGGCATCGCGGTGACGGTGTCCGGCGAGTGCGTCAGCTCGCCCGTGGAGGTGGCGAAGGTCTGGTCCCCCGTGACCACGCGCAGGGTCACCGGGTCGATACGCAGCCGGGTGAAGTGGGTGCGCACGTCGGTGCCGGGGGAGGCGCCGCCGGCCGTGTACTGCGAGAAGTTGGAGTCGGCGTCCGTGCGCGTGAGCGTGAGGTACTCGGTGGGCGTGCCGGCCATGTCGTGGCAGTACGCGGTCCAGGACGCGCCGGTGTCACCCGCCACGTACAGCACGTAGTCGCCGTCCGGCGCTCCGGGTTGGGCGGCGCGGATCTCCAGGCAGCGGGAGGGCCGCGAGGTGAGGGGCTGGGGGCGCTCCGCCAGGGTGCTGGGGCTGGCGCTGTCGCTGGCGCCACAGCCGGCGGCGGCGAGCGCCAGGAGGCTCCAGGTCAGGGTCCGCGCGTGGCGGGGGAGGTGGGGGATGGCGGAAGGCTTCTGGAAGTTCATGGGGCTGGGCTCCTGTGAGGGTTGCGTGGCCTTCCCATGGCAAGGTCGGGGCCACGCGGGCCGCCAGGGCCCCGCCGTCGGGATTCCGGGGCGTTACGTGAGAGCGCGGCCCGCCGGATGACGTGGCCGCGCCGCGAACGTGCCAGTCCTGGCACGCGCGCTGGCTCCTCCCAGGAGGCGGCCTGTCATGCCCCCCTCAGGGCCCTCCACGGACATCGCGGAGGGCGCACCCCGGCGCCATGCGGGAGGCACGGCGCCGGTGCGGGTCTCCGGCCTACCGGGACGCGTCCCGCGCCATGCCCTGGAGCGCCTCCGTCAACCGCTCCACGAGCCGCTGGACGTGGGGCGCGCGCAGCAGCGAGTAGTGCGTGCCGGGGAGCACCTCGCGCGTCAGCTCGCCCTGGACGTGCGCGCTCCAGCCGTCATCTCCGCGCGTCGGGTCGTCGCCCGCCTGGAGCAGGAGGACGCGGCCGGTGAACGTTCCAGGGCGGTGGTGCTTCAGGGCGCGCAGGTTGCGGGTGAAGACGTGCAGGAGCGTACGTCCTGCCGCCGTGGCCGCTTCCGGCGTCGCGAGCTGGCCCTGGTCGAGCTCGAACAGCGCGGCCACCTGGTCTGCGTCGTCCACGTCGAGCGGCACGCGGTCATCCGTCGCCGGGCTGGCATCGATGAGCGCCACGAGCTCCACGGTCTCGCCCCGGGCCTGGAGCTGACGGGCCATCTCGAAGGCCACCAGGCCTCCCATGGACCAGCCGCCCAGCCGGTAGGGGCCGTGGGGCTGCACGGTGCGCACGGCGGACACGTAGAGCGCCGCCATCGCCTCCACCGTGTCGAGCGGCGGACGGCTCCCATCGAGCCCCTGGGACTGGAGCCCGTAGAAGGGCTGATCCGGGCCCAACTGCTTCGCCAACGCCGCGTACGCGAGCACGTTGCCGCCCACCGGGTGGACGCAGAAGAAGGGCCGCCGCGAGCCCTCGCGCTGGATGGGCACGAGCGGGGAGAAGACCGCGGGCGCCTGGCGCAGCAGCCGGGCCAGCGTCTCCACCGTGGGCGCCTGGAAGAGGGCGGCAAGGGGCAGCTCGCGCTGGAAGCGCTCCCGGATGCGGGCCATCAGCTTCACGGCGAGCAGGGAGTGGCCGCCCAGGTCGAAGAACGGACGTGTCACGCCAATGGGGCGGACGCCCAGCAGCTCCTCCCAGAGCGCCACCAGCTCCCGCTCCAGGTCGTCGCGTGGGGCGACCTCCGTGCTTTCGGAGGTACGGGAGGCCGGTGCATGCGGGATATGCATCCGGCGAAGCTCCTCGTCCGTCAGCAGCGTCCGCTGGTCCAGGGGCGCGTCGGGCGCGGCGAGGACGGTCTCCAGCAGCGTGCTCCAGCGCTCCATCAGCCGCTGGACCGTGGCGGCGTCGAAGAGGTCCGTGCTGTACGTGAGCGCACCCTGGAAGCCGTCGGGCTGCCGGGTGAGGGCCAGGTCCAGATCGAACTTCGCCGCCGTGGGAGTGACTTCCACGGCCTTCAGCGTCAGACCCGGGAGGGCGACCTCCGGCTCCGGTGTGTTGTGCAGCGCGAAGAGGGCCTGAAAGAGCGGGGTGCGGCCCAGGTCGCGCTCGGGCTGGAGCGCGTCCACCAGTCGCTCGAAGGGGAGGTCCTGGTGTTCGTACGCGCCGAGCGTGGTCGTGCGCACCTGCGCGAGGACCTTCCGGAACGACGTGTCCGCGGTGAAGCGGGCGCGGAGGACCAGCGTGTTGACGAAGAAGCCGATGAGGCCTTCGGTCTCCGCGTGACGGCGGTTCGCGATGGGCGTGCCCACCAGCACGTCGTCCTGTCCGGCGTACCGCGACAGCAGCAGCTGGAACGCGGCCATGAGCACCATGAAGGGCGTGGCGCCTTCCCGCTTCGCCAGTGCTTCCACCGCGTCACTCGAGGCCGGCGTCAGGTGGACGGGCCACCGTGCTCCCTGCGCGGAGCGGCGGACCGGACGGGGCCGGTCCGTGGGCAGCGCCAGCGCATGCGGTGCCCCTTCGAGCTGGCGCTTCCACCAGTCGAGCTGTCCCTCCAGCACCTGGCCTTCCAGCCACGAGGCCTGCCACCGGGAGAAGTCCGCGTACTGCACGGGCAGCTCCGGCAGTGGCGACGGCTGGCCCTGGCGGAAGGCTTCGTAGAGCGCCACCAGCTCGCGCACGAGCACCCCGAAGGACCAGCCGTCGGAGACGGTGTGATGCGTGCACAGCAGGAGCACGTGCTCCATCGAGTCCAGCCGCAGCAGTGTGAAACGAGCGAGGGGACCCGTGCCCAGGTCGAAGGGACGCAGCGCATCCGCGTCCACCCGGCGCCAGACCTCGGCTTCACGCGCGTTCGCGGGCAGGGCCTCCAGGTCCTCCGTGCGCAGCATTCCCGTGGGCGCGGGATGGATGCGCTGACGTGGCGTTCCGTCATGTGTCTCGAACGTCGTGCGCAGGGGTTCGTGCCGCTGCACCAGCGCGTCGAAGGCCCGCTGGAGGGCCGGGACGTCCAGCGCTCCGGACAGCCGCAGCGCGAAGGGCATGTTGTAGAGCGTGCTGCCCGGCTCCAGCTGGTCGATGAACCACAGCCGCTGCTGCGCGAAGGACAGGGGCGCGAGTCCGTCCCCCTGGGTCCGCGTCAGCGGCGGCAGCGCGGGCGTGGGCGCGGCGTCCGCCAACCGCTGGGCGAGGCCCGCCACGGTCGGTGTTTCGAAGAGGGCCCGGACGCGCAGCTCCACGCCGAAGTGGGCGCGCACGCGCGACACTACCTGCGTGGCCAGCAGCGAGTGCCCGCCCAGCTCGAAGAAGTTGTCGTGACGGCCCACGCCGGACACGCGGAGCAGCTCCTCCCAGATGGCGGTGAGGCGCTCCTCGGTGGGAGTCGCGGGAGGCTCGAAGCCCCGTGCCGAGCGCGACGATGCGTCCGGCGCGGGCAGGGACTTGCGGTCCACCTTGCCGTTCGGCGTCAGGGGCAGGACGGGCAGGGCGAGGAGGGCGGCAGGCACCATGTAATCGGGCAGGTGCCTTCGCAGGTGCTCGTGCAGTGGGGCGGTGTCGACGTTCGGCGTGACGTAGGCCACGAGCCGCGAGTCGCCCGGAACGTCCTCGCGCACCAGGGCCACCGCGTCCCGGACGCTGGGATGGGCGCGCAGCGTGGACTCGACCTCCCCCAGCTCGATGCGATAGCCGCGCAGCTTCACCTGGAAGTCCAGGCGGCCCATGAACTCCAGCGTCCCGTCCTCGCGCCACCGGGCCTTGTCGCCCGTGCGGTACAGGCGCGCTCCAGGCTCCGTGCCGAACGGGTCCGGCATGAAGCGCTCGGCGGTCAGGTGCGGCCGGCCCAGGTAGCCGCGCGCGACGCCCTCACCGGAGAAGCACAGCTCTCCGGGCAAGCCGAAGGGCACCAGTTCCTGCCGTTCATCGAGCAGGTACGCGCGCAGGTTGTCGAACGGCCGGCCGATGACGGGCAGCGCGGGGGACGTTTCCTCCAGCTCCCATGCGGTGGTCGCCACGGTGCATTCGGTGGGGCCGTAGGTATTGAAGGCCCGCGTGCGCCGGGTCGCGGCGAGCCGCCGCCAGAGCACCTCGTCCAGGGCCTCGCCGCCCACCAGCAGCAGTGACGGCAGTCGGGGGCGCTCCAACATCCCCGCGTCCAGCAGGAGCTTCAGCTGCGCGGGCGTGACGTCCAGTGTGTCCACCCGCGTCTGCTCCAGCCACGTGAGCATCCGCTCCGGCTCCAGCCGGAGGTCCCCCGGGACCAGGCACACGCAGTGGCCATCGATGATCCAGAGGAGCTGGTACACGGACGCGTCGAAGAACAACGGAGCGTTGACGCCGACCCTGAGCCCCGGCGGCTGTCCCTCGTACACGGTCCGCAAGAGCGCATGGCGCAGGTGGAGCACCGAACGGTGGCGCACCATCACGCCCTTGGGCGTGCCGGTGGAGCCAGACGTGTAGATGACGTAGGCGAGGTTCCCCGGCACCGCCGCCGGCGGCAGGTTGTCCAAAAACCTGTCGGACAGTCGGACAGGTTCCGAGCCGCCCGCCGCCGCCGGGGCGGCCTCCGAAAACCTGTCCGACAGTCGGACAGGTTCCGAGTCGCCCGCCGCCGCCGGGGCGGCCTCCGAAAACCTGTCCGACAGTCGGACAGGTTCCGAGTCGCCCGCCGCCGCCGGGGCGGTTTCCAAAAACCTGTCGGACAGTCGGACAGGTTCCGAGCCGCCCGCCGCCGCCGGGGCGGTTTCCAAAAACCTGTCGGACAGTCGGACAGGCTCCGAGTCGCCCGCCGCCGCCGGGGCGGTTTCCAAAAACCTGTCGGACAGTCGGACAGGTTCCGAGCCGCCCGCCGCCGGGGCGGTTTCCGAAAACCTGTCCGACAGTCGGACAGGTTCCGAGTTGCCCGCCGCCGCCGGGGCGGTTTCCAAAAACCTGTCGGACAGTCGGACAGGTTCCGAGCCATCCTCCGTCGTCGGCGGCGGGTTGCCCGAGAACCTGTCGGACAGTTGGACAGGTTCCGGGGCTTCCTCCGCCGCCGGGGCGTCCTCCGAGAACCTGTCGGACAGTCGGACAAGTTTTTCGTCCATCCGCACCAGGTGGGGCACGTCCGGGCGCCACGCCTCCAGTAGGGCCCGCGTGGTCACCAGCACGGACGCGCCAGAGTCTTTGAGGACGAACGACTTGCGCGCGGCGGGCGCGGCCGGGTCCAGCGGCACGAAGGCGCCCCCGGCCTTGTTCACCGCGAGCAGCGCGACGATGGCCTCCACCGAGCGCTCCAGGCACAGGCCCACCGTCACCTCCGGGCCCACCCCCAGCGACCGCAGTTGCCAGGCAAGCTGGTTGGCCCGCGCGTTGAGCTGCTGGAAGGACAGCGTCGTCTCCCCGAACACCAGGGCGTCCGCGTCCGGGGTCCGCGCCACCTGGGCCTCGAAGTGGCCGTGCAGCGTGCCGTCACCTTCGAAGGACGACACGCCCCCGGCCAGGTCGCCCAGGAGCTGTCGCCGTTCCTCCTCCGAAACGAGGGACAGTCCGGACAGTGGTCCATCCGGATTCGTGAGCACCGCCTCCAGCAGCACCCGCAGGTGGGTGAGCAGCCGCGCCATGGTGGGGCGCTCGAAGAGGTCCGTGGCGTATTCGAGCTTGCCCCGGAAGCCGTCCTCACGGCGGTCCAGGTCCAGGCTCAGGTCGAACTGCGACGTGGTGCGCTCCGCGAGGGCCGCGGGGCGCACGGTGAGGCCGGGCAGTGACAGCTCCGGCACCGGCGCGTTCTGGAGCGCGAACATCACCTGGAACAGCGGCATGCGGCCCAGGTCACGCGACGTTTGCAGGGACTCCACCAGCCGCTCGAAGGGGACGTCCTGGTGCTCGTAGGCGCCCAGCGTCGTGGCGCGCACCTGGGCCAGCAGCTCCCGGAACGTCGTCCGGGCGCCGAAGCTTCCACGCAGCACCAGCGTGTTGACGAAGAAGCCGATGAGGCCTTCGGTCTCCGCGTGGCGACGGTTCGCGATGGGCGTGCCCACCAGCACGTCGTCCTGGCCGGAGTAGCGGTGCAACACCGTCTGGAAGGCCGCGAGCAGCACCATGAAGGGCGTGGCGCCCTCCTGCTTCGCCAGGGCCTCCACACGCTCGGACAGGGCCCGGGGCAGGTGCACCGGCACCGTGTCTCCGCGCTGGGTGGAGACGGCGGGACGGGGCTTGTCGGTGGGAAGCTCCAGCGCCCGGGGCGCTCCTTCGAGCTGCTGGGCCCACCATGCCAGCTGCGCCTCCAGTGCCTCTCCCTGGAGCCAGGCTCGCTGCCAGAGCGCGAAGTCTGCGTACTGCACCGGCAGCTCCGGGAGCGCGGGCGGACGGCCTTCACGCAGGGCCGCGTAGAGGGCGGTGAGCTCGCGCACCATCACGCCCAGCGACCAGCCATCGGAGACGATGTGGTGGAGGTGCAGCACCAGCACGTGCTCCTCGGCCGCGAGCCTGAGTAGCAGGGCGCGGATGACGGGGCCACGCTCCAGGTCGAACGGCCGCTGGGACTCCGCTGTCACCAGGCGCTCCGCTTCGCGCAGCCGGGCTTCGGTGTCCTCCTGCGTGGTCAGGTCCACGCGCTCCAGCGGCACGGTGGCCTGCGTGTGGATGTGCTGGACCGGCTGGCCCGCCTCCGTGCGGAAGGTGGTGCGCAGGGATTCGTGCCGCGCCATCAACGCGTCCAGGCTTCCCTTCAGCGCGGCCTCGTCCAGTGCGCCGAGGAGCCGCAGGGCGACGGGCATGTTGTAGAGGGCGCTGCCCGGTTCGAGCTGGTCGATGAACCACAGCCGCTGCTGCGCGAACGACAGCGGCAGCAGCGGGGGCCTCGGGACTCGGGTGAGGGACGGCACGTGCTCGCGGTGGTTCGTGGTGGCGCCCATGTGCCGGGCGAGCGCGGCCACCGTGGGCGCGTTGAACAGCTCACCCAGGGGCAGCTCCACGCCCAGCGCCGAGCGGATGCGCGACACCACCTGGGTGGCCAGGAGCGAATGGCCTCCCAGGTCGAAGAAGTCATCGTGGATGCCCACGGCGTCCAGGTGCAGCACCTCCGCCCAGATGGCCGCGAGCTGTGTCTCCACGGCGTTGCGTGGGGCTTCGCTTGTGGACTCGGTGGACCGGGGCGCTTCGGGCACGGGCAGGGCCCTGCGGTCCACCTTGCCGTTCGGTGACAGCGGCAGGGACGGCAGCGCCACCCAGGCGGACGGCACCATGTAGTCCGGGAGCTGCCGCTGCGCGTGCGCCTTCACCCGGTCGGTGCTGGCGCTGTCTCCGTCGAGGACCACGTAGGCCACGAGCCGCTTCTCACCGGGGACGTCCTCGCGCGCGAGCACCACGGCCTCGCGAACATCCGGGGCCTGGCGCAGCACGGCCTCCACTTCTCCGGGCTCGATGCGGAAGCCGCGCAGCTTGAGCTGGAAGTCGGTGCGGCCCAGGAACTCCAGCGTGCCGTCGTCGCGCCAGCGGGCCCGGTCGCCCGTGCGGTACAGGCGGGCGCCCGGCATGGCGGAGTGGGGATGGGGGATGAACCGCTCGGCGGTGAGGTCCGGCCGCTGGAGGTAGCCCCAGGCCAGACCGTCACCACCGACGTACAGCTCGCCAGGGAGCCCCGGCGGCAGGGGCTGAAGGTGCTTGTCCAACACCCACGCGGTGGAGTTCGCCAGCGGCCGGCCGATGGGCACCGAGCGCTCCACGGTGTCCCCCGCGCGCAGCGTGTGCGTGGTGGAGAAGGTGGTGTTCTCCGTGGGGCCGTACCCGTTGACGAGCACGGCGTCCGGCGCCATCCGCGACAGGTGTTCCCGCACGCGAGGCACGGGCAGCACGTCCCCGCCTGCCAGCACCTGCCGCACGCCCGCGACCGGCGCGCCTTCGTGAAGGACCATCTGCTCGAAGAGGGCGGCGGTGAGCCACAGCGTGGTGACGCCCTCCATGGCGAGCAGCGTGCCCAGCTCCGACAGTGAGAGCGCATGCGGCGGTGCGAGCACCAGCTTCGCGCCGTGCAGCAGCGCGCCCCAGAGCTCCAGCATGGAGGCGTCGAACGCGACCGGCGCGGCCTGGAGGAAGACCTGCTCCGGACCGAAGGCGATGAAGCCATTGCCCCGGACGAGGCGCACGATGCCCCGGTGCGGCACGCAGACACCCTTGGGACGGCCGGTGCTGCCCGACGTGAACATCACGTAGGCCAGCGCCTCCGCGGGCACCCGCACGTCCAGCGGCGTGACCGGCTGCTTCGCGATCAGGTCCGCTTCCGCGTCCAGCAGCACGAACAGCCCGGTCACCGCCGGCAGTTCATCCGCCAGGGCTGCCTGCGTGACGAGCACGCTGATGCCCGCCTCCTGGAGCACCCAGGCCGTGCGGTCCGCCGGGGCCTTCGCCTCCACGGGGACGTAGGCCGCGCCCGCCTTGAGGATGCCGAGCATGCCGGTGACGAGCTCCGGCGAACGTTCCATGCACAGCCCCACGCGGTCCCCGGGCCGCACGCCCAGCCGGCGCAGATGGTGCGCGAGCTGGTTCGAGCGGCGCTCCAGTTCGCCATACGTGAGCTCACGCGCAGCACCCGGCGCCGTGTCCACCGATGGGAAGGACCCCGGACTCGCGGGCATCTTCACGGCGATGGCGTCTGGCGTGCGCGCGGCCTGCTCCGCGAACAGCGCGGGCACGGAGGCGTCACGCGGATACTCCGTCGCGGTGTCGTTCCAGGTGGCGAGTACGTGGTGCCGCTCCTCGGGAGTCAGCAGCGGCAGGTGCGTGAGCGGCGTCCCTGGCGACGCCACCGCGGCTTCGAGCAGCACGTTCAGGTGCCGGGCCATTCCGGCCACCGTGCCGGGCGTGAACAGGGCGGTGTTGAAGTTGAGGCCTCCCGTGAAGCCCTCGGGGGCGCGGTGCAGCAGCAGCTCCAGGTCGAAGCGGATGGCGCCCGGGTCGGCGTTCATCGGTTGGAGCGTCAGGCCGGGTAGGGCCAGCGGTGGCAGCGGCGCGTTCTGCAGCGTGAAGGTGACCTGGAAGAACGGCGTGCGGGACGCGTCGCGCGCGGGGTGCAGCGCCTCGACGAGCTTCTCGAACGGGAGGTCCTGGTGCTCGTAGGCGCCCAGGGTGGTGTCCCGCACGCGCGAAAGCAGCGAGACGAAGGTGTCGTCGTCGAGTAGCCGGGTGCGCAGGACGACGGTGTTGGCGAAGTAGCCGATGAGGGCTTCGGACTCGGCGTGGCGGCGGCCCGCGATGGGCGAGCCCACCAGCACGTCGTCCTGGCCGGCATAGCGGCCGAGCAGCACCTGGAACGCGGCCAGCAGCACCATGTACGGCGTGGCGCCCTCGCGCTTCGCCAGTGCCTCCAGGGCTTCGCTGGAGGCCCGCGGGAGGGTGAAGGGCAGCAGGGCGCCCTGGAAGGTCTGCCGGGCCGGACGCGGATGGTCCGTGGGCAACTCCAGGTGCGACGGCGCGCCTTCCAGCTGCCGCCGCCAGTAGCCGAGCTGCGCGTCCAGCACCGCGCCCTGCAACCAGTCGCGCTGCCACAGCGCGTGGTCGGCGTACTGCACCGGCAGTTCGGGCAGCGGGGAGGGGAGGTTCTGGGAGAGCGCGGCGTAGAGCGTGCCCATCTCGCGCACCAGGACGCCGGTGGACCAACCGTCGGAGATGATGTGGTGCAGGTTCAGCACCAGCACGTGCTCCGAGGACGACAGCTTCAGCAGCAGGGCCCGGAGGAGGGGACCCTGCTCCAGGTCGAACGGGGTGCGCGCCTCTGCGTGGGCGAGCCTGGTGGCTTCGGCGCGGCGCTGCTCCAGGTCCGGGATGCCGGTGAGGTCCACCTGTCGCAGGGGCAGCGGACTGGGAGCGTGGATGACCTGCTCCGGGGCCCCTTCGTATTCGCGGAACGTGGTGCGCAGGACTTCATGCCGGCGCACCAGCCGGTCGAAGCTCCGCTGGAGCGCGACAGGGTCCAGCGTGCCTTCCAGCCGGAGCGAGAACGGCATGTTGTAGGCGGTGTCCGCGGTGCCCAGTTGATGGATGAACCACAGCCGCTGCTGCGCGAACGACAGCGGCAGCACGGCGGGCCGCACGCCACGGGTCAACGGCGTGAGGCCGGTGGGATCGGCCTTCGGAGGCTCGGCCTGTGCGGGCGCCACGGAGCCGGACGGAGCGATGCGCCGGGCCAGCGCCTCCACGGTGGGGGCTTCGAACAGCGTGCGCAGCGGCACCTCCTGGCCCAGGCGCGCCCGCACGCGCGCGGCCACCTGGGTCGCGAGCAGCGAGTGTCCGCCCAGCTCGAAGAAGCTGTCCCGCACGCCGACCCGCGCGATGCCGAGCACCTGCGCGAAGATCTCCGCCAGGGCGCGCTCGGTGTCGTCGCGCGGGGCGATGGGCTCCGCGCGTCCGGCGGTGGGCGCGTCCGGCGCGGGCAGGGCCTTGCGGTCCACCTTGCCGCTGGAGGTGAGGGGCAGCGCCTCCAGGCGGACGATGGCGGAGGGCACCATGTACTCGGGCAGCCGCGAGTGCAGGAACGTGCGCAGTCCGGCCACGTCGAGCGTCCCCTCGTCGACACGAACATAGGCGACGAGGCGCGGTCCTCCCGTGCCTTCCTGGCGGACGACGGCCACGGTGTCACGCACGCCGGGCCAGGACTGGACCGCGGCTTCGATGTCGCCCAGTTCGATGCGGAAGCCGCGCAGCTTCACCTGGAAGTCCGCGCGGCCCAGGTACTCCAGCGTGCCGTCCATGCGCCACCGGGCGATGTCGCCCGTGCGGTACAGGCGGGCGCCGGGCGTGTCGCTGAAGCCGTCGGGGATGAAGCGCTCGGCGGTGAGCGAGGGGCGGCGCCAGTAGCCCCGGCCCACCTGTACGCCGCCGATGAAGAGCTCACCCGGGATGCCCACTGGCACCGGTTGGCCGTGAGCATCCAGGACGTGCATGCGCGTGTTGGCCACGGGCCGGCCAATGGGAACGACTCGCAGGGCTTCGTCGCGCGGGCACTCCCAGGACGTCACGTCCACGGCGGCCTCGGTGGGGCCGTAGAGGTTGTGCAGCGTGGTGCGCGGCAGGCGCGACTGGGCACGGAGCACCAGGTCCACGGGCAGGGCTTCGCCGCTGCACATCACCTGGCGCAGGCGCGTCAGGGACTCCAGGCCGGGCTCCTCCACGAAGGCGCGCAACATGGACGGCACGAAGTGCGTGGTCGTTACGTCCTCGCGCGCCATGAGTGCCACCAGGTAGTCCGGCTCCTGATGCCCGCCGGGCCGCGCGAGCACCAGCCGCGCGCCCGTCATCAGGGGCCAGAAGAACTCCCAGACGGACACGTCGAAGCTGAACGGCGTCTTCTGCAGCACCGTGTCCGACGGCGTCAGGCCGTAGCGGCCCTGCATCCAGCGCAGGCGGTTGACGACGCCCGCGTGCGCGTTCATCGCGCCCTTGGGACGGCCCGTGCTGCCAGACGTGAAGATGACGTAGGCGAGGGAGTCCTCACCGGCGAGCGGCGGAGGCCGGACGGTGGGCTCGCGCGCGATGGCCTCCCACTGGGTGTCGAGCGCGATGACATGCGCGGCGGCGTGGACGTCTCTCGTCGCATCCCGAGCGATGCCGTGCCGGGCATGCGAATGCAGCGCGGTGCTGATGCCTTCGTGGGCATCTCGCGCGATGACGTGCGCGGCATGCGAATGCAGCGCGGTGCTGATGCCTTCGTGGGCATCTCGCGCGATGACGTGAGCGGCATGCGGAGGCAGCGCGGCGCGGAGGCGCTCTTGCACGAGGAGCACGGGCGCGGCGGTGTCCTCCAGCATTCCTGCGAGCCGTTCCGAGGGCGTGGCCGGATCCAACGGGACGTAGGCCGCGCCGGACTTCAGGACGCCCAGGAGGGCAACCATCATCTCCAGCGAGCGTTCCATGCAGACGCCCACCAGGGTCTCCGGACCCGCGCCGCGCGCACGCAGGTGGTGCGCGAGCTGGTTGGCCCGGGCTTCGAGCTGCGCGTACGTGAGGCGCTGGTCCTCGAACTGGAGCGCAATGGCCTCCGGCGTTCGTTCGGCCTGGGACTCGAAGAGGTGGTGGAGCGTGGCGCCGGTGGGGAAGTCCACGCGCGTGTCGTTCCAGCCGCGCAGCACCTGTTCGCGCGCGGCCGGCGTGAGCAGCGACAGGGTGGAGACCGGTGCGTCCGGTGCGGCGACGACCGCCTTCACCAGCACTGTCAGGTGCTCCGCCATTCGCTCCAGGGTCGCGGCGTCGAAGAGGGCGGTGGCGTACTCCAGGCGGCAGCGCAGGCCGTCGCGCTGCTCCCAGACCTCCAGGCTCAGGTCGAACTTGGACGTCGTCACCGGCACGTCCACGCCGCCAATCTGGAGCCCGGCGCCTCCAGTCGTCTGGGCCTCGGGCACGTTGATGACGTTGAGGACCGTCTGGAACACCGGCGTGCGGCTCAGGTCGCGAGGCACCTGGAGCACGTCCACCAACTGCTCGAAGGGCATGTCCTGGCGCGCGTAGCCGCCCAGGGCCTGCTGCTTCACGCGCGAGAGGAGCTCCCGGAAGCCCGGAGCCCCATGGAGCCTCGCGCGGAAGGCGAGCGTGTTGACGAAGCAGCCCAGCAGGCCTTCCACCTCGGGGCGAGAGCGGCCCGCGATGGGCGTGCCCACCGCGAAGTCGTCCTGTCCGGAGGTGCGGGAGAGCAGCACCTGGAACAGCGCCATCAGGACCATGAAGGACGTGGCGCCTTCACGGCGGCCCAACGAGAGGAGCGGCTCGGACAGCTCGCGAGGCAGGTGGAAGGCGTGCGCGGCGCCCGCGTAGGACTGCGCTGCGGGGCGGGGATGGTCGGTGGGCAGCTCCAGCGGCGGCGTGCCCTGGATCAGGTCCTTCCACCAGCGGGCCTGTTCCTCCAGCACCGGCCCGGTCAGCCACGTGCGCTGCCACACGGCGTAGTCGGCGTACTGCACCGGCAGGGGCGGCAGGACGGAGGGAACACCCGCGCTGGCGCAGGCGTAGAGGACCGGAAGCTCGCGGCTGAGCACCAGGGCGCACCAGGCGTCGGAGACGACGTGGTGCAGGAGCAGGTGGAGGACGTGCGTGTCCGGAGCCAGCCGCAGCAGCAGCGCGCGGGCCACGGGGCCCGTGTCCAGGTGGAAGGGCGTGGCGGTGTACGCCTGGCAGCGGTGAAGCATGGCGGCCTCGCGTGCCTCGGCCGTGTCGCCGGGAACATCCTCCGTCTCCAGGGGCAGGGGGCAGGTCGCGTGGATGACCTGCACGGCGCCGGTGTCACCCAGGGCGTACGTGGTGCGCAGGACCTCATGGCGTTCCACGAGCGAGTGGAGCGCCGTCTGGAGCGCGGTGACATCCAGCGCCCCCGTGAGCCGGAAGATGATCGCGTTGTTGTAGGCGGTGCTCTCCGGCTCCAGCTCCTGGAGGTACCAGAGGCGCTGCTGCGCGAACGACAGCGGCAACGGCCGGTCGCGCGGCGCACGCGGGATCGTCTGGAGCGCACCGGAGGCGCTGGGAGTCTCCGCGTGCACGGTCGCGGCCGGAGAGCTCGGGGCGGCAGGAGACGCGGGGCGCGGTGCGGGCAGCTTGAAGGCAGGGAGGTTCACGGCCTCGACACGGCCATCGGCGCGCAGGCGCACGGGCCGGCCGGTGCGGTAGAGGCTCTCGGAGCCACTCAGCGGATGGGGCACCAACCTGTGCGGCGCCTCACCCGTCGCCCTCCAAAGGGCGGCGGGCAGACCCGCGCCCGACAGGGCCAGCTCTCCGACGACGCCCGCGGGCACGGGCGCACCGGCCGCGTCCAGCACCCAGACGTCCAGGCCCGGAGGCAGCTTCTCCTCCGGTGCACGCGGCAGCAGGCCGCCATCCCGGGCCTCCCCAGCGAGCAGCACGTCGCCGCCCGCCGTGCGCTGGAGCGCCGACGCCAGCTCCGCGGACGCGTTCTCCAGGACCCATGCCCCTACCGGGGCCAGGGCCTCGCGCGCTCCCGGGAGGTCCGTCAACGCGCGGGCCAGCCGTGCCGTGGTGTTCACCAGCACCGCGCCCGACTGCTTCGCCAGGGACAGCAACTCCTCCGCATCCGTCTCCTGCTCGCCGCGCACGCGCCGCGAGTGTGCCGCCGCATCGGAGGCCACGGCCTCGCGGGCCCTGGCCAGTCGCTGGAGTCCTTCCAGGACGACCGGCGTCTCCAGGCCGAAGTCGATGAGGCACGTCACCTCGTCCACATCCGAGGCCCGCACCTCGCGCAGCCGCTGGATGCCGCTCTCCACCGTGCCGATGAGGCCGGTGCCCTTCGCGTGGTGCTCGAAGGTGTGCTCCAACAGCGCGTCGATGTCCTCTCGGGACACCTTGGCGATCTCCCCCTGATACCCCTGCGCGGCGAGCAGCGACGTGGTGATGTCCGCCGAGCTCCGGAAGTACGCCAGCAGCGGCTTGCGCACCTGCCGGAGGACCTCCGCCTCGTCGTCACCCAGGTACGTGTGCAGCATGCAGGTGATGTGGCCCCGGCCGGGGTGTCCGTTGCGGCGCCACGCCTCGCGGTAGAGGGCCACCTTCGGCTTCAGCTCCTCCAGCGAGTGGGCGAAGAGGCCCGTGAGCACGCCTGCGCCCAGCTCGCCCGCGAGCCGGAATGTCTCCGGGTTCGCGGTGGCGGTGAGCCACACGGGCAGCTCGCGCTGCACCGGCTTCGGGCGCAGGCCCACCTCCACGGTGACGCCGTTGCCGCCCGGACGCCGCAGCCGGTCTCCCCGCCACAGGCCTCGCAGCGTCTCCAGGTGGCGCAGCAGGATGTTGCGCCGGTCGGCGTAGTTCCCGGGCGCGAAGATGAAGTCCTGCACGTGCCAGCCCGTGGCCACCGATACGTCGACGCGGCCCTGCGACAGGTTGTCCACCACCGCCCACTGCTCCGCGACGAGCAGCGGATCATGCAGCGGCAACACGACGCTGCCGGAGCGCAGGCGCAGGTGCTTCGTGACGGACGCGAGCGCGGCGGAGACCACAGCGGGCTGCGGGTAGATGCCGCCGAACGAGTGGAAGTGCCGCTCGGGCGTCCAGATGGCCGAGAAGCCGTGCGCGTCCGCGAACTTCGCACCCTCCATCAGCAGCTCGTACTTGGGCCCGGTGAGCGAGTCCTCGTCATTGGCGAAGTACGACAGGCTGAGCTGAAGCGGACGCGATGCCGCCTCGTCCGAGGAACCCCGGCGCGATGCGGTGGCCTCGGAGGGGAACAGCACGCGCAGGCCGCGCGACAGGGCCCAGAGGGCTTCCAGTTCGGGCTTCTCGGGAGCGGGTTCGGAGGCGGCGAGCCACGTAGTGCCCGGCGCCGGACGCAGCCGCGCATCCAGGCCCGCGAAGAAGCCCGTGAGCGACGTGTGACTCAGTGCCCACGCGGGCTGGCCCGCACCCATGGGCAGGAGCCACGCTAGGGACTCCGGCGAGGGAAGCGGCAGCGCCTCCGCCACCGTCAACGGCGACGCGTCTCCCAGCACCTCTTCGACGTGCAGGACGCGTGAGGACTCCAGGCGTGCCGAAGTGAAGAGCCCGCGCCAGGTGACGAGCCGGGGCACGACACTGCCTTCCACGGCATAGACGGCCAGCGAGTCCAGGTCCGTGGGCCCGAGCGCCACCGGCGCGCCGCCTGCCTCCAGCACGCCCCATAGCGCGGCCAGCTTCTCCGGCGACGCACGGAGGCAGAGCGCCACGGGCTCTCCCGGCCGGAGTCCCTGCTCCCGCAGCCTCGACGCGAGCCTTCTCGCGCGCGAGGCCAGCTCACGCCAGGTCCAGGTCCGCCCGGCCTGCTCCACGGCGACGGCGTCCGGCTGCCGCAGCGCGTGTTCGCGCAGGCGTGCGGGCAGGACGGGGGCCTGAGTGATGGGCGGGGGCGCGGGCCATTCGCGGCGTTCGGCGCCGGTGGCCAGCGGCAGGCGGGAGAGGGGCTGCTCGGGCCGGGCCAGCGCCGCGCCGAGCAACACCTGGAGGTGCTCCAGCATCCGCCGCGCGGTGGAGGCGTCGAACAGCTCCGTCGCGTACTCCAGCGCGCCGTGGATGCGGCCGGGTTCCTCGGTGAGGATGAGCGTCAGGTCCGACAGCGTGGCGCCCCATTGCACGGGCGTGCCCGGGACTTCGATGAACGTGCCCCGCGCTCCGACGGCCGCCAGCGCGTCGCCGCCCATCTCCAGGTTCGAGTGGTAGACGAACACCGTGTCCGTCATGCGCTCCCGGCCGATGTCGCGCCCGGGGACGAGCTGTTCGACGAGCATCTCGAAGGGCACGTCCGGCCGCGACTGCACGTCGGTGACCTCGCGTCGCACGCGGTGCAGGAGCTCGCGGAAGCTCGGGTCATCCCCCACGTGGGTGCGGAACGCGGCCGAGTGCGCCACGTAGCCGATGAGCGGCAGCAACTCCGGCCGCGTGCGGTTGCCAATGGGCGTGCCGACGATGAGGTCCGCCTGCCCGGTGTAGCGGTGCAGGAGCGCGTTCCACGCGGCGAGCACCGTCATGTACGACGTGAAGCCCTCGCCGCGTCCAAAGGCGACGAGCGCCTCGGCGAGCTTCGGTGGGAAGTCCAGCACCATGCGCTCGGAGGTGAGCGGGCAGCTCGCGGGCCGGGGCCGGTCCGTGGGGATGCCGAGCTGCTTCGGCATGCCGGCCAGGCGCTGACGCCACCACTGTTCCTGTTCGGGGAAGCGCGCCTCCGCGAGCGACTGCCGCTGCCACGCGCCGAAGTCCGCGTACTGCACGGGCAGGGGCGCCAGCGGGGACGGCCGGCCCTGGAGGAAGGCGGCGTAGAGCTGCCCCACCTCCTGGAGGAAGAGGGACGTGGAGAGCGTGTCGCAGACGATGTGGTGGATGGCGCAGACCAGCAGGTGCAGGTCCGCGCGCAGGCGCACGAGCGTGGTGCGCAGCACGGGGCCTCGCACCAGATCGAAGGGGCGCGCGGCGTCCTCGCGGGCGATGTGGAGCGAGGCCTCCTCGCGTTCCCCGGGCGTGCCTTCCACCTCCACGATGGGAAGCGGGATGCGCACGTGGGGATGGAAGCGCTGCACGGGCCGGCCATCCACGGCGTCGTAGGTGGTGCGCAGGGCTTCGTGGCGCTGGACGACCTCCTGGATGGCCCGCTCCAGGATGGCGGCGTCGGCAGGGCCTTCCAGGCGCAGGACGAAGGGAATCGTGTACGCCGACAGGCCGGGGAGGTGCTGCTCCAGGCGCCAGACGCGCTCCTGCACGAAGGACAGGGGCAGCGGCTCCGTGCGGGAGCGGGGCACGAGTGGCAGCTCGCGCGTGGGCTCCCGGGCGGGGGCCTGTTGGAGCAGCGGTTCGATGCGGGAGGCGAGCCCCGCGACGGTGGGCGCTTCGAAGAGGGCGGCCAGCGGCACCTGGACGTGGAAGGTGTCGCGGAGCTGATTGAGCAGCTGTGCGGCCATCAGCGAGTTGCCACCCAGCTCCAGGAAGTTGTCGTCGCGTCCGACGAAGTCCACGCCCAGGCGCTGACGCCACAGCGTGGCGATGCGGACCTCCACGTCACCGCGAGGCGTGTCCTCACGGCCCCCTGGAACCGGGAGGGCAGGGCGCTCCGCGGGCGGAGGCGCCACCGCTGCGCTCGTGCTCACGGGCGCGGAGGACGACAGACCTGGCATGCCGATGTGAGCGCTCATGGACGGATCGCGCGACACCGCGGACGACGCGAGCGGTCCGGTGACGGCGCTCGTGGACGGGGCGTGCGAAGACGGGGACGGCGCGAGCGTGCCGGTGGAGACGGTCACCCGTGCCTGCGTTGGCGAGGCCATCGCGGACGTGTCGGTCAGGCCCGCCGTCGCGTGAGCACGGACGGGCGGAGCGGAGACCGGAGGGAGTCCACCGGCCGGGGCCGTGTGAGGCGCGGACGCGGTCACCACGGCCGCAGGCGCGACGTCCTGTCCCGCGGCTCCCGTCTCGATGGCCGCACCGTCCTGAGTGCGAGGCTCCACCCAGCAGCGCTTGCGCAGGAACCTGTACGTCGGCAGGTGCACGCGGCGGCGCTGCTCGTGGGCGTAGAACGCGGTCCAGTCCACCTCCAGGCCCTGCGTCCACAGCTCGCCCACGCACTGGAACAACCCCGACTGCTCCGTCGTCGCACCGCCCCGGCGCAGCGACGCGAGCGCCTTTACTCGCTCCCGGTCCTCACCCAGGCACGCGCGAATCAGCGGGGTGAGGTCCTGGCCGGGCCCCACCTCCAGGAGCACGCTGCACCCTTCCTCCAGAAGGGCCCCCACCGCGTCCGTGAAGCGCACGGGCTGCCGCATCTGCGTGGCCCAGTACTCCGGCGCGGCCAGCTCACCCGGACGCGCCAGCGCCCCCGTGAGGCTGGAGACGTACCGCACGGAAGGCTCGCTGCGCTGGAGCGCACCCACCGCGCGCGCCAGCTCCGCCATCAACGGCTCCACGTCCGCCGAGTGGAACGCATGACCCGACGGCATGCGCACTGCGCCCGCCTTGCGCTGCTGCAACACCGCCTGGAGGCGCTCCACCTCGTCCACGGGGCCGGAGACGACACACCGGTCCGGCGCGTTGATCGCCGCGAGCGTCAGCCGTCCGGACAGCAGCGGCCGGACCTCCGTCGCCGGCAGCGCCACGCCGAGCATCGCGCCCGGAGGCAACCGGTGCATCAGCTCGCCTCGGACCACGGCCAGCCGCAGCGCATCCGGCAGCGAGAGCACACCCGCGACACAAGCGGCGGCGTACTCACCGAAGCTGTGCCCCAGCGCGGCGTGCGGAACGATGCCCCACGCCTGCCACAGCCGAGCCAGCGCCACCTGCACCGTGAACAGGGCCGGCAGCGCGGCACGGGTGTCGGAGAGCATCGCGGACGCCTCCGTCTCCTGGCCCGGTCCCGGACGCAGCAGCGTCTCCACCCGCGAACGCAGCGGCGCATCCAGCAGCGTCAGGCATGCATCCACCTGCGCGCGGAACGCCGGCACGGACGCATCCAGCTCCCGCCCCATGCCCACCTGCTGCGAGCCCTGACCGGAGAAGACGAACGCCACCCGCTTGCGGCGCGCCCCCTCCACGTCCTTCAAGCGCGAAGGCGTAGCCGTCTTGCGAAGCTGCTTCGCCAGGTCCGCCGAGTCCCGGGCGACCACCGCTCTCCGGTACTCGAAGGCCCGGCGTCCCACCGCCTGCGTATACGCGGCGTCCGCGAACACTCCTCCATCCCCCGCGACCTCCACGGAGAACCGGGCCGACAACGCCTCCAGCGACTCCGGCGAGCGCGCCGACAGCACTCGCAACGCCAGCTGCTTCGCCGCCGCCTCCAAGGCTTCCGGCGAACGCGCGGACAGGATTTGATCCGCCAGCTTCAACGACGCGGCCTCCAGCGCCTCCGGAGACCGGTCCGCCAGCACGTGCGACGCCAGCGCCAGCGCTCCCGCCTCCAGGGACTCCGGCGAGCGCGCCGACAGCACGAACAGCTGGTGCGAGCGCGTCGTGGGCCCGCTCCGCACGACAGGCGCCTCCTCCAGTACGGCGTGCGCATTCGTCCCGCCCACGCCAAACGAGCTCACCGCCGCGCGCCGGGGTGTCTTCCCCCGAGGCCAGGGCCGCAGGCGCGTGTTGACGAAGAACGGCCCCGCGTCGAAGTCGATCCGCGGGTTCGGAGACTCGAAGTGGAGGCTGGGAGGAATCTCCTCCTCGCGCAGCGACAGCGCGACCTTGATGAGCCCCGCGAGCCCCGCCACCGTGTCCAGGTGGCCCACGTTCGTCTTGAGCGACGCCAGGGGGATGGTGCCCCGGTGCTCGGGTCCCAGGCCGTAGGCGCGCTGGAGCGCAGCGACCTCGATGGGGTCGCCCAGCGGGGTCGCCGTCCCGTGCGCCTCCACGTAGCCGATGTCCGTCGCGGTCACGCCTGAACGGCGCAGCGCCTGCGTGATGACGGTCGCCTGTCCCTGCACGCTGGGCGCCGTGAAGCCGGACTTGTCGCGCCCGTCGTTGTTGACGGCGGTGGCCCGGATGACGGCGTGGATGGGGTCGCCGTCACGGACCGCGTCCTCCAGCCGCTTGAGCACCACGGCCGCCACGCCGCTGCCGGAGACGGTGCCCTTGCCCTTCGCATCGAAGGCGCGGCAGTGGCCGTCCGGGGAGTAGATCATCCCCTCCTGGTGCACGTAGCCGGTGCGCTGTGGCACGGACAGCCGCGTCGCGCCCGCGAGCGCCACGTCCGACAGTCCGGACAACAGGTTCTGACACGCGACGTGCACCGCCACGAGCCCCGTGGAGCACGCCGTGTACACGAGCATGCTCTCGCCGGTGAGCCCCAGCTTGTAGGACACCTTCGTCGGCAGGCTCTGGTAGGTCGCCGTGCCGTACAGCTCGAAGAACGCCGCCGAGTCCAACGGCAGGTGCCGCTGCACCTCGTTCGCGTAGCCGGACTCGTTCGCGCCCGCGAAGAGGGAGATGACGCCCGGGAAGCGCGCGGGGTCGAGGCCCGCGTCCTCCAGCGCCGCCCACGCGCACTGGAGGAACATCCGCTGCTGCGGGTCGGTCCACTGCGCCTCGCGCAGGGACATGTCGAAGAACGCGGGATCGAACTGGTCGATGTCCGCGAGCACACCCTGCGCGGGCACGAACCCTGGATGCTGTGTCAGCGACACGCCCGGAGGCAGGCCGGGCATCGGCTCCAGCTCCTCGGGAGTGAAGCGGGAGATGGACTCCACGCCCTCACGCAGGTTGCGCCAGAACTCCTCCACCGACGCCGCGCCAGGGAAGCGCCCGGACATGCCGATGATGGCGATGGCGTTTGATGGCAGCGCTGGCGTTCGCTCCGTCGCGCCCCCTGACGGCATGGGCGTGGAGGCGGAGTTGGAAGGCATGGGCGCGGGAACCGGAGCGGAAGCAAGCGTGGATGGCACGGACGCGACGGGCTCCACTGTTGCCGTGGATTCAGGAGCCGTGGGCGCAATAGGGGGCGGCGTGGGCGCGAGGCTGGGCTGCTTGGGATACCCCTCTCGCTCCAGTCTTCGGGCCAGCCCGTGGACCGTCGGGTGTTCGAACAGCCAGACCACGGGCACGTCGCGCTGGAGCGACTCGTGCAACCGGCTGGCGACGCGGACCACGGTGAGCGACGTGCCACCCAGGTCCTCGAAGAAGTGGTCGTGGACACCGACGCTCCGGGCACCCAATTCCCGGGCCCAGATGGCGGCGAGCTGTTCCTCCAGCGGATCCGCGGGCTCCACGAACCGCCCCTTGCGAGCACTCGCCGCGACGTCCGGCGCGGGCAGGGCCTGACGGTCCAGCTTGCCGGTGGCGGAGAGGGGCAGCACGGGCAGCGGGACGAACGCGGCCGGGACCATGTACTCGGGCAGCCGCTGTCGCAGGTGTTCGCGCAGCGCCTGGACGTCCAACGCGCTGGCCACCACGTAGGCCACGAGCCGCTTGTCGCCGGGCACGTCCTCGCGCACGAGCACGGCCGCGTCGGTGAGGGCGGGCCAGTCCCGGAGGGCGGCTTCGATCTCGGACAGCTCGATGCGGTAGCCGCGCACCTTCACCTGGGTGTCGATGCGGCCCAGGAACTCCAGGCTCCCGTCCGCGCGCCAGCGCACCCGGTCTCCCGTGCGGTACACGCGCTCTCCGGGCGTGGTGGCGAAGGGGTGGGGGATGAAGCGCTCGGCGGTGAGGTCCGGGCGGGAGAGGTAGCCCCGCGCGAGCCCGTCCCCGCCGATGAGCAGCTCACCCGGCACACCTACGGGCACCGGCCGCAGCGAGCCGTCCACCACGAACGTCCGCGTGTTAGGCAGCGGAGGCCCGATGGGGATCGCCTCGGCCGAGACGTCCTCGGGGCGCTCCATGCGGAGGCAGCAGGTGAAGACGGTGGCCTCGGTGGGGCCGTAGCCGTTGACCACCGGGAGGCCCAGCGTCTCCACCACGCGGCGCGTGTGCGTGGGGGACAGGACGTCCCCGCCGACGAAGAGCTGCCGCAATCCGCGCAGCACCTCGCGCTTCACGTCCACCACCTGCGCGAACAATCCCGCGGACAGGTAGAGCGACGTGACGCCATGGCGGCGGATGACCTGGCCCAGCAGCTCCAGGTCGGTGGGCGGCTGCGGCGGGAAGACCACCAGCCTGCCGCCGGACAGCAGCGGCCCCCACAGCTCCAACGTCGACGCGTCGAAGGACAGCGGAGCCATCAGCAGGAACGTCTCGTCCGGAGTGAAGCAGGCCCAGGGGGCACCGTGCAGGAGCCGCAGCACGCCCCGGTGCTCCACGGCGACGCCCTTGGGGCGCCCGGTGCTCCCGGAGGTGAAGTCCACATACGCGAGGTTCCGCGAGGACAGCGCCACGTCCGGAGCCGTGGAGGGCTGTTCCTCCAGGCGCGTCTCCTCCACGAAGACGCAGGGCACGCCCTCCGCGACCGGCAGCGAGGCCCGCAGCGCGCGGGTGGTGACGAGCAGTCGGGGCGGCGCGTCCTCCAGCATGAGGGCCAGTCGCCGCGCGGGGTACGCGGCATCCAGGGGGACATAGGCCCCACCCGCCTTGAGGATGGCCAGGAGCGTGACGACGAGCTCCACGGAGCGCTCCAGGCACACCGCCACCAGCGCATCCGGCCCCACGCCCTGCGAGCGCAGCACCCAGGCCAGCGCATTCGCCCGAGCATCGAGCCGCGAATACGTCAGCCGCGCGTCACCCGACTCCAGCGCGATGGCCTCCGGACGCTGTGCGACCTGGAGCGCGAAGCGTTCCACGAGGTTCGATTCACGCGGGTAGTCCACGTCGGTGGCGTTCCAGTCCGTGAGCACCTGCTGGCGCTCCTCGTGCGTGAGCCATGCCACCTGGGCCAGCGGGACGTCCGGAGCGGCGACGACGGCGTCCAGCAACGTGCGCAGGTGCCCGGCCAGCCGCTCCACGGTGGGACGCTCGAAGAGGTCCGTGCTGTATTCGATGACGCCGCGCAGTCCGTCTGGCGCCTCGTGCAGCAACAGGCCCAGGTCGAAGCGGGCCGTGGCGTTGTCCACCGGCACGGGCCGCAGCGTGAGCCCCGGCGCCTTCAGCTCGCCGGTGGGCGCGTTCTGGAGCGCGAACACCGCCTGCACCAGCGGGTTGCGGCTCAGGTCGCGAGCCACGTGCAGCTCCTCCACCAGCTTCTCGAACGGCAGGTCCTGGTGCTCGAAGGATGCGAGCGCCGTGGCCCGCACCTGGGAGAGCAGCGTCCGGAACGAGTCCCCCGGACGCACGCGCCCGCGCAGCACCAGTGTGTTCACGAAGAAGCCGACCAGCCCCTCCAACTCCGCACGGTCGCGGCCCGCGATGGGCGAGCCCACCAGCAGCTCCTCCTGCCGCGAGTACCGCGACAGCAGCACCTGCCACACCGCGAGCAGCGCCATGTACGGCGTCGCGCCTTCCGAGCGGCCCAACGCCACCAACCGCTCCACGCCCGAGGACGGAAGGTGCACGGGAAGCAGTGCCCCCTTCGTGGACTGGAGCGGCGGACGCGCCTTGTCCGTGGGCAGCTCCAGCACCTGGGGAGCCCTGGCGAGGTGCTGCTTCCACCAAGACACCTCCCGCGCCAGCACGTCCCCCTGGAGCCAGGAGCGCTGCCACACGGCGAAGTCCGCGGGCTGCACCGGTAGCGCCGGCAACACGGGTGCCCGGCCAGATGCGAAGGCTTCGTAGGCGCCGGCCACCTCGCGGACGAGCACGCCCAGCGACCAGCCGTCGGAGACGATGTGGTGCATGCACAGGAGCAACAGGTGCTCCCGTGCGTCCAGGCGGAGCAGCCGCGTGCGCAGGACCGGTCCCCGGCCCAGGTCGAAGGGAGTGGCGGCCTCTTCCACGGAGCGCCGTTGGGCCTCGGCCTCGCGGGACTCCCGGGGCACGGTGGTCAGGTCGGTGACCGGCAGCTCCCATGCACCCGCCGCGTGCACGTGCTGGACGGGCTGGCCCTCCTTCATCGCGAACGTAGTGCGCAGGGCTTCATGCCGGGAGACGACGAGCTCCAGTGCGCGGCGCAGCGCCTCCACGTCCAGCGCGCCTTCCAGCCGCAGCGCGGTGGCGAGGGTGTAGTGGCTGCCGCCCGGGCGGAGCTGCTCCACCACCCACAGCCGCTGCTGCGCGTAGGACACCGGCAGGTCCTGCTCCCTCGACGTGGCGACGAGGGCCGGGATGCGCGGTCCTTCGACACGCGCGAGGAGGTTGGCCTCCACCCGCTCCGTGAGCCGGGCGACGGTGGGCGCATCGAAGAGGGCGCGCAGCGGCAGCTCCACGCCGAAGGTCGAACGCAGCCGCGAGACGAGCTGCGTGGCCAGCAGCGAATGGCCCCCGATGACGAAGAAGTCATCGTGCAGCCCCACCGACTCCAGGCGGAGCAGCTCCTGGAACAGCGTGGCGATGCGCTGCTGGAAGAGCGTCATCCGCTCCGGACCCGCGGGCCCGCCAGCGACCGAGCGCGCATCCGGAGCGGGCAGCGCCTTGCGGTCCACCTTGCCCACGGGCGTGAGCGGCAGGGCGTCCATCGACACGAACGCGGAGGGCACCAGCGGCGCGGGCAGCCGTTCGGAGACGAAGGCGCGCAACGCCGCTGCCTCCACCGGAGCGCCCGGCACGAACCACGCCACGAGGCGATCCCCAATCACCCCAGCCACCGCGGCCTTCACGGAGGGGTGCTGCCGGAGGATGGCCTCCACCTCGCTCAGTTCGATGCGGAAGCCGCGCAGCTTCACCTGCGTGTCCATGCGGCCCAGGAAGTCCAGCGTCCCGTCCGCGAGCCAGCGCACCCGGTCTCCCGTGCGGTACAGCCGCGCACCGGGCACGTCGCCCCACGGTGAAGGCACGAAGCGCTCCGCCGTCAGCGAGGGGCGTCCCAGGTAGCCGCGGGCCAGACCGTCACCGCCCAGGTACAGCTCGCCCGGAACACCCACGGGCACGGGCTGCCCGTGCGCATCCAGCACGTACGTCTGGACCCGAGTCATCGGCCGGCCGATGGGCACCGACGTCGCGTGCTCCGGCAGGTCCACGATGTCGTGCGTGGTGACGCCCACGGTCGTCTCCGTGGGGCCGTACAGGTTCACCAGCCGGCCCGGAGGCCCCGCGCGCAGCACCGCGCGAGCCGCATCCGCGTTCGCGGCCTCACCGGCGTAGAGGACCGTGCGCATCGTGGCGAAGGCATCGGGGACTTCGCGCGCCACGGTGTGGAACAGGGCCGTGGCGAACAGGGCCGTGGTGGCGCCCACCTCGCGCAGCGTGCGAGCCAGCTCCGCTGGAGCCAGCGTCACTTCACGCGGCAGGATGACGAGCCGCGCGCCGTTGAGCAGCGCGCCCCAGACCTCGAAGGTGGCCAGGTCGAACGAAGGCGTGCCCGCCTGCACCACGCAGTCATCCGGCCCGAGCTCGACGTAGTTCGTGTCCCGCACCAGGTGCGCGATGGACTGGTGCGTGATGCCCACGCCCTTGGGCGTGCCCGTGGAGCCCGACGTGTAGAGCACGTAGGCAAGTTGCTCCGGCCGCACGGTGATGTTCGCGGATGCAGGCGCCGGTTCCTGGCCGGCTTCCTCCACGTCCGGATCCAGGCACACCGTGGGCAGGGAGTGTTCCGGAAGGGAGCCCAGCAGGTCACGCTGGCCCACCACCGCGGAGATGCCCGCGTCCTCGAACATGAACGCGAGGCGGGAGCGCGGATAGGCGGGGTCCATGGGCACGTAGCAGCCGCCCGCCTCCAGGATGCCGAGCATCCCCACCACCAGCTCCAGCCCCCGCTCCACGCACAGCGCGACCCGCGCCTCCGGAGGGAGGCCAAAGGTGCGCAGGCGCAGGGCCAGCCGACGTGCCCGTTCCGCCAGCGCCGCGTAGGTGAGCACCTGTCCTTCGTGCTGGACCGCGACGGCCTCCGGAGCGCGGAGCACCTGGGCCGCGAACAGCTCTGGCACGGAGTGGGGCGCGAGCGGACGCTGCGTGGCGTTCCAGTCCACGAGCACGCGCTGACGTTCCGCGCCGTCGAGCAGCGAATGCTCCCGCACGCGAGCCTCGGGGCGGGACGTGAGCGCGCCGAGCAGCGCCTGGAAGTGCGCCATCATCCGGGTGACGGTGGCGGGGTCGAAGAGGTCGGTGCTGAAGTTCAGGTCGCCGCTGAACGCGCCGTCCCGTTCCTGGAGGCTGAAGTCCAGGTCGAACTTCGCGGTGGTGCTCTCCCCGCCGCGCAGCTCCAGGCGGAGGCCGGGAAGATCCAACGCATTCACGGGAGCGTTCTGGAACGTGAACGCCACCTGGAACAGAGGAGATCGGCTCAGGTCCCGAGCTCCCTGCATGCCCTCCACCAGCTTCTCGAAGGGCAGGTCCTGGTGCGAGTACGCCGCGAGCGTCGTCGCCTTCACCTGGGCCAGCAGCGTCCGGAACGAAGCGCGCGGGTCGATGCGAGCACGCAGCACCAGCGTGTTCACGAAGAAGCCGATGAGGCCCTCCGTCTCCGCGCGGTTGCGGTTGGCGATGGCGGAGCCCACGAGCACGTCGTCCTGGCCCGTGTAGCGCGACAGCAGCAACTGGAGGCCCGCGAGCAGCACCATGAACGGCGTGGCACCTTCCCGGGCCGCCAGCGCCTTCACCGCGCCGGACACGTCCGTGGACAGCGTCACGGGAAGCGACGCGCCCCGGAACGACTGCGAGACGGGTCGAGGCCGGTCGGTGGGCAGCTCCAGCGCGGTGGGCGCGCCGGCGAGCTGCCCGCGCCACCACTCCAGCTCCGCCTGGAGCACGTCTCCCTGGAGCCACGAGCGCTGCCAGAGAGCAAAGTCCGCGTACTGGAGGGGCAGGGGAGGCAGCGCCGGGGACTGACCGGAAGCGAAGGCCCGGTACAGCGCGCCCAGTTCGCGAGCGAAGACGCCAATGGACCAGCCGTCGGAGACGATGTGGTGCAGCGTGAGCAACAACCAGTGACGCCGTGAATCCAGCCGCAGCAACACGGCGCGCACCAGGGGCCCGGTGCCCAGGTTGAAGGGCCGCGCGGCCTCGGAGGCGGCGTGACGGTGCGCCTCGGCTTCACGGCGGTCCTCGGGGGCGGACTCCAGCGAGACGACGGACAGCGTGAGTGTCGCTTCGGGATGGAGGCGCTGGACCGGCGAGTCCCCGTCGGACACGAACGTGGTGCGCAGGACTTCATGCCGGCGCACCAGGGCCTGGAGGGACTGCTCCAGCGCCGAGGCATCCAGCGCGCCATCGAGCACCAGGATGCCGGGCACGTTGTAGAAGGCGCTGCCCGGCTGGAGTTGATCCAGGAACCAGAGCCGCTGCTGCGCGTACGACAGCGGCACGGGACCAGAGCGCGGCACGGTCACGAGCGGCGGCGTCCCCGGCCGGGAGTCCTCCCGCGAGCGCAGTGCCACCACCCGGGTCGCGAGCGTCTCCACCGTGGGCGCGGCGAAGAGGTCGCCCAGGGGCAGCTCCACACCCAGCGTCGAGCGCACGCGCGACACCACCTGCGTGGCCAGCAGGGAGTGGCCCCCCAGGTCGAAGAAGTCATCGTGGATGCCCACGCGAGGAACGTGCAGCACCTCCGTGAAGAGGGCGGCGAGCTGTTCCTCCACCGCGTCTCGAGGCGCGACGTACGTATCCGCCGAAGCCACGGGGGCCTCGGGAGCGGGAAGCGCGGAGCGGTCCAGCTTGCCGTTGGTGTTGAGGGGCAGGGTGTCCAGCACCACGAAGGCGCTGGGGATCAGGTAGTCGGGGAGCCGCTGCTGGAGCTCCGAGCGCAGGGCCCTGCCGTCCAGGGATTCACCAACGACGTAGGCCACCAGTCGCTTGTCTCCGGGCACGTCCTCGCGCACCACGGCCACGGCTTCGTGCACGCCCGGCAGTCCGCGTAGGGCCGCTTCGACCTCGCCCGGTTCGATGCGGAAGCCGCGCAGCTTCACCTGGAAGTCGGTGCGCCCCAGGAAGTCCAACGTGCCGCCCGCGCGCCAGCGCGCCCTGTCGCCGGTGCGGTAGAGCCGTGTCCCCGGTGTCGTGCTGAACGGGTGGGGCACGAAGCGTTCGGCGGTGAGCGCGGGCTGGTGGAGGTAGCCCCACGCCAGTCCCTCGCCGCCGACGTACAGCTCTCCCGGCATGCCAGGAGGCACTGGCCGCATCGCCGGATCCAGCACGTAGGCGGTGGAGTGGGGCAGTGGACGCCCGATGGGAACGGCGGTCTCCACTGCGTCGCCCGCATGCATCCGGTGCGTGGCGGAGAAGGTGGTGTTCTCGGTGGGGCCGTAGCCGTTGATCAACACCGTGCCCGGACGCATCCTCGTCAGGTGTTCCCGCACGCGGGACGCCGGGAGCACGTCGCCTCCCGCCAGCACCTGTGACACGGAAGCGAGGGCCTCTTGATGGTGCACGGCCATCTGTTCGAAGAGGGCGGCCGTGAGCCACAGCGTGGTGACACGGTGCCCTGTCAGCACCTCCGCGATGCGCGCGAGGGACAGCTCCCCCGGAGGCGCGAGCACGAGCCGGGCCCCATGCAGCAACGCGCCCCAGATTTCGAGTGTCGAAGCATCGAACGCGGCCGGCGCGAGCTGGAGGAAGACCTCCTCCGGGCCGAAGCGCATGAAGTCGGTGTCCACCACCAGCCGCAGTACGGCGCGGTGCGGAACGCAGACGCCCTTGGGCGTCCCTGTGGAGCCCGAGGTGAAGAGGACATAGGCCAGCCGGTCCCCTGTCGCGCGCGGCTCCGCTGGCGCTGTCTCCGGACGCGAAGCCAGCCGGGCCGCATCCGCATCCAGCAGCACCAGCGGCGTCATCAGCGACGGCAGCTCATCGGCGAGCGCCTCCAGCGTGATGACCATGCCCGCCCCGGACTGCTCCAGCAGGAGGGACCAGCGCTCGGGCGGAGCATTCAGGTCGATGGGGACATAGGCCGCTCCGGTCTTGAGCACCGCCAGCACCGAGACGATGAGATCCGGCGAGCGCGGCAACAGCACGGCCACGCGGCTGCCCTCGGAGATGCCAGAGGCGCGAAGGTGGTGGGCGAGCTGGTTCGCCCGCGCATCGAGCCGTGCATACGTCAGGCTCCCGGACTCGGATACGAGCGCCACCGCGTCCGGCGCCCGGGCGACCTGTTCCGCGAAGCGGGCCGGGATGGACCGCGCGGAGAAGTCCCGCATCGAGGAGACGCCAGTCAAGTCTTCCAGCACCTGCCGCCGTGCTTCGGTGGGCATCAGCGGCAGCTGCTCCACCGGGTGCTCCAGCTGTCCAGGAAGCGCTTCCAGCAGCGTGGCGTAGCCCTGCATCAAACCCTGGAGGAAGGCCGGGTCGAAGAGGTCGGTGTTGTAGTGGAGGCTGCCGGTGAAGCCGTCCGGCGACTCCTCCAGGATGAGACTGAAGTCGTACTTCGACGGCGTGAAGGGAGGAGGCAGCTCTCGCAGCGTGAGGTCCGGCAGCCGCCACTCCGCGGTGGGCGCGTTCTGGAGGGTGAGGGTGACCTGGAAGAACGGCGTGTGGCTCGGGTCGCGTGCGGGCTGGAGTTCCTCCACCAGCTTCTCGAAGGGGACGTCCTGGTGTTCAAAGGCGCCAAGCGTCGTGGTGCGCACCTGGGCGAGCAGCGTCCGGAACGAAGCGCGAGGGTCGATGCGCGCACGCATCACCAGCGTGTTGACGAAGAAGCCAATCAACCCTTCCGTCTCCGAACGGGTGCGGCCCGCGACCGGAGCGCCCACGCTGACGTCGTCCTGTCCGGCATACCGTGACAGCAACAGCTGGTACGCGGCGAGCAGCACCATGAAGGGGGTGGCCCCCGTCTGCCTCGCCACGGCATGCACGCCGTCCGTCAGCTTCCGGGACAGCCGCACCGCGAGCGAGTCCCCCGAGAACGTCTGCACCGCCGGGCGAGGCCGGTCCGTGGGAAGCATCAGGAGCGGAGGCGCACCCGCGAGCTGCTCCCGCCACCACGCGAGCTGCGAGGTGAGCACCTCTCCCTGAAGCCAGGAGCGTTGCCACGCGGCGAAGTCGGCGTACTGGACGGGAAGTGGCGGAAGCGAAGGACGCTGGCCGGAAGCGAAGGCCTGATAGAGGGCGACCAGCTCGCGCACGAGCACCCCCGTGGACCAGCCGTCCGAAGCGATGTGATGCGTGAGGGCGAGCAGCACATGCCGCGTCTCCTCCAGCCGCACGAGCACCGCGCGGAAGATCGGGCCCCGCATCAGGTCGAAGGGCCGCTGCGCCTGCGCGGCGACGAAGTCCCGCAGCCGAGCACCGCGCTCGTTGACGGCCCCGGTATCCGGGTCCATGAATCCGATGCCGTCCCGGTCCGCGGCATCGCGCACGGTTGACGCACGGGAGTCCGAGCGAAGGGACTCGTCGCCGGCATCACGCGTGCTCGGTGCCGCTTCGTCCAGGTCCACGAACTCGAACGGGCACGGCGCCAGGGGCGCGATGCGCTGAACCGGCCCATGGGATCCGGAGGCGAACGTGGTGCGCAGCACTTCATGCCGTTCGACCAGCGCGTCCAGGGCCTGCCGCAGCGCGGGAACATGGAGCGCGCCTTCGATCAGGACGGTCCCTGGCAGGTTGTACGCAACGCCCCCGGGCTGGAGCTGCTCCAGGAACCACAGGCGCTGCTGCGCGAAGGACAGCGCGAGCTCGCCCTCCCGGTTCACGGGCCGCAACGGCGGCGCATGAGGACCCTCACTCCGGCCCCGCATCCCCTCCAGCGCCGAAGCCAGGGCCGCGAGTGTGGACGCCTTGAAGATCGCCCGCAGCGGCAGCTCCATCTGCAATGCCGCGCGGATGCGCGAAAGCAGCTGAGTGGCGAGCAGCGAATGTCCCCCCAGCGCGAAGAAGTCATCGTGCGCGCCCACGCGCTCCACGCGCAGCAGCTCCGCCCAGAGAGAAGCCAGCCGCTCCTCCATGGGCGTGCGCGGCGCGACGTACTCCGGAGCCGCCCCCGGTGCGGCGTCGGGCACGGGCAGCGCCCTGCGGTCGACCTTGCCACTGGACGTCAGGGGCAGGGCCTCCAGCGAGACGAAGGCACCGGGCACCATGTACTCGGGGATCTTCTCGGAGAGGAACGTCCGAAGGGCCTCTGCTCCCGGTACGTCCGTCCCGCCGACGAGATATGCCACCAGCCGCGTGTCGCTCGCCGTGACGCCCGCGAGCGCCACGACGACGGCCTGCCGCACGGCCGGGTGCTGCTCCAGCGCGGCCTCAATCTCTCCCAGTTCGATGCGCAGCCCGCGCACCTTCACCTGGAAGTCGGTTCGGCCCAGGTACTCGATGGCGCCATCGGGCAGCCACCGGGCGAGGTCCCCCGTGCGGTACAGCCGGGCTCCGGGCATGTCACTGAACGCGTCCGGGATGAAGCGCTCCGCGGTCAGGTCCCGGCGACCCAGATACCCGCGGCCCACCTGAACGCCGCCGATGAACAGCTCCCCGGGAACGCCCTGGGGCACCGGTCGCAGCGACGCGTCCAGCAGCCGGATCGCCGTATTCGCCACCGGATACCCGATGGGCACGGAGCGCCCCATCGCGCCGCGGACGCACTCGTACGCGGTGACCTCCACCGCGGCCTCGGTGGGGCCATAGAGGTTGTGCAGCCGGATCTGGGGCAGCCGCGCCAGGCACCGTTCGGCCAGCTCCAGAGGCAGCGCCTCACCGCTGCACACCACCTGGCGCAGCGACGCGCACTGCTCCAGGCCGGGTGCTTCCAGGAACGCCTGGAGCATGGATGGCACGAAGTGCGTGACGGTGATGCGCTCCCGCGCGATGAGGTCCGCCAGATAGTCCGGCTCCTGGTGTCCTCCGGGTCGAGCCACCACCAGCCGCGAGCCCGCCATCAGCGGCAGGAAGAACTCCCACACGGACACGTCGAAGCTGAACGGCGTCTTCTGCAACACCGCATCGCCCGGTGACAGCGGCAGCGACCCCTGCATCCACAGGATCCGGTTGACGATGCCCGCGTGCGCGTTCATCGCGCCCTTGGGCCGACCCGTGCTGCCGGACGTGAAGATGACGTACGCCAGCGCGTCCTCGGAGGCCACAGGAGGCGGCGCGTCGGTCGGCTGCCGAGCCACCTCCGCCCACTGGGAGTCCAGGCGGAGCACCGGCACGGTGTCCCCGGCGGGCAGCCGCGCCACCAGCCGCTCCTGGATGAGCACCACGGCGGGCCGCGCGTCCTCGAACATCCACACGAGCCGCTGCGCGGGCAGGGACGGATCCAGCGGAACGTACGCCCCTCCCGCCTTCAACGTCGCGAGCAGCGCCACCACCAGCTCCAGCGACCGCTCCAGCATCAACCCGACGCGAACCTCCGGCCCCACGCCCATGGACCGCAGGTGCCACGCGAGCTGGTTGGCCCGGGCATCCAGCTGCGCATAGGTAAGCGCCGTCTCGCCAAACGTGACGGCCACCGCGTCCGGCGTGCGAGCCACCTGCGCTTCCACCAGTTGATGCAGCAGCACCCCGCGAGGAAATGCCTCCCGGGGCCCATTCCACGCATAAAGCACGCGCTGCCGTTCGGTTGCGTCCAGGAGGGACAGCTCTGACAGGCGCGCATCCGGCCGGGAGACGGCGTCCTCCATCAGGACGCGCAGGTGCCCCATCAGCCGCACCATCGTGGCCTCATCGAAGAGGGCGGTGCGGTACTCGGCGGTGAGGCGCAGGCCGTCCGCCTGTTCGAAGGCGAAGAGGGTGAGGTCGAACTGCGCGAAGCCACTGTCCACCAGCTGCGCGTCCAGCGACAGCCCGGGCAGGCGTATGGCCGGAAGGGGCGTGTTCTGCAGGACGAACATCACCTGGAAGAACGGCGGCACGTCCAGGTGGCGCGGAGGCTGGAGCACCTCCACCAGTTTCTCGAAGGGCACGTCCTGGTGCGCGAAGGACTCCACCGACGTCGCCTGCACGCGGCCCATGAGCGCGCGGAACGACGGATCCCCCGCGAGCGACGTGCGCAGCGCGAGCGTGTTGACGAACAACCCGACCAGCGGCTCCAGCTCCGCGCGCGAGCGTCCGGCGACTGGCGTTCCGACCGTGAGATCGTCCTGTCCGGAGTAACGCAGGAGCAACACGTTGAAACCCGCGAGCAACACCGTGAAAAGGGTGGTGCCCTCCTGCGCCGCCAGGGCCGTGAGCCGCTGCACCAGCGCGACGGGAAGCATCGCGGTCACGGTCGCGCCCCGGCTGTCCGTAGGTCCGGTGCGGGGCCGATCCGTGGGCAGCGACAGGACCGCCCGCGCATCCAGCCGCGAGCGCCACACGTCGAGCGACGCCTCCAGCGACTCTCCCTTCAGCGCCTCCCGCTGCCACACGGAGAAGTCCGCGTACTGCAACGCCAGCGCGGGCAGCACTGGCGTCCCGCCCGAAGCCAGGGCCTCGTAGAGGATGCCCAGTTCGTGCACCAGCAGGCCCATGGACCAGCCGTCGGACACGGTGTGGTGCAGCGCGAGCAGCAACAGGTGCTCGGTGGGGGAGACGGCGAAGAGCACGGCGCGCAGCAGTGGCCCCTGTTCCAGGTCGAAAGGCGCGCGAGCCTCCTCGTGCAGCCTGCGCCAGGCCTCCGCGGCATCCACCACCGGCACCACGGGCAGGGGCACGTCCAGCTCGGGTGCGATGCGCTGCCAAGGCCGCCCGTCCTGCTCCACGAAGGTGGTGCGCAGCACCGCGTGGCGACGCACCACCTCGTTCAGGCTCCCCGCCAGCGAGGGCACATCGAGCAGCCCCTCCAGTCGCACCGAAAAGAGCAGGTTTAATCCGGCCTGCCCGGGCGCCAACCGCTCCTGGAACCACATGCGCTCCTGACCGAACGACGCCGGAACCCGCGACGTGGGGCGGCGCTTCTCGCGCAGCAATTCCGCCAGCCGCGCGCGCTTCTGCTCAGGGGTGGAAGCCATGGGCCAGAGACTCCTTGGGAGGGGGGCTTGCGAACGCTCGGGGATGAGATGTGACGGGTTCCCGGACTCGCGAGAGCGCGGGATAGTAGACAGGCACTCCGACACGGCCGCAGCGATTTGCTTGAGAGGGCCTGGCTGTCAGCCCGCTCGGGAGCGCGGCCATGCGGGCGGTGGGGACCTGGCGGGAATTCCGCGCCACGCCTGGTCTCTGGTGACATGTTTCAGCGGTGTTTCACCGTGATGGTGAAACGCCCGCGCCTGACGTTTCCACTAGACTTCGGGAATGCCTGAGTCCTTCCGGATCCGCGAAGCCGTGCCCACCGACGCCGAGCGGATCACCCAGGTGCTGCGCGACGCCTTCGAGGAATACCGCGGCCGCCTGGATCCGCCCTCCAGCGCGCACGACAAGACGGAGGCCGTGGTGCGGCGCGAGCTGTCGGACGGAGGCGCCTTCGTCGCGGAGGCGGACGGCATCCTCTTCGGCTGCGTCTTCTTCCACCCGAAGGGAGACCACCTGTATCTGGACCGGCTCGCGGTGCTGCCCTCGCACCGGGGCCAGGGCGTGTCGCTGCGCCTCATGGAGGCAGCGGAGTCCCGAGCGCGCGAGCTGGGCCAGACGCGCGTGCGGCTGTCGGTGCGGCTCGCGCTCACGTCGCACCATGCGTGGTACGCGCGCCAGGGCTACGTCTTCCATTCCCATGGAACGCACGCGGGCTACGCGTCACCCACGTTCCTGGTGTTGGAGAAGACGCTCTGACGCTTCAGTCACGAGGCAACAGCGGAATGCGGCGGCCTTCCAGGTCGCTCTGGATCGCGGCCTGGATGACGCGAACCGTCTCGCTCGCGCTCAGTGCCGTCACGGGCACGGGCGCGCCGTGGAGGATGGCGGCGCCGAGCTGCCGGTAGAACTGGCCGTACTCTCCGGGGAGCGTGGCGATGGTTTCCCCCGAGGCCAGCAACCGGCCGTGTCGCTCCGCGGGTTCATGGCCGAAGTCCGGATGGCCGGGACGCAGGCCCGCTTCGAGCTGTCCCTCCTGCGGATCCAGCGCATGCTTCACGTACGCATCCCGGTCGCCCTGCAACACGAAGCGGGGCCACGGAGCGTGCACCACGGATCCGGAGTGCAGCACCACGCGCAGCGAGCCATAGCGCAGCACCAGGTGGAACCAGTCCGTGCCCTGTGCGCCCGGGCGTTGCCGGCCCAGGTCCGCGGCCACCGACTCGGGCAGGCCGAAGAGCTGCACGGCCTGGTCAACGAGGTGTGAGCCCAGGTCCCAAAGCGTCCCGCCGCCGGGTACGTCCTGCTCCTTCCAGCGATCCTTCACCTGGGGCCGGAAGCGGTCGAAGTGGCTCTCCAGGCTATAGAGTGTCCCCAGCCGTCGCTGCTCCAGCAGCTGGCGCACGGTGAGGAAGTCACCGTCCCAGCGCCGGTTGTGGAACACGGTGAGGCAGAGCCCGCGCTCCTTCGCGAGCGCGTCCAGCCGCATCGCCTCGTCCGCGTCCAGCGCGAAGGGCTTCTCCACCACCACATGCTTGCCCGAGCGAAGCGCCTGTCCCGCGAGCGAAGCATGCGAGTCATTGGGCGTGCACACGACGAGCACGTCCAGGTCCGGATCCGCCAGCAGCGACTCCACGGTGCTGGTGCGAACACCTGGCCAGTCGCGGGCCACGGCATCCGTGCGGCTCGACGCCACGGCAGCCAGGGTGAAAGCGGGTTCCGCGGCGATGAGGGGCCCATGGAAGCGCGAGCCGGACAAACCATAGCCAAGGAGGCCCACCCGCAACGGGGAGCCAGGGACGCGAGTGGAGGTCATGGGCCAGGAGGGTAGCGGGAAGTGGCCTCCATGCGGGCAGCCGTAAGTGACTGGCCCTGCCGCCTTCCCGACACCGGAGCATTGATGGGTGCGCCAGTAGAGCGCCGCCCCATGCAGCGAGCGACCCGAAGTGGTCCGCCGCAACGAGCGACGTTTCGGAGCGAAGCGGCGGGCCACGACGGACTTCTCGATCGAACACCCAGGCGGGGCCAGGGCCAGAGGCACTCGCCGGGCGCGCATCCCCCGAACTTGTCCGGCAGTTGGACAGATGCGTTCCGCATGAAGCCGGGGCCACGCGCCTTGCGGAGCGCCGCACTGGGCCGAGACGCCGCGCGTTTTCGGATACCAAGGTGAGAGCAGGGCGCCCGCCCGGGCCCGGTTGCCTCAAAACCTGTCTGACAGTCGGACAGGTTTTCGCCGCCTGGCACCCGAGGCCGCGCCGGTCCGGCAGGGGCGTGACGCCGTGCGTGCGCGGATACCAAGGTGGGGCGCGGACAGGGGCGCCCGTCCAGGGCCGGTTGCCGCAGAACCTGTCCGACAGTCGGACAGGTTTCCGCCGCCTGGCACCCGAGGCCGCGCCGGTCCGGCAGGGGCGTGACGCCGTGCGTGCGCGGATACCAAGGTGGGGCGCGGACAGGGGCGCCCGTCCAGGGCCGGTTGCCGCAGAACCTGTCCGACAGTCGGACAGGTTTCCGCCGCATGAGGACCGAGGCCGCCGGACCGACAGGGGCACAACGTCATGCGTGCGCGGATACCAAGGTGGGGCGCGAATAGGGGCGCCCGCCCGGGACCGGCTGCCTCAAAACCTGTCCGACAGTCGGACAGGTTTTCGCCCCATGCTGCCCGGGGGCGCGCTGGCCCGGCAATCGACGCGGATGGTGGGCCCGCACGTCCATGTCAGACCCCTGTGGTTGGATGGCGATGCTGGGACGAGGAGGGGGGATGGGGATGGGACGGGGCGGACTCGTGGCTTATGTGGAGGCGCAAATCGAGCGCGATATCGCGCTGGGGCGGCTGCACCCGAGCGGGCACTTCGGCTCCGAAGCGAAGCTGGCGCGCCGCTATGACGTGTGCCGGGGCACCCTCCGCGAGGCGCTGCGGCGGCTGGCGGCGCGGGGGCTGGTGGTTCAGCACCCCGGACGAAGGACTCGCGCGGTGGCGCTGGATGAGTCGCTGACGCTGGAGAACCTGGGCCTGGCGCTGCATGACGCGAGCAACCCGGATGCCCGGTGGCTTCTGGAGGGCTACTTCAGCCTCAAGCGGCAGGTGCTGGTGGAACTGCTGGCCGACTGCTGCGCGAGGGCCTCGGACCTCGACCTGGACCGGCTGGGGAGCACGTGCTTCCAGCTCCAGGACGCGGCACGCTGGGAGTCGGGGGCAACCTGCGCCCAGGTGGAATTCGAGTTGCTGCGGCAGGCAGCGCGGGTGGCGGCGCGTCCCGGGCACGTGCTCCTCGTTCAGTCCCTGCAGCGGGCATTCCTGGGAGGCGCAGCCCAACTGCTGCCGCTCATGGGTGGTGAGGCGCTGCGCGAGTGGGTCCTCCGCGTGACGGCGATCCTGCACGAGCGCGACGTGCAGGCACTTCAGAACGAGCTGCCGGCACTGCTGAAGGCTTGCGACGAGCGCGTGCTAGATGCTTTCGCCCCCGCAGCCCCCGCAGCCCCCGCAGCCCCCGCAGCCCCCGCAGCCCCCGCAGCCCCCGCAGCCCCCGCAGCCCCCGCAGCCCCCGCTCCCCAGGCGCAGGCTTCCCCCGAGGCTCCATCCGCCCATGAGGACCTTCTCGGCGCGCCCGTGCCGGCCTCCCTCCTGGATGATGCGCTGGAGACAGGGACTTGCGTGGACGAACGGAGCCTCGGCGTCCTTGCGCCAGCCGTTGAGGACACCGAGGCGCTCGGCGTTGCACTCCGTCCCCATGACCAGGTCTGCCCCATTGGGTCCGACAGCGGGACGCCGCTGCCTTCAACCGTCCTGGGGGACGCGTCGTGTGGACATGATGGCGGGGGCTCCGGGAGGGGCATGGCGGATGATGCTTCGCTCAACCTGTCTGACGGTCGGGCGAATGGGAGCGCCTCGTCCGGTGAGGGGTGTCTCCCGCCTGCGGTTCCTCCCTCCGGCTCTCTCGGCGCGAAGTGCAAGGCGGGTGGACTGTTTCACGGGACCCTGGGCTGCCTGGGGCAGTGGTGGGAGCGCCTGCTCCGATTGACCTTGGACGCAGTCGCCGGAGCCATGCTTCCGCGCAGGATGGGGCAACGCACTTCTGGCTAGAGTTCGCGCCATGGATACCGTGCCCCTCATCGACGTCCGAGCCCTCGTGGACCCCACGTCGAGCCCCCTGGCCCGAAGGGAGGTCGCCGCTCGCATGGGCGCGGCCTGTAGGAACACCGGCTTCTTCTACGTCGTGGGCCATGGCGTGGACGTGGGCATTCAGACCCGGTTGGAGGCGCTGGCTCGGGACTTCTTCGCGCGGCCGGAGGCGGAGAAGCAGCGGGTGCGCATGGCGCTCGGGGGGAGGGCGTGGCGTGGCTTCTTCCCCGTGGGCGGGGAGCTCACTTCGGGCCGGCCGGACCGCAAGGAGGGGTTGTACTTCGGCACGGAGCTGTCGCTAGACGACCCTCGTGTGCGCGCCGGCACTCCGCTGCATGGACCGAACCTGTTCCCCCTTGAGCCGGAGGGGCTGGGGGGCGCGGTGCTGGCGTACATGGCGGCGCTGACGTCGCTGGGACACGCGCTGATGTCCGGCATCGCGCTCAGCCTGGACCTGGAAGCGGACTTCTTCGCCACCCGGTACATGGCGGATCCGACGGTGCTGTTCCGCATCTTCAACTACCCGCCGGGCCCGGAGATGGACGTGGAAGGCCTGCCGGTGTGGGGCGTCGGCGAGCACACCGACTATGGCGTGCTCACCATCCTCAAGCAGGACGACGCGGGCGGGCTCCAGGTGAAGACTCGCCAGGAGGGGCAGACTCGCTGGGTGGACGCTCCTCCGGTGGAGGATGCGTTCGTGTGCAACATCGGCGACATGCTCGACCGGATGACGCGCGGCGTGTACCGCTCCACGCCGCACCGGGTCCTCAACCGCGCGGGCCGCGACCGGCTGTCGCTGCCGTTCTTCTTTGATCCGGACTGGACGGCGCAGGTGCGCGCCATCGACTCGCCCGCACTGAAGGACGCGGGCGCGGACGACCATGCGGAGCGGTGGGACCGCCAGAGCGTGCACACCTTCCAGGGCACGTATGGGGACTACCTGCTCGGCAAGGTGGGGAAGGTGTTCCCCGACCTGCGCGCGGAAGTGCTGTAGCGCCTCAGGCCCAGAGTTCCTGCTCCAGCGAGTCCAACAGCGCCAGTGCCACCGCCGGTGAAGGCAGTCCGGCCTCCGCGGAGAGACGCGCGTCCAGCGGCACGGCCATCTCCGCGCGCAGCACGGCCAACGCCTGACGCCGGGCCCCCCGAAGGGCGGAGCGTTCTTCCTCGGACAGCCTGGGCGCGGCCCACGCGTCGATGTCCCAGGACAGGCCCGCGTGGCGCGTCTCGTCCTCCGCGATGCGCACCATGGCCTCGCGGATGACGGCCGTCTCGCAATCATTTCCCGCGGTGAAGACGGGCTGGAAGCCGGGGATTCGCTTCCGCTCGACGCGGACTGGCTGCCCTCCATTGGGCAGCCGAGGCTGTGACGTGTCGGCGACGAGCTCCCAGGTGTACGAGTACCGCCTCGGGCACCATCCACGCCCTGTCGATTCCGGGGACCGCGTTGGAGAAAGAGGATTCCTCCCTCGGAGGAGCGTCCACGCACCGGATCCGGCGGTAGTTCGTCGCCAGGAGTCCAGCGGGCACGTCCGGCTTCACGGGCCGTTCGCCGTGGCATCCGGCAATCACAAGCGGCGTGGCCAACGTTGCCTTCAAGGCCCTGGCGAACAGCCGCCGCAAACGCTCCGCGTTCAATGACAACCCCCGTGTCGGCAGTCCGGCCCCTGCGCTGCCCAAACCCCATCAAACCGGTTCGGGACCATGCCCGTGAAAAGCAGACGGGCGATGCACGCCAGGAAGCGCGCATCGCCCGAGGGGACTTCACCTGAACCGCTGAGGCCTACGCGCCCGCGTACTTGCGGCGGAACTCGTGGATCTCCGCCAGCCGGAACGTGCCCGGCTCCGGGGCAATGGCCTCCGGCGCGTCGTAGGGCAGGTTCATCAGCCGCTCGTACTCCTCCACCGACACGCGCTCGCGCTTCGCCAGCACCGTGTCCAGGTCCGCGCGGGCCATGCGCTCCGCGGCCTTCTCACCCACGACACCGGTGTAGAACTCCGCGCAGGAACCGCTGCCGTAGGACAAGAGGCCAATCCGCTGGCCCGCCAGCGCCGCGCCCTCCGCGTGCAGCTGGCCCGCGAGCGCCAGGTACAGCGACGCCGTGTAGACGTTGCCCACCCGCGCGTTCAGCCCCAGCGACTTCGCCACCTGCGCGTCGTAGCTGGCCTGCGACTTCGCCGCCTCGTCGCGCGCCTCGGGCGTGGCCGGCCCGTTGCCGGAATCCTCCAGGTCGCACAGCCGCACCTGCGCGTGCGCCTTGCGCGCCATCTTGCAGAAGGGCACGTGGTAGAGGATGCGCGCCAGTTGCTCGCTGGGCAGCTTCGAATCCCACCGCACCAGCCCCTGCTCCATGGCGCGCTCGCGCCAGCCCCGGTACGCGCCCGCCATGGCGTCCAGGTAGCAGGTGATGGAGTAGTGCCCGTCCACCAGCGCCTCGCGCCGGCCCACCGGGCGCCAGAAGTCGTACACGTCCGCGGTGCTCACGCCGTTGAGCCCCACGTCCACCGCCAGCAGGTCCGGCGTCTCCGACACCAGCAGCGCCACCGCGCCGCCGCCCTGCGTGGGCTCGCCCGCCGTCTTCAGTCCGTAGCGCGCGATGTCCGTGCACACCACCAGCGCGGAGCGGCCCGCCGCGGCGCCGGACGCAATCCACTCCACCGCCGCCATCAGGCCCGCCGTGCCGCCGTAGCACGCGTGCTGCGAGTCGAACGTGCGCATGCCGCGAGGCAGCTTCAAGAGGCCGTGCACGTGCGACGCGATGGGCTTGGAGTGGTCCACGCCCGTCTCCGTACCCACCACCAGCATGCCCAGCTTGGAGGTGTCCACGCCCTGCTGCTGGATGAGGCGCGCGGCCGCCGTGGCCGCCAGCGACACGGAGTCCTCGCCCGGGTCGTTGACCGCCATCTCCTTCGCGCCCAGGCCCGCGGTGAACTTCGCCGGGTCCACGCCGCGCGCCCGCGCCAGGTCCTCGATGTCCACGTACCGCCGGGGGACCGCCACCGCCAGCGCTTCGATTCCAACCCGCTTCTTCATGGGGAACTCCTCAAGTCAAAAGGTCGCGAATCCAGTGGGCCTCACGCAGCCGGCGGCACCAGCACCAGCCGGCCCGCCACTTCCCGGTTCTCCAGGCGGAAGTGCGCGCGGCTCGCATCCGCCAGCGGCACCTCTTCCGACACGAAGGGGCGGATGAGGCCCCTGGCCGTCAGCCGCAGCGACTCGTCCAGCTCCTCGCGCGTCGTCGCGTACGCGCCAAGAATCTCCAGCTCCTTCACGATGACCAGCCCCGGGTTGAGGTTCACCACCCCCGACTCCAGGTTGCCCACCACCACCACGCGTCCGCCGGGCGCCATGGCCTTGAGCGTCTGGTCGAAGGTGGCGCTGCCCACAATCTCCACCGCCACGTCCACACCCTGGCCCTGCGTGCGCTTGCGCGCCTCCGAACCGAAGTCCAGGCCGCGCGAGACAATCACCTCGTCCGCGCCAGCCTCCCTGAGGGCCGCGACCTTCGCCTCGCCGGACGTGATGGCGATGACGCGCGCCCCGTCCACCTTCGCCAACTGCACGGCAGCCAGGCCCACGCCGCCGCTGGCGCCGGTGATCAGCACCGTCTCACCGGCCTTCACCTTCGCCCGCGTGCGCAGCGTGTGCACGGCGGTGCCCAGCGTGCAGCACACCGTGGCGGCCACCGCCCAGGGCAGGTCGGACGGCACGCGGCCCAGGCCTCGCACCGGGGCCACCATGAACTGCGCGTAGCCGCCCTGGAGCTCCTCGCCGAAGAAGCGGTTGTCCGTCTTGCACAGGCTGTTGCGGCCGGAGAGGCACAGCGCGCACTCGCCGCAGGACATGCGCTGCAGCGTCGCCGCGCGGTCGCCCACCTTCCAGCCCACTGTGTCCGGGCCCACCTCCACCACCTCGCCCGCGGCCTCGTGCCCCAGGATGGCGGGCACGTGCGTGCGGGGCAGGTTGCCGCGGCGGTTGATGACGTCGTGGTAGCAGACGCCGCACGCGTGGACCTTCAGCAGCACCTCGCCCTTGCCCGGCCGGGGCACCGGCACGGTCTCCAGACGCAGGTTCTCTGCACTCCCGAACTGGCGAAGAACGACGGCTTCCATGCGGTGCCTCTTTTCCGTGCTGCTTGAAGGATGGGGAAGGAGTGCTTCAGCCGCCGACGAGCGCGTCGCGCAGGTTGCGGGGGTCCAGCGCGCGGATGGCCGACACCGTGCGCGCGTCCGGCAGCGAGGTGACGGGCAGGGCGTCCGGCACCGCGAACTCGAAGCCGGTCCGCTCGGAGATGCCGTCCACCGTGGCCCACGGGTGGCGCGCCAACAGCCGCGCCCCACGAGGCCCGCCCAGCTCATACGTGCCCAGGTCGGAGATGAGCCGCACCGGACGGCTGGGGTCGCGCGTCGTGGCCACCTGGACCTGCGGGACGAGGTTGCGGCGCGACTGCCGGGGCACCAGCAGCACGGGGTTCTTCACCCACTGACGCAGCGTGGCCGCGCCCGCCACGCCGGGGAACTTGGTGCGCGGCTTGTCCAGGCTGCCGGACGCCGTCATGTTGGTGCGGCCCGCCGGGTCCACCTCCGCCGCGCCAAAGAAGACCGTGTCCACCCGGCCGCGCCGGGCGTGGTCGAACAGGTCCGCGATGCTCACCTCCGCGGACCGGCCGTCCAGGTACCGCAGGTCCTCGGACGACGGGAACAGCTCCGGCAGCGCCGGATCCAACGAACCGACACACGCCAGGTACGTCAGCCCCGGCGCATGCGTGGCCCGGGCCACCGCGATGGCCAGGATGACCAGCGGCGACGCCACGCCCGTGGCCACCACCGAGCCGTCTTCAATCTCCCGCGCCAGCAGCGACACCACCGTCTCCGCGGGCGTCGCGTCCACCGTCGTCGTCGTCATGCCGCGCTCCGCGTCGCGCGCAGCGACATGAGGAAGCCCTTCGCGTCGCCCGCGTCCGCCGCGGCCAGGTAGGCCGCGAGCATCGCGTCGTCATGCGGGTACTGGCCCAGGCAGCCCGTGGGCAGCGCACCGCCGGGGGCGAGCACCACACGCTCCACCTGGAAGGCGGGGATGGTGACGCGCGACAGCTTCGGCACGCGCTCCTCCACGGTGGCGATGATCCGCTTCGCGGCGCCCGCGACGAGCAGGTCCGTGGTGGGGTCTTCGATCAGCAGGTTGCCCTTGTCGTCCGCCGCCCGGGCGTGGATGAGCGCCACGTCCGGGTAGTACGCGGGCTCCACCGGCACGCGGCGGCCCGTGAACGGATCCTCCACCGTGCGCGGCGCGTCCACCTCCGCCAGCTCCGACACGTCCGCGTCCGGCGCGGGGATGAAGGGCAGCCCCATGGACGCCGCGCGCAGCCGCTGCACCACGCGGTAGCCGTCGTGCTCGCGCCACTCGAGCTCGCCCGCCTCGATGGCCCGCTTGAGGCAGGGCAGGGGACGCACGCGGTTCTCCAGCACCAGCGCGCCGAAGGGCAGCTCCACGCGCTGGAGACACCCGCCCGCGACCAGGAACTCCGCCGGCAGCGGGTTGGGCAGGGAGATGAGCTGCAGGCCGCGCTTCTCCTGCGCCACCAGCTCCAGCACCAGCGCCATGGGCGCGCGGCCCAGCATGAACCCGCCGGCCGCGAGCGACGCGCCGTCCGGGATGGAGGCCACCGCCTCCGACAGGGAACTCCAACGGGCGCGGTTCACTGGGGCTCTCCTCCAGAACCGGAGCTGGAACCGGAAGCGGCGCGCGGCACCATGCGCAGCGCGGGCGCGTCTTCAGACGAAGGGGCCGGGGCGCTCACGGCCGAAGCGGCGGAGGGAAAGAGCAGCTCCACCATGCCGTCGGCGATCTGCTCCTCGGTGAGACGCCCGTCCGGTTTGAACCACTTGTAGACCCAGAGGATCATCCCCAGGAACGAGAACGCCGCCACCGTGGGGTCCACCACGCCGCGCAGGCGGCCCAGTCGGTTGGCCTCCGCGAACGCGTCCTCCAGGAAGCGCACGTAGCGCTTCTTGCGCCGGTCGATGTACTCGCGCGCTTCACCGGTGAGCGTGGCGTGCTCGTGGAGGATGATGATGACCTCCTTGCTGCGGCCGCTCGTCACCAGGTGGATGTTCTGCCGCATGCACTGGCGCAGCCGCTCCACCGGATCCGCCACGTCCTGGACGGGCGCGAGGACCTGCTCCTCGAACACGTCCATGCCGTAGTTCATGATGGCGAAGAGCAGCTGCTCCTTGTTCTGGATGTGGTGGTAGAGCCCCGCCTTCGTCATCCGGCACGCGGCGGCGATCTCCTGCATCGACGTGCCCTCGTAGCCGCGCTCGCAGATGAGCCGCGCCGCCGTCTCCAGGATGGCCCTGTACCGCTCGCCCTCGTCCGGTTTGCGCCCTGTGGGTGTCATGCGTGCCTTCCCTTGCCGGCCTGCCTGCTGCCGGGCTGAGACCACCTACCGACCGGTAGGTCACTTCACCTACCGACCGGTAGGTAGCACTCCGCGACGCGGTCCGTCAACGGGCAAGTACCGGAGGGCAGGTGGGACAAATGCTTTTGGAAACAAGGACTTGGGAGCACCCAACGGGTTAGGTTGCGGGCCGCTCATGCGGTCCACGCTCCTGCCCATCCTCCTCTTGTGCGCCGCGCTGGCGAGCGTGGGGGTGGGGGTCTGGACGCTCGTGAAGCGCAGCCGGACGACCCTGGTGGAGCAGTTCGCCGGGGACCGGCAGAAGCAGCTGGACGAGGCCGTGGGTGGCGTCACGGACTCGCTGGAGGAGGTGGGCAAGAACCTGCGCTTCGCCGGCGAGCTGATGTCCCAGCCGGGGACCCTGGCGGAGCACCGCCGGGAGCTGCGCGCGTTGCTGGAGGCGGTGGGCCAGTACAAGGCCATCGCGGCGTACGACGGCGACGGTGTGGAGCGGCTGCTGCTCTTGGACCGCAAGCCGGACGCGCAGGTGTCTCGCGAGGGACTGGTGGCGGAGATGGCCGAGACGGCGCGCCGGGCGTTGCAGCGTCCGCCCGGCGACCTCACCACGTCGCCCATCCTGGACGCGGCCAACGGCGGCTGGCTGCGCATCCTGGCCACGGGGCTGCCCGCGACGGATGGCAAGCCCGAGGGCGCGGTGGCGGTGCTGGTGGACACGGAGTCGTTCTTCGCGCCGCTGCGCATCGTCACGTCGGACCTGGATGCGCGGATGTTGCTCGTGGGCACGCACGGCCAGCCCACGCCCGCGAGCGACCCGGCCCTGGCGGAGTGGTTCGGCCGCGCGAGCCAGAAGGACTCAGGTGTGCCGGGCTTCGCGTTCCTCGTGTCCCGGCTGAAGGCTGGTGCGCGCGGCATGCTGCCCCTGTCCGAACAGGAGGCGGAGCGGCTGGGGCTGGGGCGCTCGGAGGTGGTGGCCGTCTACACGCCCATCCGCATGCGCGGCGGCAGTCACTGGGCGGTGGCGACGCTGGTGTCCACCGCGGCGCTGCGTTCGCACGAGCAGTCGCTGGTGGTGCGGCTGTTGGGCGCGGGCGCGCTGGTGGCGTTCTTCCTGGTGGCCTTCGCGGTGTACGTGGTGCTGGCGCGGCGGCGCGCGGTGGCGCTGACAGAGAGCCGCCGGCACGCGGCCCAGCTCGCCGCGCTCCATGACCGGACGCGGAAGATCTTGGACCATCTGCCCACGGGCGTCCTCGCGCTGACGGAGGACGGGCGGATCAGCGCGGTCAACCAGGCGCTGCGCTCGCGCGTGCCCGGCAACGTGACGGGGGCGCCGCTGGCGTCCGCGTTCCCCGGGGCGCCGGCGCCGGTGGTGGAGCGGCTGTCCGCGCTGGTGGCGTCCGCGCGGCAGGAGGACCGGCCCCTGAGCCTCCTGGGCGAACCGCTGGCGCTCTTCGGTGAGGAGGGCACATACAACCTGCACGCGGTGCCGCTGACCGCGGAGGACCCGAAGGAGGAGACGCGCGCTCTCCTGGTGGTGGAGGACCTGAGCGACGTGCGCGCGCTGGAGACGCAGCTGTTGCGCGCGGAGAAGCTGGCCACGGTGGGTGTGCTGGCCGCGGGCATCGCGCATGAGATCGGCACGCCGCTGGGCGTGGTGCGCGGCCGGGCGGAGTACGTGCAGAGCAAGCTGGGCCCCTCGCATCCGCAAGGGCCAGGGCTGGGCGTCATCGTCGAACAGATCGACCGGGTGAGCCGCACGCTGCGCCAGCTGCTGGACTTCTCCCGCCTGCAGCCGGCGATGGTGCGGCCGGTGGCGCTGGGGCCGCTCGCCCGGAGCGTGCACGAGCTGTTGCAGGTGGAGGCGGAGCGGCGGCGGGTGAGCTTGAGCGTGGACGTGCCGGAGTCCGTGCCCGCGCTGGCGGCGGACGCGGATCAGCTCCAGCAGGTGCTGCTCAATCTCACGCTCAATGCGTGCGATGCGTGCAACGAGGGCGGCAAGGTGGAGGTTTCGGCTTCCGCGCTGGCGGGGCCGGAGGAAGGCACCTGGGGCCTGGTCGCGCTCACCGTGCGTGACGACGGGTGCGGGATTCCCAAGGAGCGCCTCAACCAGGTGTTCGACCCGTTCTTCACCACGAAGAAGCGCGGCCAGGGCACGGGGCTGGGGCTGACGATGGTGGCCCACGTCGTGCGCAACCACGGCGGACGGGTGGAGCTGGAGAGCACGCCGGGGCAGGGCACTCGCGTCACCGTGCTGTGGCCGGTGGCCCGCGCTGTCCCAGAGGAACGAAATGCCGAGCGACTTGCCGTCTGACGCGCGCATCCTCGTGGTGGACGACCACGTGGAGATGGGGCGCATGCTCCAGGAGCCGCTGGCCGACGCGGGCTGGACGGTGGACCTGGCCACGGGCGGGCAGGAAGCGCTGACGCTCATCCGCTCGCGCGTGTACGACGCGGTGCTGACCGACCTGCGCATGGAGAAGGTGGACGGCCTGGACGTGCTGGACGCCGCCCGCGCGGTGGACGCGGAGCTGCCCGTGCTGCTGATGACGGCCTTCGGCGGCGTGGAGAGCGCCGTGGAGGCGATGCGCCGGGGCGCGTACCACTACTTCACCAAGCCCTTCCGCCTGGACGAGGTGCGGCTGTACCTGGGCCGAGCGCTGGAGGACCGCCGGCTGCGCGCGGAGCACCGGGCGCTGAAGCAGGCGTCGCAGGAGCGCTCCGGCCTGGGCGCGCTGGTGGGTAGGAGCGCGCCCATGCGCGGGCTGTACGAGCTCATCGACCGGGTGGCGCACGCGGCGGCCCCGGTGCTGCTCCGGGGCGAGAGCGGCAGCGGCAAGGAGCTGGTGGCCCGCGCGCTCCACGTCGAGGGCCCGCGCGCGGCCAACCCCTTCGTGGCCGTCAACTGCACCGCGCTGCCGGGGCCGCTGCTGGAGAGCGAGCTGTTCGGCCACGTGAAGGGCGCCTTCACCGGGGCCACGTCCGTGCGGCGCGGCCTGTTCGTGGAGGCGCACGGCGGCACGCTGTTCCTGGACGAGATTGGCGACATGCCCACGGAGCTCCAGGCGCGGCTGTTGCGCGTGCTGGAGGACGGCGAGGTGCGCGCGGTGGGCTCGGATGCCAGCCGCACCGTGGATGTGCGCGTGGTGGCCGCCACGCACCAGGACCTGGAGGCGCGCGTGCGGGAGGGGCGCTTCCGGGCGGACCTCTTCTACCGGCTCAACGTCGTCACGCTGCGGGTGCCTTCGCTGAAGGAGCGCCGGGAGGACATCCCGCAGCTGGTGGAGCACTTCACCGCCCGCTCTCGCACACGCAACCCGCGCTCCCGCGTGACGTCGCTGTCACCGGAGGTGGTGGCCGCGCTGGGCGCCATGCCCTGGCCGGGCAACGTGCGCGAGCTGGAGAACCTGGTGGAGCGGCTGGTGGTGCTCGTCCCCCGGGAGACAGTGACGCTGGAGGACCTGCGGCCCCACGCGCCGGTGCCGGAGCCGGCGGCCCCGCTCGCCCAGGCGCAGGAGGGAGTGTGGACCCTGCGCAAGCTGGAGGGGGAGTACATCCACTGGATGGTCCAGCACTGCGGCGGGAACAAGACCCGCGCCGCGGAGCTCCTGGGCATTGATGTGTCCACCATCCATCGTCGCGAGCGGGAGCGGTAACCGGCCCGTGTGGCAATCCGCCACGGGGGGCTGGCGGATTGCCATGGTCCACGGGTGATAACTCCGTGGCCCCGGGGGACGGTGGTTCCGGCATGTAGCTTGCTGTGACGTGGGACCGTGGTGTCCCTGCGCACAACCCGGGCCTTGCTGCTCGGTGCGGATGAGTCCCTGGCCTCGCTGCTGGCGGACGTGCTGGGCGACCTGGGCATCGCCCTGTTCCTGGACGCGGAGGACGCGGCCCGGCCGGACCTGGTGCTGGCGCACGTGGAGCGCGGGGAGGCCATCCTCCCGGTGCTGACGCACGCGCGGGACTGCGCCGCCGCCGCGCCCGTCGTCGTCCTCCTGCCCTTCGCGGACGAGCGCCTGGTGTCCCGCGCCCTGTGTCAGGGGGCCCGGGCATGTTTCGCGCTGGGCCGCCCGCTCGATGAGCTTCGCGCCCTCCTGCGCTCGCACTTTCCTCTGTTGGAGACCACCCATGGGTGAACCGATGGCCGTCGTCACCGTGCTGCGTCCCGTTGTCCCCTTGCGTGAAGCGGAGCGCCGCCCGGTGGCTCCGGTGTCGGACGCGGCGGAGACCTCCCTCTTCCAGGCCGGCCAGGTCCGTGTCACCGGCGAGCGGCTCGTCGTGGGCGGCCAGAGCTGGGCGCTGCGTGACGTGCTCCAGGTGGAGACCGCGCGCCGCACCCCGAAGGTGTGGCCCTACCTGCTCGCGGTGGGGCTGGCCGGGGCGCTGGGGCTGCCGCTGTTGTCCTGGCTGTCCGTCAGCGTGACGGCGCTGAAGGGCGCGTACGAGGCGGGGCTCGTCGTCACCGCCCTGGGCCTCTTCGCGTCCATGGCCGCGCTGCTCGTGGTGGAGGACACCCACTACCTGGTGCTGGGGCTGCCGGGCGGCTCGCGCCGCGTCTTCGGCAGCCACGACGCCCAGCTCATCGCGCGGCTTGCGGGGACGGTGCGGGCCGCGTGTCAGCGGCCGTGAGCTGCTCGCGCACCTGCGAGACGATCTCGAAGGAGCGCAGCCGCGCCGCGTGGTCGAAGATCTGCGCGGTCACCATCAGCTCGTCGGCCCCGGTCTGCTCCAGGAGGGACTGGAGGCCGTCGCGCACGCTGTCCGGCGAGCCCACCACGGTGCACGCCAGCATGTGTTCGATCTCCGCCAGCTCCATCTCGTTGAGCTGACCGTCCATGCTGTCCACCGGCGGCAAGAGCGGGCCCGGCCGGCCCCGGCGCAGGTTGATGAAGGCCTGGAGCAGCGAAGTGAAGAGGCGCTGGCCCTCCTGATCCGTGTCCGCGGCGAAGACGTTCACGCCAATCATCGCGTACGGCTTCTGGAGCACGTCCGACGGGCGGAACTGCGTGCGGTACAGGTGCAGCGCGCTCATCATCTGCGCGGGCGCGAAGTGCGACGCGAACGCGAAGGGCAGCCCCAGGGCCGCGGCCAGCTGCGCGCTGAAGGTGCTGGAGCCCAACAGCCACAGCGGCACGTGCAGGCCCGCGCCCGGCACCGCGCGCACGGCCTGCCCCGGCGTGGGGTCCTTGAAGTAGTTCTGCAGCTCCACCACGTCCTGCGGGAAGCTGTCCGCGCCGCCCAGTCCCCGGCGCAGGGCGGCGGAGGTGCGCTGATCCGTCCCCGGCGCGCGGCCCAGGCCCAGGTCGATGCGGCCGGGGTAGAGCGTCTCCAGGGTGCCGAACTGCTCCGCGATGATGAGCGGCGCGTGGTTGGGCAGCATGACGCCGCCCGCGCCCACGCGAATCGTCTTCGTGCCCCCCGCCACGTACCCGATGACCACCGACGTGGCCGCGCTGGCGATGCCCGTCATGTTGTGGTGCTCGGCCAGCCAGAAGCGCTGGTAGCCCCAGGCTTCCGCGTGGCGGGCCAGGTCCAGGCTGTTGCGGAGGGCGAGGCCGGCGTCGCCCCCGGAGATGACGGGGGACAGGTCGAGGACGGAGAAGGGGATCATCGGGGGACCCTCGCGCCACGGGGGCGGAAAAGCCCTTCGATAGCCAGGGGCCCCAGGGTTTTCACGGCATTGACGCCTCCCAGACCCTCCGGCCTGCCAGGCGGAGGCCATCCCACCCATCAGCCTGGCTTGTCGCCAGGCGCGCCCGGGGGGACCGATGCCTTCGAACCTGTCCGACTGTCGGACAGGTTTGCGGGCGGTCGCGCCCGAGGGGAGCTGCTTTCAGTCGTGCTTGGAGGCTGGCTCAGGCTTCGCCCGGTCCAGCGCGGCGTGTGCCCGGGCCAGGGTGCCGTGCGGATCCTCCTCGCCCTGCACCGTGACGGCGATGGACACGCACGCGGGCTGGCCGGGCACGTCATGGAGCTGCTGGCGAGCGGCCTCAGCGCCCACGGCGTCCGCCCCGGGCAGCGCGAGCAGGAGGGTGTCCCCCGTCCAGCGCACCACGAAGCCCGGTGGAGGACAGAGGCCCTCCGCGTGCCGGGCCAGCTCCCGCAGCGCCGCGTCGCCCGCGTCGTAGCCGCGCGCGCGGTTGACGGCGCCCAGCTCCACCAGGTCCATCAGCACCAGGCTGATGGGCAGCCCTTCCCGTCGGCAACGGCCAATCTCCCTGGCCAGCCGCTCCTCTCCCACGCGCCGGGTGTCCAGCCCCGTGAGCGCGTCCTGGCGCAAGATCCGCTCGTGCTTGCCCTTCAGGTCGGCGCCGATGCCCAGGTCCATCAGCGACAGGAGCTGCGCGATGCCCCCGGGCACCAGGAAGGGCCGCGCCACCCAGCGCACCACGCGCGGCCGGGGCCGCTCCAGCGACAGCGTCAGGTGCAGCCCGCGCGAGCTTTCCGCCGCCAGGTCCAGCTGCCGCAGCGTGCCGCCGGGGTCCGCGGTCAAGCTGGCGACGTGCTGGCACAGCGAATCGAAGGCCATGCCCGACAGCCGGTCCTCCGGCAGCCCCAGCAGCTCCGCCAGCGCCGCGTTGGCGGCGAAGGGCTTGCGGCCCGGCGCCACCACCAGCACCGGCACTTCGAGGGCGCTCACCGCCTCGCGCACCAGCGCCAGCGCCGCCGCCTCGGTGAGCACCGGCTCCGTCGCGCGCTGGGGATGAGGCAAGGCGGAGCGAGCCCGTCCCTTCACCGCGGTGTGCTCCAGGTTTTCCGCCACGCGGCCCGCCAGCTCGCGCAGTGCCGCCAGGTCCTCCGGGCCCAGCATCAGCGGACGCGTGTCGATGACGCACAGCGAGCCCAGCACGTCTCCGGTGGAGGTGATGAGCGGCGCGCCCGCGTAGCTGCCGACGATGCCGTCGCGCACCAGCGGGTTGTCCCGGAACACCGGATGGCGCGTGGCGTCCGGCACCACCAGGGCCTCGCGGCCTTGCACCACGTGGTGGCAGAAGGACCAGTCGCGCGGCGTGCCCCGGTCCTTCGCGAGCGCCGCGGGCAACCCCACGTGCGCCTTGAACCACTGCTTGTCCCCCAGCACCAGCGTCAGCAGCGCGACGGGCACCCCGAAGGACTGCGCCACCTCCGTCACCAGGTCCTGAAGCTCCTTGTCGGGCAGGCCCGGGTTCACCAGCTTCAGCTCGTCGATGCGAGCGAGCCGCCGCTTCTCCTCGTCAGCGTTGAGCTCCAGCTGGCCGTGGCCCGCGAGCTGGCCCGCGAGCGCGCGCCGCACGCCGTCGCGCATCGCCTCCGGCCCCGCGCGCCGGCTGAGCAGCGCGTGGATGCCCAGTGCGTCCTTGAGCTGCCAGGCACGCACGCGCAGCTCGTCGAACGCCGTCACCACCATCACCGCCGTGTGACGCGCATCCGAGCGGCCCCGCAGCCACGCCAGCAGCGCGAACCCATCCACCCGGGGCAGCGCCAGGTCCGTCACCAGCAGCGTGGGCGAGCCGCGCAGACGCACCAGCTCCTGGGCCTCTGCGCCGTCGCGCGCCACCACGCCCTCCAGCCCCTCTTGCTGTGCGAGCGCGAGCAGGCCCGCGGCACGGTGGCGATCCAGTTCGGCGATGAGGGCATAGCGGGACATGTCGGTCCAGTCATGCTGCCACGCGTGTCGCCGTTGCGTACCCCGACCCTTTGTCCAAGTGAGGTCCGCTCGTCCATGGGCCGACGGGGCAGGGGGCCCTCGTGGATTCCCACGACTGCCTGCACCTGCGTCAGGACCGGGGCTCCCCTGGCAGCGAGCGTGGCGCCCCGGGCTCCGCCGCGCCCGGGGCCGCTCTGTTCCGGACTCCGGATCGCCGAGCACGCGAGTCGCGGTGCGTCACTCCGGGCCGCGCGGACGCGACGCGCTCGCACGGCGACATCGCCGCGATGGCGCCCGGACGCGGCGTGGATCCGGCGACCGCGCGTCTTCCTAGCGCGGAGCTTCCAGCAATTGCGACACGTGCTCCGCCAGGTCCGGCAGCGGCTGGGGCTTGCTCAGCACCAGGTCCACGCCCAGCGCCTGCGCCCGCGTCCCCAGGTCCGGCGTCGCGAACGCCGTCAGCAGCACCATGCGCGTGGCCGGAGAGGACTCGCGCACCCGCTCCGCGATGATGAGCCCTTCCTCGGACTGCGTTCCGCTCAGGCGCAGGTCGCTGATGACCAGGTCGTACCGGCCGTGTTTCACCCGCTCCAGGGCCTCGGTCAGGTCCGTGGCCGAGTCGACCTCGTACCCGGCGCTGGAGAAGAAGCGGCCCAGGACCCAGCACAGGACCGTTTCATCATCGATGATCAGCAGGTTCCGGGGCACACAAGGAGGCATGAGCAAGCGAGGGGCCAGGAGCCCCGGGAATAAAGCGATGAAGTCGTTACAGCCACTTGGCCCAGCGAAAGCACGTCCGCCGGGCCGCTTGTCCAGCTTGCGGATCCAGTTTCCGGAATCCGGACAGAAACAGAGAAGACGGCAGTCTGGAGTTTCAGCGCATGGGGATGGGCTGGGGCTGGTCCTCGTTGGCCGCGGCGGGGATGAGCGCGGACAGGTGGAGGAGGAGCACCGGCATCAGCTGGGGCTTGGGCAGCAGCTTGGTGATGCCACTGCTCCACGCCGAGTGCCGGACCTCGTCCAGAGGCAGCGCCGTCATCAGCAGGATGGGGACGTGCGAGTCCTGCAGGCGCAGGTCGCGAGCGAAGCGCAGACCTTCCTCCATGCCGGGCCGGCCGAAGGGATGATCGATGAGGACCGCGTCGAACAGGTTCGTGTCCAGCAGGACTCGCGCCTGGGAATCCGTGCGAGCGGTGAGGACGGTGAAGCCCGCTGCCGTCAGGTGACGCGCCGTCGCCCCACGAACCGGGGGCTTCGAATCGAGGAGGAGGATTTTACCGTGCATGCACAACAACAGTGCAGCGGTTGTGCCACACGAGGCGTCATGCGCCCTTCCAATCATTGCAAGGGATTGCAGGGGAGGGGGCGGGCGCGGACGGATCCGTTTTCCAATTCCTGGACCGGTCTCCGGATTCTGGAATCAATAGGACGAATGTCCCACTGGGAGCCAAAGGATGCCCGAGCCCGTGAAGGATGAAGCGCTGCAGCTCCTGCTCGCGCGCGCTGACGACCGCCGGCCGGTGCTGGAGGAAGGGCTTCCCGCGGACTCCACCCGGGATGCACCCAGGCCCGCGCCGCTTCCTCGCCGTGCCGAGGGCATGACGCTGGAGCGCCCCGACGCGAGCCCGAATGACCTGGCCTCGCAGCGCTGGGGTGTCATCGCGCCGTTAGGCACGACGGGTGATGCCATGCTTCGCGCCATCGAGCCGCTCCTCCAGCACCGCGAGCAGGAGCAGGGTGCGCCCGTGATGCGCTACCGCGTTCCTCCCGGCATGGACGCGAACGCGGCGGTGCGCTGGAGGGAGTCGGTGCACCGGGCCGAGGACGTCCCCGAGGAGGAACGTCCCAGGTACCTGCTGCTGCTCGGGGACCTGCCCGACGTGTCCATCGAGTTGCAGCACGTGCTCGCGCATGGCGCGTTCGTGGGGCGGCTTCACGTGGGGCTGCCCGACGGTGCGCCGGACCTCGCGGGCTACACGTCCTACGCCGAGAAGGTGGTCGTGGCCGAGAAGCGCGGCGCGCCTCCGGAGGCCCCCGACATGCTCCTGTACACGGCGCGGGACGGGACGACGGCCACGACGTCCGGACACCAGCTGCTGGTGGAGCCCTGCCGGCAGGTCATGGAGACGCGGTGGAAGCAGAAGCGACCCGCGTTGAAGGTCCAGGAGGTTCCCTATGACTACGCGGACGCTGACGCGCTCCTGGAGGCCGCGGCCGATGCGCGCTCGGCGGTGATGCTCACGGTGGCGCATGGGTTGGGGCGGCCCTCGAAGGGCTGGGCTTCTCCCGAAGAGCAGCGGGCGATGCAGGGCGCGCTGACGTTGGGAGGCGGCCCACCGCTCACGGGAGCACTGATGCGGGACACGCCCTTCCTGCCTGGAGGCATGTGGTTCAGCGTGGCGTGCTTCGGCGCGGCGACGCCGCCGGACAGCGCGTTCCACGCATGGCTCGCGCAGATCGCCGCGGCCGGTGGGTTCGCGGGCCGTCCCGCGTCCGTGCTGCACAGCCTGCCCAGGGAAGGGGAGCGCCCCTTCGTGGCGGCGCTGCCCCAGGCCCTGCTGGCGAATCCGCGCGGCCCGCTGGGCATCATCGGCCACAGCGACTTGGCGTGGACGCTCGGGTTCCTGGACTCGGAGGACATGACGCGCAGCCGTGCCTCGCGTGTCCTCTCCGCGCTCCAGGTCCTGTCCAACGGCAGCCGCGCGGGCGTCGCCCTGGACTCGCTGATGAGCGCGTACCGGGGCGTCAACGACGCGCTGCTGGCGGGCTACCGGGCGCGGCAGGACGCGCAGGTGTATGGCGTTCCGGATCCTGTCGACCCGAAACGACAGGGTTATCAGTGGATGCTGCGCAATGACTTGCGCGGCTATGTGCTGCTTGGAGACCCCGCTGCAAGGCTTTCAGGGCAGCAGCCGTAGCGTCGGTGGCGGCGTCACGAGCGGATCCCGTCCCTGGACCCGCTCACATTCCGCATAGCCGCTGCGCGCCTGTTCTTCGCTTTCATCCAGGTAGCTGCGACGGACGTCCGGAGGAAGGCAGTCCTTGTTGACGGCCCGAAGCCGCCGCTGGAGCTCCGAAACATCCAGGGGCCAGAGCTGCGCCGGTCCATCGGCGCACACCGTGAGGACCTGGTGCCCGACCGGACGGAACTCGGCGGATGCGACCTCCGACTCACATCCCTGGATCACCAGGGGCAGGCCCGTTCCGTCCGCCCGCCACACCCGCGCGGTCGTGTCCGCCGAAGCCGTCACCACCCAGCGGCCATCCGGGCTGAAGCGGGCGGAGGAGACGCGCTCCAGGTGTCCCTTGAGCACCACGGGCGTGCCCGTCCCGTCCGCCCGCCATACCCGCGCGGTCTTGTCCTTGGACGCCGTCACCACCCACAGGCCATCCGGGCTGAAGCTAGCGGAATAGACGTGACCCCCATGCCCCTTGAGCACCACGGGCGTGCCCGTCCCGTCCGCCTTCCACACCCGCGCGGTCTCATCCTCGGACGCGGTCACGACCCACTGGCCGTCCAGGCTGAACTCGGCGGAGAGAACGCTGCGCTCATGCCCCAGGAGCGCCACGGGCGTGCCTGTTCCATCCGTCCTCAGCACCTTCGGGGTTTGGTCCGACGCGGTCACGACCCACTGACCGTCGCGGCTGAACCGGGCGGAGCGCGCTTCGTCGGAGCCCAGCACCCGCGGTGTCCCACTTCCGTCCGCCTTCCACACCTGGGGCACGCCTCCGAACCGGAGCGTGGTCAACACCGACTGGCCATCAGGACTGAATTCCGCTGAGCCAATGGGATTGAGCAGATCCCCTCTCATCACCACCGGAGGGCCCGTCCCATCCGCCCGCAACACCCGCGCACTCCCGTTCGCGAAGACCATCACCACCTGTTGTCCATCCGGACTGAACGCGGCCGACGAAACGGAGCCCGCGCGACCATCGAGCACCACGGGGGCTCCCGTCCCCTCCGTGCGCCAGACGCGCGCCGCTCCGTCGGTGCCCGCCGTGACGACCCGCTGCCCATCCGGACTGAAGCTCGCGGACTGGACCGCCTCTGCGGGGCTCTGGAACACAACAGGAAGCTCCGGTCCGCCCGCTTTCCAGACCCGGAGGGTTCCATCCCTGGACGCGGTGATGATCCGTTGCCCATCCGGACTGAATCGCGCGTTCTCGACCCAACCCTGGTGTCCCTTGAGCACCTGGGGGGGAGCCCTTCCATCCGCTCTCCACACCCGTGCGGTCCTGTCCAAGGACGTAGTCACCACCCACTGACCATCCGGGCTGAACCCGGCGGAGGTGACGGAGGACTCATGTCCTTCGAGCACGACGGGTGTGCCCGTCCCATCCGCCTTCCACACCCGCGCCGTATGGTCCACCGAAGCCGTCACCACCCACAGGCCATCGGGGCTGAACGTGGCGGAGTACAAGGCCCCCTCATGTCCCTTGAGCACCACGGGTGTGCCCGTCCCATCCGCCTTCCACACCCGCGCCGTGTTGTCGTCGGAAGCCGTGACCACCCGTTGCCCATCCGGGCTGAACTCGGCGGAGGAGATGGGCTCCGTGTGCCCCTTGAGCACCACGGGCGAGCCCTTCCCATCCACCCGCCACACCCGCGCCGTTCCGTCCCACGAGGCGGTCACCACGCGCCGCCCGTCCGGGCTGAAGCGCGCCGACAGGGTTGAGGCCTCGTGCCCGACCAGCATCACGGGCTTGCCAGTTCCATCCGCCCGCCGCACCTGCACGCTCATGTCCACCGAAGCCGTCACCAGCCACTGGCCATCCGGACTGAACCTCGCGGAGCGAACGGTATCCTCGTACCCCCGGAGCACCACGGGCGTGCCCGTCCCATCCGCCCGCCACACCCGGACGGTGGCGTCCTGGGATGCGGTGGCAACCCATTGCCCGTCCGGGCTGAACTCGATGGAGCCGACGCGGCCCAGATGGCCCGTCAACGCCACGGGTGTGCCCGTCCCGTCCACGCGCCATACCCACGCCGGTCCCTCCATGGAGGCCGCCGCCACCCGCTGGCCGTCCGGGCTGAAGGCCGCGACCCGCAGCGGATCCGTTCCCTGGAACGTCACCTCCGGGAGGGGGTCCTTCAGGAAGTCATGCGCCAGCTGCGTCCACCACCGCGCCTGCTCGGGTTCAGGCACTTCGAGCAGCAGCTTCGTGGCCATCGCGGTGTAGCCGCGGCCTTGCAGATCGCGAGCCCCCGTCATCAACGCCAATCCCCGCGCGTCCCGCGCCTGCCTGACGGCTTCCTTCGTCGCGAGATCCGCCGCAGTCGTCGCCTGCTCCGCCTGGGACCGCTCCGCCAGGGCCCAGATGAGCAGCAGGGCCATCAGCACCGCCACGCCCGCCGCCACCGACGCCAGGATGATGAGCCTGCGCCGCTCGGCCGCTTCACGCCGGCGCTGTCGTTGCGCTGACTCACGCTCGATGCGCTGCTGCTTGAGCTCGAAGACCTTGCGCGCGAGCCAGTCGTGTCCCAGTTCGAAGTACCGGCTGCCCTGGTGCTGCTCCGCGTGCAGCACCGCCGCCGCTTCCAGGTGCGTCAGCACCTCGTCCGCGTGCTCGGGTGGCAGCTCGGCGCGGGCCTCCTGTTCCGTCAGCAGGGTCCGGCTGCCATCGCTCGCGATGAGGTACTGCTCCAGCAACCGGCGCGCCGCCCGCTTCTTGTCGGAGCCGAGCGCATCCAGCGTCGCCTCCAGGTAGCGGTGCACCATCGGCTCCGCGGCGACAGGCTCCACGGCCTGGCCCCGCGCCCGCTCGTCCCACAGCGCCCGGCAGACGATCTGCGCGAACGCGGCCTGCACCTCGGCGTCATCGTCCTGCTCGCCCTGTCCCGCCATGCGCACCTGCCGCATCAGCGCGCGCACCTCCTGCTCGGACCAGGGCTGCGAGGGCAGGCCCTTCTCGGTGGCCAGCCGGCAAGACACCTTCACCATCTCGCCCACGGTGAGTGGTCCCAGCCGGAAGCCCTGCTCCAGCAACTCGCGCCGGCCCCGCACGCGATCCCGGAAGCGCCCCAGGTAGTCCTCGCGCATCGCCAGCACGAGCTGCAGCCCGCGCACCGGCTTGCGTGCCAGCGCGTCCAGTCCCTTCAGCAGCGCGCCCGTCGCCTCCACGTCACGCCCCGGCAGGAAGAGCTGCTCCAACTGGTCCAGGTAGATGAGCACCGGCCGGTCCGAGCGCTGCGAGGCGAGCTCCAGCGCCGCGTCCAGCGCCTGCGCCGTCCCCGCCTGCTCTGGAGGCGGCCCCAGCTCCAGCTCCGCGTGCATCGTGCTCACGAGCCGCGCCAGCGGAGCCTCCCCCGCGAGCCACCCGTCGATGCGCACCGTGCGGAACTCGTGCGCCTCCTCCAGCAGCGGAATCACGCCGGCCTGCATCACCGACGACTTCCCCGCACCCGAGGGGCCGAAGAGCGTGAGGCACGGGTGCGCGAGGATGCGGTTCACCAGCCGCTGCGTCACGGTCTCGCGGCCGAAGAAGCGCTCGCGGTCCGCCGCGCGGTAGGGCTGCGGCCCGAGGAAGGGATTCACCAGGCCGCTCATCGCGCACCTCCCGGCGTCCCCATGCCCAGGGACTCGGCCACCGCATCCGCTTCCGCCTGCACCACCTGGATGCCCGCGCCCGCGGGAAGGCCCCGGCCAGACTTCCAAGACTCCGCCTCATGCACCCCGGGCTCCAGCAGCACCAGGCTCTTGCGCGGCAGCGGCCGGCGTCCGAACAGCCGCGACAACAGCATGCGGTGGTGCCATGCCAGCAATGACAGTCCAATGAGCAGCGCGGGCCGGCTGTCCAGCGTCCCCAGGATGGCGTCCGCCAGGTCCGGCGGGAGGACGGACTCCAGGTCTCGCACGCCGTGCAGGTAATCGTCCTCCGTGAGCAGGGGCGTTTCGAAGACGCGGTCGGGCAGGTAGCCCCGGTACAGCCTCACCAGCGCCACGTCGCGCGAGGGGTCGAAGTCCAGGGGCAGCGCGTCGAGCGGTTCCCAGTCCTGCCCCGGCAGGCGCCGTCGGATCAGCGCGGAGCCCTCGTCGGGCGACGAGGGCTGGATGACATACAGCGGCAGCTCGGGCCGGTGCAGCGCGAGCGCCTGCTCCAACACAGGCGTGCGCAAGAGCGTGATGTGCACGCCGGGCTTCAGCCGCCGCGCCAGCGCCTCCACCAGCGGCAGCGTGGGCGTCGCATCCCGGAACACCTCCTGGAAGTGCGAGTCCAGCGTCTTGGGCCCGAAGCGCAGCGTGAACCGCTGCGCCAGCGCGCTCATCGGCAGGGCCTCCGGCACGGCCCACGGCGTGCCGCGCATCCGGCCGTGCAAGAGCTCCCGCAGGTCCTCGTCCGTGGTGCCCCCGTGGTCGCCCAGCACCAGGGAGAAGGGGCGTGAGACCAGGTCCATCAGCCCGCGCACGGACGGGTCCTCTCCGCGCACCGGTTCGGCCTGCACCGGGGCTCGCGGCAAGGTGTTCGCCCGGGCGGGCCGGAAGGAGAAGAGGGTGGTGTCACTGCCCCGCAGGTACAGCACGGGAGAGAAGGCCTCGGCGCTCTCGCCGAACTCCGTCAGCACCGTGCTGCGCGCGTCGTGGAGGCAGCGGGCCACGTCGCCCCGGTGCCGCGTGTCTCCCACCAACGCCCGGTAGAAGGCCCGCGAGCACGCGCGCGCCACGTCTGTCTTCACCGGCCACAGGTGCGCCACCACCGCGTCCGCGCCGCCCTGCGCGAGCAGCTCAGCCGCGCTCGTCAGCGCCCCCGGTTGAGCGCCCTGACAGGCTTCGAGCACCACCAATCGCAGGTCGCCCCGGAAGGCTCCCGCCAGCTCCTTCGCCAGCAGCTCCACGGAGAGCCCCGCGGACGCGCCGTCCGCATCCGTGAGTTGCAGGACCGGTGCTCCCCGCGGGTCCACGCCGCCATGACCGATGAAGTGCAGGATGTGCGGCGCGGGCTCCGAGCGGAGCCGGTCGATGACGTAGTCACGCCGCGAGCGGGGCCCCACGAGCGGCTCCATCCACTCCAGCGCTCCGGAGTCGATGGCCGGCTGGAGCATGGCGCGCAGGCGGGCCGGTGCCTCTTCGTCCAGCGGCGAGACGACGAGCAGCCGCACGGCCCCGGTGACCTCGCGAGGAAGCCAGGGCTTCGTGGACTGCACCCCGCGCACGATGCACAGCTCCGGCGAGATGCCGAGGAAGTCGAGCGGCCCGGACGGTCCACAGAGCGCCTCCCAGGGAAGCGCCTGGAGCTCGCGGTCCCGAGGCAGGAGCCGCAGCAGCAGCGGCTTCTTGCTCCCGGTGTTGCGCGACACGCCGCGCAGCTCGAGCAGCACCTCCTGGAGCCCCTCGCGGAAGAGCGCGGAGTGCAGCGCCCGCGCCTGCTCGGCGGACTCCAGGGGAACCCCGCGCACGGCCGCGTCCCGCACCCACTCACTGAAGCGGCGGAGGGACTCGCGCGAGTGCGCGGGCCCCAACCTGTGCGGCGCGGGCTGTTGGCCTCCGCTGCCCCGCGCCGTGGCGCTGACCTCATCGCCCGCCAGCGCGAGGTCGACCTCCAGCCAGAATCCGGGCGCCGCCGTTCCACTCGTGCTCATGAGCGCGGAAGCCTACCCCGTCCTCACGGCACCCGAAGCAGGCGGCCGTATCAATAGAAGGTACGTCCGAGCATGGAGGCCTCGACGACAGCCGTCTCGCCATACACGGAGATGTACCAGGTCCCCTGGCTCGGGTAGTAGAGCGAGCAATACTCCAGGTTGCTGTCCGTGGCGCCGGAGCGGCAGGTGTAGCTCGTCAGCGTGGGCGCTGCGTTGTAGCGCACGTAGAGGGTGCCATTGCCGGTGCCCTTCTGGAGCGACACGGTGAACGCGGGGATGCCCGACGGCAGGGTCAGGGAGTAGTGCTTCCAGCCGCCCTGGGCTGCGTTCACGTGCTGCAGCGTCGCCCGCGGCGCGGTATTCAGGCGCGGGGTCATGTAGTCGATGAACCCCTTGAGGTAGTCAGCCCTCTCGAAGATGTTCGGCGCAGAGCAGCCCAGGTTGTAGCTGGCGACACCCACCAGCTTCTTCCCAGAGGGACCGTCCACCACCAGCGGGCCCCCCACGTCCCCCGTGCAGAAGGCGTTGCCCTGCGCCGAACCATCCGCCCCCAGCTGGTCGGCGGTGAGGGGTTGCCCCAGCGCCAGGGAGGCATCCGCGTTGGACATCAGCGGCACGCTCATCTTCATCAACGCGTCTGGGATTGCGCTGCCCGGGCTCGTCTGTCCCCAGCCCGAGAGCGTGGCGATGACCCCCGGGGCGGTGTAGCCGGCGGAGACATCCGCCGCCGTCGCCACCGGCAGGGCCGCCACCGTGGTGCCATTGAGCGTCAGCGGGGTCATCAACCGCAGGAGCGCCGCGTCCTTGCCCTGCGTCACATCCCACGAGCCAATGAGGGGAATGATGTCCAGCAGCGTGCTCACCTGCCCCGCGCTGCTCATCGCCGACAGGCTGTTGCCGCCCGCCACGACACGCAGGGTGCTGGGATGCGGGGGCGTCACGGTGCCGGTCCCCAGCACGCACTGGCGTGAAGTGAGGACCCAGTGGGTGTTGATGATGGTGCCGCCACACAGGTGGTTCCCGGCCGTGTCCTGGAGGGACACCATCCAGGGGAACTCACCGGCGGAGGCGGGCGTGCTCCCCAAGAGAGGCTGTGCTCTCTCCGCCACGGCGGGCGCATCGCTGACCGCTTCAGGGCCACAGCCAGCGCCCAGGGACAGGAGGCCCAGCGCGACGGTGGCACGCAGGGAAGGGGACCACGAAAAGGACGAGCGGGGAGAGGTCATGCGGCGACTCTAGGGTTCGTCCTTGGGATGCGAGCAGGCTTGTTTCACCGTTTGAACTGGGAGTGTGGCCGTCATGGACGCAAAGGCATATCGCTGGCTCGTCAATGAGCTGGACAAGTGGCGGGTCCCCATCGACCTGGATGCCCTCCACAAGGGCGGACCCGAGGTGTTCGACGCGCTGGTGGAGATCCTCGAACAGGGCCAGTTCTCCGTCCGGCAGCGAAAGAACGCGCTCTGGGCGCTGAGTGACCTGTGCATGAAACGGGGAGCCTTTCTGGCGCGGAACACCATTCTGTATCGGCTCGCGAAGACCCTCGTCGTCGATGACGAGCAGGAGTTACGTGAAGTGGCGGCCCGGGTGCTGGTGCACCAGTTCTTCCTGCAGGAGGGCCACGCGGACCTGCGGCCACTGTTGAGCGCCGAGGAGCTGAAGTCGCTGCTGGAGCGCGCCGAGGCGCTGGGGTTGAGCGACGAGGTCCGCGACCACGTCTGGTATCGCTTCAATGGCATCACCGCGCGGCGGCGCTTCCACATCCGCCACGCATCGGTGGCTGACGGGATGATCCTCGAGGACATCCGGCGGGCGGCCTTCGAGCCCGTGTTCGCGTCGTTCCGCGCGCTCCTGGGCGACGAGATCTACGAACTCGCGCAGGCGAAGCAGGACGCAGTCCAGGCCGACATGCTTCGAGGGCTCATCGCTCCGGACTCGGGCTGGGACGTGTTCGTGGCCGAGGTCAACCTGCGCGTGGTCGGCTTCGTCGCGGTGAAGGTCGACCCGGAGACGTTCATCGGCGAGATAGGCCTGAACGCGGTCCATCCCGATCATGCCGGACACGGGGTCGGAACGGCGCTCTACGAATACGCGCTCGGCCACATGAAGCGCGCGGGCGCCAGGGTCGCCACCGTGGCGACCGGTGGCGATGCGAGTCATGCGCCGGCGCGGCGCGCCTTCGAGAAGGCCGGCTTCCATGCCGCCATTCCCAGCGTGTGGCTCTGCCGCCTGCTGTAGCCCGAGCTCCGGGGGGCTGGTGGCGGATATATCAGCCTGATATATCCGGACGGAGGAGGCAGTCATGGCGAGGGAGAGCACCTGTCGGTTCGCCATCCTGGGGATGCTGTGCCGGGAGCCGATGAGTGGGTACGACCTGCGAAGCGCCATCGAGCGGTCGGTGGGGCACTTCTGGCAGGAGAGCTACGGCAACCTGTACCCGACGTTAGAGCGGATGGCGGAGGAGCGGCTGGTGGAGCTCGAGCCAGAGGAGCGCTCGCGGGGCGGACGGGTCCGGAAGGTGTACCGGGTGACGGCGGCGGGGCGGAAGGCGCTCGCGGAGTGGCTGAGGCGGCCGGTGCTCCCGCACGTGGAGCGCAACGAGCTGTTGCTCAAGCTCTTCTTCGGGGCGCAGGTGGGGCCCGCGGACTCCCTGGCGCAGGTGGAGCGCAGCCGAGCCGAGGCGGAGGGGTTGCTGGCGGTGCTGCGCCTCATCGACGGGGACGTCAGTCACGCCCGGAAAGACGACCCGGAGTTCGCCTACCAGCACCTGTCGATTCGCGCGGGGCTGCTCGGGCTGGAGGCGCACCTGCGCTGGTGTGACGAGGCGCGCGAAGCACTTGAGCGGCTGAAGCCGACGACGGGTTCGACGAAGAAGAGGGGAGCGAGATGAGCAGTCATCCGGACGAAGGAGCGCGGCGTCTGTCCATGTCCATGCCGTGGCTCGCCCTGGGCGTCGGGGCTGGACTGGTGCTGTTGCTGAACACGGAGTGGGCGGTGCTGCCCGGCTGGCTGATGGGCGCCCTGTTCCTCTTCTTCTCCCGGCGGCAGCGTCCCGCGGTGGGCTTCGTGGGGCTCCTGGTGGCCAACACCGTCGCCGTCGGCGTGGCGAACCTGGGGGTGTTCCCGGGCTCCGCCGTGAGCGCCTTCGGCATGGCCCTGGGAGGCGCAGTGGTCGTCGCGGGGCTGTACCTGGCGGACCGGCTCATCGTGGGGCCGCAGGGCTCCTTCGTGGGGACGCTCTTCCTGCCGGCGGCGACGACGGGGCTGGAGTTCTTCAGCAGCCTGGGCAACCCGTTCGGCACGTGGGGCGTGCTGGCCTACACCCAGGCAAGGGTGCCGGTATTGGTGCAGTGGGTGTCGGTGACGGGGTTGTGGGGCCTGACGTTCGTCCTGGTGTGGTTCGCCACGGTGGCCAACTGGGCGTTCGAGCACCGGGAGACAGGGCGCCGCGTCCTGCCCGGAGTGTCGGTGTACGCGGCGGTATTGGTGGCCATCCTCGGCTTCGGAGCGCTGCGGCTCGCGGGGGCGGGGAGGGAGGGCGAGCCCGTCCAGGTGGCGGGCATCACGGTGGCGGGAGATGTGGCCACGGGCCGCGAGGCGGGGCTGTCCCGGCTCATGAAGGGCGAGGTCTTTGGTGATGAGGACTGGAGCGCCTTCGCCGGGGCCTCGCGAGCGGTGAACGAGGAGCTGCTGCGCCTGTCTGAGCAGGAGGCCGCGAAGGGGGCGAAGCTCCTCCTCTGGTCCGAGGGCAACGCGGTGGTGCTGGCCACGGAGCTGGAGGCGCTCATCGCGCGGGGGAGCACGCTGGCGCGCGAGCGGGGCGTGTGGCTCGGCATGTCGGTGGCGAGCATGACGCCCGAGGCGGAGCGGCTGCTGCGCAACGAACTCATCCTGGTGGGGCCGGATGGCGCGGTGGCATGGCGCTACGTGAAGTCCCGGCCGGTGCCGGGCTGGGAGGCGGAGCACTCCATCCCAGGCAGCGCGGAGCCGGCGGTGAGCCATGCCCCCGGCGTGGGAGTCCTGGGTGGCGCCATCTGCTTCGACGGTGACTTCCCGGGGGTGTTCGCCAGCGCCTCGGCGCGAGGGCTCGAGCTGCTCCTGCTGCCATCGAGCGACTGGAAGGGCATCAGCCCGTTGCACACGCGGCAGGCGGTGTTCCGCGCGGTGGAGCAGGGCTTCAGCATGGTGCGGCAGGTGAACCAGGGGCTGTCCGTGGCGGTGGACGGCTACGGGCGCGTGTATGGCGAACTGGACCACTTCACGGCGGAGGAGCGCGTGCTGCGCGCGGAGCTGCCGGTGGGCCGGGTGCCCACGCTCTACGCGCGCATCGGGGACTCGGTGGGGCTGCTCTCCGGGCTGGTCGCGCTGGCCTGGGTGCTCCAGGCCTCCGTGCGCGGGCTCATCGCGCGGCGGCGGAGCGTCACCAAGACCGCCCACACGGACGACCAGGGGCCACTGTCTGTCATTGACTGACGGTGGACTCAATCAGCCGCGTGCTTCGGTGAAGACCGGTTCGTTCCGCCGGATGCGTTCGAAGAGTTCGCCGTGGTCGATTTCGCCGAGGTCGATGTTCCAGAGGCCGGGCACCAGGAAGGCGGAGGCCCACAATGCGGCCTCCTCGCCGGAGCGCCCGTTCTCGAAGCGATGCTCCGTGCGGAGCTCTCCGTAGCACGCGACCTCGTGATCATTCTCATCCAGGAAGCGCGTCTCCAGGTTGCCCGCCACGATGAGACTCTCATCGTTGTAGACGCCCTGGATGACGTCCCGGACCACCAGGTCGCCCAGGACCAGGAAGTTCCCCGACGTCCGCAGTCCCTTTGCGACACAGCGGCCCAGGACCACGATGGTCGAATCCGGTCCGCAGTCGTCCAGGAATCCATCGACCTCCAGGTCGCCCAGCACGAGGAGGGGGCAGGTGACGAGCAGCGAGCCGGGAGCCTTCGCGTTGCCCGTCACGACCGTGGCCTTGGACAGCGACGCATCCAGTACGGCGTCCACGGGCTCAAGGAACTCGCGCATCACCACGGCGGCCAGGCCGACATGTGACACGGGCCCGGGGCACAGCGCCTTCGCGAGCGCGGCGGGCTGAAGGGGCTCGTCCTTGGGGAACGCCCTCTCCAGGGTCGTGACCCGGGGCGTGCCCTGATGGGAGAGCGCATCCCGGAGGGCTCCGTCCAGTCGGGCGAGCGTGGCCTCCGCGCGCGGAAGGAAGTCGTTCTTGGAAAGGAGCATGGGCGCGCATCCTATCCAGTCCTCGACCTATCCAGTCCTGGCCTTCGTCGGGTGCTGTCAGCGCGGGCCATAGACGGGCAGGTCCGCTCCCGCCTCGAATGCGCCCAGGTCCGGCGCCGGGCCGGTGAAACCCTCGTTGATGTTTGGCAGGGGCTGGCCCGCGTTCGCCGCGGCCGAATCCGCCCGGATGCGCAGGTCCGGCTTCGCGTAGAGCGTCATTGGGTCGGCGGGATACGCCACCGAGGTCGCGAACGCCGTGAGGTCCACCTGCACGGCATGCTGTTCGCTCGTTCCGGTTCGCAGGGTCTGGAGGCTGGTGAACGGGGTGGCGCCCAGGCGGCCCGTGACGGTGTCAGTGGTGGAACCCACTCCGTCGTAGTCGAGGCTCGAGCTGGCGACCTCCAGGTCGGGGACGTGCAACACCCGGCCGGTGCCACTGCTGTACCCATTGAACGTGCCGCCGGTCCCTCCCAGGAAGAGGTTGTTGCGCGCGTAGAGGTGCGCCACCGGACGGCCCGCGTAGATGCCGAACGCATCTCCGTGCTTGACCACCGTGTTGTGCAGGAGCACGTCACCCGTGCTGCCCCGGTAGAGTTTGAAGGCCACGTGCACCGCGTTGTAGATGGCATTGCGGACGAAGTACGTGGGCCCGCCCAACCCCGGCTGCGACGACACCGCGATGAAGTTGTTCGTCAGCCGGTTGCGGACGATGCGGCAGTTGTGGAAGCAGAAGTCCGCCTCGATGCCGTCATCCGCGTTGCCGGTCAGGTCGTTGTTCAGGATGTCGATGCTGAACTGATCCACGGACTCCTCGTCCTCCATGAGGGAGATGCCGTCCCGGAACCCCGTCACGCGGTTGTGCAGGATGACGTGCCCCGGGCCGTTGACGGCGATGCCTTCGCCCAGGTTGTCTCCGCTGGCGCCGAGCGACGCCTCCGCCCACTGCGTCAGGCCCGTCACCACGTTGTCCGCGATGTATGCGTTCTCCGCGCGGGTGAAGGTCACGATGCCGTCGCCTCCATGGGCGCTGCTGGCATTGATGGCGCAACGCTGGATGATGATGTGCTTCGAGCCGTTGAAGCGGATGCGGCCGTTGACGGTGAGTCCTTCGAGGTGGACGTGGGACTGGGCGAAGAGGTTGATGGCGCCGTTGATCACCACCCCGGCCGTCCCCCGGAGCACGATGGGCTTTCCTTCCGTGCCGCTCCGGGACCAATCAAAGCCAGCGTAGGTTCCCGCGCCCAGTTGGAGGACATCCCCCGGCTGTGCGCTCGCGGCGACGCTGGCGAACGTGCCGGGTGTCACTGCCTTGACGGGGGCGCCTGCCATGGGGACCGGCACCGGGCGGGTGGTGGCGGTCGCGGTGCGAGTGGTCGTCCCGCCATCAGGGTCCGTGAGGGTGAGCTCCAGCTCGTAGGTCGTCCCCGGCTGGAGGTCGAACACGCTGCCGGAATGGCGGCCCGTCCAGCTGAAGCCCTCGTTGCTGCCCGCGGCCACGCGGCGCAGCGGCAGCGCTTCGCGCCAGGGGCCGGTGCCCGAGGCCCGGTAGCGGACCGTCACCACGCCATTGGCGTTGGCATCTCCGCTGAACGCCCACTCCACGGTCAGGTGGTGCAGCGTCGGGAAGGGCAGACTTATCGCGCCGGCCACCGTGGCATTGTCCCCGAGGCTTCCTCCATCGCTGCCGCCGTCGGAAAGGAGTCCCCCATCCATGGGTTCGCCCTCATCCGGTGTCGCATCGGAACAGGCGACCGACGTCAGCAGTCCAAGAACACAGGCCCAGCGCCAGGATGAAGGGGTCATGGGTTTCCTTTCCGCCCACCTTGGTCCGACGCGGTCCATGCGGGCAATGAACCTGGCCCTTCTGGGGCTTGTTCGTTGCCAGGGCGGTTGCGAAAAAAGCACGACCGTTTTATGAAGAGCCCATGCGCAAGGGCGAGCTCACCCATCAGACCATCCTGGAGACGGCCGTCCGGCTGGCGAGCCGGGTGGGGCTGCAGGGGCTGAGCATCGGGGGGCTGGCGGAGGAGCTGGGCCTCTCCAAGAGCGGCCTGTTCGCGCACTTCAAGTCCAAGACGGAGCTGCAGGTGCAGGTCCTGGAGGCGGCCACCGTCGTCTTCACCGAGCGCGTCATCCGCCCGGCGCTGGGCAGGGCCCGCGGCGAGCCCCGGGTGCGGGCGCTCTTCGACGGCTGGCTCACGTGGGACCGGGACAAGCTGCTCGAGGGCGGCTGCATCTTCGTGGCGGCGGCGGCGGAGCTGGACGACGCGCCCGGGCCCGCGAGGGACACGCTGGTGCAGGGGCAGCGGGACTGGCTGGACTGCCTGGCCCAGGCCGCGCGCATCGCCGTGGCGGAAGGGCACTTCCGCGACGCGCTGGACGTGGAGCAGTTCGCCCATGATCAGTACGCGGTGATGCTGGGCTTCCACCACGCGAAGCGGTTGATGCGGGACCCCCAGGCCGAGGCGCGAGCCCGCCGGGCCTTCGACGCGCTCGTCACCGCCGCGCGCACCCCCACTTCCTGACCTTGTTGTTGCCGTGTCCTTCGAGGAGGACCTCATCATGGCTGAAAATAGCACGAACGTTCGGACGAAGATGGCGCTGTGGGGTGTGCGGGCGGCGGCGCGGAGTCTGGGGGCGGTGGCGCCCGGGCTGGCGGCGGAGTGGTCGGAGCGGCTGTTCCTGACGCCCCAGCGGCCGCGGCGCTCGCGCACGGCGGAGGCGGTGCTGGCGCGGGGCCAGCCCCGGGTGTTGAGGGTGGAGGGCGAGAAGGTGGCGGTGTGGAGCTGGGGCGAGGGCCCCCGGGTGCTGCTGGTGCACGGGTGGAGCGGCTACGGCGGGCAGCTCACGGCCTTCGTGCAGCCCCTGGTGGACGCGGGTTTCTCGGTGGTGACGTACGACGCGCCGGGGCACGGGGCGTCCTCCGGGCGCACCAGCTCGCTGCCGGAGCTGGCGGGGATGGTGGCGGCGGTGGGGCAGGCGACAGGCGGGCCCTACGCGGTGGTTGCGCACTCGTTCGGCGCGGCGGCCACGGCGGTGGCGCTGCGGGACGGGATGAAGGTGGAGCGCGCGGTCTTCATCTCGCCACCGGCGGATCCGCTGGCGGGCATCCGGGCCTTCGCGGACACGGTGGGCCTGTCGGAGGCCCTGTGGCGGCGGATGGCGGCGCGAATCGAGGCGCGCTTCGACATGCGGCTGGCGGACCTGGCGCTGCCTGCCTTCGCGCCAGGGTTGGACGTGCCGCTGCGCATCTTCCACGACGTGGGGGACCGCGAGGTGCCGCTGGAAGCAGGCGAAGCGGTGGCGCGCGCGTGGCCGGGCGCGAAGCTCACGCGCACGGAAGGACTGGGGCACTTCCGCATCCTCTATGCGCCGGAGGTGCTGTCACCCGCGGTGGACTTCCTGGCGGAAGGACGGCCGGGCAATGCCTGGCCCGGGCCGGAGCTGCTGGCGTCGGTGGCGTCCGCGCGAGGGATGCGGCGGCGAAGCGCGGGCAACGCCGCCGGCATGGGTGACAAGGGTCAGGCCCGGGGCCCATGAGGCCGCTTCGGGGCCGCGACTTCCTCCGTCTTCGGGGGGAGGACGTCCTCCTGCGGAGACTCGGTCACCTTGCCGCTTCCGCGCAGGCGCTCCTCGACGAGCGCCATCTGCATCTGCTGGAGCGCGGTGAGCCGATGCTTCGCGGTGCTTCGGGTCTCTTCCTTGATGGCCCGCTCCAACTCGACGACCGTGCCGAGCTGGTCATAGACATCTGACTGTCCTTGAAGGAAGGAGTCCGCCCCGAACACCCCCTTGAAGCAGGGGATGACATGTCCCTGTTTCCCGAGCGCCGCCGTCACCTCGCCCAGCAGCAGGCGCGCCGCTTCCTCCGTCCGCACGAGGGACTCGGCCTCCACCTCTGCTCCCTGTCCGGCGAGGGCGGTCCCCAGGTGGCTCTTCTTCACGATGCTCTCCACGTCGTGCAGCGTCTTGGAGAGCTCCTCCGCCCCCTTGCTGCTCTCCACGAGCAGGAGGTTCAGGTAGAGCGCGCCAATCACAGGCGCTCCCTTCCATACCTGGAGGCCGCCATCCCCGAAGCGGATCTCCCTGCCGGCTCCGTCCTGATGGAAGACGCCCTTCATCGGCTCCGCGGCCGAGGAGAGGAGCGATGGAGTCCGGCCCGAGAGGTCCCAGGCGATCCCGACAAGGTAGAGATCGTTGGACGCCTGTCTCAGCAACGTGAAGTCGAAGGACGGGGTGATGCTCACGCGGCGCAGCCGCACCGAGATCTCCTCGCGAGTCGAACGAAGCCCCATCCGCAATGCGTCATGCGCAGCCTCCACGCCCGATGACGTGATGCGCAGGGGGATCTCGGTGAATGGATCATTCCCGCGGACCACCTGGATGAGCGCTGGCGTCCGCTCCGCACGGCTCGGACGCACCCTCCGCCTGCCCGGCTTCTCCTCCTCCTCGACGCCCTCCCGGGTCGCTTCCTCCGGAGGAATGATGGCGGCATCCAGCAGGGCCCAGCAGTCCGTCGCCAGGGGGCGCTCCCGGTCGAAGAAGGTCCACGGAAGCAAGCCGTAGCCGCCCATTCCCCATTCCGCACTCCAACTGTTCTTGAAGAGCACGTGGGAGTCGCTGTAGCCCACCGCGAGGACGGCGTGACCTCCCTCCACGGCCTCCTGCGGCGCCGGGTACGGGATGATCCCGCTCGCATTCACCTCCGGCGAGAACATCGAGCTGAAGCAGGTGAAGCCGAAGGCGAACGGCAATCCCGCGTCCAGCGCGCTCTTCAAATGCCCGATCTTCTCTTCCAGGCGGAAGTACTGGATGGCCCGGAAGTTCTGCGCGAAGGCGTACTGGAAGGCCTGTGGCTCGCGGTCGAAGTCGCTCTCCTTGTAGGGCCAGTATTCCTCTGGCGGCACGCCGAAGAGGCGCAGCGCGCGAATCGTGCTGCGGATGAAGGCCCCCGTGTCGCCCCGGCCCTCCCATCCCAGAAGCCGCCGGGTCGCCCGGTAGAGGAAGAAGCGCGAGGCCTCGATGTTCTCGCCCGTCATCCGGCGCTGGAAGTACTCATACAAGCCCACCACCGCGTTCGCCGTGCAGGAGCCAATCTGTCCCTGGTTTTCGACCGCGGAGCACCACTTGCGCAGGTCCACCCGCAGCGGGCCCACCGACCCAGCGCCCGCCGCCGTCACCCCCACCGCACCCTTCGGTGACAGCCGGGGCATGACCGCGGACAGGGAACGCTTCACCTCCGGCGCCCGCACCGTCAGGTCGCGGGGATCGAGCGGATCCGGTAACCAACCCAGTCTTGGAATCTTGTAGCTCATGAGGTCCCTCCAATGGTCCAAGTTCAAACCTGGGGCGCCCGCGTACCGAGGCAAGGCCCGAATCGTCGAGGCCATGGCGCCTTGAGGCCGAAGGGGTAGGCTGCCGCACGCCGGGCAAGCACCACCCCGCCACGCACCTCAGGGCACTCCACTGTCCAGCATTGGAAGGGCTTTGACAGGGATTGGCCTCCGTTCGCCAGACACGCCCTCAGGGATTCGACCCATCGCCGTTGGATTCATGTCGCGTGGGTTTGCCATTGGGGGGATTCGCTTGCACCAGAGACCGCTGAAGCGGATGTGGCGGAGTACGGCCTTCATGTGGGCGCTGACCGGGCTCCTGTTCCTGGGCGTTCCAGGCTCGGGAGGTGGAGCACGGGCCCAGGGGGCCTCGAGCGTTGGTGCTACGGCGCCCGACACCACGCTCACCTTCGCGCCGACCAGTCCCAGCGGCCAATCCACGGCCCGTTTCACCTTCACGGGCTCGGAGGGTGCTCGTTTCGAGTGCAGCCTGGATGGGGCGGACTTCAGCACCTGCGTTTCGCCAGTGGCCTACGCCAACCTGTCCAAGGGGCCTCATGTCTTCCAGGTGCGGGCAATGGATGGCGCCGGCAACGTGGATGCGACCCCCGCGAGCCACGACTGGATTGTGCTTTCGCCCGGGCCCGATACCCGTATCTACTCCGCTCCGCTGCCCGTTTCCTTCTGGCGCGTCGCGAGCTTCGCGTTCACCGCTGAGTACGCGGGAGCCCGCTTCGAGTGCAGCTTGAATGGCGAGGCCTTCAGCGCCTGCACTTCGCCTGTCACCTACGCCGACCTGCCCGACAATGCCTATACGTTCCGGGTGCATGCATACGACAAGCGCGGCATCAGGGATGCGACCCCGGCCTCCTACTCCTGGCTCGTGGACCTGACGACGCTGAGGGCCCCAGGCATCACCTCGCCCTTCCTCGGCGCGACCCTGGACGGACCGATGCCTGTCTTCTCCGGCACCGCCCGTCCTGGCCTCACCATCTCCGTCATCGTGGATCTGGAGGAAATCGGATCCACCACCGTCGATGCGGCCGGCCTCTGGTGTGTCACCTCCTCGCAGCCTCTCTCCGCGGAGAGGCTCCATGTCGTGACGGCCCATGCCCACGAGAATGGGAACACCAGCCTGGTCAGCCTCGCGGTGAGCTTCAAGGTCAAGCTCGCCGCGGAGGAGTCAGTGGAGCAGGAGGAGGCAGGCGGATGCTCGGCGGGCCCGGGAGATTCCTCGTGGCTGCTGGCGAGCCTGGGCCTGCTGGCGGGGACACGCCGGCGGAGTCGGCACGCGGCGCACGAAGGTCAGGGAGGTGATGCCCCGCACTTGAGTTGACCCCTTCAGGGGTGGACGCAGCCCGGCTTGAAGCCCGTCGACTGGGCCGTTGGACCCACTGCGGACAGACTCAGCTATTGCTGGGGCCTCCACCAGAGCCCCTTCAGCCCTGCGTGTTCACATGCCTGCCGGACCTTGAGCGCGGCCCGCTCGCGACGCTTCGCGAGGGCCGCCTGCGTCCGCGCCGCTTCGGCCTCGGGGCTGGGTGACTCGCTTCTCAGTTCCTCGGCGACAGAGGGCAGTTTCTCCGCTCTGCGGCCGAAGACGCGCCGCTCCAGCGCCGCCATTTGCCCCTTGAGGGTATCCAGCTCCCCGCCGATTCGGCTCACATGCTTCCGGAGGGTGGCGACTGCGTTCAGCCTCGTTACACGAATACCCATCTCAAGCGCTTGAACGCGGTCCTGTCGCGCCGGGCCTCGGGTTTGACGGTGAGCAATGATTGCTCACAGCCGGGTGATACCAATGCGCCCTTGGGAGGGTGCTTTGAAGGGAGGTTCGGCTTGCCGTCAGCCGCCCTGGTCAGCGCTTTCGACACGGATGTCCGTCACGGACGCGGGATGCCAGCTTCCTCGTTTCGCTGGAGCGGCTGGGAGCTCAAGAGCGTGGCGCGCTGTTCTCCGGAGGGGGAACGAAGTTCATTCCCGCAGGAATTATGCACTCTCCTCCTTGCTGGGAGTTCCGGGACCACGCCGAGTCCTGATTAAGGACGCGTTGCGGAGAGTGCATGGTTGGCGCGAGCATGCGGTCCGCTGCTCGCCCCCTGGCGGGCGGTCCTCACCCTCAAGGAGTGTTCAGCACATGCGAATCCCCCGGACTTCCGGCCGTAGGACGCTGCTCGGAACGCTGCTGTGTACCCTTTCCCTCGTGGCCTGTGGTCCGGCCCCCGAGGCCGAGTCCACCGACAACGCTCCCCTGGGCACGGAGAAGCAGCCCGTCGTCTACGGGACTGACAACCGCACGGACGTGTACGCGCACACGAACGCCACGCTGCGTGCCCGCGCTCAGCAGTCCACCGTCGCGCTGATGAACCCTTCGGACTTCAACGCGACCAAACCCGACGACGTCACCTTCAACGCGTCCACGCTGCGCTCCGCGTACAACCTCTGCACCTCCGAGCGCTTCCTGGACGACCAGACCCCGGCCTTCTGCTCCGGCACGCTCATCGACGATGACCTGGTGCTCACGGCGGGCCACTGCATCACCAGCGCTTCGGCCTGCACCAGCACGCGCTTCGTCTTCAACTTCTACCGCACCGCCGCCGGCTCCATGCAGAAGGTGACGACCGCGGACATCTTCTCCTGCCAGGCGATTGTCGCGCGCCAGCAGGCCACGGTGGGCGGTCGCAACCTGGACTTCGCCATCGTCCGGCTGGACCGGCCGGCCACCCCGCGCTTCACGCCCGCCCCCATTCGCGCGGGCAACGCCGCGCTGCCCGTGGGCACCAACGTGACGGTCATCGGCTCGGGCAGCGGCATTCCCTTCAAGATCGACTCGGGCGGCTCGGTGCGTGACGCGCGCGCGGGCACGCTGGACTACTTCGTGGGCACCACGGACACGTTCGGCGGCAACTCGGGCTCGGGCGTGTACGAGAACAACGGCTACACGGTGGCCGGCATCCTGGTGCGCGGCGAGACCGACTACAAGGCCAACGGGAGCTGCAACGTCGTCAACACCTGCACGGAGACGGGCTGCCGCGGCGAGGACATCACCTACGTTCGGCCGGCCATCGACGAGTACTGCGGCGTGGCGACCAGCACGCGTCTGTGCGCGGGCTACCCGCCGCCCGCGACGCCGGTGACGTTCACCTTCACCGCCACCAACACCAACAGCGCCAACCAGAACACCGTCAACCACAACGTCACCCTGGCCGCCGGGCAGACCCTCAAGTTCGGCACCTGCACGGTGCCGGGCGCCTCCGGCACGGGTGACACGTACCTGCGCCTGTACAACGGAGCCACCCAGGTGGCCTCGAACGACGACGCCTGCGGCACGCTGTCCTACGCGAGCTTCAAGGCCACGACGGCGGGCACCTACCAGATCCGCGTCGGCTGCTACAACAGCGGGAGCTGCAGCGGCACGGTGGCGTACACCGTCCAGTAGTCCCTGAAGGACCGAAGCGGGCGGTGGCGTCCGTCACCGCCCGCGCCGGGCTCCTTCACTCCGGCAGCACGATGGGCGAATCGTCGTAGGTCCGCCCCGGCTCGTCCCCGAACCAGAAACCGCGGTACGTGAACCCCTGCTGGCTGCCGCTGATGTCGAGGAACACCTCGACCGGCTTGCCGTCGGTGGCCAACGCCACGGCGCGGCTGCCCAAGGGGCTTCCCGGGGGACTCCTCCATCCGAACAGCAGCCTGGGGGAGAAGCGCCATGGCGTTGGCCACCGAAGGCAGCGTGGTGCCGATGACCGAAGCGGCGTTGCCATTGGGACGCTCTGCCAGAGCTGTTGATGGGGGTAGACGTGCCCAGTTGGATGCGCTGGCCGTAGCGAACGTCGGCGGCACCGTCCTGATACATGGGTCGCATGATGGGGGGCTTCCAGGGGTGGGAAGGGACCGCCGCCGCTTGCGTTTCGTCATCACGCAGCCGAGTCAGTCTGGGACGCACGGCACGCCATGCTCAAGCGTCACGACGCCAGGGCCCGTGAGGTAGACAGACCAGGCCCGTGCACGTGTTGTATGGGGTTGGGTGGTCCGCGACATCCCAGCCAGCAAGCGCCGCGCGTGGATGGTTCTGTCTATAATCAGCGGACCTTGCTGCCGGCGCAGGCGGACAGCTCCCGCGGCCACTTCACGAGGACACGCCACATGAAGAGGGTGACATTCCCATCGAAGAGTAAAGGGGTGGAGGGATGGATGTCGGAGAACGACAATTTCTTCATCCCGGATGACTGGGGTGGGCAGGTGATTTTCGCGACATCCGCCCCGTTGAACAGCGACGTGCACCGGAAGCAGGGATTGAGCGACACCTTGTTCAACAGCAAGATCTACGTCCCCTGCGTCTCCACGACGTTCATCAAGGACTGCCTGCACACCGCCGAAGAAATCATGTATCAGTCGCAGTTCGACCCGAAGGACGAAGCGACGCGCAGCAGGAGCGTGGAGATGGGCTGCGACTTCGGGAACAGCACGCTGGAAAACATTCTCGTCGCCAATTCCCTGAGCAGTGGCAAGGGCAGCAATGACAATGCGATGCCGCTCGCGAGCCAGGCCTATGTCATCGTCAACTTGAAGTGGGACAGGGAGGGCACCTCCCCCTACCACGCCGCCGGGGTGGTCGCGGTGGATGGCGGTGACCGCATCACGCTGGAGGTGTTCGCGAGCACCCGCACTTCGTATGCGCGGAAGGAGGCGGGCTGCTATCGCATGTACAAGACGTCGGGCGATGAGGGAGACACCTTCCACGGCGCATGGGGCCCCCAGAAGGCGTATTTCTCCGACAGCGCGGTCACCTTCGCCATCTGCAGGAAGTGAGGGAGCCTCCGGTGCCGGGGGTTGGGGTCTCTTCACTGACTACTGGGTGGGGACCGGAAACGGCGCGCCGGCCCCTGACCCGACCGCGCGGACCACCGCGGTGGACGAATTGAGCCGGGTCAAATCCGCGTCCGCTCGGAAAGGGCGCGCCGCCGGGGGCCGTCCCGGCCGTCTTCTGGACAGAGGGGGCTGATCGGGGCAGATGTAGGTGTACCGATGACATCCCGTCCGCCCTCCGCGCGCGCCTCCAACATCCGGACGCAGAAGACGAAGCAGCTCTCCTCCGGCGCCCGGCGCGTCGTGGGGAAGCCCTCCGGCTCGGGCTGGGGCCGCTGGGTGCTCGGCGGGTGGCTGATGCTCGCCCTCTGGCTCGGCGTGGAGTTCGCGCGGATGCCCGACGTGAGCTCCCTGCGGACGCAGAACCCGCGCACCACCGCGCTCATGGCCCAGCGAGCCGAGGAGGCGCACGAGGCGGGCAAGAAGCCTCGCGCGCGCCAGGCCTGGGTGTCGCTCGGAGCGGTGGCCCCGCACGCCGTGGACGCCGTGCTGATCTCCGAGGACGCGCGCTTCTACAAGCACGAGGGCGTGGACTGGACCGAGGTGGAGAACGCCTTCGAGCAGTCGGTGCGCGAGGCGCGCCTGGGGCGCGGCGCCTCCACCCTCACGCAGCAGTTGGCGAAGAACCTCTACCTCTCCACGGACCGCAGCCTGCTGCGCAAGGGGAAGGAGCTGCTGCTCGCGCGCCAGTTGGAGGACCACCTGTCCAAGCAGCGCATCCTCGCGCTGTACCTGAACGTCGTGGAGTGGGGAGAGGGCGTCTACGGCATCGAGGCGGCGGCGCGGGAGCACTTCGGCCTCTCGGCCCGGTCGCTCAGCGTGGCGCAGGGCGCGATGCTCGCGGCCATGCTGCCCGCCCCCCGTCGCTGGCTGCCGGCGCAGCGGCCCGAGACCCTGCGCTCCCGTGCTGGTGTCATCATCGGGAGGCTGGAGCGCGAGGGGCGCATCAGCGGGGCGCAAGCCCGCGAGGCCCAGGCCGAGCTCTCACGCTTCTTCGGTGTATCGCCCGCGCCCGGTCTGGTGGCGGAGGCCAGCTGAAGAACTTTTCGCGGGGCTGTGCGTGAAAGGTGCCACGCCCTTCCCGTCGAGGTTCTCGTGCGTGCCCTCCGCCCGCTGTTCTGCTGCATTGCCTTTGTCCTGTCGTCCACTCCAGCCCTCGCGCAGTACAACCAGGTGGCGGGTGAAAACGCTCCCATGGAGAGCGTTCGCCGGGTGGTGACGCGGAATGACGGTTCCCAGGAGGTGCGCGAATCGGTGCGCCCCGCGGCACGCGACGGCTTTGGCAATGCGAAAGGCAACCAGAACGACCTCGCGGTGGACGGCGCCTTCGAAGGTCAGACGGTGGCGGTGCTCCAGTTCTACACGCAGGGGTTCGACTTCTCGCTGGCGAAGGCCGCGCTGAAGGAGAAGGGCTTCTCCGTCTACCGCTGGAGCAACAGCGCGCCAGACCCCAAGGAGCTGCGCAAGGCGCTCCAGAAGGCGAGTCAGTTGTGGATCATCTCGGACGAGACGCAGCACCTGACGCCCGAGCACGTGAAGGTCATCAAGGAGTTCTTCGACGCGGGGCACGGCGTGTACATCTGGGGCGACAACGCGCCCTACTACGCGGACGCCAACGTGGTGGGCCAGGCGCTGCTGGGCACGGGCATGGAGGGCAACCTCATCGGCGACCAGACGGTCGGCCTGCGCAAGGACGGGGAGGGGCCGGGGCTGCTGCGCCGGCACCTGCTCACCACCGGCCTGGAGTACCTCTACGAGGGCATCACCATCGCCACCATCCAGCCGAGCCCGCGGCTCACGCCGCTGCTGCATGGCTCGGCGGGCAACCTGGTGGCGGCCTTCTATGACAACGGCGGCAAGCGGGCCATCTTCGACGGTGGCTTCACGCGCCTCTACAACAAGTGGGACACGGCGGGCACCGCGCGCTACGTGAAGAACGCGGCGGCCTGGCTGACCAACGTGGAGCGCTTCGGCGACGCGGTGGTGCGCGCGGACCTGCGCAACACCCCGGCCCAGAAGCCCGCGCCGAAGCAGTGAACCCTCAGGGGAAGCCCCTTCACCAGTAGCGGGCGGGGAGGGCGCGCAGGAACTGCGCATCCTTCCAATCCCAGACGCGTGAGGGATTCCTGTCCACGTTCACCGGGAAGGAGTTCCAGTTGTGGACGTCATAGGAGTTGGAGGCCCGCCAGTGGACGAACACGCTGAACACGGCCGTCACGACGAGCGCGCCCGCGAGGACGCGGTGCCGTGAGGGGGCCTCCAGCACCGCCTGCACGGGGAACGCGAGGAAGTAGGCGAGGTACGGCAGCACGTCGGTGAAGAAGCGTGGGCCAATGGAGTGCCCGGCCCACCAGATGAAGAAGGAGGAGATGACCGCCCAGTGCAGGACGAAGATGAGGGCGAAGACGACCTCGTAGGGCTCCAGGCTGCGGCGGCGCCACCGCTGGACGAGGCCCACCACGCCCAGCACGAGGAACGGTGAGAAGGCGAAGAGGCCTCGCGAGGGACTGACGAGGTTGGCGGCCAGGGCCATGAAGAACGGGCTGGAGAGCGGATCCACCGAGTGACGGTAGTAGGGCGAGAACACCGAGCCGTAGACAGACAGGTGGTACGCGCAGAAGGGAATCGCCACGAGCGCCGCACCCGCGAAGTAGGCCGGCAGCTGGCGGCGGAAGCGCAGGGCCATGAACCCGGTAACCACCAGGACGCTGAGGGAGTGCGTGGGCCGGCAGGCGTAGGCGGCCGCGACCCAGAAGCCCAGCGGGAACGCGGTGCGCGCGGTCTGCTCGGGCCGGGCCAGCAACAGCATGACGCAGGCGATGGCGAGGAGCCCGGGGCCGTGCTGCCAGAGCACGCGGCTCGCGGTGGAGTACGCCGTGGTGCCCAAGCCGAAGAGCAGCACGGTGACGAGCGCCGCCCCCGGGGACACCCGCCTGCGCAGGGTGACGAGGAGCACCGCCGCGGCGGCGCAGACGTAGAACGAGGCGATGAGGTTCTCGGTGCCGGCGAAGGCGCTCAGGTCCACCCTGACTGTGTTCCGGAACAGCCCCCGCCAGGCCAGCGCATCCGCACCGAACGTCCCCAGGCTGGGCAGCACCGGCTCCATCAGGGAGATCAATCCCTCGGCGGCGGCCAGGAACGGGAGCGCGGAGACCATCACGCCCGGCGGGTACACGTAGTACGTGCGGCCGCCGGCCTCGTTGCGCGCATAGGCGGTCCCCGGGAAGAACGACTGCCGGAACTCGTCCAGGTCGGTGTTGCCCTCGTGGAGGATGCTGGCCGCGGAAGGGATGGACCACAGCGAGTCCGTCTGCAACCGCGCCGGGCTCGTGATGTAGATGCCGAACAGGGCCAGACACATCAGCCAGAGCGCGAGCGTGGAGGACGCGAAGCCACCGCGCGAGGAGAGGGATGGGGGCGGCACGAAGGCGTTTCTAGCGAATCCGACGCAGAAACCCCAAGCCGCCGAGCGTCCCGCCAGAACGCACGCGCGTGTCCAGGCAACGCGCCATCCCGTACTTCATCCCTGTGTTCCCCAGGCGTGCGCTCTCGCACTGCGCTGGCACGTTCCACGCAAAGGCCCCGGGCTTGAGCGCCGCTGATCACGGGCGCTCATCAAATCCCCTCCCTGGACCGTCATGCCCTCCTCGCGCGCCCCCAACCAGGCCCCTCCGCAGCGCCCTGCCCAGTTCGCGTCAACCGACGTCGGCTCCCTCAGGCAGAGCATCAACCTCTTCCGCGGATCGGTGAGCTACCAGCGCCCGCTGGTCCAGCTCCCGGGGAAGCTCGGAGACGACTCGCTCGCGGTGGAGCTGGGCCTCTCCTATGACAGCTCCATCCACCTCGCCGCGACGCGCTGGAACCTCGACGCTCCCACGGGCGTGGTCGGCTTGGGATGGATGCTCCCTCGCGAGCGGATCGTCGCGGAGTCCGACGGCGCCCTGTCGCTCGCCGCGCGGCGCTTCATCCTGGAGTCCGGAGGCGCTCGCAACCGGCTGGTGCCCACCACCCGCCCGTGGGTCCGCGCGCTGCTGGACGCGGCGCTGAGCTCGCGGCTCGGCGGGCCCCTCGTCTCGCAGGAGCTCATCACCGCCTTCGCCGCAGCCGGTCTCCCGCTGTCCCCGCAGGCCACTGTGAGCGGGCAGGGTCCGTGGGACGTGGAGGATCCCCTCCACGAGCAGTCCTTCGTCCTGTCCGAGCAGGCTGGCGCGGCCGGTCCTCCGGTGCTCGCGGTGGCGGCGGGCGGACTCGGCTTCGAGCCGCAGGACTTCAGCTTCTGGCGCGTGCGCTACTACCCGACCTACGAGCGCTGGGTGGCGGTGGACGACTCGGGAACGCAGCGGGTCTTCGGCGGTGGTGTCTCCGTCACCTCCCAGGGCTTCGCCACCAGCACCGGCCACGGCATCGAGTGGGGCGTGCGCTTCGGCGGCGAGCGGGGCGGCTGGGTGGGCAGCTCGACGCGCCGGGAAGGCCAGGCGCAGTACGCGCACGCGTGGAACCTGATCGCGCGCGTGGACCGTTACGGCGACCGCGTCACCTACGCGTACAACACCTTCGAGCGCGGCGCGGACGGGCTGCTCCCCACCGTCGAGCAGCGCGTGGGTTCCGACGGGCTGCCGTACACCAAGGCCTGCTACCTCTCGCGCATCACCGGCGTGGGCGGCCGGAGCGTGGCGCTGGACTACGCGCCCAAGTGGTACACGGCCACCGTCCACGAGTACCAGGATCCGCACAAGGTGCTCGCGCCCGCCGCTGACGGCGTGCCGCCGGAGAACCTCACCACCCCCAACGCCTTCCAGGACCGCTACGAGACGCTGTACCTGGACCGGCTGCGAGTCCTGGACGATGCGGGCCGCGAGCTGTACCGCGTGACGCTGGACTACGCCCGGCCCCAAGCCGTGCCCGGCACACCCGCCGCGTCGTCCGCCGACCTCTGCAAGCGCTTCCTCACGGGCATCACCGAGCAGGACCCGGCCGGACGCAGCCTGCCCGGCTACGTGTTCGCCTATGCGCTGGAGGAGGGCGCGGACCACCCGGGCGCGCTCACGCGCGTCACCTATCCCGAGGGCGCCACCGGCACCTTCGCGTACGACGGCGCCATCCCGCTGGACATCTGCGAGCGGGACCTGACCGTCACGCCGCCCGCGGGCTTCGGCGCCACCGGCAACACTCCCTTCGTCTGGCTGGGGCCGGACTACGCCGTCACCTGCTGGCTGGATGCGCAGCGCAAGCGGCTGAGCCTCCAGGTCCACACGTGGACGGGACGCTGGCAGCGCTCCACCCCCAGCGAGGGGCTCGTCTACGAGGGCGAGCAGGCGCTGGACGCGAACACGCTCGCGGGCGCCACCTCCTCGGACTTCTTCGGGCTGACCTTCCGCGTCGGCACCGAGGTGCGTGTGCTCCCGTTCCGGCGCAGCACGCTGCGCACGTGGGAGTGGGCGCCGTACTCGAATGGGGACGGCACCGCGTGGCTCTCCTTCCCGCAGGCCACGGGCGCCCGGCTCGCCGCCGGAGAGCGCTTCCTCCTGGCCACCGTCTCCGGCTTCGACGGCGCCGGTGACAACCTCTACCGGCTCACCTGGGACTGGCAGCGGCGCGCCTGGAATGGCGGGGATGCGCCCGCGGTGCGGGGACGGACGATGCAGGTGCTTGCTCGCGGCGAGCGTTACCTGCTGTGGCAGCACCTCAACGGCAAGGGGACGGTGTCGCTGGCGTGGCTGGACGGCGACCACCGGTGGAACGACGGCGGCTCCCTGGACGTGGAGCTGGGGCCCCGGCAGACGGAGATGGCCTGGGCGGACGGCCCATCCATGGTGGCGTGGTGCGAGGCCACGGACTCCAGCGCCACCGGCCGCTACGCCCTGCGCGTGCGCCGCTGGGACGCGGACTACCAGTTCCAGGCAGGGCAGGGCGTGGACGCGGAGAACCTGCGCCTGTCCTCCGTCACGCAGGTGCCCAGGCCCTCATGGCCGCCGGTGCCGTCCGTGTCCGGCAACGAGCTGGTGGGCACCGACCGGTACCTGTGGCGCTTCGATGGCGTGGGCTGGAACACCTCCGAGGCGCTGACCGACCAGGGACGCGGCCGGCCGGGCTGGCTGGCCTACGCATACGGGCGCGACGTGGTGTTGCAGGTGCTCAACGTGGCGGATGGCGTCACCACGCGCCTGCTCGCCTACGACGCCGACAGCGGCACCTTCGCGCGCGCGCCGAGGACAATGCCGGCCCTGCCGCCAGGAGAGGACTTCGGCTACCCCGCGGCCACCGGCGAGGACTTCATCGTCGCCTCCAACACCGTCTGGTACCGCGGCGCCGCGCCCGGCTGGAAGGGGCCGGAGAGCGAGCAGCCCGTCTACGAGGGCGCACCGGAAGGCACGGACTTCTTCAGCGTCGTCGATGCGGCCCCGGACTTCGCGGGGTGGCGGCTGCCTCCGGGGCAGGGCGCCGCGCGCATCGCCCTGGCGCTGCTGGAGAACGGCCGCGCGAAGGCCACCTCCACCATCGCCGGCCAGACGTTCGTCAGCCCCCTGTCGCCCGAGGGACTGGTGTCTCCACCTCGCGCCGGCAAGAGCCCCGCCGGCCCCGCCACCCTCGTCACCTATCCGCAGACAGCGCCCGACTTCGAGCGCGCGCCGAGCCTCACCCTGCACCGTTTCGTGGGCGGCGACATCCAGGGCGCGCTGGTGGACTACCCGGTGCGCTCGCTGACCATCGACACCGGCCTGGGCGAGCGGCTGCGCTCCGTGTGGAGCTTCGACCGGGTGAGCGCCGCGTGTGATCCGTCCGGCGAGATCATCAAGTACTACCGCTCCACGGCCTGGGATGGCTGTGACGATCCGTCCGCCGCGCAGGGCGGGCGGACCGTGACGACCTACGACAACGGGGCCACGGACGAGGGCCTGAGCATGCTGGACGGCCAGCCCCTCCAGACGCTCACCTTCGAGGGCGCCGCGCTGTTCGCCGCGCCTGGCTCCGCCGCCCTGGGCCTCACGCCTGACGTACCGCCGGGCACGCCCGTGCCGGAGGCCCTGCGCGCGCTGTTCCCGGCCGAAGCGGCGCTGTCCGCCCAGGCCGTCTACGAAGCCCGCCGCGTCGACGGGCGCTACCTGTACTGGTCCGTCGAGGACCCCACCACCCAACGCCGCTACACGGTGGACAGCGACGAGGATCCGAAGTCCCCCACGGCGGTGCGCGGCTACACCGGCCGCCTGGTCGCCAGCGAGACGAACACCTGGGAGGTCTTCACGTCGCGCGCCGGCTTCACGTCGCTCCAGGACGCGGTCCAGGGAACGTGGAGCGCGGTGATGCTGCATGGCGCCTACGTGCGGCCGGCGAGCATCCGCTCCATGCAGGACGGCCTCGCGCTGGAGACTCGCTATGGCTACCTGGGAGGACTCCCCGCGCCGCTGACGGGTGGCACCACCTCCGAGTCGTTCGACACACGCGACGTCCACGGCGTGACGTGGACGACGGAGATGGCCACCACCTTCGCCGCCGCCGTGCCCGCCTGGCGCGCCCTGGCGTGGGAGAACGTGCTGACCCCCGTCGCGCAGATGCGCACCCGGGTGTGGCCGAAGGACGGCATGGACTCCGTGTCCGCGTGCGCCGCCACCACCTACGGTCCCTTCGAGACGGCCGGAGGTTGCACGGTGCTCGACGTGTCCGCCCGCTACGACTGGGGCGGCCCGACGGCTTCCAACGGCGCCCGGTTCCCGTTCGGCGCGGACACCGTTCCCCCGGAGTGGTTCATGCGCACGCGCATCCTGACGCGCGACGGCCGGGGCATCGCCACGCTGTCGAAGGACGCATCGGGCGTGGCTCACTCCACGCGGGTGGATGCCACCGGGCAACTGCCCCTGCTGATGGTGACGAACGCGGACCTGGCCGCGCAGGAGGCAGACGCCACCGGCTTCGAATCGCAGGAGCCGCTCAACGCGTGGACCTTCACCGGAGGCGCCGCCGTCACCTCGGAGCGTGCCCATACCGGCGTCCGCTGCGCGTGGCTGCCAGGGGGTGACGCCGCCGTGGAGCGCGCACCGCTGACGCCCGCCGACAACGCGCGCACCTACGTCGCCGGCTGCTGGTATGCGCGTCCCCGCAACGCTGCGGCCGGTGCGTCACCCGTGCTGATCATCACCGTGACCTCGGGAAGCACGGTGGTGGGCGAGCCCCTCCGGCTCGCGCTGGACGACACCTCCGGGCGCTGGACCTGGGTGCAGGCGGCCATCGCGCTGGGCGAGCACTCCGCGCGCCTCGCGTCCGACGGCCCGCTCTCCGTCCGGCTGCGCGTCGAGGCCGGCGGCGGCGAGCTGTGGGTGGACGACGTGGGCTTCTACCCGCGTGATGCCAACGTCATGGCGCAGGCCTTCGAGCCGGGGACGCACAAGCTGACGGCCAACGTGGGCCCCGGAGGCCTGACGTCCCGGGCGGTTTATGGCCCCACTCGGCGCATGGTGGGCCAGGTGCGCGCCAATGGGGCGCTGAAGGGTGTGCAGCTGGAGTTCAGCTCCCGCCAGCGCAACGCCGCCTTCAATCCGGGGGACCCGAACACCCAGTTGGTCGTCCAGGCCACGCGCGACGGCAGCATGCAGACGTTCCGCGACGGCGAGGCGTGGCGTGACGCATGGGCGCCCTCGGCGGAGGGCGCCTGGCGCGCGGACGCGGGCCTGCTGCTGCATGAGGGCACCCCTGATGCGTCACTCACCGCCACCGCGCCGGAGACGGAGGCGTGGGCCCTCTACGTGGAGCCCACCGCGGTGGACGGGGGCCCGGTGCTGCTGTCGCCGGGATTCGGCTTCACGGTGGGCACCGCCGCGCGGCTCTCGTGGGACGGCGGCGGCTGGCGCCTGGACGTGGGCGGGCAGGGTGTCTCGCCCGTGGGCCCGGGCGCCTCCAGCCCGGCCTCGCTGCTGCTGGTGGTGACGGGAGGCCGGCTGCTGTTCTGGACGGACGGCGGCCTGGTGTTCTCCGTGGCGGCGGGCGTGCGCGGAGGTGCGGCGCTCACGTCGGGCACCGGAGCGCTCGGCCTGCGCAACCTGGCGTGGATGGAGGGCCCGGTGATTCAAGCGCGCCTGCAGGACTCCACCGGCGCGGACCGTCAGCTCCAGGCGCTCGGGGGGGACACGTACCTCGTCAACCAGCTCATCGAGGACGCGCTGGGGCGCACCATCGTGAAGACGAAGTCCGTGCCCGGCGACTTCGGCTCGGGCGCGGCGCTGGCCCCGCTGCTCTACCGGACGGGGCTGGTGGACCTGCCGGCCTTCCAGGACTCGCTCGCGGGCAGCGGCGTCATGGCCGGCGACGCGACGGACTACTGGAATGGCGAGGCGGGGCGCTCCGCGGACGGCGGCTACCCGTACTCGCGGCGCCTGCTGGAAGCGTCACCGTTGGGGCGCACCGTGGAGGTGGGCCTGCCGGGCGCCGCGTGGGCCATCGTCGACCCGTACACCACGCCGGAGGACTCACGGCCCACGGCGAAGGTGCGCTACGCGTCCGACGCGGCGGTGCTGCCGGGGCTGGACCTGCCGGCCACCGACTTCCGCGTCACCACGTTCATCTCCCCCGTGGGGGAGCGGCGGCTGAAGGTGCGTGACGCGAAGGACGCCGCGCTCGCCGTGCTCGTGCCGCTGCCGGACGACTCCACGTACGTCTCCGCCATGGACCTGGGAATGCAGTCCACGGGCACGCGCACGCGTGTCATCCTCCCCGACGGCTGGCGGAACGGCACGGACGCGGCCATCGTGCGCGACTACGACTGCCTGGGCCGGCTGCTGCGCGAGTCCACCCCCGACGCGGGAGAGACGCGCTACGTCCATGACCGGGGCGGGCGCGCGCGCTTCGCCCAGACCGCTGCGGACGCGGCCGAGGGCCGCATCACCTGGACGACCTACGACGCGATGAGCCGGATGACGGCGCGCGGCCACGTCACGGCCGAATGGAACGAACCGCTGCTGCTCGAGCGGGCGGAGCTCCCGGGCTGGCCGCTGACGGATCCGGGCTCGGGCGCGGTGACGACGGGCGTGTGGCGCTACGACGGCGACGGCTGGGACGCGCTGGCGCTGGGACAGTTGGTGGGCTCCCGCTCCCAGGACACTGGCGCGCCCGCGACGGTGGACTCCTCGTACCGCTGGACGCCGCTGGGGCAGCCGGAGGCACGCACCCTGCGCGTGACGTGGGACGACGGCGAGGAGGCTGCGCCGCTGGAGGTGACGTTCGGCTACGACAACACGAACGCGCTGGTGCGGCTGGGGCTGCCGCTGGAGCTGTTCCCCCAGCCCGGGCCGCTGCGCTACGGCCGCGACGTCCAGGGCAACATCACCTCCATCCAGGACGAGGCGGGCACGGAGCTGGCGTCGTTCGGGTGGGATGCGATGGCGCGGGTCCGGACGGGCCGCTCCGGCCCCGTGAACTGGGAGATGGCCTACGACTCGCCGGGCCACCTGCTGCAATCCACCGCCTCCGCCGGGACCATCGCCACGCAGGCGTACACCTTCGCGCCCGACAGCAACGTGCGTGGCACCAGCGCGGTGATCGGCACGCAGCGGGAGCAGCTCGCCTATGGCTATGACGGGCTGGGCCGCATCACCACCTCCCAGTCGGTGGAGGGCACCGACGCCGCCGAGCGCTTCCAGTACGAGGAGGACCTCAACGGCAACATCCACGAGCTCTCCGGCGCGAAGCTGTCGTACGTGCCGGGCGGCAACCGGCTGGACACGGTGGCGTGGCCGGACGGCAGTGAGACGGCGTTCACCTGGCGGGCAGACGGCACGGTGTCATCGCGCCGCACCCGGGGCACCGGACCGGTGGACCTGGACTTCACCTACTCGCCCGGCATGGCGCTGCCCGGCCGGATCCAGATCCGCCCCGGCGCCAGCGACGCGAGCACCGTCGAGTACGCCTACGACGCCGACGGCGTCCGCGTGGCCACCCGGGTGCGAGGCCCCGGCGGCGAGGAGCGCGAGGTGCGCTTCCCGGGTGAGAACCAGCCGCTGTTCGTGACGGGCGGGAAGAGCGGCACCGTGCTGTACGTGCCGGGCCCCACGGGCTGCCCGCTGGTGTACCGCGACGGCGTCCGCTACCACGCCTCGAGCGACCGGCTGCGCTCCACGCGCGCGCTGTTCGACGCACAGGGCACGCTGGTGGAGGGCTTCGGCTACACCGCCTTCGGCGCGGCACGGGAGTCGACAGGCGCGGCGCCGTGGATGCGCCTGCGCTTCTCCGGCGCCGAGTACGACGCGGAGACGGGCCTCTACAACCTCAACGCCCGCCTCATGGATCCGGTGCTGGGCCGCTTCTACGCGCCGGACCCGGCCGACGAGTTCCCCAGCCCCTACACCTACGCGGGCAACCACCCGACCACGCGGGTGGACCGCACGGGCGCTATCTCGGACAGCGGTCGGATGGTGGTCGTCGTGTTCTCAGGTGCCGTCGCCGCCGCGGGGACCGTGGCGGGGCTGGTCCTGGACGTGACGACGATGGGGCGGACGGCGGGGCTGTCCGCGCTCGCGAGCATGGTCTCCGCGGCCGGCTGGAACGGCATGACCTACGCGCTGACCGCCGACGACTTCAGCTGGGGGGAGTTCACCGGCACGGTGATCGTGGGCGGAGTGAGCGGCTTCATCCGCGGGGGCATCTCCGGCGGCATCCAGGGACGCGCCAGGGCGGGCCGCGAGGAGAAGGTGCGGGGCGGCTTCGGGCAGCGGGCCTCGATGCTGGCAGAGAACGCGGCGAAGCCGGACGCCTCGTTCGGGACGAAGGCGAAGAAGTGGATGTCCGAGGCCACCTACTGGGACCAGCTGCAGAAGAAGCTCAACCCCGCCGAGGACGCGTGGCAGCAGTTCATGGTGGCCCTGCCGCACAGCGCGCTGGGCAACACCATCGGCTACACCGTCGCCGGACTGGTTTCGATCCCACTGACCAACCTGGTGACGCTCGTCGTCTACGGCGAGAACGAGTTCGGGACGGATTGGAAGGACGCCCTCAACGTCATCCTGGACGGGGCCTGGGGGCTGACCGTGGGCGTGGGCGGGACGTCATTCGGCTACGTCAAGAACCGCTACAAGCTCAAGGAACGGGTGACGCGCAAGCTCGAATCCGCGGGCAGCGCGATGCTGGAGGGAATGACCGGCCCCAGCGTGATGGGCAGCTCGAGTGCCATGGACTTCGGTCCGTCCGGCCGGCTCGTCGGCGCCTTTGGGATTTCCTGAGAAGAGGAGGAGTCGATGCGAATCTGCGTGAAGACCGCGGTGATGCCCAAGAACAAGACCTGGGCGTCACCCATGAAGGTGGACTTCAGTGAGGACCTGCTGCCGGGTGAGCGTGTGCTCGGGGCGATGGCGGGGCTGAGCTACTTCCGGCTGTACTACGCCGACAACGGCTCCACCTCCGAGGCGGTGGGGCAGGCCAGCGTGACGCTGGTGCCGAACCTCACCGAGGACGCCGTCCACGTGACGGCGTCACTGGTGATGACCAACTACAATGGCGCGGAGGCGGCCTGCTCGACGGACGGCAGCGGGCACGACAGCTTCGTGCGCATCACCGTGGTCGCCGTGCTCGGGCTGATGAACCCCGCGTACCAGGCGGTGGCGGGCAACCTCTACGGGCTCTCCGGGCAGTGGGGAGAAGCCATCCCCATCGCCTCCGCGTCGGCGGAGGCCCGCGCGTTCCTCGCCGGCTTCTACATCGCGGGCAGCAGCGCGAAGGAGGTGAGCAGCCTGTCCTTCACCTCCTCCGTGGAGAAGCCCGGAGGCGCCCAGGCGAAGGTGAGCGGGAAGGCAGCCCAGAGCGGTGACGAGGAGCGGACGGGGACGGCGGACGTGGCCTTCCTGTCCACCGACGGGGTGACGTCCTACCGGGTCCTCTCCATCGACACGGCGTCCAGCAAGTGGACGGAGGTCGACGACGAGCGCGACGGCGTGACGTGCGCCTTCAGCGTGACGCCCACCCTGAACCCGGGCGAGACGGTGCGCCGGGCCGGGGTGCTCCTTCAGAACGTGAACATCAACTTCGAGAGGGACAAGACGAGCGACCTGGAGCTGTTCGAGGCGGGCGTCACGAGCGACACGCTGAGCATCTCGAATGGGAAGACCATCTCCGGGGCGCTCATCCTGAACATCTTCAACTCGCGCGCGGGCGACGACTACGGAATCGCGCCGCCCCCCACGAGCAACCTGACGGCGTTCGTCATCGCCGAAATCGCAAGGCCGCTGCCTGGAGGTGAGTCATGAGCTGGGAGTTCAGCCGCAAGGAAGTGGTCTCCGGGGACACGGCGACGTTCGACTTCTCGGGCGACGTGGGGCTCGCGCTGTATGGCATCTCGCGCTTCGACATCAACTTCGCCACCAGCGCTTCGGGAGGGAACCTGGGGGGTTCCGCCATCTCCGGGTTCGGCGTGAAGCTGACGCGGGAGAACGCGGGAGAGGACAGCCGGCGGCAGGTCAAGGTGAAGGCGGAGGTGTCGGGCACGCCGCTGTCGTCCGCCAGGGTGTGGATCACCGTCATCGCCTGGGTCGGAGGCGAGTCCAGCACTCGCTATGTCGTGAGCGGCGAGGAGCTGGCGACGGGGCAGATGTCCAGGCCCGAGGCCGTGGTGTCCCTGCCGGAGTTCTCCGCCGCCGTGCTGTCGGGCTTCAAGCTCGACTTCGCCTCGGGCAGCCACGACGTCAGCGGCGTGGGCGCGTCGGCGGGCATCTCGGCGTCCCTCACCGCCCCGGGCAGCGCCTACGTCACGGGCGCCGGGACGCTGACGGGCAAGGGCGCCTCCAACTGCACGGTGAGCCCGTCGGGCCTCGTGCTGGGGGAGGCCCAGGAGAACGCGTGGTTCGGGATCGTCGCCGACGAGTCGACCTACACCGTCAATGACATCAACTGGGGGAAGACGAAGCTGCGGGTGGAGACGGGCGCGCCGGTGGCGTTGAGGCATACCGCGGTGCTGCTCCAGTCGTTCTTCGGGCGCTTCAGCGCGACGAACATGTCCCCCATGCCGCTCAGCTCGGTGACCTTTGGTGCGAGCGAACCGGTGGCGGTGTCGGCCTCGCCCGGCGTCTTCGAGTTCGAGTCCACCCGGTGGCTGGCCGACTGCACCACCATCGTGAATTCGGGCAAGGCGATCTGGACGGAGGCGCAGACGTACTCGGCCGTCTACGTCTGGGCCGCGCTGGGCTGAGGCCGTGACATGAACAGGCTCAAGCCGAGCCGTGGGGCCAGGAACCGCGCGACGAGCTGTCCCTTGACGCTGTTGCCCGCCGCGTCGAGCAGCGGGGCGAAGGTGCCCAGCCCGCCCTTGCCCGGCGCGACGGCGACGATGCCGCCGCCAATGCCACTCTTGCCCGGGACCCCCACGTCGTAGAGCCAGTCACCGGAGGTCTCATACATCCCCGCCGTGGCCATCACCGCGAGCGTGTGATGACAGACCTCCTCGTCGACGACCCGCTCGCCGGTGAGCGGGTTGACGCCCCCGTCCGCCAGGGTTGCTCCCATCACGGCGAGCTCCCTGGCGGACACCGCCAGGGAACACTGGCGGGTGTAGAGCTCCGTCGTCAGGAGCGGATCCGCCTCCAGGCGGCCCAGCCCGTGCAACAGGAAGGCGAGCCCCTGGTTGCGCTGGTGGGTCTCCCGCGCGGAGGCATACACCTCTTCGTCGAGCGCGAGCTGGCGCCCGGCGAAGCGCGACAACCCCTCATGGATGAACCGCCACCGGGCCTCCGGACTGCTGCCTGGAACGAGGCCCGTGGTCGCCAGCGCTCCCGGGTTCACCATGGGGTTGGTCCGTCCATCCGGGCTCAGGTCGATGGCCATGGCCGAATTGAACGGCAGGCCCGTGCCATTGACCCCCAGCTTGCGCCGGGCCACTTCAGGCCCCAAAGCCTGACAGACGAGCGCGAAGAGGAACGGCTTGGAGACGCTCATGATGGAGAAGGGATGGTCCACGTCCCCGGCCCCATGGCTGCTGCCGTTGATGCCCACCACACACGCGCCGAAGAGGCGGGGATCCACCTTCGCCAGCGCCGGGTAGACCTGCGAGCACTGTCCCTCGGTGTTCCCCTGGTGGCGTTGGTAGGCCTCGTCCACCAACGCCCGGACCCGCTCCGCGGCGGGGAGCTGCCCGGTGGAGATGAAGGGGGGCTCGCCTGTGGTGTCCATGCGTGACGGCCCTCGGCTTCCTGGAGTAGGGGAGAAGTGGAGCTTCCTGCCTGGAAGGTCCGTTGTGCATCAGGGAGCGCAGGGCCGCCATCCCAGGTGTCCAGTGCAAGGCATTGCAAGGGTGCGTCGCGTCCCCAACCCCGGGGTGAGAGAGCGAGAGCCTCACGGATTCCTCCGGTTGTCGTTCCGTCAATGTCGAGTCCGTGTGGGCTCGTCATCCGGGGGGAGCGTTCGTGAACAAGCTTCGAGTGAGGCAGACGTGGCAGGGGATGCACCTCATGGGGCCACTGACCGTGCTCCTGTGTATCGGATTCGCCGGAGGGGCAGGGGAGGCCCTGGCCAAGGAGCCCCAGGTGTCAGAAGCACCTCTGGCTTTGGACCCCGCCGGGGGGAACTGGACCGTCACGGGCGCACTCCTCCTGCCCCACTTCTCGCACATGGCCGCGCCGTTGCCCGATGGGCGGGTCCTCCTGGCGGGTGGGCAGAATCATACCGGCCCCGTCGCCAGCGCCGAACTGTATGACCCGGCCACCGGCTCCTGGAGCGTCACCGGCTCCATGGCCCTGCGCCACTCGAGCGGCACCCTGACGCCGCTGCCCAATGGCAAGGTGCTCGTGGTGGGAGGGTTAGACTCCAGTTATCTGGCCAATGCCGAGCTGTATGATCCGGCCACCGGCACCTGGAGCGCCACCGGCTCGCTCGCCAAGGCGCGTGCCCACCACACGGCCACGTTGCTGGCCAATGGCAAGGTGCTCGTGACGGGAGGGTGGGCCGGGTCTGAAAACCATCACATCAGCGCCGAGTTGTACGATCCGGCCACCGGCACCTGGAGCGCTACCGGCCCGATGCTCCGTGCCCGCTCGGGCCACACGGCCACGCTGCTGGGCAATGGCAAGGTGCTCGTGGCGGGCGGAAGCGGCGGCTACAGCTTCGCCCACGCCGAACTGTATGACCCGGACACCGGTACCTGGAGCGCCACCGGCTCGCTCTCGACGTCCTCCGTCGACCACCGTGCGGTGCTGCTGCAAGGGGGCAAGGTGCTCGTGGTGGGTGGGCGCGTGGGCTCGGGCTCCTCGGCCAGGGCCGAGCTGTACGACCCCACCAGCCGCACCTGGACGCTCACGGGCTCACTGGCCTGGTCTCGGTCCGACTACTTCACGCTCACGGTGCTCGCCAATGGCAAGGTGCTCGTGGCGGGTGGGCCGACGGACTACTTCGGCGGTTTCATCCAGCCCGAGTTGTACGATCCCGTCACCGGCACCTGGAGCGTCACCGGTGCCATGAACCAGCCCCGCTGGGACCATACGGCCACGCTGCTGGCGGATGGCAGCGTGCTCGTGGCGGGCGGGGCGTCCATCGGCGGCGGCAGCCTCTATGCCGACGACGCAGAGCTGTACCTGAAGGTGCCGGACACCCGCCTCGGCACGACGCCCCCCACCTCCACCCAGCAGCGCGGCGCGAGCTTCGCCTTCACCTCCGACGATGTGGACGCCCGCTTCGAATGCAGCCTGGACGCCGAGGACTTCAACCCCTGCACCTCGCCCGCCACCTACGCCAACCTGGCCGTGGGCGCCCACACCTTCCGCGTGCGCGCGGTGGACCCGTTCGGCCACGCGGATGCCACCCCTGCCTCCCATTCCTGGACGGTGGACCTGACACCGCCGGACACGCTCTTCACCTCCACGCCGGCCAATCCCTCCGGCGCCACGGCCACCTTCAGCTTCTTCAGTGAGGAGGGGGCCAGCTTCGAGTGCAGCCTGGATGGCTCGGACTTCAGCCCCTGCACCTCGCCGGAGATCCTCTTCAACCTGGGCTCGGGCAGCCATTCCTTCCAGGTGCGCGCGCGGGACGGGGCCGGCAACGTGGATGAATCCCCGGCCTCCCATTCCTGGCGTGTGGACCTGACGCCGCTGGACACCACCCTCACCGGGTTTCCAGCGACGTCCACCCAGCAGCAGAGCGCGACCTTCGCCTTCGAATCCAACAAGGCCGGCGCCCGCTTCGAGTGCCGCATGGACTACGAGTCCTTCGAGGTCTGCACCTCGCCGGTCGCCTACAGCTACGTGGGCCAGGGCTTCCACATCTTCCAGGTGCGAGCCCGGGATGCGCTCAACAGCGTGGATGAGACCCCGGCCACCCATTCCTGGATGGTGGACCTGTCGGCCCCGATGACCTTCATCGGGTTCGTGCCGGCCAATCCCACACGGCAGACCGTCGCGACCTTCGGCTTCAGCTCCGACGAGGGCGGTGGCCGCTTCGAGTGCAGCCTGGATGACGCGGCCTTCAGCTCCTGCGTGCCGCCCGTGCGCTACAGCGGCCTCGGGGAGGGCCCCCACCTCGTCCAGGTGCGCGCGATCGACGACGCCGGCAACGTGGATGAATCCCCGGCCTCCTATTCCTGGACGGTGGACCTGACGCCACCGGATACCCTCATCACCCTCGCTCCCGAGAGCTCCGGCAGTCAGACCGGCGCGATGTTCTTCTTCGACTCCACCGAGCCGGGGAGCAGCTTCGAGTGTCGCGTGGACGGCGCGGCCTTCACCCCGTGCGCCTCGCCGGAGACCCTCTTCAACCTGCGCGAGGGCAGCCATTCCTTCCAGGTGCGCGCGCGCGACATGGCAGGCAACGCGGACACCCGCGTGGCCTCCCATTCCTGGACGGTGGACCTGACGGCGCCGACCACGCTCCTCACGTCGGTGCCGGGCAGCCTCGGCAATCAGCCCACGGCCAGCTTCTCGCTGGGGAGCAACGACGAGCGCGCCCGCTTCGAGTGCAGCCTGGATGGCTCGGACTTCAGCCCCTGCGAGCCGGTGGCCACCTACGCCGACCTGCGCGAGGGGACCCACACCTTCGAGGCGCGCGCGAGGGATGAGGCCGGCAACGTGGATGCCTCTCCGGCCCGCTACGTCTGGACGGTGGACCTGACCGCGCCCGCCACCACGCTCACCTCCGCTCCGGGCAGCAAGAGCAACCAGTCCACGGCCACGTTCACCTTCACCAGCTCCGCCGGTGCCAGCTTCGAGTGCAGCCTGGATGCGGCTGAGTTCACGGACTGCACCTCGCCGGTCACCTATGCCAACCTGGTCTCGGGCGCTCACGCCTTCCAGGTGCGCGCGAGAGATGGGGCGGGCAACGCGGACGCCACGCCGGCGAGCCACTCCTGGACGGTCGACCTCCCGAGGGACCCGGCACCGGAGCCTGGTGAGGGGGGCGGGTGCTCGGCGGGCCCGGGGGATGCCTCGTGGCTGCTGGCAAGCCTGGCCCTGCTGGCGGGGACATCCCGGCGGCGCCAGCGCGCGGGGAACTGAGCTCGGTCCGTGCCTGCCTGGAGCGGCTGTCCGCGCTCCAGGTGCGTGGTTCATCCAGATTGTTGTTCATGCTGGAGCGATTGATGAGCGAGTTGAAGTCGCAGCCCGATTCGCCGCTCCGGGCCAGTCAGGCTGACGATTGGCGTGTCTGGTGAGCCGTCTGGGTAGAAAAGCACCTGCCCGCCGGAAACCGCCGCGGAGAATCCCACACGTCCGCACGGGTGTGGAGCAGCAGTCATGATAGGACTTGCTGGAGGTCGCTGGAGGGTGCCGGCCTGGTGGTCGGCCGCGATGAGAACGAGGAGGCGTGGATGCAGCCGGTGCAGGTGAAGTCTCGTCAGGATCGACTGCTGGGCGCCATCCAGCTCTCGACGATGGAAGGGGTGGAGATAGGGCCGCTCGCCAGTCCAATCGTCACCCGTGACGCCGGGCGGATCCTCTATGCCGACCACGCGACCACCGAGATGCTCCGGCGCAAGTACGAGGGGCACGGTTGGGATACCGCGACCATCGTGGATGTGGACCTGGTCCTCTCGTCGCAAACGCTGTCCGGTGCGCTGGGCGACCGGCGGGTGGACTTCGTGCTCGCGAGCCACGTCATCGAGCACGTGCCGGACCCCGTGGGCTGGCTGGGGGAGCTGCGCCAGGCACTGCGTCCTGGCGGCATCATCTCGCTGGCCATCCCAGACAAGCGCTTCTGCTTCGATGCGAAGCGCCCGGAGAGCACCCCCGGGGAGCTGGTGGACGCCTTCCTGTCGCGCCGCACCGCCCCCACGGTGAAGCAGGTCTTCGACTTCTGGGCCTATTACTGCCAGGTGGACACGCAGGCCATGTGGAACTGCGCCATCGACGCGGAGAGCCTCCCGTGCTCCGGCACGCTCCAGAACGCGCTGCAGAAGTCCCAGGAAGCGGTGGCCTCAACCAGCTACACGGACGTGCACTGCTGGGTCTTCACTCCGCGCTCCTTCCTGGAGGCCGCGGCCACACTGGCGGAGCTGGGGATGTTCCCGTTCCAGCTCGCGGACTTCTCGTCGACCCCTCCAGGGGATCTGGAGTTCTTCGTCAGCCTGAGGTGTGTCGAAGGCGATGAGAGCGAGCAGGAGCAGGCCCTCCGCGTGCAGTCGCTGCGCGCCGCGGCGCTCGAAGCGGCGTCAGCGCCTGGCCCCTCGCGGCCCCCACCCCCGGAGCCGCCAGCGCCCCCGGAGCCGCCAGCGCCTCCGGAGCCGCCAGCGCCCCCGGAGCCCCCGGCTGCCACTCCTCCGGAATGGGCGGAGGCCACGCTCCGGCTCGGCCGGCCGCTCTACCGCACGCTGGCGCAGGCGTGGCCTGGAGTGCGCACGCTGCGGGAGCGGCTGAGGCCCTGGCTCTAAGCCAGCCTGCTACAGGCTTGCCCACGGCGAGGCTGGCGAGGGCTGTCACCCGCTTCGTCCGTCCTGCCGCGGATCAACACTTCGAGCAGGCCGGTGTGACGCGGGGGGCGCTCATTGCCCGCGCCCAGGTGCGCCGGTAGGGGCGCGGTTCTCGTCCGTGTGCCGGCTCACGGATGCGCCGGGCCTCCCTCAACCCCTGCGCGCCGCGTTGATCTTCGCGATGTCGATCTTCTGCATCTCCATCATCGCGGCGAACACCCGCTTGCGCGCGGCCGGATCCGGATCGCTCATGCCGTCCGTCAGGGCGGCGGGGGTGATCTGCCAGGAGATGCCCCACTTGTCCTTGCACCACCCGCACTGACTTTCCTGCCCGCCGTTGCCGACGATGGCATTCCAGTAGCGGTCCGTCTCTTCCTGATCCTTCGTGCTGATCTGGAACGAGAAGGCTTCGCTGTGCTTGAACGTGGGACCGCCATTGAGGCCGATGCAGGGGAAGCCCAGCACGGTGAACTCCACCGTGAGGACATCGCCCTCCTTGCCGTCCGGGTAATCGCCCGGTGCGCGGTGTTTGGCGCCGACAGAGCTGCCGGGGAAGGTGCGGGCGTAGAACTCCGCCGCTTCTTCAGCGCTGCGTTCGTACCAGAGGCAGAGGACGGTCTTGTTCACGGGGGTCGTCATGATTGCGCTCCTTGGGCTCACTCGCCCTTGTGTCCTACAACGCCAAATGCGGCACCGGCGGGGTCCGTTGCAACGACAATCCAGTCGCCGCCAGGCACCTCGTGCGGACCTTGCAGCACCTTGCCGCCATTGGCGGTGATGGCGCGCTGCGCCTCGGCTACCGAGGAGACGCCGAAGTAGAACAGCCAGGTGCCGGTGGGACCGGGGCCCGCGGCGGGCTTCTGCATGATGGCGCCAAGCCGAACGCCGTCGTGGTCGATGAAGCAGTAGTCGCCCATCGGGCCCATGGGCATCACGTCGTTGAACTGGAAGTGGAAGTGCTTCGCATAGAACGTCTTGGCGCGCGAGAGATCGGGGCTCGCCAGTTCGTTCCAGCGAATGTGCTGCGACGCCTTCACGTCGAATACGTCGCTCTTCGCCTCGGGCTTGCCGGGCGGTGGAATCGGCGCCATCACGTAGAAGGGAGTGCCCATGGGATCGGCCACCATCGCGATCGTGCCGACGGGCAGCTCCATGCGCGGCATCAGCACCCTGGCACCATCGGCCACCAGGGCCCGGAGGGACGCATCGACGTCGGCCACGTGCAGGTAGCCGAGCCAGCAGGGCTGTGCGCCATTCCGCACCATGTCCTGCGAAAGGCGCAGCACGCCGCCGGCGGAGCCGCCATCGCCGCGCATGATCATGCGGTAGTCCACTCCGCCCGGCATGGGCGCGGGCGGGTCGGGGATCTTCCATCCAACGACCGCGCCATAGAAGCTGGCGGCGGCGCTGGGGTCATGGGTCATCAGCTCGTACCAGATGAAGCTTCCAGCGCTCATCGTGTCATTCCCTTCGTGAGCGGTTGGATGTGGAGGGTCCGCACGCCCGTGTCGAGCCAGACCTTCGTTCTTTGAATCCTTTCCTACGGAACCGGGCTTCCCTGTCGCAGCGCGGCAAGCCTGGCCATGCAGGCAGGAACCGAAGAAACATTTCCTCTCGATGGGCGAGAATCAGGGAAATCATGCGAACCACTTCCCACCACCGCCCCCTCCACGTCGGATCGACTGGCAACCGCGTTCAGAAGGTCGAGGAGCGCCTGAAGTCGGCGGGCTACCTCAAGGGTGCTGCTGACGACCGCTTCGACGCCAAGACCGCCAGGGCGGTGGTCGCCTACAAGCGCGACAACGGCTGGGAGGGGAAGCCGCAGGGGGTCGTCGGCGAGCGGATGGACCACTCGCTGAAGCGCACCAGCACTGGCACCACCCCCACCGCCCAGGCCAGCCAGACGGGCGGCAGCGAAAGCAAGGGCAAGACCCCGTCGCAGCTCAAGGGCGCGACCTACAACGTCGAGCGCGACCGCAATCCCCAAGACGTGAAGAAGTGGCTGGGCGACTTCGCCAAGAAGAACAAGCTCGACTTCATCCAGCTCCAGGAGATCAACGGCTACCACAAGGCCCTGGAGAACATCCCTGGCTACCACCTGGTGACCTTCCCCGGGGCCAAGGACCATGGCGAGACGGGCATCCTCGTGAAGGACAGCCTGCTCCAGGGGCAGAAGACGTCCATCCAGGGCGAGGGTGGCGGATGGACCACCGTGCGCGGTGGCCATGCTCCGCCGCGGGCGGCCACCGCGGTCAAGCTCGCGGGCTGGCTGCAGGTGGTCTCGGCCCACCAGCCGCCCTCGGTCGACTGGAAGGGCGGTGAGCCCGTCGGGCCGAAGAACCGCGTGAGCACCTACAAGTCGCTCTCCGAGAAGCTGCTCGGCTTCGCAAATCGGAAGATCGCGAAGAACCCCGACGAGGGTCTGCTCATCGGCGGCGACTGGAACGAGCCGGCGTCGACGAAGGGGAAGTGGTCACCCGGCTGGATTGCGCAGCAGGCGGGCATGAAGACCCACGGCGGCGTGGAGAGCCATGGCCACGGCAAGATTGACTATGCGATGTCCTACGGGTGCAAGGTCTCGAATGTGAGGGCCGGCCCGACCGGCGGCTCGGATCACAACATCGTCATGTACACGGTGAGCCGCCCGAAGGGTAAGGGCTGACGCGCGGCCACTGCCGGCCGGGCCTGCTCAGCCCCGGAAGAGGGGCCGGAACAGCGTGGACTCGCGCAGGGAGGCCGCCAGCGCGGCGATGTCGTCCGACTGGCCGTCCACCTCGTCGTCGTCGAAGGTCTCCTTCAGGCGGGCCATCACCTCCGCGTGGCCGCGGGAATGGAGCAGCTCGCGGAAGACGATGAGGGCGGACTCGTCCAGTGGCACCCCGAGCGAATCGCGCGACCGGGCCCCGCCTTCCGCCGGCTGCGTCAGCGCGGTGACCCACTTCATGATCAGGTCCACCGGATCCCGGTCCGGGAAGCGCTGGCGCACGAGCTGCTGGATGTGCTCGCCACGCTCGACGTTCAAGAGGAGCGCGAGGAAGTAGCGGTGCTCCGGGTCCTTCACCTGTCCCCGCCGGTCGATGAGCAGCGCCTGGCGCATGTACTCCTTGAACACCGGGCGCAGCTCCTCCGCCAGCGCGCCATGCGTGCGCACCGCCACGTCCCAGTACGGGTCCAGCGCCTCACGGCGGCTCGGAGGGCATGACCCTGGCCGAGGAGCTGTTCCACGCGGACAGCGAGGCGGTGCTGAAGCTGCTGGCGCTGCTGGACGGGGACGCGGGCGCGGAGGCCCGGTGGCAGCTCACCCTGCGGGGCCTGGATCTGCTGCTGGGCGACCTGGGCCTGGACCTTCGCGCGAAGCTGACGGTGGCCGAGCGCTCCCGCGACTACTTCGGGCGGGAGTTCCGCATGGACACGGCCTTCACGCACCAGCTCGGAGCCCGCTATCGCCAGGCCCGCGCCGCCCTGGATGCGGCCTGGGCTCCGGACGCGGAAGAAAGCCCGCTGCTCGTCGAGGGCCTCGCCGTACTGCGCGAGCGCTCGGAGCGGCTCGCCCCCCTGCGGCGGCGCATGGAGGCGGCCTTGCGCGAGGGCCGGCTTGGTGTGGCGCTGCCCGCGGTGGCCGCCACCCACCTGCACATGCACGCCAACCGGATGCTGCGCTCGGCGGCGCGCGCGCAGGAGCTGGTGCTCTACGACTTTCTCGCCCGGACGTACCAGTCCCAGCTCGCGCGCGCCCGCGCGCAGGAGCCCCGCCCATGATGGCCCAATCCATTCATCCCCCTCAGGCGGCCCCCCGGTGGTGGCCGCTGCTCAATGGCTCGCTGGCGGACGAGGCCGCGGAGACCGTGCGCGCCATCACCACCGAGCTTCACAAGCCCTTCACCCACCAGGGCGCGCGCATCGCGGAGCGGCTGTCCAGTCAGGCGCTGCTGCACGGCTACCTGGCGCGCGTGTGGCCCGGGAGGGATGACCCGGAGCACGCGGCGCGCTTCCTGGACGGGGCGCTGGATGAGGTGGGGCGCCGGGGGATGCGCCCCGCGCTGCATGGCGGCTTCGTCCAGGTGGCGTGGGTGATGCACCACCTGGGCGCGAACCTGCTGCCGGACCTGCTGGGCGCCGAGGAAGACCTGCTGGAGGACGTGGAGACGGCGCTGGAGGACACCCTGGGCGTCGAGCACTGGGTGCAGCACTACGATCTCATCGCCGGGCTGGTGGGGCTGGGCGTCTTCGCGCTGGAGCGGCTGCCGGGGGCCCGGGCGCGCCGGTGCCTGGAGCGCGTCGTCCACCACCTGCTGGCCGTGTCGGAGCTGGGGCCGCAGGGACGGGCGTGGCGGACTCCTCCGGAGCTCATCCCCACGACCACGCGCAAGAAGCAGCAGGACGGCGGCTACAACCTGGGCGTGGCCCACGGCAACCCAGGCGTGGTGGGCCTGCTGGCGGCCGCGTGGGCGCACGACATCGACCGGGCGCGGGTGGGGCCCGCGCTGGAGGAGGCGGTGCGGTGGCTGCTCGCGCAACGGCAGCCCCCAAGCTCGCTGTCCGCCTTCGCCTACTACGCGGACGACGAGGTGCGGCGCTCCCAGGTGTCGCGGGGGGCGTGGTGCTACGGGGATCCGGGCGTGGCCGCGACGCTGCTGATGGCCGCGCGGGCGGTGGGCAACGCGGAGTGGGAGCGGGTGGCGGTGGAGACGGGCCTTCGCGCGGTGCGCCGGCCCGATGAGACGCGCGAGGTGATGGACGGCGGGCTGTGCCACGGCGAGGCGGGGCTGGCGCACCTGTTCCACCGCATGTACCGGCTGACGGGGGAGGAGGCCTTCGGCCGCGAGGCGCGCGAGTGCTTCGCGCGGCTGCTGGCGCGGCGCGTGCCCGGCGAGGGCGTCGGTGGCTATGCGGTGTGGTTCCCTCGCGAGATCTACCCGGACCGGGTGGAGGACAACGCCAGCTTCCTGACGGGCTCGGTGGGCATCGCGCTCGCGCTGCTGGCGGCCATCAGCGACGAGGAGCCGGCGTGGGACCGGATGCTGCTCGCGTCCTTCCGCCCGCCGCTGGAGTCGGGACATGGCCGCTGAGGAAGGGAACACACCCTTCAGGCGCGAGGCCCTGGAGCGTCATGCGCGCGGGGGCGCCGCGGAGCCGGTGCGGCTGGAGCACCCGCGGTGGGTGCGCTGGCTGCCGCTGCCGTTGGGGGGCGCGCTCGCCATCCTGGGCCTCTTCGCGACGCGCGTGCCGGTGGCCCGCGTGGTGAGCGTCCCGGGAGTGGTGGAGGCGCTGTCCCAGGGCTCGCCCATGGATCCGTCGCCCGGGAGCGACCTGCGGACGCGGCTGTTCTTCTCCGTGCCCGCCGAGCACCAGGGCGCGCTGCGTCCGGGGCTGCGCGTGCGCGCGAAGATGGCGCAGGGCGCGCGCGACTTCGCGGTGGAGTGGGTGGACACGGAGACACGAGTGCCGGAGGCGTTCAACGGGGGGCTCGGGAGGCTGGCGTCGGGCGTGCTCGTCCGGGCCCACGACCTTTCGTCGGCGGGCGGCGACGCGCCGGGCACCCCGGGCACGGTCGAAGTGCAGGTGGGCACGGAGTCGCTGGCGGCCGCGCTGTGGGCGCAGGCGCGCGGCGGGCGGAGGTGAGGCATGGGCGCGTGGCGTGAGTTGAGGCGGCGGTGGCGCCGGGTGCCGTTCCTCCAGCAGTTCACCGCGGCGGACTGCGGCCCCACGTGCCTGGCCATGGTGCTGGCGTACCATGGCGCTCCGGCGCGGCCGGCGGAGGTTCGCGGGGCGGTGGGGGCGGGGCGCGGTGGCGCGCACGCGCTGGCGTTGGTGGAAGCGGCGCGGTGCTTCGGTCTGGACGCGCGTGGCGTGAGCCTGGGCCTGGACGAGCTGCCCGCGCTGGACCGCGGCTCCATCCTCCACTGGGAGTTCAACCACTACGTCGTCTTCGACGGGCTGTGGCGGGGTGGGGTGGACGTGGTGGACCCGGCGCTGGGGCGGCGGCGGTTGTCCTGGGACGAGTTCCGCGACGCCTTCACCGGCGTGGCGCTGCTGTTCGAGCCCACGTCCGCGCTCCGGGGAGGCCACACGCGGCCGGCCCTGTTGCGCCGCCTGCCAGCCCTGCTGCGCGGGCACGCAGGCAACTGGACACGCATCTTCGCGGTGTCGCTGGTGCTGCAGGTGCTGTCGCTGGTGCTCCCGTTCCTCACGGGCATGGCGGTGGACCGGGTGGTGCCACGGCAGGACACGAGCCTGCTCGCGGCGCTGGGGGTGGGCGTGGGGCTGGTGCTGGTGTGCCACGTCCTGGCCACGTCGCTGCGCTCGGTCCTGCTGGTGCGGCTGCGCGTGGAGCTGGACGTGGGCATGGCGGGCCAGTTGGTGCGGCACCTGGTGTCGCTGCCGTATGCGTTCCTCCAGCAGCGCTCGTCGGGCGACCTGATGATGCGCATCAACAGCCTGGCCATCATCCGCGAGGCGCTGGGCGGGGCCACGCTGGCGGTGATGCTGGACGGGCTGCTCATCCTCTCCTCGGTGGGGATGCTGGCGGGCCTGAGCCGGCCGCTGCTCCTGGCGGTGGGGGCCGTGGCGGCGGCGCAGGTGCTGGTGCTGTTCTTGACGCGGCGGCGGCGCGAGGAGCTGCTGGCCAGCGAGATGCACGCGCAGGCGAAGTCCCAGGACTTCACGGTGGAGATGCTGTCCGGCTTGGAGGTGCTGAAGTCCTCGGGTGCGCAGGGACAGGCGGTGGGGCACTGGGAGGAGCTCTACACGAGGCAGCTCAATGCCTCTTCGCGCAAGCGCTACTACCAGGGCGTGGTGGACGCGCTGGCGGCGGGGCTCCAGGTGGGAGCGCCCTCGGTGTTGCTGGGCACGGGGTTGTGGCAGGTGTTGCGCGGTGAGCTGACGCTGGGGGCGATGCTGACGGCGCAGGCGCTGGCGCTGGGCGCGCTGGCTCCCCTGGCTTCCCTGGTCGCGGTGGGTGGGCAGTTGCAGCTCGCTGGCGGCTACATGGAGCGCATCGACGACCTGCTGGAGACGTCTCCGGAGCAGGACGCGCGAAAGGTGCGGCCCGCGCCGAAGCTGGCGGGTGGCATCACGGTGGAGGGCGTCCGCTTCCGCTACGGAGCGCTGGAGTCACCGTCCCTGCAGGACGTGTCGCTGAGAATCGCCCCGGGGCAGTGGGCGGCCATCGTCGGTCCCTCCGGTGGTGGCAAGTCCACGCTGGCGCGCGTGCTGTTGGGGTTGTACCGGCCGGAGGCGGGGCGGGTGCTCTTCGACGGGATGGACCTGACGGAGCTGGAGAGCGACTCGGTGCGCCAGCAGCTGGGCATCGTGGTGCAGGACACGCGGCTGTTCAACGCGTCGGTGCGCAGCAACATCGCCTTCGCGGATCCGTCCATCCCGCTGGCGGCCGTGGTGGACGCGGCGACGCGCGCGGGCATCCACGAGGACATCCTCGCGCTGCCGCTGGGCTACGACACGCCCCTGGGAGACCAGGGGGCCAGTCTGTCCGGAGGGCAGCGGCAGCGGTTGGCCCTGGCGCGAGCGCTGGTGCGTCGGCCCTCGGTGCTGCTCCTGGACGAGGCGACGAGCGCGCTGGACGCCGTCACCGAGCGGCGCGTGCAACAGGCGCTGCAATCCCTCTCCTGCACCCGCGTCACCATCGCCCACCGCCTGAGCACCGTGGCCGGTGCGGACATCCTCTTTGTCATGGAGAAGGGCCGCATCGTGGAGCAGGGCACGCACGCGGAGCTGCTCGCACGAGGCGGGGCCTACACGCGGCTCGTGCAGGCCCAGCTCGAAATGCCCTCACGCCCCGAGGTGACGAAGGTGCGCGCTCAAGGCGCGTAGGTCTCCGTGTGGGAGAGGGCGCCGCCATTGAACCCGCCTACAACGAGCACCTTGCCAGAGGAGAGCAGGGTCGCGGTGTGTTGGTTGCGGGCCGTGGCCATGGACCCCGCGGAGGACCAGGCGTGGGTCACCGGGTCATACAGCTCCGTGGAGTCCAGGTAGCTATTGAAGCCCCCTGTCACGAACACCTTGCCAGAGGTGAGCAGGGTGGCGGTGTGGAGGGCGCGGCCTGTGACCATGGTACCGGCGGAGGCCCATGCGTTGGTGGCCGGGTCGTACACCTCCGAGGCGGCGAAGTAGCCAGTGTATCCCCCGGCGACCAGCACCTTGCCGGAGGCGAGCAGGGTGGCGGTGTGCTGGTAGCGGGCCGTGCTCATGGCGCTAACCGAGGCCCAGTCGTTGGTGGCCGGGTCATACAACTCCGTGGAGGCCAGTGAGTTGCCATCGAGGCCCCCCGTGACAAGCACCTTGCCGGAGGGAATCAGGACGGCGGTGTGCTGGTAGCGGGCCATGGACATGGGGCCCGCGAAGGACCAGGAGTCGGTGGCCGGGTCATACAGCTCCGCGGAGGACAGGGCGCCGCCATTGCCGTAGCCCCCCGTGACGAGCACCTTGCCGGAGGGGAGCAGGGTGGCGGTGTGCTGGTAGCGGGCCATGGACATGGGGCCCGCGAAGGACCAGCCGTGGGTGTCCGGGTCGTACAACTCCGCGGAGGCCAGGGCGCTGCCATTGAAGCCCCCCGTGACGAGCACCTTGCCAGAGGACAGCAGGGTGGCCGTGTGATGGAAGCGGCCCATGGCCATGGGGCCCGCGGAGGACCAGCCGTTGCTGTCCGGGTCGTATACCTCTGACGAGGTGCCGCCATTGTAGCCCGCGGCGACGAGCACCTTGCCGGAGGCGAGCAGGGTGGCGGTGTGGTTGTAGCGCCCCGTGGCCATGAGGCCCGCGAAGGACCATCCGGTCACGCATGTTCGCAGGCCGGAGGGGGAGAAGGCCTTGGAGGCCGAGATGCCGTAGGCATTGGTGACGACCACGGTGATGGAGGGGGGCGGGCCCGTCACCGCGCAGGAGGGCGCTGTCCATGCGACCTGGCTGGTATTGGCGGTGCTTTGTACCGCGGACAGCGAGCCCATGTTGGCGGTCCAGGCAAACGTCATGGAGCTGGACTGCGGGTCCATGGCCGTGACGTCAAAGGTCACCGTCTGGCCTGGAGAGGCGGAGGTGGCGGACTGGTAGAATTGGGTGAGGAGGGGGGCGAAGCGCTCGGTGGATGAGGCCGCGACGCAGAGGTTGAGCGAGCCCGTGGTCTGCCCACCCCGGTTGTCTTGCACCGTGACGGTGAGCCGGCAGTTGTTGCACGCGCTGGCTGGAACGGAGGAGGGGATGAAGGACGCGGTGCTGGAAGTCGCATCCGTCCAGGTCCCGGGGCAGGTCGCGGCCCACTGGTACGAGAGTGCATCGCCATCCGCATCCGAGGCATTGACGGAGACGGCGGTGGACTGCCCCGCATCGAGCCGGCTGAGCGAGGCCGAGACCTTGGAGACCACCGGCCAGAGGTTGAAGGAGACGTCGATGGCCGCGTCGCCGGTGGGGGTGCTGGAGACGACGTTGACGGCGAGGGAGACGGAGGCGGCGGCACCCTGCGAGTCCGTCACGGTGAAGACGAGGGTTTGGATGCCAGACGCGGAAGGCGCCGTCCAAGAGGAGGCGCCGTCCGTGGGGGCGGAGAACGTGCCGCTGGAGGCCGTCCACGCAAAGGTGAGGGTGTCCCCGGTGTTGGGGTCATGGGCCGCCGCGGTCAGCGAGAGTGAGCCGCCAGCCTGGACCGTGGTGGTGGAGGCGACGACGGAGTCAATGAGGGGGGCTTCATTGCCATACGGAGCGGGTGGGGCAAGCTCCTGGAGGGTGATGACCACGGTGGTGGTCTGGTTCGCGGCAATGGTGACGCCGGAAGTCTGGCCCTGGAACCGCCGGGTGCCGGAGGCGTCGAAGGCCTCGGCAAGGAAGGAGTGATTGGCGCCAGCGGGGATGTCACCGATGAGTCCGCCCCAGGAGCCGTTGGACCGGCCCAGGTCGATGACGCGGGGAGGCATCTCCGCCGTGGAGAGCGTCACCTTGACGCGAGAGACCTCCTGGGAAGAGAGGGCCTGCTGGACGGAGGCCGCGAATTGGACGGAGCCGGCGGGCCGAGCGCTGCAGGCTGCCAGGGAGAGCAGGAGTACGGTGGCCAAAAGGGCAATGCGACTAAAGGGGGGCATGCCTTGAAGAATCCAATACATGGAAGATGATGCAAGAATCCCGATGGCAACCGATGAAAGGCGAAGGCGTTATGAAGACGAAGACCTCGTTTCGAAACTACCGAGCGCTGTCCCTGCTGCTGGGAGGGTTGCTGCTGACGTCCTGCGAAAAGGACCCGGCGAAGCCCGATCCAGTTCCGGACGCCGGGTCGGGAGTGATGAATCCCGGGACGCACGGCGAAGGGGAGCTCACGGAGGAGGGGCAGCGGGTCCGCTACGAACTGGCCACGAAGGCCGGACACTTCTACCGGTTCAGCTGCCAGGCGGACACCCTGTCTGGATGTGTGGTACGGAGGCTCGATCCGGAAACGCTGGAGCCCCTCCCGATCAGCGGGAACTACGAGTTCAGCTACGCTACCTGGCGTGCGGCAGTGGACGAAACCGCCATCGTGGACGTGGGTGCGTCCCGCCCTTCGCAGGCCCAGGTCGGCCGGTATACCTTTGACTTCTCCGAGACCGAGGACGCCGAGCCCAACACGGCACAGGACGCCATTTCCAAGGAGGTCCCGTCGGACTTCACCGGCGTCTTGAACGCCCCGGATGACGTGGATGTCTTCCGGTTCTCCATTCCAAAGGGGCGCATCCTGGGGGTGGTCTGCGGCGTCAGGGTGGGCGGCCCAGGCCCCCAATCGGCGATCGTGAGGGCGGATGGCACCGTGCTCAACACGTTTGTCTATTCGGGCTCCAGGTACGGGGAGAAAGCGCTGTCCGCCGAGAACGACACCGGAGAGGACCTCTTCCTGCGAGTCTTCTCCTGGGTGGGAGGTGTGGGGGACTATCACTGCAAGACGACGGACGACGGAGTGGACGATCATCCGGATGCGCTGCCAGAGGCCACGGTGGTGACGGTGCCCTCGACGACCGACGTGACGTTCTGGCCCGTGGGTGATGTGGACGTGCTCGCGGTGGACCTCGTGGAAGGTCACACGTACCGGGTGAACTCGAACGGATTCTCCTTCTATCCCTCCACGACGGTGCTGGATGCCCAGGGCACCGTCCTCGCGAAGGACATCGAGGACCCCGATAGCTTGAGTCTGATTGCCGAGTTCACGGCGCCTTCCACCGCGCGCTACTTCCTCTCGCTTCGTCGCCTCCAGGGGTTCGGTGTCTACGTCACCTACTACGACACGGAATTCACATACAGCATCTCCGATGTCACGCCGTAGCCCTTGAGCGGGGCTTCGGGCGTCAGCGGCTCACAGCGCCTCGCGCAGGTTCCGCTCCGCGATGCGAACGAGCTGGGTGACGCGCTTGTGGAGCCACAGGCCGAAGGGCTGCACGCGCTCGCGCTTCATGGGCCTGGGGAGCTTCTCCATGCCCTCGTCGAACGGGATGATGGCCAGCTCGCCGGTGGCGGACACCACGCGGGGGTCGAACGCGAAGGACCTGGAGGTGTGCCACCCTCCGTGGAACACGAGGAGCTCCTCCAGGTCCGTATTTCCGGTGGCTTCGACGAGGTCGTCCATCGCGTAGAGGTCCTCCGCCACCTCCAGGCAGCTCCAGCCTCCGCCGGTGACGTTGCCGCACAGGAACATGGGCAGGTCCTGGTCGGCTCCGCTGCCCACAATCCAGGTGATGGAGCCATACACGCGCAGGAAGTAGTCCCAACTGGACTCGCGCTTCTTCGGCCTGCCTGGCTTCGCAGTCCTCCAACGACCGATGCGCGCCTTGTGCATGCGCTTGAAGAAGGACGCATGCTCCTCGGCCGTGGCGATGCGCTTCTTCTCCTTCTCGGCATCAAGCTGCTCCGCGACGAAGTGCCCCGTGGGAAAGCGCTCGTGCAGGTCCTTCAGCATCGAGATGGCCACGTCAACGGCCTCGAAGGCGTCCTGGGGCTGCGGGAAGGAGGGCCCCTTGGGCAGGGGCGCACGCCTGGGCGCGCCGGGTGCGGGCTTGGGCTCCGGATTGGAGAACCTGGCTTCGGTGAGCTCGATGTTTCGGAGCACGAAGCCCGCCTTCTCCTTGGCACGAACGCGCTGCTCGGCCCGGGCAAGGGCGGCTTCACGGCTCGCGAGGGTCGTCTGCTCCGAGTAGTCCTCGAAGACATGCTCGCCGTCCACGCGGACCTCCCAGTACTTGTCCGGAGCCCGGTGATACTGGCGGCGTGTCACGAGCTTCTTCGTCGCGTTCCATGGCGCGCCATCCTTGAAGCCCAGCTTGCGGTAGCGCGCCAGCAGGGCTTCGACGCGGGAGGTCTCGATGCGGGAGACGAGGTGCGCGCCGTTCAGCGTCCCTCGGCAGACGAGCGACTGCGCGCCACGCACCTCGACATCGACGTGGAGCAGGGTGCTGAGCCGGTACAGGGTGTGCCGCCGCTCGACGGGGGCGAGCCCCTGGAAGACGTTCGGGTCCTCCCGGGTGAGCGTGCCCTCGCTCCAGACACGCAGGGCGCCGCCCTGGTTGTAGAGCCAGACCTCGTCCTTCGTGTCGAGCTGGGGATCCGAGTACCAGATGGGATCCCCGCCATTGAGCTTCTGCAACCGCTTCCAGTCGGGCATGGGGCCTTGTCTCACGCGCGCTCGGGACGCGTAAACCCGAGCGACGCCCGCCCCAGCATGCCTCAGGGTTCGCTCCGCGGCTGCAGCGTCCAGGTGAAGGTGGCGTCCGCGTAGGGGAACGTCCCGGACAGCTCACCATTGGGCTTCGCGAGCGGCGGTGAACCCGAGTCCGTGAAGAGGATGTTCCCGGGGGCATCCTTCTCCGGGCCCCGGCAGTCCGGGCCACCGCTGACGGCGATGTCCACGATGCGTCCATCACCAATCGCCGACGTGTCCGAGCGCGAGGCGTGCGACAGCCAGTCCTGTCGGCGTAGTCGTGCTCGAGCTGCAGCGCTTGTCCATACACCTGGTCGATGGCCAGTTCGCGGTCGCATCGCGGATCCATCCGTAACGGGGCTGCGGGCCCTTCGTCTTGTAGGACCACTGGATGGCGTGCATCAGCTCGTGTGTCACCGCACCCTTGAGCGCGTCGTTGGCAAGCCCATCCGGCACCAGGGTGTAGGTGGCGGCCTGCGTGTTGTGCAAGCCCTCCGGGACGGTCAATCCCCGGCCGGTCATGTTTCGGGAGCTGACGGACATCCAGGTGGGTGCGCAACGGGCGGAGCGCTTCTTCATTCCCAGCGGCTACCAGGCGGATCCCCACTGATCCGGATCCGGCAAGTGAAGGTGACAACACGCCCGCCCGGCGATTCTTGACAGCATCACCTGCACGCGGAGAGGGTGCACGCCCGGCGCCCCCTCCAGCCCTGGCGCCCCTCGCCTGAAAGGTCCCGCGTGTCCGCCTTCTCCGCCGCCCACCTCGCCACCCTGGGGTTGCTGTTGCTCTCCGCGCCCCCGGCCCGCGCCCAGGCGACCGAGCCCGAAAAGCCCCCGGAGCCCCCCAGCATTCAGCTCTCCGAGGAGGGCTACATCTTCTCCACCGCCGACAAGGCCTTCGTGCTGAAGATCCGCGGACAGCTCCAGGGGGATGGCCGCTTCTACATTGCGGACTCGGACCGGAGCGCCAACAACACGTTCCTCATCCGCCGCCTGCGCCCCTTCCTGGACGGGACGCTCTTCGGCTTCGTGGACTTCCGGATCATGCCGGACTTCGGCGTCAATCAGCCGCTCATCCAGGACGCGTATATCGACCTGCGCCCCGTCGAGTGGCTCCGCCTGCGCGCCGGCCGCTTCAAGACGCCCTTCGGGCTGGAGCTGCTCCAGGCCAACACGGACGTCCCCTTCATCGAACGCTCGCTCACCTTCGACCTGGTCCCCGTCCGCGACGCCGGCCTGCAGCTGTACGGCGACATCGCCGGGGGGCGCCTCAGCTATGCGTTCGCGGTGGTCAACGGCGATCCCGACGGCGCCAGCATCGACGTCAACACCGACGACAGCTTCGACCTGGTGGCCCGCGTCTTCGCCCAGCCCTTCAAGGGCGATACGAACTCCGCGCTCCAGGGCCTGGGCCTGGGCGTCGCCGTCTCCCGGGGCCTCCAGTTCGGCACGCCCTCCTCCACCACCTCCAATACCGGCCTGGTGCCGCAGCGCAGCACCGGCCAGGAGATCATCTTCAGCTTCCTGAACAATGGGACGACCGGACCGACCGTCGTCGCGGACGGCGAGCACGTGCGTCTGTCGCCCCAGGGCTACTTCTACTGGGGCCCGGTGGGGCTCCTCGCGGAGTACGTCCTGTCGTCCCAGGAGGTGAGCGTCGGTGACCAGCGCGCGCGCCTGCGCCACCACGCGTGGCAGGCCTATGCGTCGTATGTGCTGGGCGGGGAAGCGTCCTTCACGGGCCCCAAGCCCCACCGCGCCTTCGATCCCAAGACAGGCAAGGGCGGCGCGCTGGAGCTCTCCGTGCGCTACCAGGGCCTGGACATGGACAACGACGCGTTCCCCATCTTCGCGGACCCCACCGTCTCCGTGAGCCAGGCCCGCGGCTTCGGTGTCGCCGCCCTCTTCGCCTTCAACCGGCGCGTGCGCGTCGCGTTGAACTATCACCACACGACGTACGTGGGCGGGGCCCTGGACGGTGACAGGGAAGCGGAGAACGTCGTGATGTCCCGGTTCCAGGTCGCGTTCTGAGACACGGGCCGTCTACCGCGGTCCCCCGGCGGATTCCTGAAGGCGCGTCAGGCCCGGAGCAGGCCCGATGTGCACCTGCGTCACGACCTGCGTTTCATTTCCCGCTGCATCCGTGGCGCGCACCAGCAGCGGGACGGATCCCCGGTTGACCAGGTCCACCGTGTGGCTGACCGTGCCCGTGCCGCTGTCCAGCATGGTGGTCTCCAGCCACTGCGTCGTCACACGCGTGGGCGTGGCGTCCTGGACGGAGGCGGTCACGGTCACCAGGGGACTGGAGAGCGTTTCGTCCCCCCGCGGAGCGAGGATGGCGAGGACGGGAGGCGTGAGGTCCACCGTCACCGGCAGCTGCTTTCGCGTGACGGCACCGCTCGAATCGGTGGCGGTCAGCTCCACGACATGGGGGCCTTCCCCCAGGTTCAGGAAGGTGAGGACGAAGCCTCCGCTGAGGTCCGGCGTCACGGGGATGGGGGCGCCCCCGTCCACCTGGAAGGAGGCCTGGGTGACGGGTGCGCCGCCGGGACGGGGCGTGGTCCAACCGCAGGCCATGAGGGTCGTCTCCCGAGTGTATCGCGGCAGGTTGCACATCGTGACGTTCAGCGTGTCGTCCGGCGGGGGCTCCGTGACCTGGATGGTGGAGACACACTGCACCTGATTCCCGCCGACGTCCGTGGCGGTGTACGTCACCGGCGTGGTGCCCACCGGGTACATGCCAGCCGCGGGGCCGGAGACCTGGGGCGGCGCGCAGGCGTCCTCCGCGGTGGCCACGCCCGGCGTCACCAGGGCGCCCTCCGGGCCCGTGCCCTGGACGGTGATGGGCGCGGGGCAGGTGAGGGTGGGCGGCTGCGTGTCCCGCACCGTCACGCTGGCCGTGCACGACGAGCCGAGTCCCTTGCTGTCCGTGCACGTCAGCGTCGCCGTATGCGAGCCCAGCGCGTGCGGACAGCCAGGGGTCTGCACGCAGTTCACGGTGTCGCCCGTGTCCGGGTCGAAGGAGCCGTCATCCACCGAGCCGCAGCCGCTGCACGCGCTGTTAGCGGGAACGATGATTCCCTTGCAGCGGGCCACCGGGGGCCGGTTGACACAGAAGGCTCCGGGGCAGCTCGGACCGTCCGCCGGATCATCCCAGACGAGCTGCTCGATGGCGCTCGCGGGCTCGCTCATTCCTTCGGTGAAGGCGAAGACCTGGATGCTGTTGTCGCAGGCCTGCAACGGCACCTGGAAGGAGAAGGTCGGGTCGAAGCCGCAGTCGGTGCAGAGCGTGACGTCCGGCCCTCCGTTGAGCCGGTACCAGACGCGGTCCACCTGGGCGGGCCGGCTCTTCACCTGTCCGGAGACCTGCTTGGAATCCGATGCGGCGCATCCCGCCAGCGAGGCCAGGCTGACGGACAGCGGGGGCACCAGCTTGAGCCGCTGTCCACACCCCAGCGTCACACCGATGGGCGCGAAGCTGGCTTTGTTCACCGCGCCCGAGTCGCTCACCATGAAGGCGCCGGGCTGGAGGGTGAAGGTTCCCTGGGGGAGTGCCATGGAGATCTGCCCGCTCGTCTGCGCGTACGAGGCGGGATTCGGCGTGTTCCAGACCGCGGGCGTCCCGTAGGCGGTTCCCGAAGCCACGTAGGCCGCTGGCTGGTTGCGCCAATCCCTGCCGGTGTAGCTGCCGGACACGTCCGCGAAGGGATTGAAGAAGCGGCCCGTGGTGGAGGTGTATTGGATCTGCACCTCGTTGAAGCAGTACTCGTGGTTGATGCGCAAGCGCTGTTCAGGATTGAGCCGGGCGCTCCTGGCGCCATCAATCGTTGAGCGCAGTGCGAGCGCCCCGTAGCGGAAGCGCGCCGGGTCATACAGCCCAGGCCGGGTGGTGAAGGGGCCGCTGCCGGTCGGCTCGGACCAGAAGCTCAGGGCGAGCTTGTGCTGGGTCCAGTCCAGGACCAGCAGGTCGAAGGTCAGGGGCAACACCTGCTCATACGTGGAGACCAGCTCGCCCAGGTTCGCGTCGAAGGTGCCGGGGAAGGCGGTGTGGCTGGAACCGCCCGAACCGGTCGTATGGAAGTAGGTGCCCCTGCTTCCAATGGCCGTGGAGTCGGGCACGCCATCGCCATTGCTGTCGTGATCCCCCTCGAAGTAGAGCGCCTGGAGCGAGCTCCAGGCCCCCGGATGCTGGCGCATGAAGGGGTCCGCCAGATGGACGGAGCCGTAGAAATAGGCGGGGTGCATGTCATAGGCGTGGCGTGTCTGCCCATTCACCTGCCGCGTCAGCGGCATCGGTGGGCCCTCGGTGACGGACACCGGGAAGGCGTAATAGGGCGTGTTGACCTGCGTGAAGTTCCGCCCTGAGCGCAGGCTGGCCCTGGCATACGTTGAATAGGTGCCGACGGTGAGGTTGGGGCTCGTCCACCAGCTCCCGGCATCGTTCACGGGAGACCAGCCGCCGGGCAGGTTCAGGGTGTGCGCCTGGGCGGGCCCACCGAAATAGATGCTCTTGGAGGAGGCGGTCTCCCCGTGGATCTCGAAGGCACCGGTCAGGCCGCCGAGCGCGGGGGGAACGGGAGTCCCCACGGGAATGCACGCCTGGACGATCTCATCGCAACCCGCGGCGAGCTGCACGGGATACGTGCTCCTCACCGGTCCCGTCGAGGTACTGACGCTGTAGGCGAGCGAGGCGGTCTGGCTCGTGCCGCCCGCCACGTAGTGGATGTAGCGCCCCGCGCCCCAATCCGACAGATACAGGCCGCCGTCGAGCCGGACGTCCCTGACCGCCGTCAGGGTCTGGCAGGTCGCATCCGTTCCGAACTGGAACTGGACAACGCCAATGCAGCTCTGGACCGTGACTTCCGTGGGGGCGGGCTGCACCTCGACGGGCCGGACCGTCACCCCGGACATGACAGGGATGGCGTAGGTCCCCCGGCTGGCGCTGAGGTTGTAGACGACGCCCGGGTTGCCGCCAGCCCCTGCCTCGACCTGCATCTCGAAGCGGAACTCCGAGGGGCTGACCCGCACGGTGGAACTGGTGGTGGCACTGAAGCCCGGAGGCGATGTGCTGGATACGGAAACGCTGTTGGAGCCGTGGATCCACGAGTCCGTCGCCAGCAGCGCCAGCACCTGCGGATTCATGTTGGTGAGTCGCACCGATCCCTGGAGCACGTTCGACTCCAGCTCCACCACGCCCCCTGCGTCGAGCGCGGCTTCCTTCTGGGCGAAGAAGTCACCGGAGCCCTCCTCTGGCGCTCGCTCCTCACATGCGACCAGCCCCGCCAGACATGCGAGGACCGTGGAAAGTCTTCCGAGTTTCAAAATCACCAGGTCACCGGGCCTTCACTGACAGTGGGTTTGCGACAGACGGGCGGCGTATACGGAGTATGTGTATTGAATGTCAAATGCGTGGCGGGACGAGGGGTTGAGTCCAGCTCCACCCGCCTGGGTTGGCGCAGCCCGGGATGCTCGCGCTGATCCATGATCAGGCAGGACAGACGAGGGCAGGGCAGTGGTAGGCGTCCAGCGTTTCAAGACGCAATGCTACTTCATGAAGTGCGCGCCGCTTTCGTGTGCTCAGTGGCAGAAGATGAGTTCGGGGTACCACGGCGAGGGCGTGGCCAGCAGTGGCTGCGGCCAGAGCCGCGCAGGTGCTGGTCGAAGAACGCGTTGACGTAGGCCCGGGTGCGCTCCGCGGTGGTGCTCGCGCCGATGTCGATGCCGAGCTGGTCCGCGAACAGCCCGATGGCTGGTGCGACAAAGACAGGCATCCGTGCGTGGAACACGGCCCTCGCCTCGAACTCGTTCACCGGCTGGAGGCTGCTTGAAGGGACTGCCGGGCAGCGGACGGTGGGCGGGGCGGCGCTCGACGGCGGGGCCGCGGAGTGGCACACCGCCACTCGTGGCGGAACTCGACCCCAGGGACGTGCGAATTGCGAAGCTGGATGCGCTGCTGGAAGCGGCGCTCGAGCGCATCGCGCACCTGGAGGAAGAAAACCGGCAGTTGCGTGAAGAGAACCGGCAGTTGAAGGATCGGCTGAATCTCAATTCGAGCAACTCCTCGAAGCCGCCCTCCTCGGATGCGCCTGGTACCCCGCGCCCGCCGAAGAAGCGCACGGGCCGCGGCCCCGGTGGCCAGCCAGGGCACAAGAAGCACGCGCGGCGTTTGCTGCCGCCCGAGGCAGTGCAGCACGTCGTCGAGCTGGTGCCCCGTCAGTGCAAGGGCTGTCGGCGGCGGCTGGTGGGCAGGGACTGCGAGCCGCGCCGCCACCAGGTGGTGGAGGTGCCGCCGCTGTCGGCCATCGTCACCGAGTACCGCAGCCATGCGCTGGCGTGCAGCGCGTGCGGCACGCTGACGCGGGCGCCCGTGCCCGCACGCGCGCAGCGCCTTCGGCGAGCGACTGGGCGCGCTGGCGAGTCTGCTGGTGGGCAAGTACCGGCTGTCCAGACGGCTGGTGAAAGACGCCCTCTCGGACATGCTGGGCGTGGACGTGTCGGTGGGCAGCGTGGTGAATCTCGAAGCGGAGATGACCGACGCGCTGGCCCCAGCAGTAGCCGGGGCCCGCGCGTATGTGCAGGCGGCCGACAAGGCCCACGCGGACGAGAGGGGATGGGTGGAGGGGCGCAAGGAAGGCCGGAGCCATCGTGCCTGGCTGTGGGTGGCAGCCACGGCCCGGGTGGTGGTGTTCCACATCGCGCGAAACCGTAGCGGCAAGGTGGCCCAAGCCCTGCTGGCTGGACTTCCTGACGGACACGCTGCGCACGCACCGTTGGGGCCTACTGCCACCCTCGCTGCTGCCTCTCGCGGAGGCCCCTCAGTTCGCGAACGCAGCATGAGCCGGTGAACGGTTACATGATGTTTTGCTGGATCTTTGCCGCCAGGAATGCGGGCCGTGCCGTCTTCATCTATTGCGCCAAGGCCCCGCAGTCATTGGTGCATGGGCTGTTGAAGGGAGACGTCGATGCCTGCCAGTTGGAGGCATTGTGGGAGCCGGGTGTGATTGAGGTAATCCCAGGCTGCATATGTCATCTCGTTGGCGGGCTGAAGGATGGCTGTGGCTCTCTTTGGGGTCACTTTGGTATTCAATGGTGCCTTGGCTTCGCGAAGTCGGCTTGGAGTCAGGTTCTGTCCAAGTTCGCGCTTTGTATGTTCCTTGCCATGATGGTTGAGGCATGGTGTAATTAGATTGGACTCGTCGTGATTTCTGGAGTCGGACCACTCGTCAATGTGGTGGAGAATGACCGAGACGTTGCCGTCTCCGCAAGCGCTGCACGCCCATGCGCTTTCGTGCACGGTTTTGTTTAGGACGGCCTCCGGTATTGGGGGCGGTCTTCGGCGTGGATTCCCTGTGTCAGGTGTTTTGGTATTCCCAGTTCGCTGAGTTACTCGATGGTGAGGCAGTTATGCGGGATTCAATAGCAGATAGACCAGCCCGAGCGCACTTCGCCTCGCTCTTGGCAGCCGCAGCACTATTGTTTTCCTTCGGCTGTACTTCCGCCAACTCTCATGGAATAGGCCGGACGACGTTTGCCTTGGCGCAAGCTGAGTGCAACCAAGGCGACTCTACTATTTCCTGTTGCCTCAAGAGGCATCCGTACAGCCCAGAGAGTTGCGGAGCTGAAGCGCCTGTAAGATCGCCTCAACCTCCCATCCTCCTCCCGCCGCCGGGGGCTACGGACCCCGCAAGCGCAGAAGAGTTACCAGCACCTGCGGAGAGAGAACGCTGGCGATCAGAAATATGCGAGCCACACTACGATAGGTGCGTAGACAAAGGGGGCGGAAAAACGCCCGGCCGCGTCCACAGTGAGACGCAATGTAAAGCCTGTTACGAATACTGCACGCGCAGAGGTTTTTGGCCCAGCTCTGCCAACGGAAAAAGGTGTCCAGGAGGATGAGAAACCGCCAGTCGCAGAAAACAGGACGCGAGCCCATTGGCGCACTGGAGAGCGGTAGGCTTCACCTCTCTTTGTCAAAGGCGACCTTTGCGGAGTTCGAGCGCACATTTCTGGAACACCAGCGAGCATGGCTGCGCAAGGCCAAGACGCCGAAAGAGCAGCTTGTCATCAAGCGAAGGACGGCCGAAGACATTCTGCTGGGCGCTTACGGGCGCGAGTGCACCTGGGCTGAATTCAGCCGCGCGTTGCGTCGCACTGAGAAGCTGGGCTACGACAATCCAGCAAGGCGAGCCCACGTGGCGTGTATTTTTGCATTGACCATCAAGCAGTTTCCCGGCCAGTCAGAGAGGGCGCGGCGGAAGCTGGATGAAGCAGAGCGGCACTTGCTCTTTCTGCGTAAAGCCCACCCCGTGCGAAAGGAAAACCTAAAAGAAATTCAACACATCAGGCGGATGGCCGGATGGAAGACAAGTGCCCCATGGGCGCGCTAGGCGTTTACCGTTCCTTCGCGCCGGGCGGGGGCTCCACGAACTCAATGAGACGTGGAGCCCACTGAAGCGGATCATGCCCAGGGGACTCTCACCCCTTGTGCTGCCATCCCTTGAGCTTCGCGTAGAGCGAGCTGCGGGAGATGCCCAGCTTCGTCGCCGCGCGCTCCACGTGGCCGCCCTCGCGCGCCAGCACGCGCTCGATGTGGCGGTGCTCCAGCTCCTCCAACGTGAGGTCCTCGCCCAGCGGCTCCTCCGCGGGCAGCAGGGACTCGAAGCGCAGGGCGCCGCGGGACAGTCGCGACGTGCCGGACAAGAGCACCGCGCGCTCCAGCACGTTGCGCAGCTCGCGGATGTTGCCCGGCCAGCTGTAGGCCATCAGGGCCCGCTCCGCGTCGGGCTCCAGCTCCACCTGGCCGCGGCCCCGGTGCGCGCCCATCTCCGCCAGGAAGTGTCTCGCGAGCACCGGCACGTCCTCCGCGCGCTCGCGCAGGGGCGGCACGTGGAGGAGGAGCGTGCTGATGCGGAAGTACAGGTCGCTTCGGAAGCGCTTCTCTCTCGCGGCCACCTGCAGGTCCTGGTGCGTGGCGGCCACGAGCCTCACGTCCACGCGCCGGTCCTTCACGTCGCCCAGACGCCGGAAGCGCTGCTCCTCCAGCACCTTGAGCAGCTTGGGCTGGACGGCCACGTCCATGTCGCCAATCTCATCCAGGAACAGCGTGCCCCGGTCCGCCACCTCCAGCAGGCCCTGCTTCGCGGCCACCGCGCTGGTGAAGGCGCCCTTCTCGTGGCCGAACAACTCCGAGTCCAGCAGGTCCTTGGACAGCGCCGCGCAGTTCAGGTCCACGAAGGGGGACTCCTTGCGCGGTCCACCTTCATGCAGCCAGCGCGCGAGCACGCCCTTGCCGCTGCCCGTCTCGCCCGTGACGAGCACCGGGCTGTCGCTGTCGCGCACGCGCTCCGCCTGGTCGCGCAGCGCGCGGATGGCGGGGCTGTTCCCCAGGAAGGGGTCCACCTGCGTGCGCACCGCGCGCGAGCGGTCCGCCAGCAGCCGCTGCCGCTCGCGCCGCTGGGCCACGAGCCGCTCCAGCACCACCTTGAGCACCGCCAGCTCCAGCGGCTTGGTGAGGAATTGCTCGGCGCCTTCCTTCACGGCCTGCACCGCCAACTCAATGGAGCCGTGCCCGGTCAGCACCACCAGGGGCACCGCCGCGTCCAGCTCCTTGAGCCGGGGCAACAGCTCCAGCGCCGTGCCGTCCGGCAGGCGGTAATCGATGACGGCCACATCGGGCCGGTGCGCGCGGAAGCCCTCCTGGGCCTCGGCGACGCTGGTGGCTTCATCCACGTCGAAGCCGTGCTGGGTGAGGTAGCCCTTCATACCCAGACGGACGCCGGGCTCGTCGTCCACGAGCAGGATGCGGGTGCGGGTCATGACACCTGTGACTGCGGAGTTGGGCCGGTGCTACCGGCGGGGGAAAGGGCGGGCAGCAGGATGGTCACCTCCGCGCCTCCCTGGGGGTGATTGGACAGGCGGATGCGCCCCTGGTGCTCCTCCAGGATGCGCTGGACGATGGACAGCCCCAGCCCGGTCCCTCCTCGACGCTTGCTGAAGAAGGGCTCGAAGACGTGGGGCAGGTCCTCGCTCTTGAAACCGGGCCCTCCGTCGTGGACGGTGCAGCGCACCCAGGGGCGCCCCGCCTCCTCCACGGCCTCCGCCGTCACGTGAACGGTAGTGCCCTGGGGGGAGTGCTGCACGGCGTTCTCCACCACGTTGCGGAAGACATGGAACAGGCGGCGCGCGTCCATGCGCACCGGGGGCAGCGCGTCGGACACCTCGCGCTCGAGCCTCACGGCCGCCTTGTCGCCCGTGAGCGTGCAGGCGGACAGGGCTTCGGAGACCACCGCGCCCACGGCGCCGTCCGTCCACTCGCCCCGCGTGGGACGGCCGTACTCGAACAGCTCCTGGGTGAGGTGGGTGAGGCGGCGCACCTCGCCACGCAACACGTCCAGGTAGGGCTTCAACTCCGGCCGGGCGCCGTAGGTGGCCTCCACCGCGTCCACGACGGCGGAGATGGAGAAGAGGGGGTTGCGCACCTCGTGGGCCACGCCCGCGACGATGGCGCCCATGGCGGCCATCGTTTCACCGCGGCGCACGTGGGCCTGCAGCTCCAGCAACCGCGTGACTTCGGTGGCCACCAGGATGATGCGAGGGTCCTCACTGGCCTTCTCGTCCACCCAGGCGGCCGATACCTCCCAGGTGCGCCCGGATTCCGTGTCGTGCACCTCGTGGCTGGTGCGGCCGTGCGTCGCGCGCAGCTCCTCCACCAGCGGACCCGCGCTGGACCAGGGCGGCGCCCCGGCGGTCGCGGAGAGCGGCTGGCCGGAGGGGTCCGCCTCCCGGAAGAGCACGCGGGCCGCGTCGTTGAGCCGGTGGATGATGCCCTCCGCGCTCAGCACCAGCAGCGGCGAGGACACCGCGTCGAAGGTGCGGCTCCACTCCGTCGCGGAGCGGCGGAAGCTGTCGTTCAATCGCTGGCGCAGATCGTCCGCGAGCCGCCGGTCGGTGACGTCCGTGACGACGCAGCCCAGGTGCACGCCGCCCCGGGCATCCAGGCCGGAGGCCGCCGCGCGGCTGCGCACCCAGCGCACGCGCCCGTCCGCGCAGATGATGCGGTGTTCAATCTCCACCTCCGTGCTCGGGGCCAGGGCCAGCGACTCGATGCACTCGCGATAGCGCGTCCGGTCCTCCGGGTGGATCATCTCCGCCCACAGCGGCGAGGGCGTGCCCTCGGGACCGCCGCCGGTGAAGGCGCTGGCCGGATAGCCGGTGGTGCGCTCCACGACGGGCGTGCAATAGAAGTCACGCAACACGCCGTCCCGCAGCTTTCCACCCCACAGGTAGTCCGGCAGCGACCGGGTGAGCACATCCAGGCGCCCCTCGTGTTCCTGGAGGGACGCCTCCGCGCGCATCCGCTCGGTGACCTCCGACAGGGACGCGATGACGCCCAGCACCGCGCCGCCCGAGCCGCGCACGCGCGAGTAACTCCCGAACCAGAAGCGCGTCTCGCCGGGCGCGGCGGGCGTCTCCACCTGGAGGCTGAGGTCCTGCAGGGGGGCGTCCGACTCCAGCGCGCGGGCGAGCCGGGGCGCGAGCGCCGTGCCCAGCGCCGGCAGCACCTCCGAGACGTGGCGGCCCAGGTGCGCGTCCGCCGGCAGGCCGTTCATCGCGGCGAGCGCGGCGTTGACGTGCACGTAGCGCAGGTCGCGGTCGTAGAACGCGAAGCCCACCGGCGTGATGTCCATCACCGCGTCGCGCAGCGCCCGCGCGTCATCCGCCTTGTCGAGCAGCCGGGCGCACTCGCGCTCGCTCCGGGCCCGCGAGCGAAGCGCGGCCCCCGCGCCTACCGCCGCCAGCACGAACGCGCTCACCGCCAGCAGGGCGATGCGGACACCCGCTGACTGGCTTTCGCTCCAGGCCGCGACCAGGCCCATGAGCACCGCGCACGCGGCGGCGACGGCGAGAATCCGGAGGAGGTGAGAGGGCGAGGAGGACGGGAGCATGGCGCGCGACGAGCGCACCTCACTCTATGATTCCTCGCATCGACGTGCATCGCCGCGTGAAGGCATCCAACGCAGTCATTGGACGAAGGTCCAGGGGAGAGCGTAAGTCGTTTCCTCTTGGTGAACGCGCTCGGACGCAGTGTGTGTCAGGCCTGTGGTGATCCGCGACGCCGCGCGGGCGGGCGCTCACCCGCCGCGCGGCACGGGCGCCTCGGGCGGCCGGTCACGCGATGATCGTCGGCGGCCCCGGATGGTTGGGGTCATGCGCGGGTGGGTCCTGGATGCCCGGCTCCACCTCCGGGTCCTGCTGGGGTGGAGGGGGTTCCCGGCGCTGGGGCTCACCCGGCGGTGGATCCTTCTCCGGCGCGGGCGGCCGGGGCGGATCAACCTCAGGCGTGGGTTTCGGTTCCGGCTCCTTCACCGGCTTCGTGGGCGGATTCGTCTGTGGATTCGTCGGCATGTCCTTCCACACTGCGCATGCCGCTCCCCCAGGGAACCGCCGCGTCCGCCTCGCCGGGAGCAGTTGCGTGGTTTTCGACAGCTGCGGGGGTGTCCACACGACGGGCGTGGGCCCAGACCTCCACCACCGGCTCGATGCGCGGGGTGAGCTGGAGCATGGAGCTGGGGAAGCAGCGCTCCGGCAGCCGGGCGAAGAGCTGGCGTGCGTCCTCCGCCTCCCGCGGACTGCCCACGGCGACGTGCGGCCGGACGATGAGGTCGGTGAAGTGGGCGGCCTGCTCAGGGCTCCCGCTCACCAGCCGGGCCGTGGCGGAGCTCTGGTAGAAGAGCACGTCCACGCCCGCCTCCCGGGCCCCGTCCAGGAACGCGTGCAGCGTGCGCCCCTCCACCGCGCCCACCAGCAGCGCCTCCGGGTCCCACCGCCCGTCCTCGGGCCCGCCTTGCTGGCCGCACAGCGGGCGGCCAATCGGAACGGGGGGCGCATGGTCGCTCGTCAGCACCGCGCCCCGGTCTCCCTGCCAGTAGAGGCGCGTTTCGTACTCGGTGATGGAAGCGGAGGTCATCGGGCATCTCCTCGGCAAGGGGGCATGCACCATGCGCCTTCAACAGACATGCCGGGACAATGCTTCACATCCCGCCAGTCGATGCCCTGGAGGGCGAGTCCCCCCAGGTGGGCCGGTGATCGCGGGGCCACACGCAGACTGACCCGGGATGCGGAGCGCTTACAACAGCCCTTTCGGACGATTCCGACTCCGCTGCTCTTGCTCCACATCACGCGCCTCAATGCCTGACATGGGGGGCGGCATGAATGCGATGCGATGTGGTGGGGGATCGGGTCCGTTGACTGTATGGCTTTACGAGGGCTTCCAGGGCCGCACGGCCTGAGGGGAGCGCGTTCCGTCCAAGGGGCACGCCCTGCGCCCGGAGGCCCGCCCGTGGACGGTGGGGCGCCCTCCAGTCGCATGGCCGCCCCCGGGGCGGAGCCCCTTCTTGAGCATGTCCATGCAAGAACGACCTGAGGCACTGATGGCCGAGGCCTATGCGAGTCAGCTCATCCAGGCACCCGCGGACGTGGTCTGGGACCGCGTGGGAGGCTTTGACAGCCTCCCGCGCTGGCACCCGGGCGTCGTCTCCAGCGAGCGGGTGACGCGTCCCGACTCCGGCCCCCTGCGCCGGCTCACCACGCGCGACGGCGAGGTGTACCTGGAGGCGCGGTTGGAGCACGACCCGCATGCACGCAGCTATGCGTACGCGATGGTGGAGGGCCCGCTGCCCGTGCGCGACTACGTGGCGAAGCTGCGGGTGACGCCGGTGACGGCGACCGGGCAGACCTTCGTGGAGTGGCACGCGACCTTCGGCCTGATGCCGGGGCACGAGGGCGAGGCGGCGGCGCTGAGCCAGTGGATCCGCGAGGAGTTCTTCGCGCGGGGCCTGCGGGGACTGGCGCACACCTTCCTGCCGCCTCCGCCCCGGGTGCCGGCGCCGGAGCTGGAGTGGCGGCGCTGAAGGGCGCTTACAGCCGCTGGAGGAAGCGCAGCAGGTCCTTCTTCTGCGCGGGGCCGAGGGACTCCGGCGGCCCGCCCGGGAACTCGGGCGGGTGCACCGGCAGCGCGCCCACGGAAGGGATGCCCGGGAGGATGAAGCGGCTGTAGGTGTCCACCGTCTCCGCGAGCGTGGCGTGGCTGTTGTCGTGGAAGTACGGCGCGGTGCGGGCGATGCCGCGCAGGGACGGCACGTCGAAGGCCTCGAACTCCGCGGGGTCGCCGCTGATCAGCGCGCGTCCGGGGTCGGTGGAGTACCACTGCGCCGCGAGCGCGGGGCCCACGATGGGCGCGCCGTTCTCATCCAGCGCGGGGTTGATGTCATCCGGGTCGCCGCTCGCTGTGACGGGGATGGGAGGCAGGTCCGTGACGGCGTGCTGGCGCGTGCCATCCGTGTAGAAGCGGAAGCGGTACTGGGGAAAGTCGACGGTCGTGTTGTAGAGGGGCACGACGCCGCGCTGGCCCAGGTAGGTCATGTACGCGTAGCCGGCGTTGAGGAACTCGCTGTGGGGGCGGGGCGCGCGCACGGGTTCGGGCAGGCCGCCGGGCGTGACGGTGTACTGGATGTTGCCGTCGGGCTTGAGCGCGTAGAAGAGCGCGTCGTGCGTGTCGCGGTTCACGATGCGGTTGCGCGTGCGGTCGCCATGGCAGGCCTCGCAGGCCAGGGCATAGACGTCGCGGCCGCGCCGCTCGGACGCGTCGAGCAGGAGCAGGGCGTCCGGATCCGGGATGGCGCTCAGCGGCCAGCCGCGCTCCAGCAGCTCCGACACGAAGCGGGCGCGCGGGGAGCTGAACACACTGCGCTCGAACGCGGCGATGCGCTGGAGCACGGCCGGCGCCACCGTGCCGCCCTGGCTGTGGCTGGTGACGGCGCTCTGGGCCTGGGTGACCAGGTCGGTCTCGCGGCCGTCGAACTGGAAGGGGCCGGAGAAGCCGGTGTCGGCGATGCTCGGCACGGCACGCCAGACGGACACCTTGCGGTCCGCGGCGGTGATGATGTTCCCCTGCACGTCGATGACGTCCATGTTCGCGGGGAGGGGGAGCACCACGCGCACCAGGCCCTTCTTCAGGTGCTCGTAGGTGGGCACGGGGGCGGTGGGGTCATCCGCGTCGATGCGGTTGAACAGCGGATCCGCGGGGTTCCGCGCCCAGAGCGCCTCCACATGCGCGGGCGTGAGCGCGGTGTCGTCCGCGAATACGTGGCACGTCGCGCAGGAGCGCCCGTTGGTGCCGGGCAGGGCCTCCTGGAAATGCTTCCTGCCGGCGGCGGCCTGCGCCACGGACGCCAGCTCCGCCTGGGACGTCGCGGGCTCGGCGGTGGCTTCCACGGAGGCCGCGGTGTCGGTGCAGCCCGCGAGCCCGGCGAGCGCGAAGGCGCCCAGGGTGCTCGCGATGAATCGATGTCCTGCCATGTGTTCCCCTCCCGGTTGCTGCGATGGGAGGGGAACACCGCGCGCCCCGCCTCGTGTCACCGCGAAAGCGCGCGGGGGCGACGTCAGTCCTTCCGGATCCAGTTCTGCCGCTGCTCGAACGTCCGCGCGAAGAAGACAGGTAGGGGTGAAGGCGTGCACCGGGCGGCTCGATGGACCGCCCCGTGCGGTGTGACGGGTGAAGGGGGGAGGCTCAGGACTTGCGGCGGCGGGCGCGCGCCATCAGGCCCGCGAGCAGCGCGCCGGCCCACATGGCCGGCGCAGGGGACGTGGCGCCGCAGCCCAGGCCGCCGCCGAGCAGCTCGTCGTCGAGCGTGCCGCCAATGACTCCGGAGTCGTCCGGAGTCTGGCCACCGCCGGTGCCCGGGCCCGGGTCCGTGGTGCCGCCGCCGGCCGGGGTCGTCTCCCACGTGTAGCTCACCGCGACGCCGATGTTGCCGGCCGCGTCCACCGCGCGGACGTGGAGGGTGTGCGTCCCGGGCAGCAGGTTCTCCAGCGTGATGTTCGACAGGCAGTCCTGGAACTCCAGCCCGCCCACGCTGCACTGGAACGTGGCCAGCGCCTCGGTCGCGGCGAAGCCGAACGAGGCCGCCGTTCCGGCCAGCACCTTCGGCGGCGACGTCACCAGCGAGACCCCCGGCGCCACCGTGTCCACCGTCCAGGAGTAGGTCGTGGCCTCCGCCTCCTGGTTGCCCGCGGTGTCCCGAGCGCGGACCGCCAGCGTGTAAGGCCCGTCCGCCAGCAGGAGCGTCAGGTGCGGCGAAGCGCACGGCAGGGCTGGGCCGCTGTCCAGCGCGCAGGTGAACGTGGACCGCGGCTCCGAGGCCTGGAAGGCGAACGCCGAAGTCGGGGCGTTGCTGTAGGCCGGTGGCGTGGACGTGAAGGTCGTCTTCGGCGGCGTGAGGTCCACCGTCCACGAATAAGTGGCCGGCGTGTTGTCCGTCAGCAGCCCGAGCAGGTCCCTGGAGCGCACCTGGAGCTGGTGCGGGCCCTCGGCCAGGCCCGTGAAGTCGCGAGGCGTGTCACACGCCACGAACGTGTCGCTGTCCAGCGCGCACTCGTACGACACCAGCAGTGCCGAAGACGCGAACGTGAAGCGCGCCTGCTGCTGCGCGGTGGAGAGCGCCGGGCCGCTGAGGATGACCGTCTCCGGCCCCAGGGCCAGGATGCTGAACTGCACGCTCGCCGCGGGGCCCGTCTGGCCCGCGATGTTGGTGCTGACCGCCACCAGCGTGTGCACCCCGTTGGACAAGAGCTCCAGCAGCGACGGCGTGTAGCTCCAGCGGCCATTCACATCCGCCGTCACCGTCGCGGCGATATTCCCATCCAGGCTGAGCGTCACCTGCGCGCCGGCCTCCGCGGTGCCGCTGAAGAACGGCAGCGCGGTGGACAGCAGCAGCCCCAGCGTGGGGGTCAGGATGACGGGCGCCGCGGGGGGCGCGTCGGGAAGCGCCGCGGCCACCTGGCGAGGGGACACGGCGGTGGAGACAGGTGAGGCCTCGGTGGTCGCATGGGCATTCAGGCAAAGCGCGGCCAGGGCCCCCAAGAGGAGGCGATAGGAGGAGGTTGACATGGAATGATCCGAAGAGGAGGGGTTGTGGGAGTGATTGGGAGGGGGTTGTGAGATGGATTGGGAGAGGGATTGGGCGGCGGATCAGTCGCGCGCGGCCTGGCCGGAGGCGGGCTCCGGCTCGATGTGGAACTCCACGCGCCGGTTGAGCTCACGGCCGGCTGCGGTGTTGTTGGAAGCGACGGGGACGTCAGGGCCGCGGCCGGCCGCCATCAGCCGGCCCGCCGGGACGCCGCGCATCTCCAGGTGCTGGACGACCGCGGAGGCGCGCTGTTGGGACAGCGTCCGGTTGGTCTCCGGACGGCCGCGCGAATCGGTGTGGCCTTCCACCAGGATGCGCTTGAGCTCCGGGTGGTTGATGAGCACCTTCGCTACCTGCTCCAGCAGCGGGAGCGAACGTGGCAGCACACGCGCCTGGCCGGTGGCGAAGTAGACCTTCTCCCGGATCTCCAGCCGCTCCTGGGTGATGACCACCCACTGCTTCTGCTTCGCCGGGCAGCCCTGGTTCGACGTGGGGCCGGCCACCATCGGGCAGTTGTCCACCGCGTCCACCACGGTGTCGCCGTCGTTGTCCACCTCCGGGCAGCCATCCTCGTCGAGGAAGCCGTCGCGGTCCTCGGGATCCACCGGGCAGTAGTCCTTGGCATTGGCGACGCCGTCGTTGTCGTCATCCAGGTCCGGGCACTGCTCCAGCGAATGGCTCTGGTTCGGGGCGCACACGTCCACCATCGCCACCGGAGGCTCTACCGGAGCCGGCTCCGGCGCCACGGCCACCACCGGAGCAGGGGCGGGGGCCTCGGTGATGCGGGGACGCATCACCGGCTGGACCGCCTGGAGCGCGGACACCGACAGGCCGGCCATCACGCGGAAGGCGGGCGTGCCCGGCGCGGTGCCCAGACCGGGGCCGCCCAGCGCGAACACCTCCATGCGGGACCCCAGCGCGTAGCGGCCGCCCGCCAGCAGCTCCACGGGCACCGGGCTGTCCGTCAGCGGCACCGCGGAGCGCAGGCCCAGCTCGCCGCGCAGCTTGTGCCCCGTGGTGGCCACGGTGGCGGCCCAGGGCAGCTCCGAGCCGACCGCGTTCGAACCCACCGCCGTGCGGTTGCGCAGCCGGATGCCCGCCTCCAGGCCCAGCACCACCGGCCCCACCGTGCGGCCCGCGGACACGCGCGGCGTCACGTCCCAGCCGCCGCTGCCCTGGAGCGAATCCTTGTTGCCCACCGGCAGGCCCACCGCCAGCTCCGCCGCCAGCGACACCGGCGCGGACGCCTCATCCAGGAGCCCCAGCCGCCCCTGCAGCACCGGCGTCCCCAGGCCCCATGACGAGGGAGTCGTCATGCCCACGTCGGAGAACCCGTGGGTGTCCTGGTGGGCCATCAGGGGGAGGATGGCGCCCACCTCGAACCGCTTGCTCACCGTATAGGTGCCCGCAAGCTGCACCTGCGTGCGCGACCTGACGAGCGCGTCCATCCGCTCGCCATCGCGGTAGAGCGTGAGCGGCGAGCGCTCGTGGTGCGCCGCCAGGGACAGGCGCAGCTCACCCGGCTCGCGCAGTCCGCCCGCCGCCGTGCCGAGCGCGGCGCTCGATGTGGGGTTGAGGCTCAGCCGCTCCAGGTCGAAAGCGGGAGCAGTGGTCGAGGCGGCGCTGGCCAGGGAGGGCAGCAGCACCAGGGCGTACAACAGACGAAGGCGCGGCGGCAGGGGGATGGGGGTTTGGAACATCTGGCTCTCGTGATGTGGCGGGTCGGAACGGCGCGACGGGGGACGAAAGCTGGACGGGCGAGATGAGAAGTTGTGAGGAATTGATTTCTGGAGGCGGATTGGGTTCGCCAGGGTGACTTCAGGTTCTGGTTTCACGGTTTGTCGCGAGCGCAATCACAAGTATTGAAGCCGCCGCGCCACTGCTGCCGGGCTGTCCAGCCGCCACGGCCTGTGCCGGAGGGTCCTCGAAAGGTTCGACTCGGACGTTCTGCCGCCTTCCTGGCTCGGAACGGTGTGAATCCGCCGTCGCTCCAGGCACGCTGCCGCCCACAACAGGAGCGAAGAGGACCATGGACACCATCCGCAACGACAAGCAGGGCGCGAAGGTGAAGCTGGAGCGCATTCCCACCACCCCTCCGAAGAAGGCGGACAAGGAGGCGGCCAAGGCGGAGTTCGACGCGCTGGGCGAGGAGCTGTTCGACCTGCAGGACCTGCTGTGGGGCGCGAAGATGAACTCCGTCCTCATCGTCCTGCAGGGGCGCGACACCGCCGGCAAGGACGGCACCATCAAGCACGTGGTGGGCAGCCTCAATCCGCGCGGGGTGAGCGTCACCTCCTTCGGCGTGCCCAGCACGGAGGAGCGGGAGCACGACTTCCTCTGGCGCGTGCACCTCAAGACCCCGCGCCAGGGCGAGTTCTCCATCTTCAACCGCTCCCACTACGAAGACGTGCTCGTGGCGCGGGTGAACAACCTGGTCCCTGAAGCGCTCTGGAAGTCGCGCTACCAGCACATCCGCGACTTCGAGACCCTGCTCTCCGAGCACGGCACCCTCGTCCTCAAGTTCTTCCTCCACATCAGCCAGGAGGAGCAGGAGCAGCGGCTGCTGGCGCGCGAGGAGGAGCCTCGCAAGGCGTGGAAGATCGCCGCGGGTGACTGGGAGGACCGCAAGCACTGGGCGGACTACACGCGCGCCTATGAGGACGTCTTCGCTCGCACGTCCACCCAGCAGGCGCCCTGGCACCTGGTGCCCTCGGACGCCAAGTGGTACCGCAACCTCGTGGTGGCCCGCGCCGTGGCGGAGGCCCTGCGTCCCCACCGTGAAACCTGGCAGGCCCGGCTGGACGAGGTGGGCAAGCACAAGAAGGCGGAGCTTCGCGCCTGGCGCAAGAAGCGCTGACACACGGCCTTGCGCGTCATCCATGACGCGAAGGGCCCACTCCGCGCGCATGCGAAGCGCTGACCCGGCCATGACATGGGGATGGGACAACGCTCGCGGTCATCCGTCCCGGTGTGTCGCCGGGCGGTCACCGCTGGAGCCCTGTCCCCATGGAACGAACCGCGTCGCCATCGAGCAAGGACCTCATTGCCCGCACGCGTCCCTTCGCGGCCCAGGACACCGCGCGCTCCCTCTGGGCGCTCGGCTCCACCTACGCCGCGCTCGTTGGCGCGGTGGTGCTGGCGGTGGCCGCGCCGTGGTGGCCCCTGCGCATCGTGGGCGGCCTCATTGAAGCGCTGGTGCTCATCCGCTGCTTCATCCTCTTCCACGACGCGATGCACGGGGCGCTCCTGCCGAAGTCCCGGTGGGCCAAGGCGCTCTTCCAGGTGCAGGGGCTGCTCACGCTCACGCCAGCGCGCATCTGGAATGACACGCACAACCATCACCACGCCAACACCGCGCGCATCGCGGCGGACTCGGCGGGCACCTTCGCCACCTGGACCACGGACCAATGGCGCAAGGCCACCGGCGCGCAGCGCCTGGGCTACGTGGTGGAGCGCCACCCGGTGACGCAGCTGTTCGGCTACTTCACCGCGTTCCTCTACAGCCTGTGCCTCCAGCCGTTCGTGAAGAACCCGAAGCGCTACTGGACGTCCGGGCTCGCGCTGGGAGTGCACGTGGCCCTGTCCGCGGCCGTCTGGGCTTGCTTCGGCCTGGGCGTCTACCTGACCGCCTTCCTGGGCCCGCTGTTCGCCGCGTACGCGCTGGGCACGTATCTGTTCTACGCGCAGCACAACTTCGACGACGTGGCCATCCTGCCGGAGGCGTCGTGGAACCACGCGGACGCGGCGCTGGAGGCGAGCAGCTACATGCGCTTCGGGCCGGTGATGGAGTGGTTCACGGGCAACATCGGCTACCACCACGTGCACCACCTCAACCCGCGCATCCCGTTCTACCGGCTGCCGGAGGCGATGGCGTCCATCCCGGAGCTCCAGGGGCCGCACGTCACCGCGCTCACGCTGAAGGACATCGTCGGGTGCCTGCGGCTGAACCTGTGGGATCCGTCGCTGAAGCGGATGGTCCGCTACCGCGACGCGCGGGTGGCGACGGGCACCTGAAGAAGCTCGGCGACGAACCTCGGCCCGGCGGGTCCGTTCGGGACCCGCCCGAGGAACCCACCGGGCCGGGGTCTCAAGGCTTCAAGAGCGTGTGCAGGACGTTGGCGTGTGCCTCCTCTTCGTCGAGGAGCTCCTCCAAGAGCCGCCGCGTGGTGGGGTCCCGCTCCGCGAAGTAGGGGATGAGGTCGCGGTACGACGCGATGGCGATGCGCTCCGCCTCCAGGTTCTCGCGCAGCAGCTCCACCAGCGTCCGCCCTTCGTCGTCCTGGGTGTCACCGCTGGACATGAGCCCTCCAAGGTTGAAGTCCGGCCTGCCGCCCAGCTGCTGGATGCGCTCGGCGAGCCTGATCGCGTGGTCCTGCTCGTCGCGAGCGTGCAGGCCGAACGCGGCCTTCATCGCCTCGTGGCAGGCGCCTCCGGCCAGCAGGGCATGGCGTGTGTAGCGCCGCACGCAGACGACCTTGGTCGCCAGCGCGGCGTTGAGCAGCGTGATGCGGACCCCCAGCTCCCCCGGGTCGGTCTCGGACGGCTGCGAGTGCGTGTCGGCCATGGCATTGCCCCCGGGAGGCTGCGTGTCCGGAAGCTGGGGGGCCCGGGCAGCGCCGTCCATCCCATCTGCCCCCGCGTGCCGGCAGCGCCGCGCCTGTCCGTCCCGCCCCCGACGCCTGCCTCCACGCCGGGCGGCGGGCGGGGACGTTGTCCGCGAACATCCCTTGCGGCCTCCAGGGCGGAGGAGGGGGTTCGGGGTTAGTCTTCGCCAATGAGCTCGAGCCCATCCAGCCGGCCGTCCGTCGTCGTGGCGGAGCTGGGGCCCACGAACACCGGGAAGACCTTTCGCGCCATCGAACGGATGCTCGAGCACGACTCCGGCATCATCGGGTTGCCGCTCCGCCTGCTCGCCCGTGAGGTCTACGACCGGGTGACCGCAAAGGTGGGCGAGGGCCGGGTCGCGCTGATGACGGGCGAGGAGAAGCGCGTGCCGGCCCGGCCCGACTACTGGATCTGCACCGTGGAGGCGATGCCGACCGACCGGGAGGTGGACTTCCTCGCGGTGGATGAAATCCAGCTCGCCGCGCACCGGGAGCGCGGGCACGTCTTCACGGACCGGCTGCTGCACGCGCGCGGGCGCAAGGAGACCTGGTTCCTGGGCGCGGACACCATGCGGCCCATGGTGCAGGCGCTGATTCCGCATGCATCCATGAAGCGCGCCATGCGCCTGTCGCAGCTGCGTTATGCCGGGCGCCGCTCGCTGAAGAGCCTGCCGCCGCGCTCGGCGGTGGTCGCGTTCTCCGCGGACCGCGTCTACGAGCTGGCCGAATCGCTGCGCCGCCTGCGGGGTGGGGTGGCGGTGGTGCTGGGCGCGCTGTCGCCCCGGACGCGCAACGCGCAGGTGGCCATGTATCAGTCCGGCGAGGTCCAGTACCTCGTGGCCACGGATGCCATTGGCATGGGGTTGAACCTGGACCTCAACCACGTGGCCTTCGCGACGCTCTCCAAGTACGACGGCGCCGAACAGCGCGACCTGTATCCGGATGAGCTGGCGCAGATCGCCGGCCGCGCGGGTCGCCACCTCAACGACGGGAGCTTCGGCGCGCTGAACACGCTGCCGGAGCTGCCGCCGCGCATCGTCTCCGCCATCGAAACCCACCGCTTCCCGGCGGTGCGCAGCCTCATCTGGCGCAACTCCTCGCTCGACTTCTCCAGCCCGGAGGCGCTGCTGGACTCGCTGTCGCGGGCGCCGCGCGACAGCGCCTTCGTCCGGGTGGAGCGCGCGGATGACTTCGACGCGCTCAAGGGGCTGTCCGCCGTGCCGGCCATCCGCGAGCTCACCACCGACAAGGCCTCCGTGGAGCTCTTGTGGCAGGTCTGCCAGATCCCGGACTTCCGCAAGGGCCTCTTCGGGCAGCACGTCGCGCTGCTGCGAGAGACGTTCCTCCAGCTGACGGCCGGGGACGGGAAGTTGGATCCCACCTGGTTGGGCCGGCAGGTGTCACCGCTGGACGATGCCTCTGGGGACATCCACACCCTGATGGACCGGCTCGCGGCCATCCGCATCTGGACGTACATCAGTCATCGTCCGGGCTGGCTGAACGACGCGGAGGCCTGGCAGGAGCGCACGCGCCGCATCGAGGACGCGCTGGGGGATGCCCTGCATGAGCGGCTGGTGGAGCGCTTCGTACAGCGGGCCGCGAGGAGGAGCGCGCGCCGCTTCGTGAGGGCCAACGCGCAGCCGCAGGCTGGTGCTTCGGACAGTCCGTTCGCCAAGCTGGGGCTGCTGCTGACGGAGGTGCCGGGCGCGGAAGGCGCGCTGATGACGGAGGAGCAGTTCGTCCAGCGCGTGGTGGACGCGACGCACGACGCCTTCGAGGTGGACGCAACGGGGCGCATCTCCTTCGAGGCGCAGCCGCTGGCCCGGCTGGTGCGGGGGCGCGACCGGCGCTCTCCGCAGCTGGCGTTGGCGGAGCCGGAGGTGTGGACGGGAGGCGCGCGTCAGCGATTGGAGCGTCGGTTGGTGGCGCTGGCGAAGGACCTGGTCACGGAGGCCATGGGAGGCTTTCCCGCGGAGTCCTTCACGAGCGCGAGCCGCTCACCGGCGACGCGAGCCGTGGCCTACCAGCTGGCGGAAGGGCTGGGCGTCATCTCCCAGGCAGAGGCGCGCGAGCAGTGGCGGCTCCTGGACGAGGAGTCGCGGGAGCGGCTGAAGGCGCAGGGCGTCCACGAGGGCCAGCGGTACCTCTACGTCGCCCAGGCCCTGTCGCCCCAGGCGCTGGAGCGGCGGGCCATGTTGACGGCGCTGTTCCAGCAGGCGCCGTGTCCGCAGGGCATCCCCCAGGAGCCGGCGCTGAACGTGTCGGCGCTGGCCGGCCGGAGCGCGCGGTCCTTCGGCTACGAGGTCATCGGGCCGGTGGCGCTGCGCATCGACATCGTCGAGCGGCTGGGAGAGGGATTGCGCAATCCCCAGGGCGCGAAGCAGGTGCAAGCGCTCATGCAACAGCTGCGATTGGACGGCGGCGTGCGCGCGCAGGTGCTGCGGACGTTGGGCGGACAGCCCCAGGGCGCTGCCTCGAAGCGGCGGCGGCGCAGGCGGGGACGGAAGCCATCGGCGCCGGAGGCGGGTGGTGTCCGCGGCCGTGAGACGGCAGGGGCGCGCCGGCTCAACGATCGTCCGTGAAGCCCTGGGTCCTGCTCCGGTACCTCGCTTCAGCTGTCACGGCTCGTCGGACATGCCGGAGAGCTGTTCCAAGGCGAGTTCGCGGTAGTAGGGGACGACTTCGACCGCGAGCACGTCGCGCATCTGCTGGCGCGCGCTGTCAAAGTCACCTTGCCGCTGGAAGCTCCACATCCGATGCAGTGCGTCCGTCAGGCGGTTCGACCCCTCGGCGATGCGCCGTTCGGCCTCTTGCACCAAAGCCAGCGCCCCGGCGCTGGTGCTCAAAGCGGCATCGGCATCCGCGATGGAGACCTCCTCGGCGGTGCGAAGCATGAGGGTGCGCACCTCGTCACTCAGTGTCAGTGGCGCTCCCTCGCGAAGGACACGCCGTGCAAGGTCGCGGAACGGGCTCCAGTCGGGTGTGCTCATTCGGGTCTCACCGCTTCGGCTTGGAGGGGCGGCACATATCAAGGGGCCAATCGTGTTGCCCCTCGCACCTGCGCAGACAGTCAGTGCAGGGACCTGAGAATCTACCGTCCACGCAGGCGTTCCAGTTTCGCAGGCACCTGTTCTTCCACGCAGGCAGGCGTGCATCATCCACATAGTCGTCCGCCTCCGAGCTGGCGTGCGTGCTGGTGGCGCCGACCCCTGCGGCCATGATGGCCGATGCTTCGGCGGCGGTGAGGCCGCATGCTTCTGGGAGGCCTGGGTGTCGCTGTATGCAATCCGTCTCGGTGTCCATCGCGACGGAGGCACATCCCAGGCTGAAGGCCACGACGATGGGGGCAAGGTCGTGCCACCGGCAGTGGATCTCAGGAAACTCATGAGGCGCGGACCCTACTGCGGAGAGGGGCCGTCCAGGGAGCAGGCCGGCGGCCCGGGAGGAGGGGAGGCGACGAATCCACGCGGGGCCTGCCCGGATTCGCCTATACGCTGGCCCCGTTTCCCTCCCACATGCCGGTGGTCGTCCCATGAGCAGTGGTCGTGCCCTTTCGCCAGTCCTCCTCGTCGGTGCCGGAACGGGCGAAGCCACGTGCGGCATCCTCTACCTGGCGAGCTACCTGCGGCGCGGCGGGATCGAAGCCTTCGTGCGGCTGTGGGACGGGGACGAGAGCGCAGGAGAGGTAACGCAGTCCTTCGAGCGCCTCATCGCCCGAGTTCGCCCCAAGCTCATCGGCATCAGTCTCAAGTGGTTCCACCACGTGGACCGTGCGCTGCTCATCGCGCGGACCATCCGGAAGATCGACCCTTCCATCCGCATCGTCGTGGGCGGCAACTCCGCGTCGTACTGGTGGAAGGAGTTGAGCGGCTACGACTGCATCGACCACGTCATCCTGGGCGATGGAGAAGTCCCCCTCCTGGCGCTCTGCAACGGAGAGGAAGCCCCGCCCAACGTCGTGACGCGGACGCCGGACGGCCGTCCCCGCCGGTTGCCGCTGGCGTACGTGCAGCGCACCACCAACACGCAGGACGTCTACTACTCGCACTTCAACGAGATCTTCCTCAGCCAGATGGATGCGCACTCCTTCTCCGGCTGGGTCGCGCCCGGCAAGGGCTGCGGCGAGAACTGCCTCTACTGCGGCGGCGCGCGAGGCAACCAGAAGGCGGACTTCGGGCGCGCGAAGCCGTTCCTGCGCGCCGAGGAGAACGTGCGCAAGGATCACCAGGAGATCGCCAGCCGGACGTGGCAGATGCGCTACGACTTCGCAGGAAGCACGGCGGAGTTTTTGGGGAGCACCTGGGCGGGCGTGGACCTGTCGCGCCACTGCTGCACGTACTTCCTCTGGGGCGTGCCGCGAGTGGAACTGGTCTCGGCGCTCGCGGAGACCTTCCAGCGCATCTACATGGTCATCGACATCGGCTGCTTCTCCGAACAGCAGCGGCTGGAGCAGATGTCCAAGGGGTTGCTCAAGCCCTGCGCGAAGGACCGCGAGCTGCTGGAGGTCATCGAGTCCGTGCGCCGCCATCCGAACGTGGAGATCGAAATCTCCGGCATCGGCGGCCTGCCGTTCACGAGCCGGGAGCGGCTCGCGGAGGAGCTGCGGCTGGTGGAGCGCATCATCGGCCTGGACTGCGTGGTGGGCTACCAGCGGCTGGAGGCGCAGCCCGGGGCGCTCGTCACGGAGCACCCCGCGCGCTTCGACATGGTGACGGAGGCGAAGACGTTCGCGGAGTTCCTCGGCTACTTCGAGCGCCGCGAGCCCGGCGACGTGTCCGTGCCGATGATCCGCTTCAAGGACAAGGAGCTGGAGGCCGCGGTACAGCGCAACTCGGACCGGGTGGACGAACTGGCCTGGAAGCACCGGGACGCGAGGAAGCGCGTCGAACTCCACGGGCGCACGCGGCTCAAGAACACCGCGCCCTCGACGGAGCGCTTCACGTTGGGGGACTGGCTGGGCAGCCACCGGGCGCCCGCGAAGCTGGCGAAGGAGCCGGTGACGGTCCTGCGCTCGGTGGACGGCATCACCCTGAGCTGTGCCCCGTCCGTCAGTCCACGAAAGTTCACCGACCCCACCCTGACCCAGGGCGAGGACGGCGCCATCCTCCTCGCCGCCCTGGCCGCCTTCGATCAACCCACCACCGTCTCCAGCGCGGTGTCACACCTGGGCACGAAGGAGCGGCTGGATCCGCAATCCGCCCGCGAGGTCATCGACCACCTGGTCGACGGGCGCTTCCTTCAGCCGGCGTAGACACGGGGGCTTCATGCGCCCTGGGCTCTGAGCTCGCGGCCGATGCACGAGGAGGATGACCCGTGGGCGGAGTCATCGGCCTCGCGAGCGGCACCTCCTGCCCGGTGACCCGTGCAACCTCCTCCGGCTCCGGCCCCCGGTTCCAGTACCCCTCGCGAGCCACCACGTGTTCGCCCACGGGCTGCGTCTGGCGCATCAGCTCCTGGACGCGTGACTCCGGAAGGAGATGCGACCCCACGTCGGGCTGCACGAAGTTGTTCGCGCTCACGAACGTCCAGCTCAATCCGGTGCTGATGCCTGGCGGCGCGAGGGGCTGCCAGCCAACGAAGCCATTTCCCCAACGCCAGTCCACCCAGGCAGGGGCCCACTCACTGTCAGGCCACCACAACCAGCCCTCCGACGGCGTCTTGAACCACCGGCCATAGTGGAACGGCGCCTGGCCCCACTCCGAATCGCTCTCGAAGGTCCATCCCCAATCGCTGGAAACCCACCGGCCGCTGGTGGAATACGGGACGAAGCCCGCACCCACCTCGTTCGGGTCCGGCTTCCAGACCCAGCCGACGTCCGGCAGGTTCATCCATGTGCCGTAGGGCGCCAGCACCTCCCGGAACTGGGACATGGGGTTGTCCAGGGGCGTCGAGCTCGACGTCACCTGCGGCCCGAATTCATCCGGGCCCATCGCACAGCCGCCGGCTGCCAGGATGGCAAGGACACTGGTGCCGGTCCGAAGCCAGCGCACCCGGGGATGCCAGGAGCCCATGTCCGGTTCCTTTCGTGGGGGTCTCTGCCCTGGAAGGTGAGGACGCCTTCACGCAACTTCACGAGCCGTGCATGAGCAGGCGGCGTATGAACGCCTGAACGGAGGCTCTGATGGCAAACGCCAAGGCCATGCTCGGAAGCATGCTGGGCCGCTTTCTCTTCACCGAAGCGAAGGTCACCCAGGTGCGCGAAGTCTCGCGCGCCTTTCGACAGATTGACTGTGAAGGACCCGCGCTGCGGGGGCAGGGATGGTCCCCCGGCGACAAGGTGCAGGTCTTCCTGCCAGGGTTGGGCATGCGCACGTACACGCCGCTGTCGTGGGACGAAGCGCGCGGCGCCACGGCCTTCCTGGTGTACCTGCACGGCGACAGCCCGGGAGCGAAGTGGGGCCGCGACGTGCGCACTGGCGACACGGTGCGGTTCTTCGGCCCCCGGCGCTCGGTGGCGCTGGAGTCCGGCGACGCGCCGGTGGTGCTCTTCGGTGACGAAACGTCCTTCGCGGTGGCGCACGCGTTCCGCACCGGAGCGAAGCGCGACGTCACCCCCATCTTCGAGGTGACACGCCGCGAGGACTGCGCGTCCGCGCTGCGCGAGCTGGGCTTCGAGGGCCAGGACGTGGAGCGCACGGCAGGCGACGCGCACCTGACGCAGGTCCACGAACGGCTGCGCGAAGCCCTGCGAGCGAAGCCCGGTGCGACGCTGGTGATGACGGGCCGGGCGCAGTCCATCCAGGCGCTGCGCTCGCGGCTGCGCGGCGACGGCGAACGCGCCACGCCGAAGGTGAAGGCCTACTGGGCGGTGGGCAAGACGGGGCTCGACTGATTCAGGCCGGAGCGAACTGGAGGCCGCGCAGGAAGTCGTCGCGGTCCCGGGTCACGCCCGCGGGACGGCGCTTGGACTTCTGCTTGAGGAAGCGCGACGCGTCCTGGCGGCGGTAGCAGGTGAGGAGCCGGTCCTCGTCGTTGAGGATGAGGATCCACCCTCGCGCCTGCCGCGCCAGGGACGAGTCCCGCAGCGCAACCGGCAGGTCGCGCTCGTGCACGGTGAGGTGGGTGGCACCACACGCCCGGGCGGGAGTGCCGAACTCGAGGATGAACGCGATGACCTCCTCGCGCAGCCTCCAGCGGGCACACTGCTCGACGAAGAGGCGGGTGAGGGAGAACACAGACGACACGGGGCTCTGGCGCATGGCGGGCTATCTCCTTGCGCGCTTCCCAATACACACCGCGTTCCAACGCCCCGCCCACGCGATTCCGCACACTTGCGCGGACCCCCCCAGCGGCCGCGAAAGACATTCCGTCAATCCCGCCCGCGGCACCTGTCACCCAGGCACGAAGCCTTCACGATCGCCGCCGTCCCTCACGGTGCGTGACGGCGCCGCCCACTCCCGGGGTTGGGCCCGTTCTGAAGAAAACCTTCACAGGCCATGCGGCATTTTGACAGGCTCACGGGGGGCGGGAGCGGGCAGCATGGCCCCTCCGGCCTCGCGACGCTACGTGTGGGGCCGGACGACCACTGGCCGAAGGGATGGACGGGTCACGATGAATCTTCGCTCGAAGGCACTGGGAGCCGTGCTGGGCGCGGGAGCGGCGGGGATGTCGCTGGCGCTCCTGTTCAGCGCGGGATGCGGAGGCCGCGCGGCGCATCCGGTCGTGGTGCCGCCGCCTTCGGATCCGCAAACGCTCCGGCCGCCAGAGGCCTTCGCGGGCATTGGCGACAAGAAGGAGCGCTCGCGGGCGCTGTTCCTGGAGGCGAGCCGGGTGATGCTGCATCCCCGCTGCGTCAACTGCCACCCCGTGGGCGACAGCCCCCTGCAGGGGGAGAACAGCCAGGTCCATGATCCGCCGGTGGTCCGGGGCCCCGAGGACCAGGGTGTGCCCGGCCTGGAATGCACCTCCTGTCACCAGGACCGCAACGCGCAGCTGGCGCGGGTCCCCGGCGCGCCCAAGTGGCACGTGGCGCCCAAGGTGATGGCGTGGGAGGGGCGCACGCCGCGCGCGCTGTGCGAGCAGTTGAAGGATCCAGCGCGCAACGGCGGCAAGAGCCTGTCGGAATTGATCGAGCACTCGGCGCATGACGAGCTGGTGGGCTGGGGCTGGAAGCCCGGAGCGGACCGGGTTCCGGCGCCGGGAACGCAGGCGGAGTTCGGGGCCCTGGTGGCCGCGTGGGTGAAGGACGGCGCGGAGTGCCCGCGCGAGGAGAGCCGACCGTGAGCATCCGTCTGCGAGTGAATGGGACCGAGCACGTGCTGGACGTGGATCCGGAGATGCCGCTGCTCTGGGCGCTGCGCGACGTGCTGACGTTGACGGGCACGAAGTACGGCTGCGGCCAGGCGCTCTGCGGCGCGTGCGTGGTGCACATCGACGGCGCGGCGGTGCGCTCGTGCGTGACGCCGGTGCGCCGCGCGGAGGGCCGCGAGGTGATGACCATCGAGGGCCTGTCGCCGGACGGCTCGCACCCGCTGCAGAAGGCGTGGGTGGACCTGGCGGTGCCGCAGTGTGGCTTCTGTCAGGCGGGGCAGATCATGACGGCGGCGGCGCTGCTGGCGAAGAAGCCGAAGCCCACCGACGCGGAGATCGATCAATCGCTGGCGGGCAACCTCTGCCGCTGCGGGACGTACACGCGCATCCGCACCGCCGTGAAGAAGGCGGCGGGACTGCCGACGGAGTGAGGGCCACCACCATGCAAGACACGCGCATCCGTCTGTCGCGCCGCTCCGTGCTCGAAGGAATGGGACTCGTGGCCGCGGGCCTGGGGTTGGAGGTGTTCCTGCCCGCGAGGGCACACGCCGCGCCCATGCCCACGTCGCTGCCGGAAGTGCCCACGGGGGGCTTGAGGGCGAACGTCTTCGTGCACGTGGCACCGGACGGCGTGGTGACCATTGTCTGCCACCGCTCGGAGATGGGGCAGGGCGTGCGCAGCTCGCTGCCGGTGCTCATCGCGGACGAGCTGGGCGCGGACATGGCCCACGTGAAGGTGGTCCAGGGCGACGGCGACGAGGCCTACGGCGACCAGAACACGGACGGCTCCAGCAGCGTGCGGAAGATCTTCGACGACCTGCGCTACGCGGGCGCGACGGCGCGCACGATGCTGGTGGCGGTGGCGGCGAAGCGCTGGAAGGTGGCGCCCACGGAGTGCGAGGCGCGCGACCACGCCGTGTTCCACAAGGGCACGCAGCGGACGCTCAAGTTCGGCGAGCTGGCCGGTGACGCGGCGAAGCTGAAGGTGCCCAAGAAGGACGCGGTGACGCTCCGTCCGCGAAGCGAGCTCAAGCACCTGGGCAAGGAGCTGCCGCTGCTGGACGGGCCGGACATCGTGACGGGCCGGGCGGTGTTCGGCGCGGACGTCGTGTTGCCGGGGATGCGCACGGCGGTCATCGCGCGTCCGCCCGTGGCGGGAGGCAAGGTGGCCCGCTACGACGCGACGAAGACGCTGGCGGTGCCAGGAGTGCGGCAGGTGGTGGAGCTGCCGGCGGCGACGAAGCCCTTCCTGTTCCAGCCGCTGGGAGGTCTGGCGGTGGTGGCCGATAACACCTGGGCGGCGATGAAGGGCCGCGCGGTGCTGGACGTGACGTGGGAGGGCGGGGACAACGCCGTCTACGACTCGGAGGCGTACCGCGAGCAGCTGCTGGAGGTGATTGGCAAGCCGGGCAAGGTGGTGCGCAACGTCGGCGACGCGCAAGGAGCGCTGGCGAAGGCGGCGAAGCGGGTGCAGGCCACGTACAACACGCCGCACCTGGCGCACGCGCCCATGGAGCCGCCCGCGGCGGTGGCGAAGGTGGAGAACGGCACCTGCGAGGTGTGGGCCACGACGCAGAACCCGCAGGCCGCGCGCAGCGAGGTGGCGAAGGCGCTGGGCATCGACCCGTCGAAGGTGATCATCCACGTGACGCTGTTGGGCGGCGGGTTCGGCCGCAAGTCGAAGCCGGACTACGTGGTGGAGGCGGCGCTCGTGGCGAAGGCGGTGGGCGCGCCGGTGCGCCTGCAGTGGACGCGCGAGGACGACGTGCGCCACGACTACTACCACTCCACGAGCGCGCAGCGGCTGGAGGCGGGCCTGGACGCGAGCGGCAAGGTGGTGGCGTGGCATCAGCGCATCGCGTTCCCGCCCATCGGCTCCACGTTCTCCGACGCGACGTTCGCGGGGGACGGAGAGATGGGGCAGGGCATCGTGGACCTGCCGCTGGCCATCCCCGATGTGCGGATGGAGAACTGCGAGGCGCGGGCGCACACGCGCATCGGCTGGCTGCGGTCCGTGGCGAACATCTACCACGCGTTCGCGGTGCAGAGTTTCATCGACGAACTGGCGCACGAGCGCGGCACGGATCCGCGAGACACGTTGCTGGAGGTACTGGGGCCGTCGCGCATCGTGACGCCCAAGGACCTGGGCGTGGCGAAGATTCCGAACTACGGCCAGTCCATTGAAGAGCACCCGGTGGACACGGCGCGGCTGCGCAGGGTGATTGAGCGGGTGACGGGCCTGTCGCGCTGGGAGGAGCGAAAGCGGGAGGGAAGGGCGCTGGGCCTGGCGGCGCACCGCAGCTTCCTGACGTACGTGGCGGTGGTGGTGTCGGTGGTGAAGGACGCGGACGAGCGCATCCGGGTGGACGAGGCGTGGATCGTCGCGGACGCGGGCACCATCGTGAACATGGAGCGCGTGCGGGCGCAGATGGAGGGCGCGGTGGTGTTCGGCCTGAGCCTGGGGCTCTACGGCGCCATCACGATGAAGGACGGCGCCGTGGTGGAGAGCAATTTCCGCGACTACCGCCTGGCACGCATCGCGGAGACGCCGAAGCGCATCCACGTGGACATCATCCCCAGCGACGGCCGCCCCGGAGGCGTGGGAGAGCCCGGAGTGCCCCCCGTGGCTCCGGCCCTGGCCAACGCGGTGTTCGCGCTCACGGGCACCCGCGTCCGTGAGCTGCCCTTGGTGAAGACCGTGAAGGTGTAAGCCGAGGGTGCGGTCTGCCTGAGTCTGGTCTGGTGAAACAAGACCTCAGGGCTTCCGCGGGAGGTTGGCAGCCTTCAGGATTTCCGGCGGCGCGGGTTCCAACTCGCTCGGCAGTGGAATCACGAACTCCAGCCCCCGCGGCAATGGGCTGCAGCAGGGGCGAGCCTCCTCTGCTTCGATAGAACACGCGTTGGGGGCTGACCGCGTCAGGGGCGTCTTGACGACGCGGGCGTCGCCGCCCTCCTCGGAGACGACAAGCCAACAGAGATTCACGCTCTGAAAGTCGTACTTCAGTTCAGTGCGCTCACCATTGGCCAACCGAATGACCGGCGTCTGCTTCGACACGGGCACGACCGCTTCAATGCGATCGCTTGTTGTTCCGACGAGGACGAGCTCGACGGCTCGACCGCTCTCATTGCGAATCACGAAAGGCCTACCGCTCAGGTGAAGCGCCCATGCGGCGAGAGCCAGACCCGCGATGAGGCTCACCAGGAGGCCACCCCCGAACACCTTCTCAAACCATGTCAATCTACGCATGGGGAGCCTTCGTCGTAGGGAGAACCCAGCCGCTTACGGGACCCACAAAGCACCATCCGAAAGGGGGCATCCGAGCCGCCGCCCCCATGCCTCCCCAGAGATGAAGAGGGCGTTGCCCGTCCACAGTCCCATGTGCTCGGAGCGCGCGGAAGGGGCGCCTTCGGTGCGCAGCGGAGCCCACGTGTCCGTGGCCGGGTCATAGGCCGCGCCGTCCGAGCAGACGCCGCCTCCGGAGCCGCAGTTCGGCGACGTGCCACCCCAGATGATCATCCTCGACCCGGTCGACACCGCCGTGTGAGACCCGCGGGCCTTGGGGGTCCCTTCGGGTGGCATCGCCAGCCAGCCGTCCCCGAGAGGGCCGTACATCGATCCGTCCTCCAGGGCCACTGCGTAGAGGCTGCCCCCACGGGTTCTTCCTCCTGTGACAGGGGATGGGGGCGCCGCAGTCTGTGTTACTCTCAGTGAGGTCCACCATCGCTGAGATGGCTTCGCCACATCGCGCTACGATGGAGTCCATGCTCGACGCCATCGTGGAGTTCTTCCGGGAACCCTCATGCATGATCGGCTTTGGGTCCTACCGGCCGAGTGGGTCCCTCATCCGATTGGCCGCCCTGGGAGTCGGGCTGATTGTCTTTCTGGTCTGGTGGCTCAGGAGGGGAGGTCGGCATGAGCGCGACACCCTCCGCGTTCACTCTCGATGAATCGCGGATGAATCAGCGCCCGAGCTGACGGGAGTGCTGTCCTTTCGCCGCCGTCACAGGGGCTTTAACGTGGGGCGGATGCGCTGTGGCTCACACCGCTGGTCCATCTCCGGCTCCTTCCTGAACATCGAGCACGAAGTCCGTCCCATCGAAGGATGGCTGTACCGTGGCGCGCTGATACTGGCGCTGGCCTTCCCGGTCATCGCCTTCACGACGGGCTTCTTCGCCGGTGAAGTGCGCGTCTGGATCTTGATGGTGGCCCTGGGCGCCCTGGCGATCCACCACCTCACGTCGCGGTGGAAGGTGGTGCTGAACCTGGAGACCCGCTCCGTGTGGCGCCGCACCGGCTACCGGGAAGCCCTGGGCGCGAAGACCCAGCCCCTGGAGCCATTCACGTCCGTGGCCCTCTACCAGCGTGACAAGGGGTCCACGGAAGGCCTCTTCATCGCGAAGGTCTACGTCGTGGCGCTGATGGGGCCTTCCGAGACGGTCGTGCTGTCCCACAGCGATGACCGCGAGGAGGCCGTGGAATTGGCACAGGCCGTCTCCAAGTTCCTCGGGCTGGGCCTCAGTGTGGAGGGCGGGCAGCGCCGCTCCGTCACCGCGCGCCTGGAGGAAGCGCCGCTCACGGGGGAGCGCCTTCCGGACCTGCCCTACGGCAGTGGCATCCAGTTCAGGCAGGACGCCCGGGGGCTGACGCTGGAGCTGCCGCCCTGTGGATGGCGTCCCACCTACGCGGCGCAGGGAGCCTTCGCGGTCCTCATCGCGGTGGGAGGGCCTCTCTTCTTGCTAAGGCAGTTGCGACAGATTCTCGGACCGCAGGCTGCCAGTACGCAGGTGATGGTGATTGCGAGCTCCCTCTTCATCGCCTGCGGTGCCTTCTTCTGGTGGTGGGTCGCGCGGGAGGCCACCAGCCGCTGGTCCATCAACGCCTCTTCCCGAGGCATCGAGGCGACGCGGTACGGCCCCTGGAGGCCCCGGAAGGTCCTGCGGCTGCCCAGGTCCCGCATTGAGGACATCGACGTGCGCGACGCGCGGACGCATGTCTCCCGGGGCCGAGGCATCGTCATCGAGCACGACAAGGGCAGCGAACTGCTGGGCATGGACCTGTCGCAGGAAGAGCTGGAATGGGCGGGGACGGTGCTGCGCCGAGCCCTGGCGACCCGGACAAGCCCCGCTGCTCCATCTTCGCACGCGAGGTCCTGAACTGGATGGGGAGGCAGTAGCAGGTGCGCCACTGCCCCTCCATCCATCGCTAGCTAGTCCAGGCGCGGTGTCGTCAAAGTCACGGGTTCGGAGCGGAGGGCTCTCGCTTGGCCGTGCCAGCGACCTTGATGGCGAGGTAACCGTGAAACTGTCCGTCTGGCGCGTACACGACCTCGTACCGAATGCAGTCGGGCCCTCCGTCCTTGGCAAGCGATACGGGGAATCTCATCTGGCCGCCATAGATGTCGCCCTTCCTGAGACGCAGCACATCCTGGCGATCGTCTGGATTCGCAGCGTAGTCGACATGTGCCAGACCGATGTCTTCATGCGTGTCGCAGGTCCACGCTCTGTCAAGAATGAGGGTCTTCCATCCCAGGATGTTCGGAACGTCTACATCCTCCATTGCATACAGCTCGATCCGCCCCTCCAACATGGAGCCGTCGTATTTAACGTCCTTGAAGGTCAGGTCGATCAGCGCGGTGTCAGCCGGGCCAAGTCCGTACTCATTGAGCTTGAGCATCGATGAGTGGGAACAGCCGCTGAGGAGTGCCATGAGGGCGAGGAATGTTTTTTCCATGCTGATCTAGTTCTTTGCGAAGCAGCCTTCAATGCCATTGCCGGCAATGCCAGGGATGCCGGCGCCCCTTCGGGGGTTGCCACTGTCATTGAGATGTTTCTGGCCACATGTGTGTGAGAACTCATGAACCAGAATCTTGATGAGGCATTCGGGTTCACTGGTTTTCAACCTGTCCCTGTCGAACTTCCTCTCACACCAGATGACGGAATTGGTTCCAGGCCTCTTTCGGAGATTGGTCCCTACGTAGAGCGGCTTGCAGAAGAGGTTTCCGTTCAGCAGCTCAGGGGCCGCTGCCCACGGAGCGGGAGTGCCGTGGCTGTCCTTGCAATACGGGCTGGTTGAGTCGCACTCGACATGCAGGTTTTCGCACTGCTGGACGATGCAGTCGCGCATACACGGATCCTTGACGTGTTCTTTCGCGTAATCCTTGCACTCTTGGGTTCGCTTGGGCTCCAGGAGATCAGCGGGGCAGGTGCTTCCAGCCGTGAACAGGCCATCCGGATCAATCGAATTCGTGGGGTTCGACTGTGCGTACTGGTAGGAGGAAAGGTTGGTGACCTCGCTGGTGGTGGTCTTCCCCCCAGGCGCGGCTTTCTGGAGGAGGGGCTCCGGCTGAAGATAGTGCCCCACCGCAGGGTCGTAGAAGCGGTTCCAGTTCTCGAAGAGGTCGGTCTCGGCGTCGTGGTACTGGCCAGGGAAGCGAAGAGGCGTCCAGAAAGGGGATGCGCCCGTCTGGAAGCGGCGGTACTCGTAGGCGGAGATGACGGCGCCCTTCTGCTGCTTGGAGCCTTGGGGGAAGCCCGTCGTCGAGCAGTTGCAGACGTCTTCGTGGCAGCCCGAGTCATTGCAGGTGACGCCCTGGGTGCAGGAGGCGATGCCGGAGTTGAGGATGGCGGCGCGGACACCGGAAGCGCCGGGGGTAACCCAGTCTGTCCAGCCGCGGCCATCGGCCCACGCGCCGCGCGTCGTCAAGTCAGCGCTGGAGGCTTCATCGCGAATGGCGACGGAGTCACTGCGGTCGGCGTAACCGCTGTTGCACTGCTTGGACTCACTCCAGAGGTCGAGCCCGTCGAAGAGGACGCGCTGCTGGAGGGTGGTGCCGGTAACGTCGGGCTGCTTCATGACGCCGCCGAAGGTGGTGGTGGTCACCTTGTAGGGATGGGGGGTTTCGATGTCGACGCTGACACGGTTGACGTGGCCGAAGGCGTCGTACTCGCCGGTGCCGGTGACGCGGCCCTGGCCGTCCAGCATGAGGACGGGCTTGCCGAGGTAGTCGGTGACGAGGTGGTAGGTGCCGCAGGCGGCCGCCTGGCCGTCGCGGGCGCAGTCGGCGGTGGCGTCGGAGAGGTGGGCCCAGGAGGCGTCCAGCTTGCCGCGAATGACGGCGACGGGCCGGCCGTCCAGCCAGACATACTCGTCCACCGGGTGGGTGGTGGAGGTGAAAGCAGAGGCATTGCCCTGGTCCACCAGGAGGCCCTGGGACTGGTTGTAGAAGTACTCGTCCTTGATGGCGGTGGGGTAGTCCTTGAGGCGGCGTCGGCCCTGGGCGTCGTAGAAGTAGTTGAACGTCAGGCCATTGACGCTGATGGCCTTGAAGACGGTGTCAGCGCCACCGTTGGAGGAGGGCCCAGAGGTGAAATCAAGGTGGAAGGCGTTGCCGAGTGCGTCGGCCGGGCGCCAGAGCTTCTGGGAGACGCGGCCGTCGGCGTCGTAGGTGAAGGAGTGGCCGAGGGTGGCGCCCGTCTGGGTGGAGTCGCGGGAGACGAGCCGGTCCGGGTGGCCGGCGCTGGAGTAGGTGAGAGCCCAGGTGTTGGCCTCGCCGGACTCGGAGGTGCGGTTGCCGCGAGCGTCGTAGCCGAAGCCGCGCGAGGTGAAGGCGCCGCCCGTGGTGGAGAGAGTGCCGGTGGCGGACGTCAGGCGCAGCAGGCCGTCGTAGCCGTAGGTTTCGGTGAGAGGCGAGGTGGCGCCCAGCAGGCATGAGTCGGAGCGCACCAGTTGGTCCGCCTGCCACGTGTACACCTGCTTGAGGATGCCACCGTTGCCGCTGCCCGGGGTGAAGTTGGCGCCCGAGGCGAGCGTGGACACCCAGAGGGCGCGAAGGCGGCCGGTGGCGTCTCCCGTCCCGACGCTGGGAATCGTGGTGGGGCAGGAGGCGGGGGCGGCAGCGGCGTTGTCACCCAAGGCGTACTCGACGCTGCCATTGCCGATGGCGGCACCGAAGTGCATGCGGTAGCCGCGCAGGCCGCCGTAGGGCTCCCAGTCCACCTGGGAGAGCAGGGCGGTCGAGGAGGAGGTTCCTCCCGTACCGTAGGTGAAGACATTCACGCGCTCGATGCGGTCGGTGAGGGCCCCGGTGCCGTAGCCGTAGATGACGACGCGGCCGTAGGGGTAGGTCACCTGCGTGAGGTTGCCGTTGAGGCTGTAGGCGTAGAGCGTGTGGGGATTCTGGAAGGGCGTACCGGTGCAGGTGGTGGCGCCGGTGCGCAGGCGCACTTCCTTCACCTTGCGGCCCCAGGCGTCGTAGCTGAACCAGATGCGGCCGAAGGAGTCGTCCTGGTAGCGCAGGCGGCCCAGTGTATTGGTTAGCGTGCCGCAGGAAGCGTCGGGGCTCACCGCGGCGTCATAGCCCAGCGCGTAGAGCGTCTCCGCGCCGCCTGAGACCAGCGGCGAGACGTGGGAGACGGAGAGCGGCCGTCCCATGGCGTCGTAGCCGTAGGCGAGGTGGTCGCGGACGTGGGCCGAGGCCATGGCGGGCGTCTGCTTCACCACGGAGTGTCCCTGCGAGTCGTAGGCGAAGCGGGTAGTGCCCGCCGTGCTTCCGCTGCCAGTGGCCGCGAGCGTCGCCTCCACCACGTTGCCGAAGTCGTCGTACTGGTAGCGCGAGGCATTGGCGGAAGGCGTTGCCGTCGCGCAGTTGGTGCTGGCGGCAAGGCCCGTGTCTACGCTGGTGACGTTGCCATGCGCGTCACGCTTGAAGCAGGTGCGTGTCGTGGTGCCAGCCGTCGGATGCTCATCAATGCGCTGCAGCTGATTGGCACCGTCATATTGCATCGCGGTGCAGGCCGCCGACGTCGGCTGGCCGCCCGTGCCCACCGCGCACCATGCAGGAGGCGCGTTGAAGGGCTTGCCTTCACCCGTGAGGTTGTTGGTGGCGTCGTAGCTCTTCGTGGCAACGAAGCTGCCCGAGCCCGTGCCCGTCTTCGTCCAGGTGGGACGGCGGTGAGCGTCCACGGCGTAGGAGAGAAGTCGACGGGTGTTACCGGAGGCGTCGAGGTAGCGCTCCTCATTCACCGTGCCGTCGGGCCAGTAGGTGTACGTCACCTTCTCAGACCAGGTGGCCGCGGTCGCGGTGGAGGATCTGGCCTTCCACTGGAGCTTGTCGGTGAGGGTGCCGCCCGTGCAACCGGAGTTGGTGCCCTGGCGGTAGCAGGAGACGTCGTAGTTGCCCTCCGGCAGTTGCACGTATGTCTGATTGCCTGCGGAGTCGTAGCCGTAGCCGGTCACCACGTCCGGTTGACCCGTGACCCTCACGGTCTGCGTCAGGAGTTGCTTGTCGAGATAGGTGGAGAGGAAGGTGACGCCGTTCGCGTCGACCATCTCCGTGACATGCCCGCCAGCGTCATAGGCGTTGAAGAGCGTGTCGATGGGCGTGCTTGTGAGGCCGGCCGGGTACAGGGCCACCTTCTGCAACTGGTTGCGGCGGGGCGTCGTCTCCGTGTCCGCCCAATAATAGTTGCGCGTCACGGGGAACACCGTGCCGGTGGCGCAGTCCGTGGCGGCCTCGCTGGAGACGAGGCAGGGGCCATGTTGCTCGACGGTGCGGCCGAAGGGGTCCGCCGTGCTCTCGCCTGTACGGATGGTGAGGAAGAAGGTGCCCCGCCACTGCTGCTCGCTGCTCCAGGTGCCGGTGGAAGCGTTGAAGACGCGCGTCCAGCCGGAGCTTATGGCGGCCGAGAGGCGGCCGGTGGCGTCGTAGCGGTTGAAGGTACGGGCCTTCTGGCCAGCCGCGCCCAGCACGCTGTCCTTCTCCGAGGAGGCCAGCAATTGCTCGCCGTTGGGGCCGTAGGTGTAAGAGAAGGCTTCTTCCTCCAGGGCGCCGGTGCCCGTCATGTCCTGGGCACCGCGCTTGACGCTCGTATTCTCCAGAAGCGAGGCCGGCACGCTGGTGCTCGACGGGGCGGCGTAGGAGTAGACCTCCCAGAAGTCGCGCTTGTCCTTCTTGGCCTTGAGGAAACCGGGGGAGGTGCTGGTGGCGCACTCCCACTCGTTGCGCTCGTTGCCGGGGCTGCACGCGCCCGCGACGGTGCAGGAATCAACCGTCCGGTAGAGACGGGGGCCCGTGGCCTGGCTGGCGTTGGTGAGCGTCTCGAAGGACTGCATGAAGCCGGCAGAACCGCTGGTGCCGTCACCGCGGCCGGCGTTGCTGTTGGTGAGGTCGCGCTTGCTGGGGGCCACGCCGCAGCAGTTGCTGCCGGGCTGGCAGGAGGTGCTCTGCGAGGTGCCCACCGCTAGCTGCTCCCCGGCGCCCGTCACCGACGTCACCTTGCCAGTGGAGCTGCCCTGTGAGTCCAGCGAGTAGGTGTGCGTCATGACGAGCACGTTGCCGGTGGAGACCTTCAGCGCATTGCTGGTGAAGGTGTACGTGCGCACGGTGCTGGGCGTGGTGGCGGAGACAATATGCCCGGCGACTTCCGTGCTGCCCTCCAACTGGTATGCGTAGGTGACGGCAGGCGAGGACTCACCCCGGCGCGTGACACTGCGAAGCACGCAGTGCGAGCCGTTGTAGGGGTAAGGCCTGTGGAGCGAGACGTACTGGAAGTCCATGGCGCCGGATGCGCCGGTGACGGAGGCCAGGTAGGGGACGCCTGGGGTGCTGCCCGTCGCGGCGGCTGGTAAGCACACTGGGCCGGGCGGCGCGGCATAGGCCAGGGTGGCCAGCGTGACATCCTTGGGCGAGACGATGCGGCTGAGGAAGTAGCGCGTCTGGCCGCCGACGGACTCCAGGTGCTTGGCCTCGAAGACGAGCTTGCGGCCGCCGACTTCCACCAGCGTGAAGCCCGTGGCCGTCTTCTGCAGCCGCTCGCGCTTGCTGCCGGAGTTGGTGGAAGCGGTGGCCGAGCAGGTGGTGCCGGTGCAGGGGGGGAAGTGGGACTGAGCGCCATTGCCCCGGACGACAGTCCAGCGCGAGGACGTCAGGTGCACGAAGCTGTAGTACTCGTGGGACCAGTGGAGGGAGGACTGACTGCCGAGGACGCCGCCGAAGGGCTTGGGCACATTGTTGACGACGTTGCCGGTGTAGGACCAGGCGGCGGAGTCGGACGTGTAGAAGCGGCGCAGTGTCAGGGCGCCCGTGGCGCTGCCCAGCTCCAGGTCGGTCTCCACCAGGATGCTCTCGCCAGAGGCGGCATTGACCGGGTCACCCGCGGTCGGGAGGCGCTCGCCTTCCGGGCTGCAACGGCAATTGCCGTCCTCGCAGGGCTGGGGCGGGGTGGCGCAAGCCCAGGTGCTGCGGCAGCAGCTGGCGGCGTTGTTGGGGGCGCCCGGGGCGGGGTTGACGGGGTTGCAGAAGGGGTCGTTCTTGCAATTCGTGAGGTCGCCGCAGCGGGTGCTGCCGTCACAGGTGCACTGCACCTGTTTGCCATCATCGCAATGAGTGATGATGTTGTTGACACACGAGTCCTGGGCAAGGCCGACGCCGGGCAGACACGCCAGCACCGCGGCCAGCAAGGCCAGAGGCTTGAAGGAAGATGACATGAATTGAGGAGTTCCTGAAAGAAGCCAGGCGGATGTCAGCGGTTGGTTTCGGGAGCCCGAGAAGCAGCGGCGGCGGCCTTCCAGGAGGAAGGCGGCACGCACAAGCGCTCCGGGGTGGTGGGCAGCAGTTGCTGGCAACGCCAGTCAACGGGGCAGTCCGTGGGCTTCTGGCAGGTGCGGCTGCAGAAGTAGCCCACTTCCGCACGGGAGGCGCCCCCTGGAGCGGCGTGCAGGCACAGCCCGGACGCACAATCCGAGTGCGAGCCCTGGGTGCAATCCTCACCCAAAGCCATACGCCCCGTGCCACTCCCCTGGGGCCGGTGCTCCGTCAGGACTGGCGGCGAAGTCGCCGGTGCGCTCTCGCGCGAGGTCCCGCTCTCGCTACACCCTGCCAGGGACAGCAGGGCCAAAACCCCCCAGAAACGACTTCCCCCAACGCACACCCTCATGTCGGACTTCTCCTATTCCCGAAGTCCTAAACAGTATTCTCTCAAACATTGTCAAGAAGACATTCTGGAGTGCATGAAAAGCTTTGCGCCGTGCAAGCTGTCAGTGACGAAACCCGAGCCGGAACCGTGACGTCTGATTCTGGCCAAGGTCCCTGTCCCCACGGCCCTATCCGCACGGGTTGAAGCGGGCTTGCCCCTGCGCTACACCGCTCCGCAGTCGCTAGGGGTGCCTCCGGAAGGGGGCTGAGACGGACGTGTGGCCGCGTCCGATCCCTTTGAACCTGAACCGGTTAGTACCGGCGGAGGGAAGCGGTGTGGGCGCTCCATGCTCCCGTCCCGTCTCCCGTCCGTTCTCACGAGGAGCCGTCCGATGAGTGGAGCGTCTAAGAGCCTGAAGGTCGATGGGAAGGTGCTGGAAGGGATCAGCCGCGGTCCGCTTCCCGCCTCGCGCAAGGTCTACGTGTCCGGGTCGCTGCACCCCGACCTCCGCGTGCCCCTGCGCGAGATTGCCCAGACGCCCACGCGCCACCACGGCCACTCCGGCCCGGAGACCGCGAACCCTCCCGTCCACGTCTACGACTCCAGCGGCCCCTACACCGACCCCTCCGCCGACATCGACCTGCGCCGAGGCCTGCCCGCCGTCCGTGGGAATTGGATCCGCGCTCGCAACGACACGGACGAACTGGACGGCATCACGTCGGAATACGGCCGCGCCCGCGAAGCCGATCCGCGCCTCAACGGCCTGCGCTTCAGCCACATCCGCAAGCCCCGCGTCGCGAAGGCAGGCGCCAACGTCAGCCAGATGCACTACGCCCGCAAGGGCATCATCACGCCGGAGATGGAATACGTCGCCGTGCGCGAGAACCAGAAGCTCGATGCTTCACTCGCCGCCCAGCACCCCGGCCACTCCTGGGGCGCCGCGATTCCGCGTGTGATTACTCCGGAGTTCGTGCGCGATGAGATCGCCCGGGGCCGCGCCATCATCCCCGCGAACATCAACCACCCAGAGCTGGAGCCGATGATCATCGGCCGCAACTTCCTGGTGAAGATCAACGCCAACATCGGCAACTCCGCCGTCACGTCCTCCATCGAGGAGGAGGTGGAGAAGATGGTCTGGTCCATCCGCTGGGGCGCGGACACCGTCATGGACCTGTCCACCGGCCGCAACATCCACGAGACGCGCGAGTGGATTCTCCGCAACGCGCCCGTGCCCATCGGCACCGTGCCTATCTACCAGGCGCTGGAGAAGGTGGGCGGCAAGGCCGAGGAGCTCACCTGGGCCATCTTCCGCGACACGCTCATCGAACAGGCCGAGCAGGGCGTGGACTACTTCACCATCCACGCGGGCGTGCGCCTCCAGTACGTGCCGCTCACCGCGAAGCGCCTCACCGGCATCGTCAGCCGCGGCGGCTCCATCCTCGCCAAGTGGTGCCTGGCCCACCACAAAGAGAACTTCCTCTACACGCACTTCGAGGAGATCTGCGAGATCATGAAGGCGTACGACGTCAGCTTCAGCCTGGGCGACGGCCTGCGCCCCGGCTCCATCGCGGACGCCAACGACGCCGCGCAGTTCGGCGAGCTGGAGACGCTGGGCGAGCTGACGAAGGTGGCCTGGAAGCACGACGTGCAGGTGATGATCGAAGGCCCCGGCCACGTCCCCATGCACCTCATCCAGGAGAACATGACGAAGCAGCTCGCCGTGTGCCACGAGGCGCCGTTCTACACGCTGGGGCCCCTCACCACGGACATCGCGCCCGGATACGATCACTTCACCAGCGGCATTGGCGCGGCGATGATCGGTTGGTTCGGCACGGCGATGCTCTGCTACGTGACGCCCAAGGAGCACCTGGGCCTGCCCGACCGGGACGACGTGAAGGAGGGCGTCATCACGTACAAGATCGCCGCCCACGCCGCGGACCTGGCCAAGGGCCACCCGGGCGCGCAGGCTCGCGACAACGCCCTGTCCAAGGCGCGCTTCGAGTTCCGCTGGGAGGATCAGTTCAACCTGTCCCTGGACCCCGAGCGCGCCCGCGCCTTCCACGACGAGACGCTCCCCGCCGAAGGCGCCAAGGTCGCGCACTTCTGCTCCATGTGCGGCCCGCACTTCTGCTCCATGAAGATCACCCAGGACGTGCGCGACTACGCGGACAAGGTCGGCGTCAACGACGCCCAGGCCCTGGAGCAGGGGATGAAGGAGAAGAGCGAGGAATTCAAGAAGGCGGGCCACGAGCTGTACCGCTGACGGGCGCCGGTGGACGGGGGCCTGCACGCTCGGCCCCTGCCCGCTGGATGACAGGAACCGACACGCCATGTCATGGTGCTCCCATCCGGGCGCGCCCGTCGCGCCCATTCAATTTTGGAGGGCGTTTCATGGACCCGAGTCAGCGCGAGGATCAGCAGTTCGGCACGTTCATCACCGGTTCGCCGACGGCGACGTCGGATGAGAAGACGATGGGGATGTTGGCCCATCTGGGCTCCATCGCCGGTGTCGTCGTCGGCGCGGGCTTCCTGGGCTGGGCGGTGCCGCTGTTCCTGATGCTGACCAAGGGCAAGGAGTCGTCCTTCGTCCGCGCGCACGCGGTGGAGTCGCTCAACTTCCAGATCACCACCTTCATCGCGATGGCCATCTCCGCGGTGCTGATGTGCGCGGTGATCGGCTTCGTCCTGGCGCCCCTGGTGGCGATTGTCTCGATCGTCTTCACGGTCATCGCCGGCTTGAAGGCCAACGACGGCGAGCTCTACCGCTACCCCGTGAACATCCGGCTGGTGAAGTAACCCTCAGCCGCCAATGCCCATCATGGGCAGGAGCGTGGCGCCGTTTCCGGCCTCCGTGAAACGGTGCCCCTCCGGCTTCTCCCCCAGCGCGCGGCGCACGGCCACGGCCAGCTCCTCGTCCGTCGCGCCGCCCCGGATGAGCTGATGCAGCGGCGCCTGCGCCCGGCCGCCCAGGCAGCTGCGCAGGTCGCCGTTGGACGCCACCCGCACCCGGTTGCAGCCCCCGCAGAAGTTCTGCGTCAGCGGCGAGATGAACCCCACGCGCCCACTGTCCGTGCGCCAGTAGCGCGCCGGGCCGGACGTGGGGGATGCGGTGTCCTCTGGTGGCTCCTCCGTGAGGACGCGGCCTGACGCCGCCAGGCGCTCCAGCAGCTCCGCCGTGGGCACCGGCGTGCCCTGGCCAAAGGGCATCAGCTCGATGAAGCGCGGGGTGATGCCGCGCGCGTGCGCGTACGACACCAGCTCCGGCACCTCCCCGTCGTTGATGCCGCGCATCACCACGACGTTGAGCTTCAGCGACTGGTAGCCCGCGCCCGCCGCCGCGTCGATGCCGCGCAGCACCGCCGCGAAGTCGCCCTGCTTGGAGATGCGCCGGAACACCTCCGCGGACAGCGTGTCCAGGCTCAGGTTGAGCTGGGTGACGCCTGCGGCGCGCAGCGGCCCGGCCAGTGACTCCAGGCGGCTCGCGTTGGTGGTGATGGCCAGGTGCTCCACGCCGGACACCGCGGCGATGCGTTGCGCGATGTCGAGGATGTCCGGCCGGGCGAGCGGCTCGCCGCCCGTCAGCCGCACGCGGCGGATGCCCATGCGCGCGAAGACGGAGACGATGCGCTCGAACTCGCCTGCGTCGAGCAGGTCCTTCTTGCCGCCCCACGACGCGGGCGAGCAGTAGGTGCAGCGGAAGTTGCAGCGGTCCGTGACGCTCAGCCGCAGGTACGTCATGCGCCGCCCCTGCGCGTCACACAGCGGCGGGGCGAGCGGATTGGGAGCGGGCAGGGGGGCGGTCATCGCGGGGCCTTCCGCCTTCATGGATAGCAACCCCCGCGCGGAAAGGCACCGCTTCCCGCGGACTGCCTCAGCCCTCGGTCCCGGACGCTGAGCGGATGGCGACGGGCGGCGCGCCAATGGGCGTGGCCGTGCTGCCTACCGGCGGAGAGTCCGGCTCGTCGTCCAGGTCGGTGAGCCGCGCCAGCTCGGCCTCGGACTCGGCGGCGTCCGCGGCGGCCTGCATCGGGTTGAGCTTCTTCTCCGCCATCTCCTTCTTGATGCGGATGAGGCCCTCCTCGCCGATGTCCAGGAACGCCTTCACGACCTCTGGGTCGAACTGCGTGTTGGCGCAGCGCTTGATCTCCTGGATGGCGTTCGCGAACGTCGTGCCCTTGCGGTACGGCCGGTCGCTCGTCATCGCGTCCAGCGTGTCCGCCACCGCGAAGATGCGCGCGCCGATGTGGATCTCGTTGCGCTGGAGGTTGCGGGGGTAGCCCGCGCCGTCGAAGCGCTCCTGGTGCGACAGGACGATGTCCGCCGGCGTGGAGAGGAAGGGGATGTTCTGGATCATCTGGAAACCGATTTCCGGATGACGCCGCATCTCCAGCCACTCGTCGGGGGTGAGCTTGCCGGGCTTGAGCAACACCGCGTCCGGCACGCCGATCTTCCCGATGTCGTGCAGCAGCGCCCCGCGGCCGATCTCCTCCATCTCCTTGCCGTGGATGCCCATGCGGGTGGCGATGGCGGAGGTGTAGCTGACCACGCGCTGGGAGTGGTCGCTCGTCTCGTGCTCGCGCGCGTCCAGGGCCGCCACCAGCGCTAGCAGCGTGTTCTGGTACGTGTTCGCGATGTTGTGCAGCGCGCTGCGCAGCTCGGCGGTGCGGTCGCGCACCTTGCCCTCGAGCTTCTTCTGGTAGCGCTTGCGCGCCATCTCGATGCGGCGCTTGGCGAGCGCGCGCTCGATGGCTCGGATGAGGTCCGTGAGCTTGGGTGGCTTGAGCAGGTAGTCCACCGCGCCCCGGCGCAGACAGTCCACGGCGGACTCGGTGTCGCCGTAGCCGGTGAGCATGATGACGGACGTGTCCGGCAACCGCTCGCGCAGGTTCTCCAGCAGCCAGAGTCCGTCGCGGCCCGGCATCTTCATGTCGCTGATGACGAGCGGCGTCTCTTCTTCACCCGCCACGTCGAGCGCCATCTCGGCGCCGTTGGCCACGACACAGTTGTAGCCCTCCTCACGGAGGAGCACGGAGATGACGTCGCGGACGGAATCGTCGTCGTCGACGATCAGGATTCTGGGCGGTGCGGGGGGGATGGCTTCCACGGCCGAAGATTCTAGAGGTTTCCAGGGATTAAAGGCGAACGAGTGCGAGAAATCATCACCCCCTCGCCTCCCTGCCATCCAGGGTGGGGTGCGAGCCCTGGTTCCGAAGTGAACGTCTCCGGTTCTCGAGGCATTCCCCGCCTTCCGGAGTAGGGCGGGCAGGCACGCCGCGTCAACCGCGCGCCATCGTCCCCCGGTCGTAACGGAAGGGGGTGAGGTCCACCGAGGGCTTCTCCCCCAGCACGGCCTGGGCGACGAGCTTCGCGGTGATGGGAGCGAGCAGGATGCCGTTGCGGAAGTGGCCGGTGGCGAGGAACAGGCCGGGCGAGGGGCCCTCTCCGATGTACGGCAGCGCGTCCTGGGTCCAGGGGCGGAAGCCGGCCCAGGTCTCCGTGATGGGCGCGCTGGCCAGGTCCGGGCACAGCTGCAGGGCCATGTCGAGGATGCGCGCCAGCCCCGCCGCGGTCACCTGCTTGTCGAAGCCCACGTGCTCCATGGTGCTGCCGGCGATGATCCGCCCATCCGCGCGTGGCACCAGGTAGCCCTTGGCGGACGTCACCACCCGTTCCATCAGGGGCAGCCGCGTCTGTAGCTGCACCATCTGCCCGCGCGCCGGGCGCACCGCCTGCGCGGACACGCCCGCACCCTGGACCAGGGACGACCAGGAGCCCGCCGCCAGCACCACGGCGTCCGCGCGCAGCACCTCGCCGTCCAGATCCACGCCCACCGCGCGGCCGTGCTCGTGCACCACGCCGCGCACGTAGCCGCTCTTGAACACCGCGCCCACGCGCGCGGCGGCCATGGTGAGCGCGCGCACGAGGAGCCGGTTGTCGACCTGGTGATCATCCGGGAAGTGCGCGGCGCCCACGGCGGCGGGGGACAGGTGGGGCTCCAGCTCGCGCGCGGCCTTGCCGTCGAGCAGCTCGGCGCGCAGCCCCATGCCGTGCTGCCAGCCCACGGTGGACTCCACATGGTGGAGATCCGCTTCGTCGAACGCGACGCGAAGCAGGCCGCACGGCCGGTACGCGATGTCCACGCCGGAGAGCTCGCGCAGCTCCGCGGCGAAGGTTCCGTAGAGGGCGCGGCTGCGCAGGCACAGCTCGAAGAAGGGGCCCGGTCCTTCTGATTCCCACTGGGGCGCGAGGATGCCGCCCGCGGCGCTGGAGGCTTCGGCGCCGGGGATGGAGCGCTCCAGCACCGTCACGCGCGCACCCGCCTGACGGAGTTTCAGCGCGATGCCACAGCCCATCACACCACCGCCCACCACGAGGACGTCGGAGGTTGCCATGCGCCGCTTGTGCTCAAGCGAGCACGGGTTTGCAAGCGTCAAGACAGTCCATGACCCGGGGCGACTTGACGCTGAGGCCTCCGGTCGTTAACCCTAGGGCCGTGCGTTTCACGTCCATGCATCACCACCATGCGCATCATCGGCCGGCCCATGACGGGACCGTTCGCCGCGCGCATGCCTGGGTGACGCACTAGAACGCACCCACTTCCGGCAGATGCCGCAGTGATCGAAGGCCCGTCCCCCCAGGACGGGCCTTTTTTCGTTTCCGCCACCGCAGTCCCCCGAGCCCACCCATGTTGAAGATTGCCCTGCCCAACAAAGGACGTCTGTCCGAGGAAGTGCGCGAGCTGTTCAACGACGCGGGCCTGGAGGTGCGCGCCCGGGGCGAGCGGGCCCTCACCGCGTCCCTGGGCGGCGAGTTCGAAGCCATCTTCGTCCGTGCCCAGGACATCCCGGAGTTCGTCGCGGACGGCGCCGCGCAGGCGGGCGTCACCGGCTGGGACCTGGTGAACGAGGCCGGGCGCGAGCTGGAGCCGCTGATGGACCTGGAGTTCGGCCGCTGCCGGTTGGTGGTGGCCGCGCGCGACGAGAGCGGCATCAGCCGCGTGGAGGACGTGAAGGAGGGGATGCGGGTGGCGTCCTGCTTCCCCCGGCTGACGCAGGCCTTCTTCCAGCAGCGTGGGCAGAAGGTGACGGTGGTGCCGGTGAGCGGCGCGGCGGAGATCGCTCCGCACCTGGGCATCGCGGACATCGTGGTGGACCTCACGTCCACGGGGTCCACGTTGAAGATGAACGGCCTCAAGGAAGTGGCCACCGTGCTGGAGTCGAGTGCCCGGCTGGTGGCGTATCCGCGCAACGGCACGGAGGCACGGCGCGCGCTGGAGGAGCTGACGCAGGCGCTGGGGTCGGTGCTGGCGGCGCGCGGGCGGCGCTACCTGATGGCCAACGTCCCGAAGACGTCCCTGGAGCAGGTGCGCGAGGTGCTGCCCGGCCTCAACGGCCCCACGGTGGTGGACGTGATGAACGGGGGCCACTTCGTCGCGGTGCACGCGGTGGTCTCGTCGAGGAACCTCTACCGCACGGTCAACGCGCTGAAGGCGCTGGGCGGGCAGGGCATCCTCGTCACTCGCATCGAGAGGTTGATGGCATGAGCGCCTCCACCTTCGAGTCCGGTCTTCGCGTCATGTGCATGGGGAGGGCGACGCCATGAGCGCCTCGGTTCTCAAGTATCTGGGTTCCCTGTCCGCCCTGGAGCCCGACGCGCGGCGGAAGCTGTTGGCGCGCACGGGAGAGTCGGATGCCCAGGTGGCTTCCCGCGTCCAGTCACTGATTGCCCGTGTTCGCACGGAAGGCGACCGGGCCCTCTTCGACTTCGCGCGTGAGTTCGACCGCGTGGAGTTGGCGGCCCTGGAGGTGCCGCGTGAACGATGGAACGCGGCGTTGGAGTCGATTCCCTCCGACGTGCGCGAGGCGCTGACCCGCGCGGCGCGCAACATTGCCCGAGCACATGCGGCGCAGCGGCCCCAGGCCATCGAGGTGGAGACGGAGCCCGGTGTCATCGTGGGGCGCCGGCCGGATCCGCTGAGCCGCGTCGGTGTGTACGCCCCTGGCGGCCGGGCGGTGTACCCCAGCAGCGTGCTCATGGGCGTGGTCCCCGCGAAGGTCGCGGGTGTGGGCGAGGTCATCGTCTGCTCTCCGCCAGGGCCGGATGGATTTCCCAGCGCGGGCGTGCTCGCGGCGGCGGCGCTCGCGGGCGCGGATCGGGTGTTCGCATTGGGAGGTGCGGGCGCGGTGGCCGCGCTGGCCTACGGAACCCAGAGCGTTCCCCGCGTGGACCGCATCGTCGGACCGGGCAACGCGTACGTGGCGGCCGCGAAGCTCCAGGTGGTGGACGCCGTCGCCATCGACGCGCCCGCGGGCCCGAGCGAAATCCTGGTGGTCGCCGATGCGAGCGCCCGTCCGGACGCCGTGGCGCGTGAGCTGCTGGCCCAGGCGGAGCACGACCCCGAGGCCTGCTGCGTGGCGCTGGTGGTGGGCGCTTCGATGGCGCAGGCGGTGCGGGACGCGGTGGAGCAGCAGGCACGCGTCGCCCGGCGCGGCGACATCGTCCTGTCATCGCTGGGAAGCAGGGGCGCGGTGCTGCGTATCGACTCGTTGGAAGAGGCGTGGCCCTTCGTAGCGGAGTTCGCACCGGAGCACCTGCTGCTCGCGACGGCGAAGCCCTCGGAGGACCTGGCGCGGGTGCGCAACGCGGGCACGGTGTTCGTGGGACAGCGCGCGTCGGTGGCCTTCGGTGACTACCTCACCGGTGCGAACCACGTGCTGCCCACGGCGGGACTGGCCCGGGCGTACTCGGGACTGAGCGTGCTGGACTTCTACCGGTGGACCACGTGGCAACGCGTGACACCGGAAGCAGCGGCGGCGATGGCGGACGACGTGGGGACGCTGGCGGACAGCGAGGGCCTCTTCGCTCACGCGGCCGCGGCTCGGGCCTGGAGGGTGCCGTGATTCCATTTCGCGAGACGTATCGGGACATCCCCTTGTACTCCCCGGCGAAGAAGCCGTGCCGGGTGGACCTGAGTGACAACACCAACCTCTTTGGCGCACCGCCGTCCGCGGATCGCGTGCTGCGGGAGGAGGGCTTCCTGCGGCTGGCCCGCTATCCCGCCGGCTATGCGCCGGACCTGAAGCGCGCCGTGGCCACCTACGCGGGCGTCGCGGTGGAGAACGTGACGACGGGCTGCGGCTCGGACGACGTCATCGACTGCGCGCTGCGGGCCTTCCTGGAGCCCGGGGACGTGGTGGCCTTTCCGGATCCCACGTTCGTGATGGTGCCCATGTATGCCCGGTTGAGCGCGCTCAAGCCGGCGCCCGTGCCGCTGCGCGCGGACCATGACCTGGACGTGGACGGCCTGCTCTCCACGGGGGCCAGGCTCATCTACGTGTGCACGCCGAACAACCCCACCGGCACGGTGGCTTCGCGCGCGGCGCTGGAGCGGCTGGTGGACTCCGCTCCGGGCGTGGTGCTCATTGATCAGGCCTATGTGGAGTTCACGCGGAGCGGGGACTTCCTCGACCTGGCGCGGACGCGGCCCAACGTGCTGGTGACGCGCACGATGTCCAAGGCGTTCGGACTCGCGGGGCTGCGGGTGGGCTGGGGCGTCGGGGCGCCGTCGCTGGTGGCGGAGGTGGAGAAGGCCCGGGGGCCCTACAAGCACACTGCGCTGGGCGAGGCCGTGGCGGTCGCCGCGCTCACGGATGACGTCGCGTGGATGGAGGCCTGCGCGGCGGAGGCGGTGGAGAACCGCGAGCGGCTGCGGGGCGCCTTGAAGGCGCTGGGGTTGGATCCGCTCCCTTCGGAAGGGAACTTCCTCCTCGTCCCCGTGCCAGAGGCGCGGTGGGTGGGCGAGGCGCTGCGGGAGCGCAACGTGAACGTGCGGGTGTTCGAAGGGCTCACGGGAGTGGGCGATGCGCTGCGCATCGGCTGCGGTCCCTGGCCGATGATGGCTTCGGCGCTGAAGGCCCTGAAGGAGGTGCTGTGATGCGGGTGACCCTGTTCGACTATGGCGCGGGCAACCTGCACTCGCTGATCAAGGCGCTGGCCACCACGCCCGGCGCGGACGTGCGCGTGCAGGAGGATCCGCTGCGCGCGCTGGATACCGACGTCCTGGTGCTTCCCGGCGTCGGGGCGTTCGGCTCGGCGGCGGCGCGGCTCGCTCCGGGACGCGAGGCGATGCGCAAGGCGCTGGACGCCGGCCTGCCGTGCCTGGGCATCTGCCTGGGCATGCAGCTGCTCTTCGAGGAGAGCGACGAAGGGGCAGGGCAGGGACTCGGCTACTTCCCGGGCCGGGTGACGCGGCTGGCCGCGCGGCACGTTCCGCAGATTGGCTGGAACGACGTGGAGGAGGACCGGGCGCTCCAGTCCGCGCGCTTGTCCACCGTGTACTACGCGCACAGCTTTGTCTGCCGCGCAGTGGAGTCGCGTGAAGTGGTGGGCTGGACCACCCACGAGGGCGACCGGTTCCCCGCCTCCGTGCGGCGCGGAAACGTGCTGGGCGTGCAGTTCCACCCGGAGAAGTCCTCCCACGCGGGCGTGCGCTTCGTGCAGGCGTTCCTCCAGGAGGTGTCCTCATGATCGCCATCCCGGCCATCGACCTGCGGGAAGGGGCGTGCGTGCAGCTCGTGGGGGGCTCCTACGAGGCGGAGCGCGTGCGCGTGAATGATCCGCTGGAGGCCTTGAAGCAGTGGCTCGCGCTGGGCTTCCGCACGTTCCACGTCGTGGACCTGGACGCGGCGCTGGGCAAGGGCTCCAACGCGGACGTGGTGGTCCGGCTGGTGTCGCATGCCCCGGGCCTCGCCTTCACGGTGGGCGGCGGTGTTCGTGACGCCTCGCGCGTGGAGGCGGTGCTCGCGGGCGGTGCGTCCTCGGTCGTCGTGGGGACCCGCGCCATCGAGGACCTGGCCTGGCTCACCGAGGTCGCGGAGCGCTTTCCCAGTCGTGTGGTGGTCGCCGCGGATGTGAAGGGCCGCGAGGTCGTGACGCGCGGCTGGACGTCCGGCAGCGCGCGCGACATCCGCGACGTGCTGGCCGCGCTGGAGCCCCTGCCGCTGGGCGGGATGCTCGTCACCGCGGTGCACAAGGAGGGGCAGCTGGGCGGCGTGGACCTGCCCTTGATGGAGGAGGTGGCCCGTTCGAGCCGGCACCGGCTCTACGCCTCCGGTGGGGTGACGACGTTGGAGGACCTGCGCTCGCTGGCGGCGGTGGGCGCATACGGAGCGGTGGTGGGCATGGCGCTGTACACGGGGCGGTTGGATGCGCGCGCGGTCGCGCGGGAGTTCACGCAATGAGCACGGTCACCACGGTCGTCCGCGAAACGAAGGAGACCCAGGTCACGGTGGAGCTGGCGCGCGGAACCGGCGTGGCGCGGGTGGATACGGGCCTCAAGTTCTTCGACCACATGCTCGCCACGTTCGCGCGCTACGCGGGGCTGGACCTGACCCTGCGCGCTCGCGGAGACCTGCGCCACCACCTGATGGAGGACGTGGCCATCACCCTGGGCACCGCCGTCCAGCGCGTCATCCCCGCCACCGCCGCGCGCTACGGCGAGCGCACCCTGCCCATGGATGACGCCCTGGTGCAGGCGTGCCTGGACGCGGGCGGTCGCTTCTACTACCGGGGCCCGTTGAAGAACCGGCTGTATGAACACTGGATGCGCTCCTTCTGCGAGCACTCGCGCATCACGCTCCACCTGCGCGTGCTTCGCGGCAAGGACAGCCACCACCTCACCGAGGCGGCCTTCAAGGCGCTAGGGCTCGCGCTGCGCGACGCGATGGTGGACTCCGGCGTCGTCTTCAGCATGAAGGGCAGTGTCTCCCTGGAGGTGAAGTGATGCTCCGCCGACGGATCATCGTCTGCCTGGATGTGAAGGGCGGCCGCGTGGTGAAGGGTGTCCAGTTCGAGGGCCTGCGCGACGTGGGCGACCCGGTGGAGCTGGCCCGGCGCTATGAGGAGGCCGGCGCGGATGAGGTGACCTTCCTGGACATCTCCGCGAGCGCCGAAGAGCGCCAGACGCTGTGGGACCTGGTCCAGCGCACCGCGGAGCGCCTCTTCATCCCGCTCACGGTGGGCGGAGGCGTGCGCACCGTGGACGACGTGGGCCGCGCGCTGAGGGCCGGTGCGGACAAGGTGAGCATCAACTCCGCGGCCGTGGCCACGCCGGAGCTCCTCACCGGCTGCGCGGAGCGCTTCGGTGCCCAGTGCGTGGTGGCCAGCATCGACGCGAAGCGCGAGGGAGACCGCTACCGCGTCTACACGCACGGCGGCCGGCGGCCCACCGACCTGGACGCCGTAGCCTGGGCGAAGGAGTGCGTCCGGCGCGGCGCGGGCGAGGTGCTGCTCACCAGCATCGACCGGGACGGGGCGCGCACGGGCTACGATCTGGACCTGACCCGCGCGGTGGCGGAAGCCGTGGACGTGCCCGTCATCGCCTCCGGAGGCGCGGGCCGCGCGGAGCACGTGCGCGATGCGCTGACTCTGGGCGCGGCGGACGCGGCGCTCGTCGCCGGCATCCTCCACGACGGCCTCACCACGGTGGGCGCCTTGAAGTCCCTGCTGAACGACAACGGCATCGCCATCCGGAGCACGACATGAACGCGGACCCGCGAGACTTGATGGAGGCCGCCGCCGACGTGGCGCGCAAGGCCGGTGACGTGGCGCTGGACTTCTTCCGGCGCGGCATCGCCGTCGACACCAAGAGCGACGGAACGCCCGTGACGGTGGCGGACCGCACCGCCGAGTGGACCGCTCGCGAATGGCTGGAGGCGCGCTTCCCCCAGGACGGCATCCTGGGCGAGGAGTTCGGCGAGTCCCGGCCGGGCGCGAAGCGCCGGTGGATATTGGATCCCATCGACGGCACGAAGACGTTCATCCGGGGCGTGCCGCTGTGGGGCACGCTGGTCGCGGTGGCGGAAGGGGAGAACATCCTCGCGGGCGCGGCCTACTTCCCCGCTGTGAATGAGCTGGTCGTCGCGTCCCCGGGCCTGGGCTGCTTCTGGAACGGCTCCGCGGCGCGCGTGTCGGAGCAGGACTCGCTGGCGCAGGCCGTGGTGCTAGTCACCGATGAGCGCTTCCTCCAGAACCCCGAGAAGGGCGCGGCCTGGAAGGAGCTGTCGCGGCAGGCGTCCCTCTCCCGCACGTGGGGGGACTGCTACGGCTACCTCCTCGTCGCCACCGGCCGCGCGGAGGTCATGGTGGACGAAGGCCTGTCTCCCTGGGACGCGGCGGCCCTGCAGCCCATCATCGAGGAGGCGGGCGGCGTCTTCACCGACTGGAAGGGCGCTCGCACGGCGTTCGGCGGCGACGGCATCGCCACCAACGCGGCGCTGTCCAAGCGCGTGCGCGAGGTGCTGCGCACGGGAGTCCAGCCATGACGCTGGAACTCTCCTCGCTGAACTTCGACAAGGGCCAGGGGTTGGTGACGGTGGTGACGCAGGACGCGAGCACCGGCGACGTGCTGATGGTGGCGCACGCCGACCGCGAGGCGCTGGAGCGCACGCTCGCCACGGGAGAGATGCACTACCGCTCGCGCACGCGCGGCCTCTGGCACAAGGGCGCCACCAGCGGGAACACCCAGAAGGTCGTCTCCCTCACCGCGGACTGTGACGGCGACGCGGTGCTCGCGCGCGTGCGCAAGGCCGGCCCCGCCTGCCACACCGGCGAGGAGACGTGCTTCGGCGAGGGCCGCTGGGACGCGCTCGCGCACCTGGACGCGACGCTCTCCGCACGCGCGTCCGGCCCCCAGCCCGAAGGCGCCAGGCCCAGCTACACCCGGCGCCTCCTGGAGGACCGGAACCTGCGCTTGAAGAAGCTGGGGGAGGAGGCCGCGGAGCTCGTCACCGCCTGCGCGGACGCGGACACGCACCGGGCCGCGGAAGAGGCCGCCGACGTGCTCTTCCACGCGCTCGTCGCGGTGCGCGCCCTGGGCGTGACCCTGGACGACGTGAAGGCCGTCCTCGCCGCCCGCGCGCGTCCGAAGCCGCCATGAATTCCCCGGATAGTCTGGCGTGTCGGTTTCGACCCAGGCGGAGTTGTCCAGCTGCACTGCATCCTCACAGCGTGGCTGGCACACAGGCGCCCCAAAGGTGCAGGCGTGTGTCCGCTACTCTTCAACCGCCTCTGTGATCCTGGTACAGATTCCGCCCTGCGACACGGGCCGTGCCCGACGAAGCGGCCCCGTCGTCATCAGCGTTCGCATCCCGGAGGCTTCGTGTCTGCCACGTACCAATCCGAACTCATCGACCGCGTCTTGTTCTCGCGCTGGCACAACCCGCCGACGAAGGATGACGTCCAGGCCATCATGGCGCAGATGGAGGACGCGACGCAGCGGCTGGGGCAGAACGTGCTCTACATCGCGTCCATCAGCCCCAAGGCGAAGGTTCCCGACGCGACCGAGCGCGCGCACCTGAACCAGATGGTCGCCGAGGGCCGCCGCTACTGTGAGCAGTCCTGGCTCGTGTACGAGGGCACGGACCTGCAGCACAACCTGCAGCGAGTCATCATCTCGGGCGTGCTCATCCTCACGCGCACGTTCGACAACTACCTGTCGGTCGCCAAGTCGGCGGACGCCATCGTCAAGGACGTGTCCACCGCCCTGAAGAAGGACGCGTCCTCCATCTTCCGTCAGGCGCGCGACCGCGGCCTCATCGCCTGAGGACCCACGCGGGCGACGTCGGAGCCCCTCCGACGCCGCGTGCGTGATGGCGCCCGAGCCTACCGGGCGCCGATGATTTCCAGCTCTTTCAGCTCCACCCCCGGCCGCTCCGGAAGGACGCTCACCGCGTCCACGTCGAGCAGGGGGACTCCGGGCTTGCAGATCTCCCACCTGCCCGTGCCGTGGAAGCGGCAGACGGTGGGATCCACGAAGAAGTCCTTGCCGCCCGGATCCGCGTGCCCCACGCCGTCCGGAGCGCGGACGTGTGCCCTCAGGGAGCCCGGCCCCGTGGCCCGCACCTGGAAGGACACCACGTACTTCAGCGACGGCGCGTACCCCAGCCGCAGCGCGCCGTCCCGGCCAGCGCCCGCGTCCGCCATGGGCAGCTTCACCCCGGACAGCTCGTCCCCGTCGAACGCGCGGAACGCGTCCCCGGGCCCCGTCGGCTGATCCGGCTCGATGGGCTTCGTCTCCACCGAGCCCGCCGTGTTCAGCGTCGCCAGCATGGGCGCCCGCTGGGCCTGCTGCACCGCCGCCGCGTTCAGGAGCGGCGCGGGCAACTGCCCCGTCTTCACGCACGTGGGCGCCAGCGCCTCCGTGAGCGCCAGCAGCTGCGGCTCCACCACCGCCCCCGTCACGGCCGCGGGGCCCACGGCCTGGCGCGCGAGCTCCTGGCAGGCCGCGCCCAGGGCGGGCCCCGCGTGCTCCAGGCTCCAGCTTGCCTCCTGGAGGGGCGGGTTCCCCCGGCGCGCGGCCTCCCGCAACGCCTGCGTCACGGCCAGGCCGCAGGGATTGTCAGCGGGCGCACATCGCTCGCACAGGGTGGCGAGCAGCTCGCGGGGCAGGTCGTCCTTCGCCATGAGGGGCGCGCGGGAGGCCAGGGCAGGGCCCCGGGCGCAGGCGGCGGCGGGAGGAGTGGGGCAGTCGCCGAGCTGGCGGCGCGCGTCACTCCAGGCCGTGCCCGCGTCCCCTCCGGTGCCTCCGTCGGACTGGAGGAGGTCCCCCAGGACGGCGTCCAGGCCCCGGCACGCGGCGGGGCCCAGGTCGGGCGGGGTGATCCTCACCGGCGTTGGGCCCGGCGCCTTCCCGGGGGCCGGAGCGGGCGGGGCTTGATGCGACACGTAATAGAGGCGCGCGAACGCCAGCAGCGCTACTAGCATCAAGAGAAGCGTGTGGAGCGGGAAGCGACGCACGAGCAAACTCCTTGATTCCAACCGGGACCGGGGGTTATCAGCGCCCGCGAGTTCCATCCGCAAAAATGACCGGAGGCGTGTGTGGCTGAGACTTTCGACGTGGTGATCATCGGCTCGGGTCCTGGCGGCTATGTGGGCGCCATCCGCGCGGCCCAGCTCGGGCTGAAGACGGCCATCATCGAAAAGGACAAGCGCCTGGGTGGCACGTGTCTGCACCGCGGCTGCATCCCCACCAAGTCGCTCCTGTGGACGGCGTCGCTCTTCCACCACATCAAGGAGTCGTCCGACTTCGGCATCGATGTGGCGAACCCGACCGTGAACTGGGCCAACGCCCAGAAGCACAAGGACAAGGTCGTCACGAAGGGTGCCAACGGCATCGACTTCCTGATGAAGAAGAACAAGATCACCGTGGTGAAGGGCCACGGCCGCATCGCCGGCAAGGGCAAGGTGGAGGTCACGGCGGAGGACGGCTCCAAGCAGACCCTGGAGACGAAGAACATCATCATCGCCACGGGCTCCGTGCCCAAGTCCCTGCCGAACGTGGCGGTGGACCACAAGCGGGTGATGAACAGTGACTCCATCCTGACCATCGACCGCATCCCCAAGAGCATCATCGTCCTGGGCGCGGGCGCGGTGGGCTGCGAGTTCGCCTCCGTGTTCAACCACGTGGGCAGCAAGACGGCCATCGTGGAGTACATGCCCGCGCTGCTCCCCATCGAGGACGCGGACATCTCCAAGGAGCTGGACAAGGTCTTCCGCCGCCGCGGCATCGACGTGCACACGGGCTCCGCGGTGCAGAAGGTGGAGCACACGGCGGACGGCGTGCGCGTCACCATGACGGTGGGCAACGAGACCAAGACGCTGGAGGCCGAAATCCTCCTGTCGGCGGTGGGCCGCTCGCCCGTCACCGAGGACGTGGGCCTCAACAAGACGGCCGTCCAGGTGGACCGCGGCTTCATCAAGGTCGACACGCTGTGCCGCACCAGCGAGCCCAACGTCTACGCCATTGGCGACGTCATCCCCACGCCGATGCTGGCGCACATGGCGTCTGCCGAGTGCGTGATGGTGGTGGAGCACATCGCCGGGAAGAACCCCGCGCCCATCAATTACGACCTGACCCCGTCCGCCACGTACTGCTACCCCGAGGTGGCGTCCGTGGGCCTCACGGAGAAGAAGGCCAAGGAGCGCGGCTACGACGTGAAGGTGGGCATCGCCCCCTTCGGTGCCGTGACGAAGTCGGCCATCTCCAACGAGTCGGTCGGCCTCATCAAGATCGTCTCCGACAAGAAGTACGACGAGGTGCTGGGCATCCACATCATCGGGCCGCACGCCACGGAGCTGCTCGCCGAGGCCTGCGTCGCGATGAAGCTGGAGATCACCACCGAGGAGCTGGCCCACACCATCCACGCGCACCCGACGCTCTCGGAAATCATGCACGAGGGCGCCGAGGCCACGCTGGGTCACCCGCTGCACTTCTAGCGGGCTCGGCGGCCCGGCCCCTTCCGGCCGGGCCCGCCGTAGAGCGCCTGGAGTGAGGCCGCCAGCGCGGCCAGCCGTTGGCGCAGTGGTTCCGGGGCGAGCACCTCCACGCCCGCCCCGATTTCGCACAGCTGGGAGACCGCGATGGACTCCCGCTCGAAGTCCAGCGTCACCTTCCGCTTCCCACCGCGTGCCGCGGGCGCCTTGTCGATGCGCTCACCGTCGGCCGGGGGACGCATCCTCCGCAGCGCCGCTTCCCCCTCCTGCGTGCAGGAGAGCGTGACGTCGTAGCGGGGGCGCTCGGTGGCGAACTTCGCGCACCAGTCCTTCCAGAACACGGGCAGGTCGAAGCCCTGCGGGCGGGTGAAGCCCTGGGGGCGCAGCCGCACGTCGCCAATGCGCCCGCCCCGGAAGACGCGCGGGCCCTTGTCCGTCCCCGCGACGAGGTACCAGCGGTCCGCTTTGATCACGAGCCCGTAGGGGTCCACCGTCCGGCGGGAGCGGGCGCCGTCGAAGTCCTGGTAGCTCAGCGACACGCGGCGGTCCTGCCAGGCGGCGTCGCGCAGCTTGCCCAGGTGCGGCAGGGGCTCACGGCCGGTGAACCAGCCGGAGGCGTCCACGTGCAGCCGCTGGCGCGCGTGCTCCAACGCGGGCTGCTGGAGGGCGGGGAGGGCGGCGGCCAGCTTCACCAGTCCCGTGCGCAGCGGCCCGGACAGGCCCAGGTCGTCCAGGGCTCCAGGGGCGCCCACCGTGGCCAGGGCCTGGAGCTCCGGGCGGGTGAGGCCGGTGAGCTGCGTGCGCCAGCCCTCCATCAGCGCCACGCCGCCCGCGGCGCCGCGGGTGGCGTAGACGGGGACGCCCGCGGTGGAGAGGGCGTCCAGGTCCCGGTGCACGGTGCGGCTGGAGACCTGGAGCTCGCGCGCCAGCTCGCCCACGGTGCTGCGGGGCCGGGACTGGAGGCGCATCAACAGGTGGACGAGGCGATCCGCGCGCATGGGCCCTCTGGGCTTTGGGAGAGGTGCAGCCTGGGCCGGCAATCATGACAGGGGTTGTCAGGATTGGGGATGCATGGTGGCGCTTGAAAGGGGAGCACTGACATGAAGCCACTCGAAGGACAGGTGGCCCTGGTCGCGGGAGCGACGCGGGGCGCGGGCCGGGGAATCGCGACGATGCTGGGGGCGGCGGGGGCCACGGTGTACTGCACCGGGCGCAGCGTACGGGGTGGGCTTGCGAGCGGAGCGTCGCGGCCGGAGACGATCGAGGAGACGGCGGAGCAGGTGACCGCGCTGGGCGGGAAGGGCATCGCGGTGCGGGTGGACCACTCCGTGGAGGAGGAGGTGGAGGCGCTGTGTCAGCGCATCCGCGCGGAGGCCGGGAAGCTGGATGTGCTGGTCAACGACATCTGGGGCGGGGAGACGCTGCACGAGCTGGGGCTGGCGTTCTGGAAGCAGTCTCCGGCGAAGGCGCGGCTGATGTTCGACCGCGCCGTGTACACGCACCTCGTCACCAGCCGCTACGCGGTGCCGATGATGCTGGAGCGCGACCGGGGGCTCATCGTGGAGGTGACGGATGGGGACTCGTTCGGCTACCGGGGCGCCGTCGCGTACGACGTGACGAAGATGGCGGTCATCCGGCTGGCCTTCGCGATGTCGAGGGACCTGCGCCGCACGAACCTCACGGCGCTGGCGGTGACGCCGGGGTTCCTGCGCTCGGAGGAGATGCTGGATGGCTTCGGGGTGAAGGAGGCGAACTGGCGCGACGCGGTGAAGAACGTCCCGGACTTCATCGCGTCGGAGACGCCGTCGTACGTGGGCCGCGGGGTGGCGGCGCTCGCGGCGGATCCGGACGTCCACCGCAGGGCGGGGCGTGTGGTCGCGTCGTGGACCCTGGCGCGCGAGTACGGGTTCACGGACCTGGATGGTTCGCAGCCGCACTGGGCGGAGTATTTCGAGCGGACCTATCGGAAGCCGTACACGGTCGCGGACGACGCGGCCTATGCGTCGTGGCTTGGCGGCTCCATCGAGATTGTGTGCCCGGACTGGCCGAAATACTGACCGTGCACGGCCCATCCCCGGCGGCCGGGCGAAGCGCTATGGTCTGACGCGAGAGGTCGCGCACATGGCCAAGGGGCACCGCAGGAACGACGAGCCGGATCGGATCGACGAGACCCGGGTCGCACCGTTGGACGACGACCTGGACGAGACGGACGAGGTCCGCACCGAGCAGACCCAGGTGCCGCCCGCGGTGCAGCGCGACGCCGCGGAGGCAGCCCGTTCCTCCGCGGCGGCTCCCGGCCGGAAGTCCTGGGGCAACCAGTCGCGGACCGCGCCCCCCACGGGCGCGGCCCCGCGCGTCGCCGAGTTCACGGGCCTGGAGACGCGGATGACGCCGCCTCCCGTCCCCGACGATGACCTGGTCCTGGAGACCCGCGTGGATGGGCTGTCGCCCCCGCCGCCGCCCCCTGGCCAGGGCGCGTGGGAGGAGGAGGACGCCGCGTTTGCTGCTCCGGCGACGGCCTCGCGCCCGTCACGTGACGGGGAGAATGTCCGGCAGGGGCGCGCGGGCGAGGGTGCTCGCCCATCGCGTGGCGGCGCACGCGAGAACGGGCAGGGCGCTCCAGAGGCCGTTCGTCCGGGGCGTGCGGTGACTCGCGAAGAGGGGCAGGACCTGCCGGAGATCGTCCGCCCGAGTCGCGGTGGTGCACGCGAAGAGGGCCAGGGCCTTCCGGAGATCGCGCGCCCTTCCCGGGGAGCGGGCTCCGCTCGTGGCGGCGCGAAGCAGGGCGAGGGGCAGGGGCTCCCTGAGATCGCCCGCCTGGGCCGTGACGGCGCGAAGCAGGAGGAGGGCTTCGAGCTGCCGGAGATCATCCGCGCGGGCCATGGCGCCGAACTGGACGGAAGCTCCTCCGAGCCTCCTCGCAAGGCCAGCCGGCCGGAGCCGATGATCTTCGCTCCACTCCCGTCCGCGCAGGCGGCGAGCCAGTCCGAAGCGGCGCCCGAGCTGCGCACGATGTTCGCCACCCACTCCGCGCTGCTCGCGGAGCGCCTCAAGGCCGAGCTCCAGCACAAGATCTACGGCCGCTCTCCGCACCGCATCCTCCGCGTGGACGAACCCGAGGGCCCCAGCACCGCGGGCGGCAAGCAGGCCCGTCAGGCCATCTCGCTCGTGGACCGCAAGGGGACCGCGCCCGCGCTCGTCGCGGGCTGGGTGGACGTGGCCAAGGGACAGGCCTCGCTGCGCAACCACGAGGCCGTGGCCAAGCGCTACGAGTTCCAGCACGGCACGCCGCTGGAGCTGGTCCCGGAGGAGTACGAGAAGTTCCTCACCGACGTGGACGAAGTGCTGCGCACCGCCGCCATCCAGGTCCGCATCCTCGTGCCGGACGAATCCGCGCCCACGCGCGCCACCGTGGGGCAGCAGACCCCGCGTGCCACCGGCGTCGCCGTGCGCTGGGTGATGCTGCTCGTCGTCGTGGCCTTCCTGCTGGGGCTCGGCGCGGGCGCCACGCTGCTGCGCGGCGGCTGAAGGCCCGCCACTGTCCGCTGAACGAAGGGGCGCTGCGCACCGGTGCGATGGCCCGGCCGCCTCGCCCCTTCCACCTTGGTGCCTCCCCATCCGGCCGGAGGCACCCATGGCGTCATCCCCTCGCCGTCCGAAGTCCCACCTGCGCAAGCTGCTGGGCGGCTGCGTCGTGTCCGTTGCCCGGGCCTTCGCCCCGACCTCCGTGCTCGCGGATGGTCCTCCGGTGCTGGATGTCAGGCTGCGTTACAGCCGCGTTCCTGGCCCGGGCCGGGACTCTCAAGCGCTCGGAATCCGAGGTGCGGATCCGCGCCTCAGCGGATGACGCGGGAGTGAAAGCGGGGCGGGGTGCCCCATGGTACGGTGCTCGCGTCATTTTTCAGGGGGGACATCCACGATTGCCCGCCCTGGAACTTCGTGAGCCCCATCATGCGCAGACTCTCTCTGCTGGCCCTCTGCCTCGTCGTCGCCACCGCGTGTTCATGCGGCGACAAGGACTCGAAGGGCGGCCCCTCGGAGACCGGCACCGCGCCGACTCCGTCCTCGAAATCCCCTGGCCTCGCCGTCGAGCCGCTGCCCGAGCCTCCCGCGCTGAAGATCGACGCCGAGGACGCCGCGGCGCAAGGCCCGCTCTCCATCGCGGCCGCGCGGCCGACGGGCCAGGTCTACGGCAGCGCCCGGCCGACCATCACCTTCACCAAGCCGATGATCGCCCTGGGCTCGGTGGCCGCGGAGCGTGGCCTGGCGGCCCCCGCGACCATCACCCCCGCGCTGGAAGGCGAGTGGCGCTGGCTGGGCTCCGCGAGCGTGGAGTTCGTGCCGAGCGCGCCCGTGAAGCTGAGCACGCAGTACACGGTGACGGTGCCCGCGGGCCTCAAGGCCATGGACGGCACCGCGCTGGCGCAGCCGTACACCTTCCAGTTCGAGACGCAGCGCCCCTCGCTCCAGACCGCGCAGCCGGAGTCGGAGTTCCGCTGGGTGCAGCCGGAGCAGGTCTTCACGCTGACCTTCAACCAGGCGGTGAAGGACCTGGCGCAGCACGCGCGCCTGGAGCCCGCGACCGGCGCGCCCGTGCCGCTCACGCTGGTGAAGGCGACGCCGCTCGCGGACGTGAAGGAAGTGCAGGTGGGCAGCGGCCCGGCGCGCAGGTCCCAGGACCGCCGCGTGAAGTACGAGCTGAAGCCCGCGCAGAAGCTGCCCTCGGGGACGCAGTTCACCCTGGTGGTGGACGGTGAGCTGACGGGCACGGAGGGCCCGCTGCCCATGGGCGAGGCGGTGCGCCACCCCTACGCCACCTACGGCGCGCTCAAGGTGGAGTCCGCGGGCGCGTGCGTGTTCACCTGGGGCGAGGAGCAGTGCTCCTACGGCCCGCTCATCCTCTTCACGTCCAATGAGCTGGACGCCGCCTCGCTCAAGGGCAAGGTGACGCTGGAGCCGAAGGCGGAGATAGACTGGGAGCGCGTGCAGACGCAGCTGCCGTGGTCGGGCTCGGAGCTGAAGAACCCCTACGTGTCGCTGCCCGGCCGCTACCGCCCCGGCACCACGTACAAGATCAAGGTCGCGGAAGGGTACAAGGACCTCTTCGGCCAGACGGGCCCCGCCTTCCAGGGCCAGGTGAAGCTGTCGGACGTGGAGCCGTCCTTCGACTCCGGCTCGCGCGAGGCGCTGGTGGAGGCGTCCGGTGACGGCTCCATCCCCATGGTGACGACCAACGTCCCGGAGGTGCAGGCGGAGGTGTGGGCGCTGTCTCCCGCGCAGCTCGCGCAGCTCATCGACACCAGCGAGTGGCCGTCCTCGGAGCCCTACCGGACGACGTTGGACACGAAGTCCGCGCGCAACGTGGAGCGCACCACGCCGTTGGATCTGCGCCCGGCGTTCAGCGGGGCGAAGACGGGCCTGTTCCTCGCGCGGCTCGATGCTCCGTTGCTCAAGCAGAAGTACCCGCGCCGCGTCATCGGGCAGGTGACGGACCTGGCGGTGCACGCGAAGCTGGGCGCCGCCTCCGGCGTGGTGTGGGTGACGTCGCTGGCGACGGGCGCCCCGGTGCCGGACGCGCAGCTCACGCTCTGGGACAAGCAGGGCACGGAGCACTGGACGGGGACGACGGACGCCAACGGCCTGGCGAAGGTGCCGGGCCTGTCGGAGCTGCTCAAGCCCAAGAACGAGAACGCCTGGGACACGCCCTGGGCCATGGTGTCCGCGGTGAAGGACACGGACATCGGCGTGACGCTGTCCACGTGGGAAGGCGGCATGTCGCCCGGCGCGTTCTCGTTGCAGAGCGCGTGGGAGGGCCGCGTCGCGGACAGCCTGGGCTTCGTGTTCGCCGACCGCGGCATCTACCGCCCCGGTGACGACGTGATGCTCAAGGGCGTGGCGCGCTACCGCCGCCTGGGAGTCCTCAAGTCTCCGCCCGCGAACACGAAGGCGCAGGTGACGGTGACCAGCTCGCGCGGCGAGAAGGTCTTCCAGACGGAGGCCACCGTCACGAAGTACGGCACCTTCCGCGCGGACCTCAAGCTGGGCAAGGACATGCCGCTCGGCTACTACGACGTGGCCGCGAAGCTGAAGGTCGGCGGCGAGACGCTGAGCTACGGCGGCACCTTCCGCGTGGAGGAGTACCGCGCGCCGCAGTTCCGCGTGGACGTGGCGGTGCCGAAGAAGGACGTCGCGGCCGGCGAGCCGCTCACCGCCCGCGTGGACGCGCGCTACCTGTTCGGCGGCGCCATGGGCGACGCGCAGGTGCGCTGGAGCGTGCAGCGCGTGAGCTCCTTCTTCACGCCCCCGGGCAATGAAGCCTTCACCTTCGGTGTCAACACCTGGTGGTGGGACGACGACCAGCCGGAGCACAGCAGCGAATCGTTCGGCTCCGGTGACGGCCGCACGGACGCGCAGGGCCAGCTGGCGCTGGCGGTGGGCAACGCGGACGCGCCCGGCGGCAAGACGTGGGAGTACACGCTGGAGGCGGAGGTGGAGGACGTCAACCGTCAGCGCGTCGCCAACCGCAACCTCATCATCGTGCACCCCGCGGACGTCTACGCGGGCCTGCGCACGCTCTCCACTGGCTTCGCGGAGGCCGGCAAGGAGGTGGGCCTGGAGTTGGTTGCGGTGTCGCCCGAGGGCAAGCGCCAGGACGGCGTCGCGGTGGACGTGAACATCAAGCGCCGCGAGTGGAAGTCCATCCGCAAGAAGGGCGACGGCGGCCAGTGGTTCACCGTGACGGAGCCGGTGGAGACGGAGGCGGCGAAGTGCAATGTGAAGAGCGCGGCGACGCCGCAGCCGTGCAAGTTCACCCCGGCCGAGCCCGGCCTGTACGTGATGGAGGCGGTGGCCACGGACGCCAAGGGCCGCAAGGCGACGACGCGCGACTCGCTCTACGTCACGGGCTCCGGTTGGGTGTCCTGGCAGCGCAACGACACGGATCGCATCGACCTGGTGGCGGACAAGCAGCTGTACGACGTGGGTGACACCGCGAAGGTGCTGGTGAAGAGCCCGTACCCGCAGGCGGATGCCATCCTCACGGTGGAGCGCGAGGGTGTGCTCAGCGTGCGCCGCGTGAAGCTCAAGGGCAGCGCCACCGCGCTGGACGTGCCGCTGGGTGAAGGCGCCATCCCCAACGTCTTCGTGGGCGTGGTGCTGGTGCGCGGCCGCGTGGAGGCGGCCAAGGGCATCGAGTCCGGTGACGACCCGGGCCGCCCCGCCGTTCGCGTGGGCTACACCCAGCTGAAGGTGGAGAAGAAGGCCAAGCGCCTGTCAGTGGCGCTGACGCCGGACGCGCCGGAGAAGCGCCCGCGCGACAAGGTGACGGTGGACGTCGCGGTGAAGGACGCGACGGGCAAGGGCACGAAGTCCGAGGTCACGCTGTGGGCCGTGGACGAGGGCGTGCTGCGGCTGACGGGCTACAAGGCGCCGGATCCGCTGGACGCGATGTTCCAGGAGCGCGGCCTGTCGGTGCGCATCGGCGAGCCGCTCATCCACCTGGTGCTGCGCAAGCTGTATGGCGAGAAGGGCTCGCGGCCGGGCGGCTCCGGCGGCTCCGACACGACGGGCTCCGGCATCCGGTCCAACTTCAAGACGACGGCGGTGTTCCAGTCGGTGGAGACGGACGACCAGGGCCAGGCGAAGGTGGAGTTCACGCTGCCGGACAACCTGACCACCTTCCGCATCATGGCGGTGGCCGTGACGGACGCGGACCGCTTCGGCGTGGGCGAGAGCAAGGTGCAGGTGGCCAAGCCGCTGCTGGCGCTGCCGGCGCTGCCCCGGTTGGTGCGCGTGGGTGACAAGGCGGAGGCGGGCGTGGTCATCCACACCACCAACCCGGCCATCAAGGAGGCCAAGGTCACCGCGCAGCTCACGGGCGTGCGCGTGGAGGGGCCCTCGGAGAAGACGGTGCAGTTGGACGGCAAGGCCCGCGAGGTGCGCTTCACCTTCGTGGCCGAGCAGCCGGGCACCGCGGTGCTGCGCTTCGCCGTCGCGGGTGGCGGTGAGACGGACGGGGTGGAGCAGAAGATCCCCGTGCAGCTGCCCGTGGGCATGGAGGCGGTGGCGGTCTACGGCGACACGACCAACGAGCGCGTGGAAGGGCTCAAGCCGCCGGGTGGCGTGCGTCCGGGCATGGGCGGCCTCTCGCTGACGATGTCCTCCACCGTGATGGGCGGGTTCGACGAGTCGATGAACCAGCTGGTGGACTACCCCTACGGGTGCCTGGAGCAGATGTCGTCGCGGCTGGTGCCGTTCGTCGCGCTGCGCGAGCTGTCCGGCAAGTTCGGCGTGGCGTGGACCGGCGGCTCGGAAGAGCAGAAGCAGGCGTTCGTGCGCGGCTTCCTCAGCGAGGACGCGCTGAAGACGCAGGGCACGCTGGATCCGGACGCGGTGGTGACGGCGACGGTGCGCAAGATTGAAGCGCTCCAGAACCACGACGGCGGCTTCCGCTTCTGGGCCTCCAGTGATTGCGCGTCGCCGTATGCGTCCGCGTACGCGACGCTGGCGTTGGCGCGCGCGAAGGAGGTGGGCTACCCGGTGAACGCGGGCGTGCTCGACAAGGCGAGGAAGTTCCTGGCGGACAAGGTGGCGGCGGGCGTGTGCACGCAGTGCGCCTATGGCTGCAACGCGCCGGGGCTGGAGACGCGGGTGTTCGCGCTCTACACGCTGTCGCGCATGGGGTCGCCGCGGCCGTCGTACTACAACGAGCTGTTCGAGCAGCGGCAGAAGCTGCCGCTCTTCGCGCAGGCGATGCTGACGGACGCCATCTTCGTGGGGAAGGGCAACCGCGCGCAGGGCCAGAAGCTGCTCCAGGAGCTGCTCAACCAGGCCCAGGAGTCCGCGGCGGGCGTGCACTTCCAGGAGACGGACCCCAAGACGTACGCGCCGCTCTGGTCCTCCGACACTCGCACCACGGCGCTGGTGCTCCAGACGCTGGTGGACGTGCAGCCGGACCACCCCTACGTGTCGAAGATGGGCCGCTACCTGGCGTCCGCGCGCGAGGGTGACGGGCGCTTCCGCAACACGCAGGAGGCGGCCTTCACGCTGATGGCGCTGTCGGAGGTGGTGCGCCGCAAGGAGACGGCCGTGCCGTCCTTCGAGGCGGTGGTGAAGCTGGGCGGGCAGGTGATTGCCTCCGCCGACTTCAAGGGCCGCGACATGGGCGTGAAGACGGTGCAGGTGCCGGTGGAGAAGCTGGGCCCGGCGGACAAGGCGCAGCCGCTCACCTTCGGGGTGAACGGCACGGGCAACCTCTACTACGGGGCGCTCCTGCGCTACGCGCCGGCGCAGCTGCCGGTGGACCCCATGGACCGGGGCATCATCGTCCAGCGCTGGTTCGAGCCGTACACGGGCGGCGGCCAGGCGAAGGCGGCGCGCGCGGGCGAGCTGGTGCGCGTGCGCGTGCGCGTGGCCACGCCCATGCGGCGCAACTTCGTGGCGGTGGACGTGCCGCTGCCCGCGGGCCTGGAGCCGGTGGACACGTCGCTGGCCAGCACGGCGCGGCTGCCGGGCCCCGCGGGCTCCGGCCAGGAGGAGGGCCCCGGCGAGGGCTACGAGTACGAGAGCGAGGAGGACCTGTCGGAGACGGACGAGCCCCAGAACGTCTGGGCCACGCGCTTCTGGTCGCCGTTCAACCACACGGAGATGCGGGATGACCGCGTGGTGTTCTTCGCCGACGAGCTGCCCCCCGGTGTGCACGTGGCGACCTTCGTCGCCCGGGCCACGACGCCGGGTGACTTCCTGCTCAAGCCCGCGCACGCGGAGGAGATGTACGCGCCGGAGGTGTTCGGCCGCTCCGAGGGTGGACGCTTCCCGGTGCTGATGCCGGACGAGGTCGCTTCGAAGTGATGAAGCGCCTCACGCTTCGCGGGACGGTGCGCGCCGTGGCGGTACTGGCGGCGCTCCTGGTGGTGGGCTGCGCGGGCTTCGTCGCGTGGCCCCTGCCGGGGACGTTGTTGTCCCGCGAGGCGCTGTCCTCGCTGGTGCTCACCGACCGCACGGGCCACGCCCTGCGCGAGGTGCTCTCCCGCGAGGACGGACGCAGTGTGGGCCTTCCGGAGGGACGCATTCCTCCGAAGGTGCGGCAGGCCTTCATCGCCGCGGAGGATCAACGCTTCACGTGGCATCCGGGCGTGGACGTGGTGGCGGTGGCCCGGGCGGCGCGAGACAACGTGTCCGCCGGGCGCATCGTGTCCGGCGCGTCCACGATTCCGCAGCAGCTGGCGCGCAGGCTGGTGCCCCGGGAGCGCTCCTGGTGGGGCAAGGCCGGCGAGGCGCTGTGGGCGCTGCGGCTGACCGCGCACCTGTCCAAGGAGCAGGTGCTGCTGGAGTACCTGGACCGCGTGCCGCTGGGGAACTCCACGTTCGGCGTGGAGGCGGCGGCGCGGCGGTACTTCGGGCGGCCCGCGGAGCGGCTGTCGGCGGGGCAGGCGGCGCTGCTCGCGGGGATGGCCCGGTCGCCCGCGCGGAGGGATCCATACCGGCGGCCGGAGATGGCCAAGGCCGGGATGCGCGACGTGCTGTCGCGCATGGTGGAGGAGGGCTTCCTGACGAAGGAGGAGGCGCGGCTGGCGGAGGAGACGCCGCTGGACCTGGTGCCTCCGGAGCGCGTGTTCGAGGTGCCGCACCTGACGACGGCGCTGCTCCAGCGGCTGCCGGAGCTGGGGTTGGATCGGGCGTCGCGCATCGAGACGACCATCGACCCTGCGCTCCAGGTGGCGGTGGAGAAGGCCATCACGGAGGAGCTGCGGGGTTTGGCGCACCGGCGCGTGGGCGAGGCGGCGGCCATCGTCATCGACAATGCTTCGGGCGAGGTGCTCGCGTACGTGGGGTCCTCGGACTTCCTGGACGAGGAGAAGGGCGGGCAGAACGACGGCGTGCGCTCGCTGCGGCAGCCGGGGTCCGCGCTCAAGCCGTTCGCGTACGGGCTGGCGCTGAGCAAGGGCTTCACGCCGTCGAGCGTGCTCGCGGACGTGGAGGTGCACCTGGCGACGCCGGGCGGCGCGTATGTGCCGAAGAACTATGATCGGCGCGCGCACGGTCCGGTGCGGCTGCGGGCGGCGCTGGCGTCCAGCTACAACATCCCGGCCGTGCGGGTGGCGGACGCGCTGGGGCCGGAGCAGGTGCTGCGCGTGCTGCGCGAGGCGGGCTTCCAGAGTCTCAAGGAGAGCGCGTCGCACTACGGCGTGGGCATCGTGCTGGGCAACGGGGACGTGACGCTGCGCGAGCTGGCGCGGGCGTACCGGGGGCTGGCGCGGGGTGGGGTGGTGGGGCCGTTGAGGGAGGTGCGCGCGGCGTTCGGGCCGGACGGCAGGCCGCTGAGGATTCCGCAGGAGTTGGAGGAGCACCGCTTCCTGGCGGCGCGGCCGGTGGAGCTGCTCACGGACGTGCTGGCGGACGAGGCCGCGCGGGCACCGGCCTTCGGCCTGGACAATGCGTTGCGGCTGCCGTTCCGCGTGGCGGCGAAGACGGGGACGAGCCGGGCGCACGTGGACAACTGGGCGGCGGGCTTCACGCGCGAGCGCACGGTGGCGGTCTGGGTGGGCAACTTCGACGGCACGCCGATGCGCGGGGTGTCCGGCATCACGGGCGCGGGCCCGGTGTTCGCGCGGGTGATGGCGCTGGCGATGAGGGGCCTGCGTGCCGCGCCGCTGGTGGACCGGAACCACTTCGAGTCCGCGGAGATCTGCCCGCTGTCCGGCGAGCGCGCGGGCCCGAACTGTCCCGGAGCGATGAAGGAGGTCTACCTGCCGGGCACGGCGCCGCGCCACACGTGCACCATGCACCGGGGCGACGGCTCGCTGGACGTGGGCCCGGCGTATCTCGCGTGGGCACAAGCGGAAGGACTGGCCTCCACGTCGGTGAGTGCCGAGGGCGGTCCGGGCATGCAGCCCGGCTTCATCCTGCCGGCGAACGGGGATGAGTTCCTGGTGGAGCCCGAGCTGCCCGAAAGCGCGCAGGCCGTGCCCGTGCGGGTGATGGCGCCACAGGGGGCGAAGCTGCTGGAGCTGCGCACGGACGACGGCCGCCGCATCGAACTGCGTCCGCCCTTCGTGACACGGCTGCCGGCGGTGGCGGGAGAGCGGCGGTTGGAGCTCTGGGCGCCCGGTGGCTCCGAGCCGCTGGCGGTGACGCGGTTCCGGGTCCGATGAACGCGGCGGGCGTGGCCGTGCTCATCGCCGCGCTGGTGGCGGGCACGGCGCCTGACGTCGGGAGCACGGGCGCGTTGTCTCCGGCGGCTGATACGCATGTCCGTTCCACTTCACAGCCCGCGCGGGCGTCGCTCGCGGCCCGCGCGTTGGCCGATGCGAGCGAATCCTCCGCGCCTGCTTCCCGCGCGCATCAGCCCCTGGCCGATACGCACGTCAGCACCACTTCACGGCCTACGCGGTCGTCGCCAGCAGCCAGCTCGCCAGCCGCCGCGAGTGCGTCCTCTGCGCCCGCGGCCCGTGCGCGTAAGCCCGTGGCCGGTACGCAGGTCGACGTTCGCATCCTCTCCAAGCACCGGCCCGCGCGCCTGCGTCTGGACGGTCCGCGCTCGCTGGAGGTCGTTGCGTCGGGGAACACGCTCGTGGTCGATGGCCGCCCCCAGCCTCATGCCCTGCGGCTCGACGCTGGCCGCTGGCATGTCCGGGGCCGTGGCCTGGACCGGCGCTATGAGGCCGCGCTTTCGCTGGAGGCCCAGGACGGTGAGTTGATCGTCGTCGCCACCTTCGCGCTGGAGACCTACGTCGCCGCCGTTACCGCGAGCGAGACCGAGGTCGACACCCCTTTCGAGGCGCTCCGCGCACAGGCCATCACCGCGCGCAGCTACGTGCTCGCTTCCGGCAAACGGCACGACGAGGCCCGGGCCTGCGACCTCACTCACTGCCAGGTCCTTCGCGGTGAGGGCTTTGCCCGCCACCTGCGCCGCGCCCGCGATGCCACCCGCTCCACGGAAGGCGTCGTGCTGCGCCTTCACAGCGGCGCCGCGGCCCTCGCTCCATTCCACGCAAGCTGCGGCGGACATACCGCCGAGCCCGTGGCCGTGTTCGGTGCCCCGGACCTCACGGGCGCCGCCGCCGTGCCTGACCGCTGTCCCGCGTCGCCGTGGCGCGCCGTCGTGCCTCGCGCGCTGGTGTCGGCCGCCGCGTCGGTCGCGGTCGGCGGCCCCGCTCAGGCGGAGGATCTGCTGCTGGAGCGGGACTCCAGCGGCGCGGTGGTGCGCGTGGTGGACCGCGCTTCGGGACGCGAGGGCCGCGGTGACGCGTTCTTCCGCGCGCTCGGAGCGCGTGCCGGTTGGGATCGGATCCGCAGCGCGCGGTTCTCGATGACGCTTGGTGGTGACCAGGCACTCCTCGAAGGACAGGGCCACGGCCATGGCGTCGGCCTCTGTCAGGCTGGCGCGGCCCTGCTCGCACGGCAGGGCTGGACCGCGGAGCAGTTGCTCGCGCACTACTTCCCGCGCGCCCTCCTGGAGCAGCCTCGGGACAAGTGAACGCGAGGGCCGTCATGGCCTCCAGTTCGCAGTCGTCCGCGAAGGTGACGGCCCTCCGGGGGCTCTCCTCCGGCCTCTCCGCCAAGGCTTATCAGCAACCGCCGTGCTCCGTATCGATTGCACCAGAGCCCTCAGCCCCGCGCGGTCCGGTGGGGAGGTGGCTTCGCGCACCGGCCATCCCGGTGCGGAACCCAACCGGGAGGCATCACATGGCGTTCAATCTGATCGAAGCAGTCGGCTCACAGTTCATGCAGAAGGGATTGCTCCAGAAGATCAGCGCTTCGCTGGGCGAGGATCCGCAGGCCACCACCAAGGCGCTGCCGGGCGCCATCGCCTCCGTGGCCGCGGGCGTCGTGGACCAGGGCGGAAACGAGGCCGGTGCCCACCGCCTGCTGACGAAGCTCAACGAGGGCGGCTACACCGGGCCGGACGCGCCCCCACGCGCCGGCGGTGTCGGCGAGGGGCTCCTCGACGAGGAGGAGAGCGGGAAGGGGATGCTGAGCGGCATCTTCGGCAACAAGCTGGGCGGCGTCACCGAAGGGCTCACGCGCTTCGGCGGGATGCGCAATGCCGGCTCGGCGACGCGGCTGTTGTCCCTGGCCGCCCCCATGCTGATGGGCGTCCTGGGCAAGCAGGTGCGTGACCAACGCATGGGTTCTTCCGGGCTGATGCAGCTGCTCAACGGCCAGCGCAACAACATCGCCGCCGCGCTGCCCGCGGGCCTGGGCGGCATCCTGGGCTTCGGCGGTGCGCGCCACGCGGTCGCGGAGGTCATCGAACCCCACCGCGAGACCGTGTCGCAGGTTCGTGAGACGGGGCCCGTGCGCGAGGCCCACACCGTGCGCGAGACGACGCCCCGAACGACCTACAACCGCCCGCCGGAGCGCAAGAAGAGCATCGCCGGCTGGGCCATTCCGCTGGCCCTGCTCGCCCTGGTCGTGCTCGCGTGGGGCGCCCTGCGAGGACGCAGGCACGAGTCCGCCCGGGCTCCGCAGGTGAGCCACACCACACCGCCTCCCGCGCAGGAGCGCGTCGCGCAGACCCCCCAGCCCGCGCGGCCCACGACACCCCCGCCCGCGACGCCTCCCGCGACCCAGCCGCGGGCCACGCAGCCGAGCCCGCCCGCGACGGGTGGCGCCGGCACGGTGGGGAACGAGGGCACGGGCGGCTCTGGCAAACAGCCGAGCGAGAGCGCCAACATGGCGACCGACGCGGGCACGGGTGGCTCCGGCGACGTGGAGAAGCAGACCGCGGGCACCGGCGGTTCGGGCCAGGAGAAGATGCGCGCGAGCGACCCCAACAGCCTGCGTGAGGCCTTCAGTGGCCCGAGCGCGCAGCAGGGCTTCGTGCTGGAGGGCGTGGAGTTCAAGACGGGCTCGTCGCAGCTCACCAAGAGCAGCCAGCGCATGGTGGGCGAACTGGGTGACGTGATGCAGGAGAAGTCCGACGCGCGCGTGCGCATCAACGGCTTCACCGACTCCAGTGGCGACGCGAACGCCAACCGGCAGCTGTCGGAGAGCCGCGCGGAGAGCGTGCGCCGGGCGCTCGTGCGCCGAGGCATCCCGCAGGACCGCATCGAGGTCAGCGGCGAGGGTGACGCGAATCCCATCGCCTCCAACGACACTGCTGAGGGCCGCGTGCAGAACCGCCGCATCGAGGTGCAGGTGCTCGGTCAGTAATCCCCCCGGGCACGCGGTCCCGGCGGCGTCCGGTCCTCACGGGGAGGGCCGGGCGCCGCTGTCTTGGGGCACGGCGGACGGCTCCGGCCGGTGCAGCGGTTCACCCAGCAGGTCCGCCAGGTCGAACGCGTCCAGCAGCGCGTGGCCCTTCAGGTCGTTGTTGAAGAACACCCACGCCGTCCGGCCCGCGTCGCGCCAGGCGCTCACATCGTCCGCCACCCGCCGGAGCGCGCGGCGTCCATAGCGGCCCTCGTAGCGCCCTTGCGCGCCGTGGAAGCGCAGGTAGCGGAAGCCACCGGTGGGGCGGGGCACGGGCACGTCCACGAGGTCGTGCTCGCACACCGCCGCGCCATACGCGTCCAGCAACGCGAGCACCTCCGGGTGGTACCAGGCCGCGTTCCGGAACTCGAAGACGTGCCGCACGCCGCCCGGCAGGTGGGCGAGGAAGCGCTCCAGCCGCTCGGGGTCCGGCTTCGTCATGGTCGGCGGCAATTGCCACAGGAGGGGCCCCAGCCGGCTGCCCAGCCGCAGCACCCGCGAGTGGAAGAGCTCCACGCCCTCGCCCACCTCCTGGAGGCGCTTCAGGTGCGTGAGGAAGCGGCTGCCCTTGCACGCGAAGCGAAATCCGCGCGGTACCTGCTCGCGCCAGCCGTCCACGGCCGCCTCCGTGGGCAGGCGGTAGAACGTGGCGTTGAGCTCCACGGTGGAGAACACGCGCGCGTAGTAGGGGAGCCAGCGGCGGACCGGCAGCCCGTCCGGATAGAAGAGCCCCTTCCAGTGCTTGTAGACGTAGCCGCTCGTTCCCAGGTGGATGGCCGCCATGCGCTGGAGGATGGCCATGCCCCCCGCGCGTGGCCGCGCCCTGTCCACCGCGTTACACCTCCCGGAAGTTGTCCTCGGGGTTGGCCCGCGCTAACGCGAGGCGTTAGGGCTTCACGCTTGACCCTGCTTTCACCCACCCTCTAGAAGGCCCGCGACCCATGGCGACTCCCGACCGGTTTCCCCTCCCACAGGTCTCTGAAAGCACCCGTAAACCCGAGTGGTTGAAGGTGCGCCTGCCGCATGGCGAGGGCTATGAGCGGGTGAAGGCCATCGTGAAGCGGGTGGGGCTGTCCACGGTGTGCGAGGAGGCCCGCTGCCCGAACATCGCCGAGTGCTGGGGCGGTGGCACCGCCACGGTGATGCTGATGGGCGAGGTGTGCACGCGCGCGTGCCGCTTCTGCCACGTGAAGGTGGGGGCGCCCCCGCCGCTGGACCCGATGGAGCCCATCCATCTGGCGCAGGCGGTGCGGGAGATGAACCTGGAGTACATCGTCGTCACGTCGGTGAACCGCGACGACCGTCCGGACGGAGGCGCCGGCCACTTCGCGTCCGCCATCCGGGAGCTGCGCAAGGAGAGCCCGCGCACGCTCGTGGAGGTGCTCATCCCCGACTTCAAGGGGAAGGAAGAGGACCTGGCCACGGTGGCGCAGGCGAAGCCGCACGTGGTGGCGCACAACGTGGAGACGGTGGAGCGGCTGACGCCCACGGTGCGCGACCGCCGCGCGACGTACCGCCAGTCCCTGCGCGTGCTGGAGTACCTGAAGAACCGCCCGGAGAAGGTCTACACCAAGACGTCCGTCATGGTGGGCCTGGGCGAGACGGACGAGGAGCTGGAGCGCACGTTCAAGGATTTGCGCGACGTGGGCGTGGACGTGCTCACGCTGGGCCAGTACCTGCAGCCGTCGCAGTACCACCTGCGCGTGGAGCGCTTCGTGACGCCCGCGCAGTTCGAAGCCTACAAGGCGCTGGCGGAGTCCTTCGGATTCCTCTACGTGGCGTCCGGGCCGCTGGTTCGCTCCAGCTACCGCGCCGCCGAGTTCTTCATGAAGGGCCTGATGGAGCGCGAGCGCGTCGAGCGACTCGGCTGACCGGACGCACCCCTTCCCCAACCAGAGAGAGACACACCCCCTCATGGCGACTTTCGAATTCAAGCTCCCGGACCTCGGCGAAGGCGTGACGGAGGGCGAGCTCGTGAAGTGGCACGTCAAGGAGGGCGACCTGGTGAAGGAAGACCAGGTGCTCGCCGAGGTGATGACGGACAAGGCCACCGTCACCGTGCCCACCCCCCACGCCGGCCGCGTCGTGAAGACGCACGGCCGTGAGGGCGACATGGCGAAGGTGCACCAGCTGCTGGTGACGCTGGAGATGGAGGGCGGCGCTCCCTCGGCGCAGGCTCCCGCGTCCCATGGCGCTCCGGCGTCCCACGGCGCTCCGGCTTCGAGCCCCGCGCAGGCGGCGGCGCCCGCGGCCCCGGCTTCCGCCACGAAGGTGCTGGCCACGCCCGTCACGCGCCGCATGGCGCGCGAGCACGGCCTGGACCTGGCGGAGATCTCCGGCTCCGGTCCGCAGGGCCGCGTGACGAAGGCGGACGTGGTGGCGGCGCTGGAGGGGGGGACCGGCGCGCCGAAGAAGAACGAGGTCGCGGCCCCCGCGCCCCAGGCCGCGCGTCCGGCGGCGCCGCTGTCAGCGGGCAAGGGCGACGAGCGCATCGCGCTGCGCGGGCTGCGCAAGAAGATCGCCGAGAAGATGGTGCGCTCGAAGTTCACGATGCCGCACTTCGCGTTCGTGGAGGAGGTGGACGCCACGGACCTGGTCGCGCTGCGCACGCGGCTCAACAGCCAGCTGGCGGCGGCCGGTGACGGCACGAAGCTGACCTACCTGCCGTTCATCGTGAAGGCGACCATCGCCGCGATGAAGAAGTTCCCGCACCTCAACGCGAACTTCGACGAGGCGACGCAGGAGCTGGTGGTGCGCGGCGAGTACAACATCGGCATCGCGGTGGCCACGCCGGACGGCCTCACGGTGGCGGTGGTGCGCAACGCGGACCAGCTTACGCTGGGCGAGCTGGCGAAGGAGATCACCCGCCTGAGCGTCGCGGCGCGCGACCGCAAGCTGAAGATGGAGGAGCTGACGGGCGGCACCTTCACGATTACGTCGCTGGGGCAGAGCGGCGGCCTGTTCGCCACGCCCATCCTGAACCACCCGGAGGTGGGCATCCTGGGCGTTCACAAGCTGAAGAAGCGCCCGGCGGTGAAGAACGACCAGGTCGTGGTCCGGGACATGATGAACCTGTCGCTGTCCTGCGACCACCGCGTCATCGACGGCGATGTCGCGGCGAGCTTCGTGTACGAGATCATCAAGTACCTGGAAGCGCCGGACCTGCTGTTCCTCGCGATGGCGTGAGGACACGCGTCGTGGGGCACTCCCGACCGCTCCTGCTCCGGGGGGCGGCCGGGACGCGGGGGACCTCCGGAACAGCAACGTTGAAGGCGGGCAGCCGCGATGGCCGACAATCCCCGTGAGTTGATCCGCGCCGCGCAGACCGCCGAGCTCCAGGGAGACCGTGCGCGAGCGGCGGAGTGCCTGGAGCAGGCCGCCGCGCTGTTCCAGAAGTCCGGGCACACCTCGCGCGCCTCGCAGCTGTTGCGGCAGGCGCGCCAGTTGAAGGCCCGGGACCCGGACGTCAGCCCGGCCTTCACCGCGGCGATGACGGGCAACAAGGACGCGGTGGCCTACCGCGCGGTGAGCTGGGGCGACGCCGTCTCCGACGCGTTCAACGACAAGGCGGACGCCGTGGCGCACACGCTGGAGGACCCCACCGTGACCGGCGGCTCGGCGCTGCCCACCGAGCCCGGTCTGCCCAGGCTCGCCGGAAGGATCGCCGCCATCGGTGCGCCGTCCCCGGCCGAGGCCATCACCCCGCCTGACGGGACCGCCTCCGCGACCCGCGCCACGAGCACGCCCACCGAGCCCGAGGGAACTGCCGCTATCGATGCAGGTGGCCCGCGAGCTTCGCTCGAAGACACGGAGGCCACCGCTTCTGGCGGGGGGCCGCGTTCGGCTGAGGATCGCGATGCTTCGCGGCCGTCAGAGGAGGGAGTCGCATCGGTTGCGCCACGGCCCCTGTCCGGGCGCATGCATGCCGTCGGCCCGAGTAGCCAGCGCGATGCCTCTGACGACGATGTCGTCGTCCCGGGCGGACTGCTCCTGCCTCCGGAAGAGGACGAGCTCGACCCCGCGACCGGCCTGCTTCGCGCCTCGGGCGCCGACGACACCGTCGCTCCCGGAGGACTCCTGCGGCCGCCGGACGAGGACACCTCGCCCGTGCACGCTGAGCCCGCGCGAGGCCGCCGGCGCGAGAAGCGCATCATCGAGCGGGGCCCCACCCGCGCGGATCCGGCCCTGGACGCATGGTGCTCGTTCTGCTGCCGGCCCCGAGGCGAGGTGGGTGACCTGGTGGCGGGCCCGGCGGGCGCGTTCATCTGCAAGGGCTGCCTGGGCGAATCCCAGGGCCTGCTGGGCGACGTCGCCGCTCCATCCCCCGTGCGCAAGCCCGTGGTGGAGGAGCCGCGCGCTGGGGTCGTGGAGATGGTGGGCCACGACGAGGTGAAGACCCTGCTGGAGCGCACGGTCCAGGCGGGCGCTCGGTGCCTGCTGCTCGTGGGCCCGGAGGGCTGCGGCAAGAGCCTCTTCTTCCAGTCGCTCCAGCGGCGCGGCCAGGGCGTGCTCGCGTCCGTGGACGCGCTGGAGTCCACGCCGGGCACGGAGACGCTCCTCGTGGAGGACGTGGACCGCCTGGAGCCCCGGGCCCAGGCCGCGCTGACCGCGTTCCTGGCCCACCGCCCGGCGCGCGCGGTGGTGATGAGCGCTCGCGGCGCCGTGTCGTCGCTGGGCCTGTGGGTGCGAGGGGAGGGTGGCAGCCTGCCCGTCCCCACCACCGCGGGCATGATCGAAGCCGTGCAGGGCACCGTGCCGGTGTCGCTCCTGGAGCGCGTGCAGGTGCTGCTCCCGGTGCGCCGCCCCACGGTGCCGGAGCTGGTCGAAGTGGCCCGCCGCACCCTGGCCCTGCGCCAGCCGGCAGTGACGTTGTCCGAAGAAGTCCTGGGGGCGTTCGCCGCCGAAGCGGTCCGCTCCCCACGCGCGGGGCATGAGCTCCAGGCGCTGCTGTCGCGCGTCTACGCGGGCAGTTGGAGCCTGGAAGCGGCCCAGACGCCCGCCGCGCCATCCCACAACCCACGAGGGGGGCGAAAGGGATCACCATGAACACGCTCACCGTCTTCCGCCTGGGCCGGGTGGAGTACGAGGACGGACTGAAGCTGATGCACCTGTTCGGCGAGGCCCGCCTGCAGGAGCTCATTGGGGACGCGCTGCTGCTGTTGGAGCACCCGCCCGTCCTCACGCTGGGCCGCGCCGCGAAGCGCGAGAACATCACCGCCACGGACGCGCGCCTCTCGGAAGAGGGCGTGGAGGTGTTCGACACCAACCGCGGCGGCGACGTCACCTACCACGGCCCCGGACAGGTGGTGGGCTACCCCATCCTCCTCCTGCCGCCGGAGCGCCGCGACGTGCGCCGCTACGTGCGCGACGTGGAGCGCGGCCTCACCCAGACGCTCGCGGCCTTTGGCCTCACCGCTGGCGCCATCCCCAAGTGGCCGGGGGTGTGGCTGGGGCAGGAGGGCTCACCGGACGCGCGGAAGATTGGCGCCATTGGCGTGCACCTGTCGCGCTGGCTCACCACGCACGGCTTCGCGCTCAACGTGAACACGAACCTGGAGCACTTCCAGCTCATCGTCCCGTGCGGCATCCGCGAGGCGGGCGTCACGTCCATGCAGCGCGAGCTGGGCCACCCCGTGTCCGTCCCGGACGTGGAGGAGGTGCTCGCGCGCGAGTTCACCCAGGTCTTCGACGCCCAGCGCGTGGACGGCACGGTGGACCTGCGCACGGTGAGCGTCGCCGTGATGCACGGCCGGGGGCCGGAAGCGCGCGTGCTGCTGCTGCGCCGGACGCCGGAGCGCGGTGGCTTCTGGCAGACGGTGACGGGGCGCCTGGAGCCGGGCGAGTCCCCCGTGGAGGCCGCCCGCCGCGAGGTGGCGGAGGAGACGGGCCTTCAGCTCCCCGTGGTGGACCTGGCCTACCGCCACGCGTTCGCGCTGGGGGATGCGCTGCCGCCGAAGCTGGTGGAGGAGCACGGCTTCGCGGTGCACGCCGCGCCGGACACCCAGGTGCGCCTGGGCCCGGAGCACGACGCCTTCGAGTGGGTGGACGTGCCCACGGCGCTCGCGCGGCTGCCCTTCCGGGGCCTGCGCGAGACGGTGACCCGGGCGCTCAGCGCGCCCAGGCCGTGACTGCCCCTACAGCTGGATGACCATCGCCTCCTTGGCGGCGATGGCGTCCTTGCGGTGCTTGCGCACCTCGCGCAGCAGCTTGTCCATGCTCGCGTCGTCGCGGCCCGGATCGTGGTGGAAGAGCACCAGCTGCTTCACCTCGCTGGCGTCCGCCGCGCGCACCGCCGCCTCCCAGGTGGAGTGGCCCCAGCCCGTGCGGACCCGGTACTCGTCCTCCGTGTACATGGAGTCGTAGATGAGCGCGTCCGCGCCCCGCGCGAAGTCGAACAGCTTCGCGTCCAGCGCGGTGCCGTGCTCCACGTCCGTCGCGTACACCAGCGAGCGCCCGCCGAAGTCCACCCGGTAGCCCACGTTGCCGCCCGGGTGGTTCAGCTCCAGCGTGCGAACAATGGCCTTGCCCACCGGGATGTCCTCGCCCACCACCACGTCCCGGTACGCCAGGCGCGTGCGGAACACGTCCTCCGCCGTTACCGGGAAGTAGGGGGGCACCATCTGCCCGGCCAGGATCTGCTTGAGCGACTTGCCGTCCCGAGGTGAGCCGTACAGCGTCACGTCGTTCGCCGGAGAGAACATCGGCGAGAAGAACGGCAGGCCCTGCAGGTGGTCGTAGTGGTAGTGCGAGATGAAGATGGACGCCTTGATGGGCTTGCGCGTCGCCACCAGCGCATCCCCCAGGCCTCGCGCTCCAGAGCCCAGGTCGAAGATGAGCAGCTCGTCGCCGCAGCGGACCTCCACGCACGGCGTGTTGCCGCCGTAGCGCTTCGTCGCCGGGCCTGGCGCGGGGATGGAACCGCGCACCCCCCAGAAGCGCACCTCGAAGCGCGCGGTGCTCCGCCGGGCCGGGCGCTCAGCCGGCCTTGGCTTCCGTGTCGTCGTCCTCCGCGAAGAGCTCAATCAGGTGCCCCGTACGCTCGCGCTTCGTCCTCAAATAGTCGAGGTTATGCGGATTGTGCTCGGTCCGGGAAGGGATTCGGCGCCGAACCGCCACGCCTTCCTCCACCAGCCCGGCGATCTTCAGCGGATTGTTGGTGATCAGGTCCACCGACCGCACATCCAACGACCGCAGCATTTCCGCAGCGATGTCGTACGAGCGCAAGTCATCCGCGAAGCCCAGCTGGCGGTTGGCCTCGTAGGTGTCCAGCCCCTTGGACTGCAGGGCGTAGGCCTTGATCTTGTTGCCCAGGCCGATGCCCCGGCCCTCCTGGCGCAGGTAGAGCACCACGCCCAGCCCGTTCTGGGACACGAAGTCGAGCGCCCGGTCCAGCTGCTCGCGGCAGTCGCACTTGAGGCTGCCGAAGACCTCGCTCGTGAGGCACTCCGAGTGGATGCGCACCGGCACCCCCTCCATCCCCTGGGGCTCGCCCACCACCAGCGCCACGTGCTCGCGCCCGTTCCGCTTGTCGCGGAAGACGATGGTCTTCAGCACTCCACGGGCCGTGGGCACATCCGCCTCCGAGTACCGCTCCAGGTGCTGGGTCGGCTTTCGGGTCGGCAGGACCTGGGGTGAGCGCGTGTCGGACATGGTAGGTCGTCTCCCAGAGAGGGGCCGTTACTTCTCGCCCCCCCGGATGCAAGTCAAGGTGACACCCCGATGGGTGTGGTGAAACCCGCCTGTTTGGATGCGGCGGACGTGGACTTCGTTGCTCAAGCGACCCACGAGAGAGGGAGCAGCTCCACATGGGAGCCATCAGTCAAGCTGCTGATTTCTCGGGGGAAGTGAAGCAGATGTGTGGCTGCCGCAGCTGAACGCAGGGCACCGGAGGTCTGAGTCCCCAGGGGCTTCGCCCACAGCTCGCCCGCTCGCCAGGTGGCCGTGACGCGCACATAGTGGGCAAGCCCCGGGGCCTTGGAGAGCTGCCCCTCCAGGCGGCCGGCGACGCGGGGTGGCTCCACGTCCGCGTGCCCCAGGAGCCGGCGCAGGGCGGGGCGCACGAAGAGTTCGAAGGTCACCAGGGACGACGTGGGGTTGCCGGGCAGGCCCATGAAGAGGGTGGAGCCCCGCTGGCCCACCACCAGCGGCTTGCCGGGCTTGATGGCCACGCGCCAGAAGCGCTGCTCCACGCCCAGGGCCTCCAGGGCGTCCTTCACGAAGTCGTGGTCGCCCACGGAGACGCCGGCGCTGGTGAGCACCACGTCGAAGCCCTCGGTGCGTGCCAGGGCCTCCTGGACGGCCTGGCGCGTGTCCCGGGCGATGCCCAGGAGCGTGGGCACGCCGCCCGCGCGCCGCACCGCCAGGGCCAGGGCGGGGGCGTTGATGTCCACGATGCCGTCGCCGGGGGGCTCGTCCACCCGGCACAGCTCGTCCCCGGTGGACAGCACCGCCACGCGCGGCCGGCGGGGGACCGGCACCGTGCCCTGGCCCTGCGCCCACAGGAGCCCCAGCTCCGGGATGCCCAGGGGCGTGCCGCGCCGCAGCAGGAGGTCGCCTTCCTTCGCGTCCTCGCCCCGGGGGCGGATGAAGTTCCCTGGCCCCACGGCCTCCAGGATCTCCACGGCGTCCGGCGCGTCGTGGGGAGCGGCGGGGACGGGGCGGGTGCGCTCGCGCATCACCACCGCGTCCGCGCCCAGGGGCAGCGGCGCCCCGGTCATGATCCGCGCGCACGTGCCGGGCACGACCTCCCGGGTGGGGCGTCTGCCGGCGAACACCGTCTCGCCCACCACGAGGCGCACGGGCAGGGGGCCCGCCAGGTCCCGGGCCTGGACCGCGTAGCCGTCCATGGCGGAGTTGTCCCAGGGGGGCAGGGTGCGGCGGGCAAGGACGTCCTCGGCCAGCGCTCGGCCCAGGGCGTCGTCCCCGGGCACCCACTCGGTGGCCAGCGGCGTGCACAGCCCGAGGATCCGCGCTCGGGCCTCCTCCACCGGAAGCAATATAGGGGCGTCACTCATGCTGTTTTCCCACCCAAAGTCCGTGGGAAAATCAAGTGTTAGTTTGACAGCCCAGCTGATCATCGTTACAAGCAATCGTGATCGCGAGGCTCGCGTCCAACAGCAGGGGCGTCCCGCCAACCCGTTGATAGCACACGGGAAATTTCCAAGGAGACAGCGTCGATGGCCAAGCCCAAGTCCGGGGCGAAGAAGCCTACTCCCGCTGCAAAAGCCGGTGCGAAGCCTGCCGCGAAGAAGGACAACGCGGCCCGCCTGGATCTGATCAGGAACGCCTCGAAGAAGGTGGCGACGGCCGCGACGAAGGTCGTCAAGGCGGTGGCTGAAGGGGCGAAGGGAAAGGTCGCGGCGGCGAAGAAGGCGGTGGCGGAGAAGGTGGAGAAGGCCCCCGCGGCCGCCAAGAAGGCGGCGGCCAAGGCCGCTCCTCCGGCGCCTCCCGCGAAGGCCGGCAAGGCCGCGCCCGCCGCGAAGACCGCGCCCGTGGCCGCGCCCGCCGGGAAGAAGGGTGCCGGGAAGGCGGGGGGCAAGACCCCGTCGCTCGTCCCCGCCGGTCCTCCCGTGGAGAAGCCGCGCCCGCGCGCGACGAAGCTTCCGCCCGTGGGCGAGCCGCTCACGAAGCGTGAGATGGAGCAGCTGCTCACCGCCGGCGAGGGCCGCGGCGTGATGGGCGAGGGCAGCCTCAAGGGCCGGCTCGTCCTCAGCGGCGAGATGCCCCACCTGGTCGTCGTGGGCCGCGACAAGCGCGAGCTGACGTTCCTGTTGCAGGGACCGGATCAGGAAGTGCTGCCGGCCTACGTGGACCACAAGGTCTCCGTGAGCGGCCTCATCAAGAAGACGACCAACCACAGCGGCGTGGTGGAGGTGCGCAAGTACTCCGCCAAGAAGCCGGAGGTGGAAGAGGTCGCGCCGCCTGCCTCGGACTCGGAGCCGAAGCTGCGCTACCTGTCGCCCGGCGAGGTCTCCATGGCCGTCGCCGCGGGCATGGGCGCCGGCATCAAGGGCTTCGCCAGCATCCGGGGCAACCTGGAGATGATGGGCGAGGACTTCGTGCTCGTCGTGTCCAACGGCGGCACGCGCCAGCAGGTGTCCTTCGCCATCGAGGGCAAGGCGGCGGTGAAGAGCCTGCGCAAGCACGTGGGGCAGACGCTCCAGGTGACGGGCGTGGTGGACAAGACGTCCGGCTGGGGTGGCCGCATCACCGCGGAGACGGTGGAGCCGCGTCCGTCCGAGGCGCGCTCGGTGTCGCGCGACGAGATGGAGCTGGTGCACATCGAGGGCGAGGTGCCCACGTCCGTGGACGTGAAGCTCAACCACGGCCTCACGGTGCGCCTGCAGGAGCAGCCCGGCGCCACCTGGGCCATCGAGCCCACGCTGGCCAAGCGCGTGGGTCTGCGCGAAGCCAACTTCGAGCCGGGCCCCAACGGCAGCCCGGCCACCCGCGAGTTCTTCTTCACGCCGCGCAACCCCGGCAACTTCGAAATGGAGTTCTTCCTCGCCAAGGCGTTCACGCCGGGTGTGGTGGAGCGCTCCTTCAAGATCAACGTCACCGTCAAGCCCTGACGGCTTGGGCGCACGGGCCCTCCCTGGACCGCAAGGTCTGCCAGGGAGGGCGAATGGGGGCCGGGGGGTTCCCGCCCGCACCCTTCGGGCTTACCCGTTCCCTCAGCGGCCTTGCCGCATCCCCACCGTGAGCCTCTCCCAAGATCACATCCGACAGCTGCTCGCCGAAGCAGACCACTCCCTGGGCGTGAAGGAGCTCCTTCGCGTCGCGGGGCTGAACCCCGGCCAGCAGACCGAACTCAAGCGCGCCCTGCGTGAGCTGGTGCGCGCGGGCGTCATCGTCAAGGACGGCAAGCGCTTCCGGCTGGAAGGCCCTCGCGTGCCCCGCGCGCCCGAGGCCAGCCCCGAATCCCGCAGGGACGCGTCCGCGCCGCCCTTCAAGAAGCGGGGCCCCGCACCGGGCAGCGGACGCGAGGAGCGCCGGGGCGGCTTCCGCGACGACCGTCCGGGCTTCCGAGGCGGCGGCGACTTCCGGCGCTCGCTGCAGCGCGGCTCCCGGGACGACCGCTTCGAGGACTCCGGGCAGCCCGCGGTGGAGGGCATCCTCCACATTCACCGGGACGGCTTCGGCTTCGTGCACCCGGTGTCGGGCGAGGGAGAGAACATCTTCCTGCCGCCCGGCGAGGCGCAGCGGGCGCTCGACAACGACCGCGTCCTCGTGGAGGTGGCGGGGCGGCCGGGCCGCTTCGAGGGCCGGCTGGTGCGCGTGATCAACCGGCGGCGTGAGCTGGCCGTGGGCACGTACGTGGCGCAGGGCCGGCACTCGCTGGTGACGACCACGGACACGAGCCTGCCGGGTCCCATCCGCGTGCCGCCGACGCAGATGGCGCGCGACGGCGACCTGGTGAAGGTCCGCCTGGGCGTGGGCGCGGACCTGCTGGAGCCCGGGCAGGGGCTGTTCGGTGAGGTGGCCGGCTCACTGGGCAGGCCGGGCGACCCGAGCGCGGAGGTGCTGGGGTCCGCCTTCGCGCATGGCTTCTCCGACGAGTTCCCGCCGGAGGTGATGGACGAGGCGGACGCGTTCGCGGTGAAGGTCACGGAGGCGGAGGCCACGGAGGGCAACCGCCGCGACCTGCGCTCGATGCCGCTCATCACCATCGACGGCGAGGACGCGCGCGACTTCGACGACGCCGTGTACGCGGAGCCCCAAGCCGGGGGCTGGCGGCTGGTGGTGGCCATCGCGGACGTGTCGCACTACGTGAAGGAGCGCAGCGCGCTGGACGCGGAGGCGCTCAACCGCGCGACGTCGGTGTACCTGCCGGACCGCGTGCTGCCCATGCTGCCGGAGCGGCTGTCCAACGGCATCTGTTCGCTGCGCCCGGATGAAGACCGGCTGTGCATGGTGGCGGACATGACGTTCGACCGCCACGGCCAGCGGCGTACGCACGAGCTGTACCCGGCGGTGATGCGCAGCGTGGCGCGCTGCACGTACAACGAGGTGCAGGACGTCCTGGATGGCAAGGACGTGCCGCACCGCAACTTCCTCAAGCCCCAGTTCGAGCAGTTGATGGCGCTGGCGCGCTCGCTGATGGGCATGCGCAAGGCGCGAGGTGCCATCGACTTCGACGTGCCCGAGCACAAGGTGATGCTGGGCGAGGACGGCCTGCCGCTGCGCATGGAGAAGCGCGAGCGCAAGGACAGCCACCGGCTCATCGAGGAGTGCATGCTGGCCGCCAACGAGGCGGTGGCCACGTACTTCCAGGACGAGGGCCTGCCCACGGTGTACCGGTTCCACGGCGAGCCGGATCCGCAGAAGCTGGCGGCGTTCGCGGTGCTGGCGGAGGCGTACGGCTTCCAGCTCGACGTGGAGGACGGCGTTTCGTCCAAGGAGCTGGACGCGTTCATCACGCAGCTGGCGGGGCACCCGGAGCAGCGGGCGCTGAACCAGCTGCTCCTGCGCTCCATGATGCAGGCCGTGTACACGGCGACGCGCGTGGGCCACTACGGCCTGGCGGCGGAGAACTACCTGCACTTCACGTCGCCCATCCGGCGCTATCCCGACCTGCTGGTGCACCGCGTCCTGAAGGCCGTGTGGGCGCGCAAGGGCAAGAAGCCCTCGGAAGCGCAGATGGAGCGCGAAGAGGAGCGGCTGGAGGGCATGGCGCAGCAGTGCTCGGAGCGCGAGCGCGCGGCCATGACGGTGGAGCGCGAGGTGGTGGCGTTCTACGCGGCCCTGATGATGAAGGACCGCGTGGGCGAGGAATTCGACGCGACGGTGGCGGGCATCGCCGAGTTCGGCTTCTTCGTGGAGCTGGACGAGGTCCACGTCGAGGGCCTGGTGAAGGGCGAGTCGCTGGGGCCGGGCTCCAAGCTGGACAAGCGCACGCACTCGCTCGTGTACCCGAATGGCCGGCGCGTGCGCGTGGGGCAGAAGCTGCGCGTGCGGCTGCTGTCCGCGAACACGACGGCGCGGAAGATCGACTTCGAGGCGCTCCAGTTCAAGGACGAGGCCCCGCTCCAGCGGACCGGCGGCGCACGTCCGGCACCGCGCCGCCGCGAGTACGTGAACGAAGCGCCGGGCCGTCACAAGGGTGGCAGGCCCGGACGCAACGAGCGCGAGGCCACGAAGACGGGCCGCACGACGTCCCGGAAGCCCGCGGGGGATGAAGCCGCGGACGCGGAGCAGTGGCGGTCGCTCGCGGAGGCGGAGGAGACGCCGTTCGGCGTGAAGAAGGCGTGGGAGCCGCCCACGCCCGAGGATGCCGCCACGGTGGAGGCCGCGACGGTCTCCGGGTACGGCGACGAGGTCCTGGGAGAAGCGCCGGCCGCGCCGCGTCCGCGAGGACGGTTCAGCCGGGAAGGGCGCCGAGAAGAGGCCGCGCCCGCCCGCGCTGGCTCCCGCTTCCTGCGTTCCCGCACGGAAGAGGCCCCCGCGCCGAAGGCGGAGCCGGCCACCCCGGCCAAGGGCAAGCGCAAGGTCATCCGTCCCTCGCTCCCCGCCGTGGAGGAAGGCGACGAGGCCGGCGCCTCAGCCGAGGCCCAGGCGCCTCGCGAGGCCTTTACTCCGCCCTCGTTCGACTCCGACGACAACGCCCCTGCCGCTTCACCGCACCCGGGCTTCGACCGGATCCGCGCGCTGGCCGCGCAGCGGGGCCAGCTCCCCACGGGGGAGGCTCCGGGCCGCGCGGGCGCGTCCAAGAAGGTCCGCAAGGCGGCCTCTGGCGCGAGCGCGAAGGCGAAGCCCTCGAAGAAGTCAGCGCCGGGCAAGAAGGCCGGCGGCTCGAAGGGCGCGAGCAAGAAGCAGGGGCGGGGCGCCCCGGGCAAGCGCAAGCGCTGAACCGCGGGGCCGGACCTTCCGGCCGCGCCGCCGTTCCACTCAAGGAGGCCGTGTGGGTGCTGTGCGAATCGTGGGGTTGATGCTCGCGGTGGCGGGCGGAGTGCTGCTGTTCACCGGGCTCAAGGCGCGGGATTCGCTCACGGAGCGCGCCACGGAGCTCATCACCGGCCGCAACACCGAGCAGACCACGCTCTACGTCGCGGGCGGCGGCGCCGCGCTGGTGGGCGGCGTGCTGCTGGCCCTCTTCGGGGGAGGACGAGGCCGGCGTTAGGCCCCGTCCCCTCCACCCGGACTACTTGGTGGCGCCGGAGGCCTGCGCGGCCTTGGCGCGCTTGGTCGCCTCGCCGAACTGCTTGGTCGCCTCGTTGGCCTGGGCCGTCAGCTCCTCGATGCGCTTGGCGTGAGCGGCGGAGCTGGCCTTGGCGGCGGCGATGCGCTCCGCGGCGTTCGGATCCACCACGGGCTTCTTGCCCTTCTCCGGCTTGGCCGGCGTGGCGGCCTCGGCGGCCTCCTGATCAGCGGCCTGCATCATGGCCTTCTCGTGCTCGATGTACTTGAACATCACGACGCGCTTGTTCAGGTACGGGTTGGGCAGGTCCGGGTTGATGGCGATGACCTGATCATACGTCTTCAGCGCGAGCTCCAGCTCCGAAGGGACCGCGGGCGCGGACATGGAGCGGGCGCCACCGCGCTGCGAGTGCACCTCCGCGATCCAGCCGAGCGCGTCGGTGTCCTTCGGGTTGATCTTCAGGCACTCCTGGAAGTACTGCTCCGCCTTGTCCAGCGGGCCGTTCTTCGCGTACATCGCCGCGACGTTGCGGTAGACGTCGGCCTTCGCCTCGGGCGTCTTCGCGAAGTCCACCAGCTTCAGCGCGGTCTGCGCGGCCAGGTCCGTCTCGCCCGCCTGCAGGTGCGCGAAGGCCTTCTTCTCCCAGACCTTCTCCTGGTTCGGGTCGATCTTCAGCGACTCGTCGTACTCCTTCGCCGCCTCCGCGTACTTCTTTTCGATGAGGAAGTTGGAGCCCTTGGCGCGGTGCTCCTTGGCCTTCTCTTCCTTCTCATCGGCGCAGCCGAAGGAACCGCCCAGGGTCAGCACACCCAGCATCAAACCCACGCTACCCAGTCGCTTCATGCCCAAAGCCTTTCGTGAAGTTCCAGGGGGCACGTCCCAGCCGGGGGCCCCACGCGGCGCGGAATATACCCGAACTCGCGTCGTGTCCCCTCCGTCCTGAAGGCCGGGGCCGGAGGGGCGCTTCAGGAGCGTGCGCGCGCGAGCAGGGAGACGAGCAGGGGCGCGCCCAGGGCGGCCGTCACCACTCCCACGGGCAATTCACGCCCGGGGAGGATCAGCCGCGCCGACGCATCGCACAACGCGAGGAACGCGGCCCCCACCACCACGGACCCGGGCAGCAGCACCCGGCGGCTCACACCGAGCGTCCGGCGCACCAGGTGCGGGACGATGAGCTCCACGAAGGCGATGGGGCCGCACCACGCGACGCAGGCGGCGACGCCCAGCGCCCCCAGGCCGATGGCCACCGTGCGCACGCGGCGGACGGGGACGCCCTGGGACTCGGCGTGTTCCTCTCCGGCGATGAAGACCTCCAGCGCGCGGGTGAGGGCGAGCAGCCCCACGATGGTGACGGCCGCGAACGGGGTGAGCAGCCGCACGCCCGAATAGCCCACCTGCGGCAGGTGGCCGAGCGACCAGCGCATGGCGGCCATCAGCTCGGCGGAGTCCGCGGTGAACTGCAATCCAGTGGCGATGGCGCTCGCCGCCATGGAGCAGGCGATGCCGGCGAGCACCACGTCGTTCATCCGCACGCGGCGGCCCGCGGCGATGGCGGCCACCACCAGGCTGACACCGAGCGCCCCCATGAAGGCCGCGGCGGTGATGAGCGGCAGCCAGCCCGACGCCAGCCGCGCCCCCAGGATGATGGCCACCAGAGCGCCCAGGGTCGCGCCCGCGGTGGTGCCCACGGTGCTGGGCGCGGCGAGCGGATTCGCGAAGAGGGACTGGTACACCGCGCCCACCAGCGACAGCGTGCCGCCCACCAGCATGGCCATCAGCGTGCGGGGCACGCGCAGCTGCCAGAAGACGAAGTCCGCCGAGTCCGGGGTGAGCCCCGGTCCGATGAACGGCGCCACCGCGCAAGCGGCCACGCAGACGGCCACGAGGATCCAGGCCTTCACCTTCACGGAGCACCTCCGCTCCGGGGCAGGCCCACGAAGACGCGGTGGCCTTCCACGGACATCCCGTGCATGCGCACGCCGAACAGCTCACCCAACTGCTCGCCCAGGTCGGGGGCGTCGAGGTTCCTCTCGAAGGCCACGCGGCCCTGGGACAGGCCCACGACGCGGGGAGCGCGCGTGCCCGGTGCGTGGGCGTGCGAGAGCACGTTGACGTCGTGGGTGACGCAGAGGATCCCGCGCCCCGCGCGCCAGAGGTGGCCCATGCGCGTGTACAGCTCCAGTTGCTGCGCGGGGTCCAGGAAGTTGGCGGGCTCGTCCAGCAGCACCAGCGGGGTCTCTTGCGCGAGCAACCCCGCGACCGCCACGCGCTGCCGCTCGCCGCCGGACAGCTCCGTGATGGGGCGCAGGGCGAAGGATTGCGCGCCTGCTTCCGCCAGCGCCTGGTGCGCCGCCGTCTCGGAGGCCCGGCGGGATTCGGGGAAGCGGTAGCGCGCGGAGACGACCTGCTCCAGCGCGGTGATGGGCTCCGCCGCCTCCAGCCGCTGGGGCAGCCACGCGAGCCGCGCCGCGCGCTCCCGGGGAGCGAGGCCCGACACGTCCTGCCCGTCCACGAACACATGCCCGGCATCCGGTCGCAGCAGGCCCAGCGCTACGCGCAGGAGCGTGGACTTGCCCGCGCCGTTGGGCCCGACGATGGCCACGAAGTCACCGGGGGCCAGGCACAGGGAAACGCTGTCCAGCAGCGTCCGCCCCCGCGCCCGCACCGTCACCGCGTCCAGCGTCAGCCCGGGCGTCATCGCGCGGAGGGCAGGGTGCCCAGGGCGGCGCGGAGCCGCTCGACGACGTCGAGGATGGCGGGCCCGGTGGACTGCACGTCGGGCCCGATGACCAGCCACACCCGGTCCTCCCGCGCCGCGCGCAGGCCGGTGAGCTGCTTCCACGGTGCCAGGAGCTGCGCCTGCTTCGTGGCATCCAGGGCCGGCACGCTGATCAGCACCAGCACCGCGTCCGGATCCAGCGCGATGACGCCCTCCAGCGACAGGTTGGGAGGCCCCGTGACGTCCTCCGCGACGGCGTTGCGAGCCCCCGCCGCCTCCAGCGCGGCGCCGTGCAGCGACGCGCGCTTCATGTACCAGACCTCCGACAGCGTACCCGCCGTGTCGCCCAGCACCAGCAACACGCGGGGGGCGTCCTTCGGCGCGGGGCGCGACAGTGTCTGGTTCAGCCGCTCCGCGAGCGCGTTGGCCTGGGGCTCGCGGCCGCTCAGCCGGCCCAGCTCCTTCACGCTCTCCACCACCTCCGGGAGCGACGTCCACGGCAGCACCTTCAGCGGCGCGAGCGCGGAGAGCGACTCCGCGGGGGCCTGCTTCACCTGTTGATCCACGAGCAGCGTGGGCTTGAGCTTCGCGATGGCCTCGAAGTTCGGCGCGAACGTGGTGCCCACCTTGGGCAGGGCGGGCGTGCCTTGGGGCAGGGCGGTGTAGTCGGACACGCCCACGATCTCCGCGCCCGCGCCCAGGGCGAACAGCGTCTCCGTGACGGACGGCGACAGCGAGACGATCCGCCGCGCCTGGGCTTCCGGAGCAGGGGGCGCGGGACGCTGGCAGCCCGCCGCGAGCGCGAGCACCACGCACAGCAGGGAGGGGAGGCGGAAGAGACTCATGGGCGGGCAGACTTCTAGCACGCGCGTCACGGACGGGTGTCCGGGAAGCGGTGTCTGGGTTTCGCTTATCCTGGGAGCTCCTCACAGAGGGAATACCCGGACATGACCTGGATGAATTGGACGTCCCGCGCGCTTTGCGCCGCGGCGCTGCTTTGCACTTCCCCGGCCCTTGCGGCGTCGCCGTTCGCGGAAGGGATGATCTCCATCACGTTGGATGACGGCTGGAGCACGCAGTACACGCTGGCGAGGCCGGCGCTGAAGTCGCGGAACATCCCCGCGACGTACTACCTGGTCACCGATGCCATCGCCCAGGGGTGGGGCGGCTACATGAGCCTCGCGCAGGTGCAGACGCTCAAGGCGGAGGGCAACGAGATCGCCAGCCACACGCGCACGCACGCGGACCTGCCCACGCTGACACCCGCGCAGCTGACGTCGGAGCTGCACGACTCGCGCGCGTGGCTGGAGACGAACGTGGGGGCGACGTGCGGCAAGGACTTCGCGTCACCCTACGGCGCGTACAACGCGACGGTGATGACGGCGCTGAAGACGGAGTACGCCAGCCACCGCACCATCAACGCGGGCCGCAACTACAAGGACACGGTCATCTACGAACTGCGCGCCAACGACGTGTCGAGCGCGGTGACGGTGGCGACGGTGAAGGGGTGGATCAACCAGGCCATCGCGGAGAAGAGCTGGCTCATCATCCTCTTCCACGAGTTCACCAGCGGCACGCCCACGCGCGAGACGCAGTACCGGACGACGAACTTCACGAACATCCTCAACTACGTGCAGTCGACGGGCATCCGCGCGGTGACGGTGGAGGAGGGGCTCGCGCTGACGGATGGCCTCACGGAGGCGCTGCCGTCGGTGGGCACGGTGGTCTACGACGACGCGATGGGCAGCGGCTTCCAGAACTGGAGCTGGGCGACGCACGACCTGGACCAGTCCGTCACGGTGCACTCCGGGTCCACGGCGGTCAGCTTCGAGCCGGACTACTGGGAGGCGCTGATGTTCCACCACTCGGGGCTGGACCTGTCGCTGTACCAGTCCATCGACCTCTGGGTGCACGGAGGCACGACGGGTGGGCAGCAGGTGCGGCTGGCGCTCTACAACGGCGGCACGCCGCTGGGCAGCATCAGCCTGGAGACGGCGCTGGGGCACCCCATCGCGGCGGGGACCTGGCAGAATGTCTCCATCCCGCTGAGCGCCCTGGGCGCGACGTCCGGCACGGTGGATGACTTCTACGTGATGGACGAATCGGGTTCGGATCAGGGCACGCTGTACGTGGACGACTTCGTGCTCGTGCCGTAGTCGTAGCGTCACCGCGCGCGCCGATGCCTGCTCCGGCGCGCGCGCGTGAAGACAGCCGGGGCCTACAGCTTGATCAGCTCCACGTCATCCATGTGGATGAAGTTGGCGCCGTTGTGGGCCGGCGACTTGCTGTGCAGGCCGAACTCCAGGTAGCCGTTGGTGACGTTGATGGCGGGCGTCTCCAGCAGCGTGTAGTTGCCGTAGGTGCCCAGGTTGGTGATGGCCGGCGCGCAGGTGCCGCAGTTCTTCACCTGGAAGCGCGCGAAGTCGAACGTGCCTCCCTTGCGGAACCAGGCGCGCAGCTTGTAGTTGCCGGACGCCAGGCCCGACTTCGTCTGGTACGTCCACGCCTCGTACGGCGCCGCCGACGTCCAGTGCGTCAGGTGGAAGCTGCCCGAGTGCCCCCCGTTGTACGTCTCCGAGAACGCCGCCGTCCCCGTGCCGTTCGGGCTCCAGGTGGTCCAGCCCGTCATGCCGTTCTCGAAGCCCGGGTTGGTCAGCCCCAGCGACTGCGAGCCGCCCGGCTGGTACCAGCGCACCCACTCCACCTCCATCGTCTTCTTCGCGCCCCAGGCCAGGTCGATGGAGGCCGGCGCCGGGTTCCCGTACCAGACGCCTCCCAGCGCCAGGTTCAGGATGAGGTAGTGGTTCTGCTGGAACTCGGACTCGTTGTGGTTGAACGTCGCCGTGGACACGAAGTCCTTGTCCAGGCGGAACACGATGGTGTTCGCCGTCCACTCCACTTCATAGGTGTGGAAGTCCTGCGACAGGTCCACGCCACGGCTCGCGCCCGTGCCCCAGTCCGCGTTGCCGCCGTTGTGCCAGTGCAGCGCCGACTTCATCCACGTGGGCTCCGTGGACTTCCACTCCAGGATGTCGATCTCCCCCGCGGCCGGCCAGCCCGCGCTCTGGACGTTCGAACCCAGCGTCCAGAACGCCGGCCACATGCCGTAGCCCGGCGGGACCTTGATGCTCGCGACGATCTTCCCGTAGCGCCCCTCCACCTTGCCCTTGGTGTGGATGCGGCCGGAATAGAACGACCGGTACTGCCCCGCGCAGCGCGAGTCCGTGGGGTTGTCCGCCGTGCGCTCCGCCGAGATGATCAGCTTGCCGTTGGCCACCGCCACGTTCTGCGCGCGCGGGAACTCCAGCTCACCCGTGCCGAAGTTGCAGTTGTTGGTCACCGGATCCCAGTTGCTCGTCAGCACGTTCCACGCGCCCGTGTTCAGCGCCGTGCCCGTGAAGTCGTCCTGCCATGACAGCGACCACCCCGAGCCCGGGTCGTACGAGCGCTCGCCCTGCTGCGTCTGCCCGTAGCCTTCCGCCTCCACCGGGGCGGCTTCCGGCTCCGGAGAACAGCCGGAGAGGGTGGTCAGGAGTCCTGCGGCGACAAGGCCTGCTCGAAAAGGGCGGTGCATGCATGCTCCGGGGAAGGGGGAGCATTCATATTTGCCGGTTTTGACATGTCTTGCCAGGAAGTCAGGAACAACCTCAGCCGAGCCACTGGGGATTCTGGACGGTTCCGTCGAAGTGGTGGCTCGTCTTGTACTTCTCGTAGGCGCCGTCCTGGGCCGCGTCCTTCGTCCTGGCGAGCAGGGCCTGGATGTCCTTTTCGTTCAGGGGCTTGAAGGTGCGCGCGGCGGTCAACGCCTGCTGTAGGCGCTCCTGCGAATCGATGCCGGTGATGACGACGCTGACGGGCAGGGACAGGTTGTAGCGGAGGCACTCGGGCGCGGTGACGGTCTTGCTGTCCAGGATGAACGGGTCGCCCATGGACTTCATGGCGAGCACTCCGATGCCCTCCTTCACGAGCACGGGCAGCACGCGCTTCTCGAAGCTGTTGAAGTGGGCGTCCATCACGTTGAGGGGCAGCTGCACGGCGTCGAAGCGGAAGCCGTGATTCTTCGCGGTCTCCAGCATCTTCAGGTGGATGTCCGGGGACTTGTGGCCGGTGAAGCCCAGGAAGCGCGCCTTGCCGGCCTTCTGCGCGTCCTTCATGGCCTCGATGGCGCCGCCTTCGGCGAAGGCGCGGTCGGGGTCGTTATCACGGATGACTTCGTGGAGCTGGAGCAGGTCCAGGTGGTCCGTCTGGAGGCGCTGGAGGGATTCGTCGATCTGCTTCGCGGCGGTCTTCTTGTCGCGGCCGTCGATCTTCGTCATCAGGAAGGCCTTGGCGCGGTAGCCGTCGCGCAGCGCCTTGCCCATGCGCTCCTCGCTCTTGCCGTCGTTGTAGTCCCAGCAGTTGTCCAGGAAGTTGATGCCCTGGTCCAACGCGCCGCGGATGAGCGCGATGCTCTCCGACTCCTCCTTCTGCTTGCCGATGTGGAAGCCCCCGAGCCCGATGCACGACACCTCCTGGCCGGTGCGGCCCAGCTTGCGGCGGGGCACGGAGGGCCCGTTCTTCGCCTTCCTGGGCGAGGCCCCGAGCACTGGCGGGGCAACCATCAGCGACATCGTCGCGGCGAGGAATTCCTTCCGGGTCATGCGCGGGCGTCCTTCCAGAGAGCAGGTAGCGTCTGGGAGGCCGACGTTGGGACCGGGTGACGCCCGGGACAATGGGCGCGCGGGCCGAATGTGCAGGAGCCACCGCAGCGGACCAGGTGTGCAGGGAGGGCGCGTGCCGCATAATCGACACCCGCATGCGCATCCCTCTCCTTGTGCGGCGCGTGGGGCCGCTCCTCGCGCTGATCCTCCTGGCCGCGTGCCGCATCGAATCCGCCGCGCCGTCGGGAGGCGCCGCCGTGGCGCAGGCTTCAACCCCATCAGGCGAAGTGTGGGTCTACACGTCGATGTACCGGCACGTGCTGGATGCGCTGGAGCCCTTGCTCAAGGAGCGGCTGCCCGGCGTGCAGGTGCACTGGTATCAGGCGGGCAGTGAGAAGGTGGCCAGCCGGCTGGAGGCGGAGCGGGCCGCGGGCGCGGTGCGAGCGGACGTGTTGATGACGTCGGATCCGTTCCTCTACGAGCGGCTGGCGAGGGAAGGCGCGTTCCTGCGCTACGCGTCCGTGAACGCGCTGCGCATTCCGCGAACACTGGTGGACCTGGACGCGAGGTACGCGGCGGTGCGCCTGTCCACGATGGTGCTGGTGCACCGCGCGGGCGCGGGCGAGGCTCCGAAGTCATTCGCGGCGCTGGTGGATGGGAGCTGGAAGGGAAGGGTGGCCATCGGGGATCCACTCACGTCCGGCACCGCGTTCACGTGGGCGGTGTTCCTGCACGCCCGGCGCGGGGATGCGTACTTCGCGGGGCTGCGCGAAAAGGGCGCGGTGGTGGCGGGTGGCAACGCGGCGGTGCTCCAGAAGGTGGAGAGCGGCGAGGTGGACGCGGGCGTGCTGCTGCTGGAGAACGCGCTGGCGGCGAAAGCAAAGGGCAGCCCCATCGAGGTCATCTGGCCGGAGGACGGAGCGGTGGTCATCCCGGGACCGGTGGGGCTGTTCGCGTCGACTCGCAATCCGGTGGCGGCGAAGGCGCTGGTGGATGTGCTGCTGTCACCGGAGGGCCAGCGCATCATCGTGGAGAAAGGCGATATGCACGCCGTGGATCCGCGCCTGAGCGGCCCGCGTGGCGAGCCCGGCGTGGACGGTTTGCTGAACCGCGCCCAGGCCTGGACGCCGGAGCTGCTGGAGCAGGGGCTGCTGCACGGCGGTGACATCAAGGAAGCCTTCAGCAAGGCCTTCGCGCGATGAGCCAGGAACGCGAGACCCGCCATGGGGACGCGGCGTGGCAGCCAACGCCGATTCGGGCCCAGCGTCCCCGGACCTCCAGGGAGACCGCCTCCGGGCCGGCACGAGCAAAACCTGTCCGACAGTCGGACAAGACGCGGCGGCCCCAACCCGTCCAACTGTCCGACAGGTTTCCGTGGTGCGGATGGCGCGACGGGCCCCCATCCCTGGTGGGGGGCTCGACCAGTCCCATGCGAATCATCCGCGGGGGCGCATCAGCCCAGGGGGACCGCAGCGGCGGTCCAAACCTGTCGGACAGTCGGCCCCGTTCGCGCGGTGGCTCCAACCTGTCGGACAGTCGGACCCGTTCGCACGGTGGCTCCAACCTGTCGGACAGTCGGACCCGTTCGCACGGTGGCTCCAACCTGTCGGACAGTCGGACCCGTTCGCACGGTGGCTCCAACTTGTCGGACAGTCGGACCCGTTCGCGCGGTGGCTCCAACTTGTCGGACAGTCGGACCCGTTCGCACGGTGGCTCCAACTTGTCGGACAGTCGGACCCGTTCGCACAGTGGCTCCAACCTGTCGGACAGTCGGACAGGAGGCGGCGGCCCCAACCTGTCCGGCTGTCCGACAGGTTCTTGCCGTGTCCCCAACCTGTCGGACAGTCGGACCGGTTCATGCGGTGGCCTCAACCGGTCGGACTGTCGGACAGGTTTGTGTGTTGGCTCCGGCTTGTCGGACCGTCGGATGGGTTCGTGCGGTGGTGCCGACTTGTCCGACTGTCGGACAGGTTTTTGGGGTGCTCCGCCGCCGGGGCGCCTCGGTGGGCTTCTCTCTTTCTCATCCGATTGGACGGGGCGCACTGCCGTGGGCCTGGCGCACTGCGGGCGCATTCGCTCGACCCTCGATGGGGGCGCGCGATGAGGGGGCGGTGGATTGCGTTGGCCTTGTGGCTGGTGCCGCTGCTGCTCTTCGCGGTGGTTCCGGTCGTGGCGCTCCTGGTGCGGGGCGTGGGGGCGGCGACGGGCGGACTGGGTTCGGTGCTCTCGGCGGAGTCCGGGGCGCTGGTGAACACGCTGGGCATCTCCCTGGGGGCGACGGCGTGGGCGCTGTGCCTGGGGGCTCCGCTCGCCTTCCTCCTGTTCCGCACGGACCTGCCCCTGCGTGGCGCGTTCACCGTGCTGTTCACGCTGCCGTCCGCCATCCCCGCATTCATCTGGGGCATGGGGTGGCTGTCGCTCGCGAGCCCTCGTGCTGGCTACCTGAACCGCATGTTGGGCGCGGACGTGTTCGACCTCTATGGCGCGGCGGGCATCGCGTTCGTGGAGGGACTTTCGGGCCTGCCGTTGGTGCTGCTCGCCGGGGCCGCGGCGCTGCGGCGCGTGGACCCGGCTCTGGAAGAAGCGGCGCGGGTGTGTGGCGCTTCACCGCTTCGCGCCGTGCTGAACACCACCGTGCCTCTGGTGCTGCCCGCGCTGTTGTCGGGCGCGGTGATGGTGTTCCTCATGGCAGCGTCGTCCTTTGGCGTGCCGTACCTGCTGGGCGTGTCGGCGTCGCCGCCCACCCGCGTTCTCACCACCCGCATCTATGAGCTGGTGCTGCTTGGCAGCGAAGAAGGTTTGCCGCGGGCGTCGGTGCTCGCGTCGTTCCTCCTGCTGCTTACTCCGCTGGCGCTGGGGCTGACGTGGTTGTTGGGCCGGAGCGGACGGGTGCGATTGAGCGCGGGGAAGGGTGTGTCTCCTCGGGTGCTCGCGTTGGGCGCGTGGCGGACGGCGGCGCTCGCCGGGGTGGGCCTGGTGGGCGGCGTCCTGGTGGTTCTGCCCCTGGCGGCCATCCTGCTTACTTCTCTGCAACGCAGCTTTGGCGCGGCGCTGACCTGGGACACGCTGACGCTGTCGCACTGGTCCGGAGTGCTTTGGGATGCGCGCACGCTGCGGGCCACGGGGCGCAGTGTGTTGCTCGCGGCCGGGGCGGGGCTCTTGGTGGTGGGGCTGGGGCTTTCGGCGGCGCTCTTGCGGCGGGCCTTCCGTCGCGGCGGCGCGGGCGTGGAGGCCCTGGCGGTGTGGCCCTTCGCGGTCCCGGGCACGGTGCTGGCGCTCGCTCTGCTGGTGGCGTTCTCACGGGACTGGCGGCTGGTGGTGCTGGACCGCTTCGCGTTCGTGCTGGCCCTGGCGCACACGCCTTGGCTGATGCTCGTGGGTTATGTGGGGAAGTACCTGGCGCTCGGCGAACGCAACAGCTCCGAGGCCCTGGCCCAGGTGGATCCTTCGCTCGCGGAGGCCGCGCGCGTCGGCGGTGCCGGGCCCGTGCGTGCGTTCGTGGACGCGACGCTGCCGCTGCTCCGGCCCGCGCTCACGGTGGCGTTCGTGCTCGCGTTCCTCGCGTGTGCCACGGAGATCACCCTGTCCGTGCTGCTGGTGCCCGCGGGCTCCGAGGTGCTGGGGACCTTGCTGTTCGAGTTGCAGAGTTATGCGGACCCTGCCGCCGCGGCCGTGCTCGCGTGCGCGTTCGTGGCGCTGGTGGTCGCGGGACAGGCCGTGCTCGCGTGGGCTCGGCGTCGAGTGCCGGAGGTGCGGTGATGGCGGCCATCGTCCTGGAGGGACTGGTCAAGGCTTACGGCGGGACGCCCGTGGTGCGCGGCTTGAGCCTTCAAGTGGGGCAGGGCGAGCTGGTGTCCCTGCTGGGCCCTTCCGGTTGCGGGAAGACGACGACCCTACGGATGCTCGCGGGGTTGGAGCATCCGGACGCGGGCATCATCCGCCTGGGTGACGAAGTAGTCGCCGGTCCCGGCGTACGTGTTCCACCCGAGAAGCGAGGCCTGGGCATGGTGTTCCAGAGCTACGCCATCTGGCCGCATCGCAGCGTCGAGGCGAACGTCGCCTATCCCCTGGCGCTCCGGAAGGTGCCCCGCCACGAGATTGCTTCACGGGTGCGCGAAGCCCTGCGCTGGGTTCGGCTGGAGCCGTTCGCCACGCGGATGCCGCACGAGCTGTCCGGCGGACAGTTGCAGCGCGTGGCGCTCGCGCGGGCGCTGGTGGCGGGGCCTCGCGTGTTGCTGTTGGACGAGCCCCTGTCGAACCTGGACGCGGCCCTGCGTGAGGAGCTGCGCGCGGAGATCGCCGCGCTGCGGGCCCGGCTGGGCACGACACTCGTGTTCGTCACGCATGATCAGGGCGAAGCCCTGGCCCTGTCGGACCGCATCGCCGTGATGAACCGGGGCGTCATCGAACAGGTGGACACACCAGAGCGGCTGTACCGGGAACCGGCGACGCCGTTCGTCGCGGGCTTCGTCGGAGGCGCGAACGTGCTGCGGGGCGAGGTGCGCGCGGGCACCTTCCACTGCGCGGGGACGGACACTGCGTTCGACCTGCCCATGGACGCGAAGCCCGGGCCGGGGACGCTGGTCGTGCGCCCGGAGGACCTGGAGCTGGGGGAGACCGGGACGCCCCTGGTGCTCTCCGCTCGGTTGTTCCTGGGGCATGCGGCGGAGTACCGCTTCCCGGTGGGGGATGCGTTCCTTCGTGTCATCGGGCCGGCGCTGGAGGGCGTACGCGCCGGTCAGACGCTCCGGGTGCGCGTGCGCAAGGCCACGGTGTTCGACGCGGGCGCTTGAGGCTCAGTACAGAGTCGTCTTCACCCGGCCTGGCAGTTCGCGGTCGTACTCGCCGCCGTCGAAGTCTTCCGGGCTCAGCGCTTCGAGGATGGAGCCGGGGCTTGGGAATTCGGCGCGGGTGACATGCCGGGCCGGGTCCCAGAGCCCGGAGCGGATCAACGCGCGACTGCACTGGAAGTAGACCGTCTCCACGGTGATGCGCAGCACGGAGCGGGGCTGTTTTCCCTCGAAGGTGAAGCGCTCGAGCATGGACGGTTCGATGACGATGCTCGCCCGGCCGTTGACGCGCAGGGTCTCGTTCACGCCCGGGACGAAGAACAGCAGCGCGACGCGCGGATCCGCCAGGATGTTCCGCAGCGAGTCCATGCGGTTGTTGCCCCGGCGGTCGGGCAGCAGCAGCGTGCGCGCGTCCTCGATGACCACGAACCCCGCGGGGTCCCCCCGGGGCGAGGCATCCAGCCCTTCAGGGCCGGAGGTGGCGAGCACCATGAACGGCGAGCGCTCGATGAAGGGCCGGTACGCTGGATGGAGGTGGTCCACCTCCTTGAGCACGGACGACTTCCCAGGGACCCCGTACAGGCGTTCGAGCGTCTCCACATCGTTCACGGTCTTCATCCGCGGGCGCCTCCTGGGACCTTTTTAGGCATTTAAAATGCCCATGTCACACGCGGCCCCCGCTGCCTCGTCCTGGGGATGGGAAGGCACTTCGCCACCCAGAACAAGGAGTTCCCAATGAAGGCCAGGATGAATCCTTTCGCGGTCGCGCCGGAAGCCCTCAAGTCGATGATGGACTTCAGCGGGAAGGTGTCGGCGCTCGGGCTGGAGTCGAACCTCCAGGAGTTGGTGAAGATCCGCGCTTCGCAGCTCAATGGCTGCGCCTTCTGCATCCACATGCACACCCGCGACGCCCGCGCGCACGGGGAGACCGAGGAGCGCATCTACCTGCTGGACGGCTGGCGTGAGTCGCCGCTGTACACCGAGCGCGAGCGGGCGGCCCTGGGCTGGACCGAGACCCTGACGCTCGTCTCCCAGACGCACGCCCCGGATACGGACTACGATGCGCTCAAGCCGCACTTCACCGAAGAGGAGATCGTGAGCCTGACCCTCCTGATTGGCATGATCAACACCTGGAACCGGATCTCCGTTGGCTTCCGGTCCATGCACCCGGTGACCTCGCGCAGTGAAGCCGCCTGACGTGAACCCCGCGGACGCCTTCGACCCGCTCCGCCCCCGCCTGCTCCGCATCGCGTACCGGATGCTGGGCATCGTCGCGGAGGCGGAGGACGTGGTGCAGGAGGCGTACCTCCGTTGGCACCAGACGGACCGCGACGCCGTGCGGGACGCCGAGGCCGTGCTCGTCCGCACGGTGACCCGGCTGTGCCTGGACGTCCTGAAGTCCGCGCGCGTGCGGCGCGAGGAGTACGTGGGGACCTGGCTTCCAGAGCCCATCATCGAGACAGTGGAGGGCGACGACTTGACGCTGACCCTGATGATGGCCCTGGAGCGCCTGTCCCCGCTGGAGCGCGCCGCGTTCCTCCTGCACGACGTGTTCGGCATGGACTTCGAGGAGGTGGCGAAGGCCATCGACCGCGATCCCGCGGCGTGCCGCCAGCTCGCCAGCCGGGCGCGGGCCCACGTCCAGGAGGCCCGGCCCCGCTTCCCCGTGACCGAGGCGAAGGGCCACGAGCTGGCCTCGGCGTTCCATGCCGCGTCCCGGAGCGGTGACACGCACGCGCTCCAGGCGCTGCTGGCCCAGGACGTCGTGCTCTATTCGGACGGGGGCGGCAAGGCGAAGGCGGTGCTCAATCCCATCTACGGCCAGGAGAAGATCGTGCGCATGCTCGAGGCGTTCGTCCGGCGCACGGGCGTGAACTCGTCTCAGCTCGTGTACGAGGGCACCATCAACGGCCTGCCCGCGTTCGTCACGCTGGAGTCGGATGGAACGCTGCAGACCACGGCGCTCGGCATCGAGGACGGCCGCATCGTCGCCCTCTACATCACGCGCAACCCCGACAAGCTGATGGGCATCCGGCGGGCGGTGGGCGGCGAGCCGTCGTAGGGCTTCAGTGCGTGGCGAAGGACTCGCGCGCGAAGTCGACGAACCGGAGCAGGGCGGGCGTGCCGCCGGACTTGCGCCAGGCGATGGCGGTGTTCGTCACCGGCGCGTCCTCCGGCAGGTCGATGAAGGCCACGCCGGAGTGGTGCTCCGTGTCGGGCGTGTGCGGCATGGGCGCGATGCCGAAGCCCGCGGAGACGAACCAGATCTTCGTCGCGACGTTCTGCGCGTACTGGCGCACGGCGGGCTCGACGCCCGCGTCGCGGAGCCGGTCGAAGAACGCCGCGTAGTAGTCAGGCGGCGCGACGCCGGGCTCCACCAGGACGAGCGGTTCATCCCGCAGGTCCTTCCACGCCACCGCCTTCCGCTTCGCGAAGGGATGCCGTGAGGGCACCGCCAGCCGGAAGGGCTCCCGCCGGATGAGGTGCGAGACGACGTTCGGAGGCATCCGCTCGCGCGGGCGCAGGATGCCCACGTCCAATGTGCCCCGCTCCAACGCCTCCAGCTGCCACGCGGACGGATGGTTGCTCAGCTCGATGTGGACCCCTGGCACCTTCTTCTGGAAGGCCCGAAGCATCATGGCGAACCGGGGCGTCGCGAACGACGAGATGAGCCCCAGCACCAGCACGTCCTGCTCACCCCGAGCCTGCCGTGCCGCGTGCTCCTGGAACCGCTTCGCGCGCTCCAGCAACTGGTGGGCTTCTGGCAGCAGCTCGCGTCCCAGCTTCGTGAGGCGCACCGCCCGGGCCTCCCGTTCGAAGAGGGCTCCGCCCAGCTCCGTTTCGAACTTGCGGATCTGCTGACTGAGCGGCGGCTGGGCGATGTGCAGCCGCTTCGCGGCGCGGGTGAAGCTGAGCTCCTCCGCGACCGCGACGAAGTACCGCAGGTGGCGCAGCTCCATGGTCCATACGCTCCAGGTCTGGATTCCAGACCCAGGATATATTGGATGTATGGATGGGGGAGCGCTAGGCATGTCGCATGGAGACCTCCTCCGCCGTGCTCCCCGCCACCGCCGTGCCCCAGGCCGCGCCGATGGACCGCCGGCTGCTGTGGACGATGACGATGGCGACGGTGCTCGCGGTGGGCAACGTCTATTACAGCCAGCCGCTCCTGGGCGTCATCGCGCAGTCCTTCGGCCTGTCCGCCTCCGCCGTGGGCTCCGTGCCCATGTCGTCGCAGCTGGGCTATGTGGCGGGGCTGGTGCTGCTCACGCCGCTGGGCGACGTGCTGGAGAAGCGCGGCCTGCTGGTGACGATGCTGGGGCTCGCGGCGGCGGCGCTCTTCGCGGCGGGCCTGGCGCCCACGTTCCCCCTGTTCCTGGCCGCCTGCGTGGCCATTGGCCTGACGTCCGTGCTGGTGCAGATCCTCATCCCCTTTGTCGCGGCGCTCAGCTCGCCCGAGGAGCGGGGGAGGAACCTGGGCGTGGTGCTCAGCGCCGCGCTGGTGGGCGTGCTCATCTCCCGCACGCTCAGCGGCTTCGTGGCGACACACCTGGGCTGGCGTGGGGTGTACTTCGCGGCCGGCGCGACCATGGTGGGCCTGGCGATGACGCTGCGGCTGGGGCTGCCTCGCTACGAGTCCTCCACGCGGCTGACGTATCCGCGCCTCCTGCAGTCGCTGTGGACGCTGCTGCGGGACGTGCCGGGACTGCGAGCCATCGCGCTCACGGGCGCCCTGATGTACGCCGCGCTCTCCGCGTTCTGGGCGTCGCTGGCGTTCTTCCTGAGCAGTGACGCGTACCACCAGGGGCCGGGCACGGCGGGCATGTTCGGGCTCATCGGGACGGTGGGGGCGCTCGCCGCGAACGTCACGGGGCGGCACGCGCAGCGCATTGGCGCGCGGCGGATCGTCCGGGCGTGCATCGTCACGATGCTGGCGGCCTTCGGCGTCTTCGCCGTCTTCGGCACGCTGTGGGCCGGGCTCATCGCGGGTGTGGTGCTGCTGGACCTGGGGGCTCAGGCCGCCACGGTGTCCAACCAGACGGAGCTGTACCGCCTGCACCCCACGGCGCAGACGCGCCTCAACACGCTCTACAAGATGTTCTACTTCGTGGGCGGGGCCTGCGGTTCCGCGCTCTCCGCCATCTCCTGGGACCACGCGGGCTGGCGGGGCGTGTGCGCGGTGGGCGGTGGGTTCCTGGTCCTCGCGTTCGTGTGGGAACAGGTCCAGGCGCGGCGGGCCGCTGCGTCGCCTTCCGTCATTTGACGAAGGCGGGAACTTTCTCCGCGAGCGCGTCGATGGCGACGCGCACCCGCACGGGCAGGTGCGGCGACGTGGGCCAGCGCGCGTGGATGTCGAAGCAGAGCCCCGGGAGGTCCGTCAGCACGCGCACCCGCTGCTTGTCGCGCACGGCGTCCTGGGTGAGCCAGCAGGGCAGCCACGCCAGCCCCATGCCCGCGACGGCCGCGTCCACGATGGCCTCCAGGTCGTCGCCACGCGGAGTAGGGTGCGGCGCATGTCGTCGCGCCCCTCCGCCGAAAGTCCACGCCGCTTCCACGCCGAGCCGTTGATCCTCGTGCTGCGCCACCTGGAGGCGCTGTTGTCGTCCGGGCCCGTGTCCATCGACGTGCCGGATCCGGACCTGGGCCCCGGGCGCTATCCCGGGGAGCGTGTGGAGGGTGGGCTCGTGCACCGGCCGCTGCGGAGCTGGTGCGACCTGGCGGAGGGGCTGTCATGCCGTCTGCGCACGCCTCGCGGGGTGGACGCGACGCACGTGCGGCTCACGTTCGAGCCGCTGGGTTCGGAGGCTTCGTGGCACGCGGGAGGCGGGGCGCGGACAGAGGCGCCCCAGGAGCGCTATGGCGCGGCGTCCGACTTCGCGCGCGTGCGGAAGTTCGAGGACGCGGGCTTCCTGCTTCCCTGGCTGGAGGCGGTGGGGCGGCTGGCGCTGCCACCGGGCGCGAGGCTCCTGGACCTGGGCGTCAACCGGGGCGATGAGCTGGCCGCGTTCGCGGAGGTGGAGGGCATCCGCTTCGTCGGCGTGGACCACAGCGCGAGCGCACTGTTGGAGGCACGGGCGGCGTTTCCGGATCCGCGCCATGCGTTCATTCAGGCGGACCTGAACGCGCTGCCCTCGGACCTGGGCCGCTTCGACGTGGTGGTGTCGGTGGGCACGTTGCAGAGCCCGGGCGTGGATGACCGGGCGCTCTTGCGCACGCTGGTGCAGGAGCACCTGGAGCCCAAGGCCTCACTGGTGCTGGGCTTCCCCAACTCACGCTTCCGCGACGGAGAGGTCGTGTACGGCGCGCGCGTGCGCAACCTTCGCGAGCCGGACCTGTCGCTGCTGGTGAAGGACCTGTCCTTCTACCGCCGCTACCTGCACCAGCACGGCTTCCGCACGTTCCTGGGGGGCAAGTACGACCTGCTGCTCACGGCGGTGAGAGGTCAGGCGTTCGGCTCGGACGACGGGGGCACCTGAAGCTTGGCCTCCGCCTCCTGCTGCGAGAGGTGATGGGCCGTGAGAGGGATCACCAGCATGCTGCCCAGCCAGAAGATGAAGCCAATGGAGGGGTAGAGCAGTTCCAGGTAGCGGTCCCCGCCGCTTTCATCCGCGGGGATGGGGTTCACGTACCAGGTGAGCGACGACAGTCCGAGGACGCACGCCGCGCCGCCGACCCAGAGCGCCTTCCGGTCCGCACCCACGAGGAGCAGGACGAAGGCCAGGCACAGCAGGGGGTTCGCGAACCAGCCGAACTGCAGGGTGAACACCCCCAGCCAGCCCATGAGCAGCAGCACCATGCCCCACATCTGTTCCTCGTCACGCTTGTTCGAGTTGAACACGGTCATCGCGGGCGTCGCGCAGGCGAGCACGAAGAGCAGGGCCGACGCACCACAGGCGAGGAGGCGTGTCTTCTGTTGGGATTGGGCGTGGGCGTGGGCGGAAGGCGCTGGACGGGGAGCACTCATCGGGGCGGATGCTACTTCATTCTCCTGGCGTTCCATCGAGGGCTCAGTGCAGGACCCCGTCGTCGGAGATCCCCCACACCGGGTCGAAGCCATTGGTGATGTAGACCCGATCGAACTGGCTGTTGCAGCTCAGCACCATGGAGGCGCTCTGTGAGGGCGACAGCTTCGCGAGCCGGACGGCATGCTCGAAGGCGTCATCGGACGTCGGCTGGGCATTCTCGCGAGCGGCGCGGCAGGCTTCGTCCGCCACGGCATGAAGCCGGTACAGCCCGCGCAGCTGGTATGCCGTGCCAGAGAAGAAGAAGCACACCGGTGCGGCCAGGAGCAGTGCGAGCACCGACAACCGCCGGTTCGGCTTGGACGCCCGTGACAAGATCTCCAGGACGGCCAGGGCGAAGAACAGCCCCGCCACGATCACGAGCGGGTAATCCAGCAGCACCAGGGCAAACGGGCCGAAAGCCACCGCCGTCGCCAGGAGCATCAAGAGGAACACCGGTACGGCCAGGAGCCATGAGAGCACCGACAGCAGCCGGCTCGGCTTGAGTGCCCGCGACAGGATGGCCGCGATGGCCAGGACGAAGGACAGCCCCGCCTCGGCCGCGAGCGGGCTTCGCCTGTAACCCAGCAGCGCTTGGGGAAACGGGGCGAAGGACACCACCGCGACCAGGAGCAGCAGCAGCGCCACGATGGGCACTGCCCGCCACAGGGTCGTTTCCTCTTCCAGTCGAAGCCACCTGGGGACCATGTCTTCGGGCACCTCCGAGCCGGTTCGCTCCCGAGTCTACTTCACCGCGCGTTGCGTGAAAGTGAGAGGTCAGGCGTCTGAATCGGTTTGATTATCGTCTTCAGGCGCGTCGACGTGGTCGAGCGCGATCCGAACCTGTTCTTGGTAGAATGGGACGATCTCCACGGCGGCTGCGCGGTTGAGGACCTCTCGCGCCGCGGCGAAGTCTCCTGTCTGCTTGAGCTTGTGTGACTCCACGAGGGCTCGTGACAGTCGGCGTGACCCATCCCGAATGCGGTGATGCATTTCTCGCAAGAGCGCCGCGGCTGTGTTGGGGGCGTTCAATGCCCGCCGCGCTTCTTCTGGTGTGAGTGCCACGTCTGGCGCGACGCGAAGCAGCAGTTCGCGCACTTCCTCCGTCACTGGAAGCTCGCCATCATCCGAGAGCTGGCCTGCTAGAAACCGGACTCGATCCCAATCGCCAGGATTCATCCTCGCCCTCCAGGCCCCTGATGGCACAGCTCGAAAGGCCATGCATGTTGGCCTTTGCAGCGTTCCATGCATGCACTGCAGTCACCTGTCCATCGCGGCTTCTTCTGCCCCGCGCACAAGGTGTAGGTGTCTATGCAGTGCTGTCTCCATCCGTCATCGGATGCGTCGTCCGATTCGGCACTCGTTGCTTTCTGTGCCTGACGCGTTGCCTCGATCAACGTGGCGGTTTCGGCTGCCTCCGTTGCTGTCAGCCCACAGCTTTCGGCACTCCGAAACTTCTTCCAGCAGCACACCGTAGATGGATCCCCTGGACGGCATGCATCCGTCGCTTGGGCGAGGAAGGCATTCGCGTTCCGGCTTGGGGCTTGGTGAGTGGCGGTCGCGCAGCTCGTGCTGAGCCCGAACACGACAATCAGTCGTGTCGCGACCCGCATGTTCATGAAGGTCGCCCGGGCCTGGCAAGGCGTGAGGGTCACGGCTTCACCACCTTTGCGCGCAGCTTCTCCAGCGTCTGCGCCAGGCGGCGCGCGCGGGTCTCCTCTTTCTTGGCCTCGGTGAGCGCCTTCACGAACTCCTTGCGGTGCGTGAACGCCAGGTTCGTGAACACGTCCCGCAGCGCGGGCTCCGCGTCCAGCGCGCGCTGGAGATCCTCCGGCACCTCGATCTCCCGAGGTGCCGTGTCCCGCTCCAGCGTGATGCTCAGCGTCGCGCCGTCCTCGACGCCCGCGGCCTCGCGCACCTCCTTGGTGAAGCCCAGGTAGGTGATGCCGCCGTACACCATCAACCGGCTCCGGAAGGGCTGCCCGTTGACGGTTCCCACCACGGGCGGCCGGGCTTCGCCGTAGGCCTCGCGGCTGTCGAAGGGACAGCGCACGAACCGGCCTCCCATGTCGTTGGCCACTACGAGCTTCGCCTTGAACTTGTGAGAGGCCATGCGCGCGGCTCCGTCCTACGGCTTGACGAACTTGAACGCGAACCGGTCGCTCGTGCCCCGGCGCTCGCCCGCGGCGCCCGGACTGGAGTTCCAGTCGCGCGTGTCCTCCGGGTTGCGCCAGACCTTGCTCTCCTCCTGGAACTGGAAGCCCGCGGCCTGCACCTCGTCACGCACCAGCTGCTCGTCGATGCGGTGCAGCGTCTGGCCTTCCGTGATGCCCGTGCCCGGCTTCCCGCTGGAGTCGAGGATGACGTACACGCCGCCCGGCTTGAGCGCCTGGAACACCGCCGCGTTCATCTTCGCCCGGTCCACGCCCAGCCATCCCGCGTCGTGGTAGATGATGTGGCTCACCACCGCGTCCAGCGTGCCGTTCAGCTCGGGCGGGAAGGGCGCGTCCAGCTCGCGGTCCAGGCGCACCACGTTCTGGTTCACCGGCCGCGCCAGCCGCTCCTGCCACGGCTTCGCCGCGAACTTCTCCAGCACGATGCTGGGATTCTCGCCGTACACCTTGCCCTCGGGCCCCACCGCGCGCGCCAGCAGCTCCGTGGTGTAGCCGCCGCCCGCCATCAGCTCCGCCACGTGCATGCCGGGCTTCGCGCCCACGAACTCCAGCAGGGCGGCCGGATGCCGGCCCGCGTCCAGCTTGCGGTCCGCCTCCGTGCGGTCCGGCGCGTCCACCAGCGCCTGTGCGGACACGGACGCCACCTGCGTCTGGGTGGAGGCCGCCGGAGCCGTGGGCGTCGAGTGGGAACAGCCCGCGAGGGCCAGGAACGATGCCGCCATCAGTGCATTTCGCATGAGCGATCCATATCGCCAGCACTCGCACCTGCCTTCCGAAAAGAAGGCCGCTGTCCGCTTGCGGGACGCCACGTGCCACGAGCGGACACCGCGCGTCCGTCCCCTGGGCCCTCCGGCCCGCCAGGCGGCCGTGGCGCTAGAGTTGCAGCCCGCCCCGGACCGACACCATGTCCCAGCTCCTCCAAGACGTCCGCCTGTCGCTGCGCCGGATGCGCCGCGAGCCCGTGTTCACCTCGGTGGTGGTGGCCACGCTCGCGCTCGCCATCGGGGCCACCACCGCGGTCTTCAGCCTCGTGTACCAGGTGCTGCTCAAGCCCCTGCCGTACCCCGAACCCCAGGAGCTGCTGCGCCTCTACCAATCCACGCCGCAGCGTGAGCGGGGCGGTGTGGCGTACTCGTACCTCCAGGCGTGGCGCGAGCGCCTGGGCGCGTTCCAGGCCATCGAGGGCGTCACCGCCATGGACCAGACGCTGACCGGTCCGAGCGCGGCGCAGCGGGTGCGCGCGGGGCTCGCGACCCCGGGCCTGCTGTCCCTGCTGGGCGTGCGGCCCGAGCGTGGACAGGACTTCGGGCCGGAGTCCCAGGTGCCCGGGCGCGACCGGAGCGTGCTCGTGTCCCACGCCTTCTGGCGGAGCCACTTCGGTGGACGCGCGGACGTGGTGGGACAGACGCTCACGCTGGATGGCGCGCCCCACGTCGTCCAGGGCGTGCTGCCCGCGTCGTTCCGCTTCTGGCCGGGCGTGGACCTGTGGAAGCCCCTGACACCCGCGCCCCCGGGTCAGGCTTCGGAGGAGCTCTACCTGCGTGGCGTGGGCCGGTTGCGGCCGGGTGTCCCGCTGGAGCGCGCCCGCGCGGAGCTGGAGGAACACTCGCGCACCTGGGCCGCGACGCTGGGCGGGAATGAAGCGGCGCCCGGGGTTCGGCTGGTGCCGTTGCATGAGCAGGTGGTGGAGACCTCGCGCGAGCAGCTGTGGCTGCTGGCCGGAGTGATGGCATTGGTGCTGTGCGTGGCGTGCGCAAACGTGGCGAACCTGCTGCTCGCGCGCGCCAGTGCCCGCGAGCGCGAGGTGGCGGTGCGCGCGGCGCTGGGCGCGAGCCGGGGACAGCTGGTGCGGCAGTTCCTGGTGGAGAGCGCGGTGCTGGCCCTGATGGGCGGCGCGGTGGGCCTGCTGCTGGCGCTGTGGGGGATGGACCTCCTGCGGGTGTTCGTCCCCGGGGAGGTGGTGTCGCCGGAGGAGCTCCGGCTGGAGCCGCACGTGCTCGCCATCGCGGCGGGCCTGTCCCTGACGACCAGCGTCCTCTTCGGCCTGGTGCCCGCGCTGCGTGCATCCCGCGCGGAGGCGAAGGGAGCGCTCGGAGGGCTTCGCGGAGGGAAGGGCGCGACCGGGCCGATGCGGGCGCGCGCCGTGCTGGTGGTGGCGCAGGTCGCGCTGGCGCTCGTGCCGCTGGTGGGCGCGGGCCTGATGCTGCGCACGCTCCATGCGCTGCACACCGTGGCGCCGGGCTTCGACCCGCGAGGCGTCAGCGCGATGGACCTGTCCTTTCCACGCGAGGCCTACGGGCGGGATGACACGAGACGGAGGCAGGTGAGCGCGGAGCTGTTGGCGCGGGTGCGGGCGTTGCCGTCGGTGCAGGCCGCGGGACTGGCCAGCACGCTGCCGCTGTGGAACCGCAACGGCATCAGCGCGGTGGTGCTGCCCGGTGAGACGGAGGCGGAGGCCCAGGCGCGCGAAGCGGTCAACTTCCGCGCGGTGAGCGACGGCTACTTCGCCACGCTGCGCATCCCGCTGAAGGAGGGGCGTGACGTGAGCGCCGCGGACGGCGCGGGCGCGGCGCCGGTGATGGTGGTCAACGAGACCTTCGCGCGGCGCTTCCTGTCGAAGGGCTCCGCGTTGGGCCAGCGCGCGCGGCTGACGCTCGACGGCGAGCCGTTCCGGGAGGTGGTGGGCGTGGTGGGCGACGTGCACCACGCGAGCCTCGCGGAGGAGCCGCGCGCGGAGGTGTACCTGCCCATGGATCAATTCGAGGGCCTGTTCATGGTCCTCGCCGTGCGCGCGACCCGTGACGCGCAGGCGCTGCTGCCCGCGCTGCGCGAACAGCTTCGCGCGGTGGATCCGGACCTGCCGCTCGTCCAGGTGCGCGGCCTGGAGGCCGTGGTGGAGGAGAGCCTGGGCCGCACGCGGGTGATGGGCGGCCTGCTCACGGCCATGGCGGTGCTCGCGCTGACGTTGGCGGGCGTAGGGCTGTACGGCGTGCTGGCGTACACGGTGAGCCAGCGCACGCGCGAACTGGGCATCCGCATGGCGCTGGGCGCGACGGACCGGCAGGTGCTGTGGCTGGTGGTGGGGCAGGGGCTGCGGCTGGCGGCGATCGGCGTGGGGGTGGGGCTCGTGGGGGCGGCGGTGCTCGCGCGCGGCCTCGCGGGGATGCTCTACGGCGTGGGCGCGCTGGACGCCCTGACGTTCGGAGGCGTGCCCCTGCTGCTGGGCGCGGTGGCGCTCGTGGCCAGCTGGCTGCCCGCACGCCGCGCGCTGCGCGTGACTCCCGCCATCGCGCTCCGGGCGGACGAATAGGGCCTCAGGACACGGTGTCGTAGGCGGGGGGCGCTTCTCTCGGCAGGCGGACCGTGAACGTCGTTCCGGCCTCTTCGCTGGAGGTCGCGCTCACGTGGCCTCCGTGCGCGCGCGCCACCTGCTGCACGATGTAGAGCCCCAGCCCCACGCTGCGCGAGGACCGGCCTTCGTCATGGTGGCCGCGCCGCATGGCCTGGAAGAGGGTGGGCAGCATCTCCGGTGGGATGGGGCGGCCCCGGTTGTGGACCTCCAGCACCAGGTCGTCCCCCTCCTCGCGCGTGGACATCCGCACCGTGGAGCCGGGCTCGCTGTAGCGGAGGGCGTTGGTGACCAGGTTCTGCACCACCTGGCCCAGCCGCTCCTCGTCCCACGAGCCCAGGCCGTCGCCCTGTTGGTCCAGGACCACCTGCCGCTCCGGGAACGCCACCTGGACCTCCTCCAGCGCCTGGCGCGTGACCTCGTGGAAGTCCATGCGGCGGCGGTGCACCGGCAGCCCTCCGCCCAGCCTCGCCTGGGTCACGTCCAGCAGGTCGCGGATGAGGCGGTTCGCGCGCTCGGCGCTGCTGATGATGCGGCCGGTGTTCTTCGTCGCGCGCTCCCCCAGGTCATCGCGCTGGAGCAGGGCGTTCGCCGACAGGAGGATGGCGTTGAGCGGATTGCGCAGGTCGTGGCTGACGATGCCGATGAGCTGCTGTTCGAACTCCCGCTGCTCCCGCGCCTCCGCCTCGCGCCGGTGGCGTTCACTGATGTCCCGGCTCACCGTGGCGATGCCGATGTCCTCGCCCGTCGCGGCATCGCGCAGCATGAAGAAGTTGTAGTGCACGGGCACCGCCGCCCCGGTGCGGAAGTGGCGGAGGCGGAACTCGCCGTCCCAGCGCCCGTGCTCGCGCAGCCTGGGCAGGATGACGTCGCGCACGTAGGGGCGGTCCTCCTCCAGGAAGTAGTTGAGCAGGTGCGTGCTCCGCACCTCCTCCGGCCCCTCCAGCCCCAGCATCCGCTGGCCCGCCTCGTTGACGAACAGCGCCCGTCCGTCCGGCGCGCCAATGCCGATGAGGTCCGAGGACTGCTCCACCACCGCGATCAGCTTCTCGCGCTCCCGCTCCGCCTGGCGCTGCTCCCGGCGCGCCCGCGCCGCCGCGAGGTTGCCCTCCACGCGCGCCAGCAGCTCCCGCGCGGAGAACGGCTTCACCAGGTAGTCGGTGGCGCCCATGCGCAGGCCCTCCACCGTGGCCTCCTCGCCGGCGCGCGCGGACAGCAGGATGACGGGCACGTGCGCCGTCGCCGGGTCCTCGCGCAGCCGCCGCAGGAGCCCGAAGCCATCCAGCTCCGGCATCATCACGTCGCTGATGACGAGGTCCGGCATCCGGGCCCGGCAGGACTCCAGCGCCTCCAGCCCGTTCGCCGCGAGCGTCACCTCGAAGCGGTCCGCGAGCAACGAATGCAGGTACGCGCGCATGTCCGCGTTGTCGTCCGCGAACAGGACGTGGCCGCCCACGGTCCTCATGAGGGGCGCGGGGGCCGCGGCGACCGCGAGCATGGCCGGGGTGCCCTCCGGCCCCAACCAGCCGGAGGCCTCCTCCAGGAACGCCGCGGCGGTCGCGCTCGTCGGAGCGCGCGTGGGCGTGGACGCCGTCGTCTCCCGTGGAGCGTCGGCCTGGGAGGACGCCTCCGCGGGCAGCGTCACCGTGAAGGTGCTGCCCTGGCCTGGGCGGCTCTCCGCCTGCACTTCGCCGCCATGCAGCCGAACCAGCTCCCGCACCAGCGCGAGCCCGATACCGCTGCCTTCGTAGCTGCGTCCCCGCGCGCCCTGCACGCGGTGGAAGCGGTCGAAGATGCGCGGCAGCTCCTCCGGCGAGATGCCCGTGCCGGTGTCCGCCACGCGCAACACCGCCTGTGTTCCCCGCAGGCGCAGGCTCACGTGGATGCCGCCCTGGTGCGTGAACTTGAACGCGTTGGAGATGAGGTTGAGGACGATCTTCTCCCACTGATCCGGATCCACCTTCACGGGGTGCGGCAGCGGGGGACAGTCCACGTCGAGCGTCAGGCCCGCGCGCTCCACGGTGGAGCGGAAGCCGCTGGTGAGCCCGCGGGTGAGCGCGGCGAGGTCGGTGGGCACCGCGGTCGCGTGCAGGCGGCCCGCTTCGATGCGGGAGAACTCCAGCAGCGTGTTGACGAGCTTGAGCAGCCGCAGGCCGTTGCGGTGCACCGTCCGCTGCCGTTCGAGCTGCCGGGGACCGAGCGGCTCCAGCGGATCCTGGAGGCCGTCCTCCACCGGCCCCAGCATCAGCGCCAGCGGCGTGCGGAACTCGTGGCTCACGTTGCTGAAGAAGTCCGTCTTCGCGCGGTCCAACGCGGCCAGCGCCTCGGCGCGGCGGCGCTCCTCCTCGCGAGCGCGGGCCTGGGAGATGGCTGTCGTCACGCCCCGGGCCAGCAGCTCCAGGAAGCCCCGGTACTTCTCATCGAGCGCCAGCCGGCGGCTCAGTCCCATCACCAGGAAGCCGGCGGGCCGTGCATGCCCCACGCGCGGCAGGGGCTGCACCCACGCGGAGGCCGTTCCCTCCGGCCACGGCCCCACCGCGACGGTGCCTGACGCTCCGGGCAGCTTCTCCCAGAGGAAGGCCGCGCCGGTGCTCGCGGCGGCGCCCAGCGGCCAGTCCGCGCTCGCCTCGCCCGTGCCGTCCGGGAGGCGCGTTGATTCGGGAGCGAGTGCATCCCCCGCCGCGAGCCCGCTCGTCCCAACGAGCCGCGCGGTGCCGGTGGTGTCATCCACCAGGTAGAGCAGGGCGAAGGGCACGTCGAGCGGCGCCGCGGTGATGACGCGCATGGCTTCGCGGCAGGCGTCGTCCGTGGTGGTCCGGTCCGCGGTGGAGGCCCCCAGTTCGCGCAGCGTGTCCAGCCGCCGCGTGCCCACCACCTGTCCGGTGGTCTCCTTGAGCGCCGCGAAGATGCCCGCCACGTCGCCGGACTCGTCGCGCACGGGCGAATGGCTGTAGGTGAAGTAGCACTCCTCGACGAAGCCGTTGCGGTCGAGCGGCATCATCAGGTCATTGACGAAGATGGCCTCGCCCGTCCGGCGCATGCGCTCCCAGCCGGGGCCCAGCATGTGCCAGACCTCCGGCCAGGTGACGCCCGCGGCCTGTCCCAGGGCGGCGGGGTGCTTCGTGCGTCCGCAGATGGGCCGGTACGCGTCGTTGTAGAACTGGACGAACTCCGGACCCCACGCGACGTAGAGCGGATAGTCGGACGCGAGCACGATGCCGACGGCCGTGCGCAGCGACTGGGGCCACGTCTCCACCGGGCCCAGGGACGTCTTCGCCCAGTCCACCTGGCGAAGCAGGGCGCCACACGCGCCGCCGCCTCGCAGGATGTCGTCCACCGCGCCCATGTGCCTCCACGCCCAGGCGCGCCTTCAAGAAGGGAGGCCACTGCTGGGGCATGGAACTTCGAGGTTTCTCCATCCAATGGCCAGTGTGACGGGAGGAGCCTCCGGCGAAACGTGCGTCGATGAACGGCGGGCGCCTGGAGAGCGGCCAGGCGACCGCATGCGGAATGGGTCAGCGGACCGCGTGCATCACGGCCCGTTCACCTGGAGGTTGTCGATGGCCAGGCCACAGCCGACGCCACCGGAGGTGCTGATGAGCTCGATCCGCGAGACGGTGCTGGTGGCGTTGAACACGTAGGTGCGCGGGAAGGTCGACCACGTGCCGGAGCTGTTGGAGAAGCTGGCGGTGCTCGGGCCGTAGTTGAGGGTGGCCGACCGGGACACGGTGGTGCAGGTGGGGCTGTTGGACACGTAGAAGGACACCGTGTAGCCGGCGCCGACGACGGTGGGCACGTCCTGGTACAGGGAGCCCGCGCCCAGACCGTTGAGGTCGATGGACTGGATGCCGCTCTGCGCCGCCTTGTACGTGCTCTTCATCACCTTGATGCCGCCGGTGATGGTCCAACCCGGCAGCGCCGTGCTCCCGGGGTTGAGGATCACGTAGTTGAAATTGCCGATGTTGTTGTTCTCGAAGCTGCCGTTGGTGGCGACGTTGATGCCCTGCTCGACGTTGCCAAGCTCCGGCTCCTGGATCACGGCGTCCGGGCCCCCACAGCCCATCAGCGCGAAGAAGCCAAAGCCCACGACCGCGCTGCGACGCAGCAATTGCTTGCCATTCATATGGTGTGATTCCCCCTGAGATGTGTTTCGCCCGCGCGTCGTGCGACAGGCGAAACATACCGTACATGATTTCACATCAAGTGTGTGAAACTTCACAATGGGGGTTGCTGGGCTGGTTGCTGTCCGGGTGGGTCAGGGGAGTGCGCAGCCACCCGTGGGTGCGGGACTGATCACGGATGAGGCGTTAATGACACATGACTGGACGCTGCGCAGGTGGATGAGGCCCGCGGCGCCTCCGCCGCCGCCGCCGCCGCCATCGGTTCCGAAGGCATCCCTGCTTCCGTCCGCGCCCTTGCGGGGCGCCGCCGTGCCGGTTCCCCCTGCGCCGCCGTCGCCTCCCGTGGTGTTCCCCCCGGTACCGCCAGCGGCCGGATTCGCGGAGTCTTCGCTGCCATTGGCTCCGCTCACGCCGTCATTGTTGCTGCTGTTGCCCCCCTCGCCACCACCGCCGCCATTGGCGGTGACGCTGGCACTCACATTGAGCGTCAGTTGGAAGGCTTCGAGAACCACTCGGCCGCCACTGCCACCACCGCCACCGCCCCCTCCGATGCCTTTCTGGCCACCAAACCCGCTTGCGCCGATAGCCTTCGAAATCGTCAGGTTGCGCGCGACCGACAACTGAATGGCGCCGCCACCGGCTCCACCCGTGCCGGGAGTGGCGGAACCGTTGCCGCCACCGTTGCCACCCGGGCAGCCTCCCAGAAGGGGCTCGGGGCTGGTGGGCCGGGAAGTCCCTGCGCTGCCATGGCTTTGACTGTTGTAGCTCTTGCCTCCTTCCACCCCGGACGTGCCATTGCCATTGCCAGCGCCGCCACCGCCCCCGCCACTCTTGCCGCTGTACGTGCCGGTCCCTCCCTGGGAGGTGCCGCAGGCCGTGGTGGGATTCGTGATGCTGCCCGAGGCCAGGATGGACTGGCTGAGGTTCACGTCGCCATAGACCGCGAGGATGACGGGAGAGGGGCCAGTGATTCGCAGGGTCCCGTTCAGCTCGAGTTTCTTCACCGGAATGAGCAGCACGGGCGGATTCCCGTTCGCTTGCGGCATTGACACGATCCTGAGCGATGCCGCGGTGGAGATGGCACTGGAGGGGTTCCAGATCAGGCCGGCGGTGTCGAAGGTGATGTCTCCGCTGGTCCTGATCTCACCGATGTTCGCGCCCGCGATGGTATTCGGATCGAAGTTGTAGGGCTGATAGGGGAAAGCGCTGCACTCGGCTGTCGCCAGGCACACGCCGGGAGCTCCACCTGACGTCGTACAGGCCCCGTTGAGGTCCACTTCGTACTCACACTCGGTGCTCGTCGTGCATTGCTGCTTCACGCGGTGGCATGGAGGTGGGACGCAGGCGTTGGGAAAGCCCACGCAGTTCCCGTTCCCATCACATTGGTCCGCCGTGGTGCACATCCGCGCGTCCTGGCATGCCGTCATGTTGGGGAGTGGCGTGAAGTCACAGGCGCCCGTCCGCGCGTTGCAGGTGCCCTGCGCCTCCATGCACTGAGCCAAGGTGGTGCACGTGCGCTCCGTACCTGCGCACGTCCCGTTGTCCCCGCACGTGTCCGCAACCGTACAGGCGTTCCCATCGTCGCAGCTCTTGCCGGCCGTGGAACCCACTGCCTCACAGAGTCCGGAGGAGGGGTTGCATGCCTGGGGTGTGTCACAGGTGCCCGTGGGCTGGGAGCACGTCGTCGTCTGCGAAGGCAGACATCTTGCCTCCAGGCCGGAACCCTCACAGTGGTCCCCCGTGGTGCAGGCGTTGCCGTCGTCGCATGACTGGCCCGCGCAGTTCGCCTCCTGGCAGCCCACCCGCTGGTTGCAATTCAAGTCCGCCAGCGAGCCACAGGGTTCCGTCGCGCCGGGATGGGCGTTGGAGTTCGAATCGTCGCAGTCGGGCCGCTCCGATCCGGGGGCCTCGGCGAAGTAGCCATCGCCATCCGCGTCCGTCGCCCGCAGCGTCACGCTCCAGTCGGCGGAAGTCCCCGGGGCCACGTCCAGCGAGGGATTGTGGCGAACCTCCACGACCGTTCCCGCGCATTGCGTGCCGCTGACGGCGCTGAACGAAGTCACCGTGAGGTTCATCAGCCGGTTCCAGTCCGGCTTGCGGACCATTGCGAGCCGAAACTCCTTGTCCTGGAACTCACCGGAGGGGACGTCTGCCTTCGCCAGGTGGACGCCGTCTCCCACCTCCACGCGTACGCAGCGGGGTTCCTGGGAGACGTACTTCACCGTCACGCGAAGGACGCCCTCGGCGGGGTCCTTCATGCGGCAGGCGGAGAGCAGCACCATGCAGGTCAATAGACAGAACAGACGCATGGTGCCGCACTGTACTCACTCGCCCGCTGTTGCTGGAATTCCAGGAGGAAGCGTGCGTCAGAGAGGCTGGCAGCCTCCTGTCGAGGCGGGGCTGATCACATGACCGGACGCCTGGGTGCAGCTCCGGACGCTGCGCAGATAGATGGAGCCCGCGGCGCCACCGCCACCGCCGCCACCGCCGTTACCCAACACGACCGTTGTTCCGTTATTGCCAGGGGAGGGGAGGCTGGAGGTGCCACCCGAGCCACCGTTGCCACCCGTGGTGGCAGAACCCGCGCCGCCGTTGGCGCTGCTGTCGCTGTCCTCGCTACCACTCGCGCCATTCTCCCCAGGATTCGCGGCGAGGGTTCCTGCGCCAGCACCCTCTCCACCACCACCGCCATTGGCGGTGAGTCGCGCGGTGGACGTCAGGTTCACCTGGAAGGCTTCCAGCGCGATGCGGCCTCCGCTCCCTCCGCCGCCACCTCCCGCCGAATGGGCGGGTGAAGCGCTCGCCTTACCGCCCAAACCACCGCCGCCGCTCACGGAGAGGGCCTTGCCGACGGTCAGTGTCCTGGCGACCGAAATCTGGAAGGCGCCACCACCCGCACCGCCAAGTCCGCCGGCCGCGTTGCCCGAGCCTCCACCAGGGCCCCCCGCGCATCCACCGAGGAGTGGCGTGAAGACCAAGGGTTGCTGCAGGCCCGCGGCGCCCCGCGAGTTGCTGGCGTTGAAGCCATCTCCGCCATTCGTTCCAGCCGTCGCACCGCCAGCACCACCCCCACCGCCACCCTGGCTCCCGCTGAACGTCCCGGTCTTGCCCTGTGATGAAGAACACTGCTGATTGCCGCCGGCTCCAGGGGCCGGTGCGCCATTCACGATGCGCCCGCTGGCCAGGATGTCGTGGTCCAGCGTCGCATCCCCATACACCGCGAGGATGACCGGACGGCTGCCCACGATGCGTAGTTCGCCGCCCAGGGCCAGGGTCCGCACCGGGATGAGCAGGATGTCGGGTGCTCCTCCGCCCTGGGGCACGGTCTTGAGGGTGAGCTGACTGGTATCGGGGCCGACGTTCGAGGGCGTCCAGGACTCGGCGTCCGTGTCGAACACCACCGCGCCGGTGGTCCTCAGTTCGCCAAGCTCACCGCCAGGAATGCCGTTCGGATCGAAGTTGCTGGGCGTGTACGGGAACGCGACACACTGGCCCGTCGCGGTGCACACGCGTGGCGTTCCGGACCCGTCCAGGCTGCAGGGCAGGTTGAGCTGGGCCGGGTCCCCCGAATAGATGCAGGAGTTGTTCGCCGTGCAGCCCGCGGCGGTCTTGCACTCCACGGGAGGGCACGGCGTGTCCGTGCCGATGCACGTGCCATTGCCATCGCAGAAGCCCGGCTCATGGCAGACGTTGCCGTCCTCGCAGGACGTGGTGACCGGCTTGGGGTCGTACACACAGGTGCCGTTGGTCGGGTTGCAGGTGCCCGTGGACTCCTGGCAATCGGGGCTCGTCGGCGTGGTGCACGTCTTCAAGGTCCCCTCGCACTGCTTGTCGGCCGTACAGCGGCCATCGGTCATGCACGGGTTCCCGGGGTCGCAGGCCGCGCCGACCTGCACGTTCCCGTCAATGCACAGGCCCGTGGCGGCCTCACACGTCACCGTCGGCTGACATTGGCCCGCGGACTGCGTGCACTTGGGCGTGCCACCTCCGCACTGCGCCGACGTCCCCACGCCAATGCACCGCTTGTCCGTGTTGCACAGGTCTCCGTCCGTGCACGTCTTCGCCGAGCAGTCGAAGTCCTCGCACGCGAACTTCCCATCACAGTCGTAGTCGATGGTCGTGTCGCACTTCTCCACGGCGCCCGGGCGGACGTCCCCCTTCGTTTCGTCGCAGTCGGAAGTGCCCGCCCATTCGATGCCGGAAGGAGAGCCGTCACCGTCAGCGTCCACCGCCTTCAGCTCCACGTCGAAGCGCGTGTACTCCTTGGGGACGATCGTGAGCGCGGCGTTCGTGAACCGCTCCACCGCCTCACCCGAGCACCGGTCGCCGTCAGCCTCCGCGTACGACGACACCGTGAGGTCCAGCGTCGCGTCCCAGTCCGCCTTGCGGCGCACCGCGACCAGGACCTCGTTCTTCTCCGCGTTCTTGAACTCACTGGAGAGGATGTCCGTGGCTTCCTGGTGCCCGTTCGCGTCCTTCGCCTCCACGCGCACGCACGCGGGCTTGAAGGTGCCGTACTTCACGGACACGCGGATGGCGCCTTCGTCGGGAGCCTTCTCCCGACAGGCAGCGAGCAACAGCACACAACCCAGCAGGCAGAGCCGATTCATGGCGCCGCACTGTACCCAACACTTCCCGGAGTAGGGGATAGGTCAGGGCTGCGTGCAGGAGGTGGTGGCCGGGGGGCTGATGACATGCCCGACGGCCAGCGCGCAGGGTTGGACGCTGCGCAGGTGGATGTAGCCGGCGCTGCCGCCACCGCCACCGCCAGACCCCTCGGTCCCCCAGCCATCCCGGGTTCCATCCGTGCCCTTGACGGGGGGCACCGTCCCAGCGCCGCCGGCACCGCCAGCACCTCCGGTGGTATTGCTGCCGGTTCCACCATTGGCAGGAGTCCTTGAATCCTGACTGCCGTTGGTTCCAGCGCTCCCCGTATTGCTGGTGGTCGTTCCGCCCTCGGCACCACCGCCTCCATTGGCGGTGATGCGAGCGGCGGCGGTGAGATTCAGCTGAAAGGCTTCCATCACCACCTGGCCGCCGCTGCCTCCACCCCCGCCGCCCCCCGTGCTGCCGCCGGCTCCGCCATTCCCGCTCGTGGAGAGGATCTTATCCAGTGTCAGGGTGTGTGCGACGGAGAGCTGGATGGCACCTCCGCCTGCTCCGCCCCTGCCGCCGGACGAGCCCGCACCTCCGTTTCCACCCGGGCAGCCACCCAGGAGCGGTTCGGGCCCGGTGGCGCGGTTGATGCCCGCGGCGCCACGGTTCTGTGCATTGTAGGCGTTGCCCCCGTCCGTGCCGGTGGTGCCATTGCCGCCACCGCCGCCGCCACCGCCCGTGCTTCCGGCAGCGGTCCCCGCGCCGCCTTGGGAGGTACCGCACGCGGCGTTGGGGTTGTCGATGGTGCCCGTGGCGAGAATCGACTGGGCCACGGTCGCCGATCCGTAGACCGCGAAGATGACGGGGTTGGGACCGGTGACAGTGAGGGTGCCGTTCAACGCCAGGGCCGTCACCGGGATGAGCACGGCCTGTGGGTTTCCAGCGCCCTGATCAAGCAGCACGTACTTGATCGTGTCCCGGGTCGGGACCTGGCCCGGCGGAGACCAGCTCCGGCTGGTGGTATCGAACGTCACGTTCCCAGAGGTCCGCAGCTCCCCGATGTCCGCCGCCGCGATCGAATTCGGGTCGAAGTTGGAGGGCCGGTAGGGGAAGGGGCTGCATTCGGCCGTAGCTGAGCACACGCCGGGGACACCACCGGACGTGGTGCACGTGCCGTTGAGGTCGACCTCGTACTCGCAATCGGTGTTCACCGTGCACTGCTGCCTGGCGCGGTAGCACGGCGCCGGCGCGCAGGTCGTGGGCGTGCCCACGCAGTTCCCGCTCCCATCACAGCGGTCCGGCGTGGTGCACGCGAGCGGGTCCTGACAGGCGGTCGTGTTCGGGAGCGGAGTGAAGACACATTGGCCGTTGGCCGGGTTGCACGTCCCCGAACTGGACAGGCACTGCTCCAAGGTGGTGCACGTCCGCGCGGTGCCGCCGCACTTCCCGTCGGCCCCGCACGTGTCTCCATCCGTGCACGCGTTCCCGTCGTTGCAGCTCTTGCCGACCGTGGACTCCGTGGCTTCACAGAGCCCGGAGGCGGGATTGCATGTCAGACGCGCGTCGCAGACGCCGGTGGGCTGCGTGCACGTCGTCGTCTGCGTGGGCGCGCACTTCGCCTCCAGGCCCGAGCCTTCGCAGCGGTCCCCTGTCGTGCAGGCATTGCCGTCGTCGCACGGATTGCCCGAGCAGTTCGCCTCCTGGCAGCCCGTCCGCTGGTTGCAGTTGAGGTCCACGGTGGAGCCACAGGTCTCCACGGCGCCCGGGTACCTGGCCGGATTCGAGTCATCACAGTCCGCGGGCTCGCCCCACATGGCGCCCGCCAGATGACCGTCACCATCCCCGTCCGTCGCCTTCAACGTCACCTCGAAGTTCGTGAACTTCCTGGCGACGATGGTGAGGGGCCCATTGCTCGAGTGCTGCTCCACGAAGGGGCCGTCACAACCGGTGGCGGTCGCGGAAGCGTACGAAGACGCCGTCACGTTCAGCGCCATGTCCCAGTCCGCCTTGCGGCGCACCGCGACCAGGACTTCGTTCTTCTCCGCGTTCTTGAACTGGCTGGAGAGGATGTCGGTGGCTTCCTGGTGCCCCTTCGCGTCCTTCGCCTCCACGCGCACGCACGCGGGCTTGAAGGTGCCGTACTTCACGGACACACGGATGGCGCCTTCGTCGGGAGCCTTCTCCCCACAGGCGGCCAGGAACACCACACATCCCAACAGGCAGAGCCGATACATGGCGCCGCACTGTAGCGAACACTGCCCGGGGCAGGGGAGCGGGGCCATCCAGACCCCGACTCCCTGTCACACGGTGTTTCAGCCGCGCAGGGACACCACGGTGACGCCGTCGCCGCCCTCGTGGCTCTCGCCGGGGCGGAACATGCGGATGTAGGGCGACGCGGCCAGGTGGTCCCGGATGGCCTGCTTGAGCGCTCCGGTGCCGTGGCCGTGGATGATGAGCGCGGCCTCCTCACCCTTGCGCAGGCCCTGGTCCAGGAACGTCTCCAGCTCCGCCAGCGCGTCGTCCGCGCGCATGCCGCGCACGTCGCAGCGGAAGTGCGTGGCATCCACCTGCGACGGCGCCGCGGAGGCCGCGCGCTTCAGGGCCGCTTCGCCCTTTCGCTGATCCGGGAACTTCGCCTGCTGCGGCTTCTTGCCCCGCGACCCGGACAGCTCCGTCGTGGGCACCCGCATCTTCAGCGCGCCGCCCGCGGACACCACCGCCTGGCCCTCCGTCAGCTCCAGGATCTCCACGTCCCGGCCCAGGCCGGAGTGGTGCACCCACGCGCCCACCTTGAGGTTCGCGGGCCCCGGGGCCTCCACCTGGAACAGCTCCGCCTTGGCCGCCGCCGCGCGCTTCAGCGCCTCGTCCGCGCGCTGCTGCAACTGCATCCGCGCCTCGGAGAGCGCCTTCTCGTTCTGCTCCGAGCGCAGCTTCACCAAGAGGTCGCGGACCTCCTGGGCGGCGTGCTCGCTGGCCGCGTGCACGTCCTCGTTGAACTGCATCATCCGGCCCTTGCGCTCGCGCTCGAAGGCGACCTTCTGCTTCTCCAGGTCCGCGCGGAGGGCCTCCGCCTCCTTCGCCGCGATGCGCGCCTTCTCCAGCTCCTCGTAGAGCTTGCGCCGCTCGTCCTCCGCGGCCGCCAGCGCCTTGGTGAGCGGGCCGCCCGCGTTGAGCGACAGCTCCCGCGCGCGCTCGCACACGGAGGTGGGCAGGCCCACCCGCGCCGCCACGTCGATGGCGGACGACTGGCCGGACGCGCCCATCTGCAACCGGAACGTGGGCGCCATCCGCTTGGAGTCGAAGCCCACGCGCGCGTTGAGGAAGCGCGGATCCATGTGCGCCAGCGCCTTGAGCTCCTCCAGGTGCGTCGTCACCAGGACGTACACGCCCTTGCCCAACAGCTCCTCCAGCACCGCGATGGCGATGGCCGCGCCCTCGCGCGGATCCGTGTCCGACGCGATTTCGTCGATGAGCACCAGCGAGTCCGTCCCCACCGCCGCCAGGATGTCCCGCAGCAGGGTGACGTGGCCGCTGAACGACGACAGGCCCTGCGACAGGTCCTGCGTGTCACCCACGGTGGAGTGCACGGAGCGGTACAGCGGCATCCGCGACCCTTCGCCCACCGGGATGGGCAGGCCCGCGCGCAGCATCAGCGCGCACAGCCCCACGCCCGTCAGCGTCACCGTCTTGCCGCCCGCGTTGGGGCCGGACACCACCAGCGCCCGGGCGCTTTCGGTGAGCGTCACGTCGTTGGACACCACCTCCGTGCCCTTGAGCACCAGGCGCGGGTGGCGCAGCGCGCGCAGCTGCAGCTCCTTCACACCCACGAAGGTGGGCGTCGTGGCGTCCAGGTCCGCGGACAGGATGGCGATGGCCTCCACCTCGTCCAGCTCCGCCACCGCCTCCAGGCCCTCCAGCATGCGCACGGACTCGCGGCCCACGAGCCTGCTCAGCTCCTGGAGGACCTTGAGCTCCTCCTCCGCGACCTCCGACTGCGCGATGGCCAGGTCGTTGCCCAGGCCCACCATCGCCTGGGGCTCCATGAAGAGCGTCTGCCCCGTCTGGCTGGCGTTGTGGACGATGCCGTCCACCTCCGCGCGGTAGTTCGACACCACCGGCACCACGTACCGCCCGTTGCGCAGCGTGTAGTAGTTCTCGCGCAGCTTGGCGGTGAACGTCAGGTCGTGGAGCATCTCATCCAGGCGCGACTTGATCCGCCGGTGCAGGCCGCGGGCGCGGTCCCGCGCTTCCTTCAGCTCCGGGCTGGCGCGGTCGGAGATGGTTCCGTCCGGTTCGAAACACTGATCCAGCCGGCGCGCCATGGCCTCCAGGAAGGGCAGGCGCTTGGAGATCTCCACCAGGCGGGGGACGCGCTCCTTGCGCTCGTCCAGGGCCTCGCGGGTGCGGGCGAAGGCGAAGAGCAACTGGGCCGCGTCGATGAGCTGGCGGGGCTCCAGCACGCCGCCCTTCTCCGCGTGGCCCACCGCGGTGCGCAGGTCCGTCACGCCGCCCAGGGGCAGGGAGAACTGCTGCTGGGAGAGGAAGCGGGCCTCGTCGACGAGCGCCAGCGCTTCGGCCACTTCCGTCTCTGTGTCCAGGAATGGACGGGCCAGCACCCGCTCCCTTCCTGGCTCGGTGCGGCAGCGCTGCGTCAGCGCGCGGAGCACTTCCGAGAAACCAAGGTCTTCCAGCGTCCTGTGGGAAATCTGCACGGTCATGGGTTTCATGCGAGGCCGGGTGTCCGTCAAGAGGAAGTATTGAGGTGGCCCACCGGGACCTGCTATCTGCCAACCATGATGTGGGTTCTCGTGGCGGCGCTGCTTGCGGGCGCGTCCGACGCACCGGCCTCTCCGGTCCTGACGGCGCAAGCAACCCCGGCCCCCAGTCCGCTGGCGGATGCACTGGCGCTGGAGACCGCGGGTAACGACGCGGGAGCCCTCGTCGCCCTGGAGCGGCTGATCTCCAACCAGCCCCGCTGGGAGTTGCCCAGGCTGGAGGCCGCGCGGCTGCTCCTCAAGGGAGGCAGCGCCCCGGAGCTGGAGCGCGCGACCAGCCACCTGGACGCCGCCCAGCGCGAGGCCCCGGACAACCCCCGCGTGTACTTCCTCCAGGGGCAGCTGTTGGAAGAGAAGGGCGCCACCTTCGACGCCATCCGCGTCTATGAGAAGGCCGTGTCCCTGCGCCCGTCCTATGACGACGCGCGCTTCCGGCTCGCGGGCCTCTGGGCGCAGGCGGGGGACTGGCTCAAGGCGGAGCTGCACTACCGCCCCCTGTCCAAGTCCCGGCCCGCGTGGGTGCAGGTGCGCATGCAGCTGGCGGCGGTGCTGGAGAAGCAGGGGCGCGCGCTGGACGCGGAGCGGGAGTTCCTGGCCGCGCGTGACGCCCAGCCGGACAACCCGGGGGTGCTGAGGACCCTGGCGGCCTTCTACGAGCGGACGGACAGGCCCCAGCTCGCAGCGAAGGTGAGGGCGCAGCTGACGGCGCCGGCGAAGCGCAACATGCGGGCCCTCAAACCTTCGAAGCGCTGACAGCGAGCGGCGGAGCGCGGTCCGTGGCGATTGCTTCGCGCGACGCGCTGCATACACTGCCCCCGCTTTGAAGACCGCCAACCTCGCCATCGTCTTCACCGACATCAAGGGCTTCACCGAACGCACCAGTCGGCAGACGCTGGAGGAGAACCAGCGGCTGCTCCAGGTGCATGAGGCGTTGCTCGCGCCGCTGTTCAAGGCGTTCGGTGGACGCATCATCAAATCGATTGGCGACGCGTTCCTCGTCACCTTCGAGTCCCCCACCCAGGCGGTGCTGAGCGGCATCGCCATCCAGGACCGGCTCTGGCACCACAACCGGCAGCTCCAGGAGGAGGAGCAGATCCACGTCCGCGTCGCGGTGAACGTGGGTGAGGTGCGGGTGGAGAACAACGACATCTTCGGCGAGCCGGTGAACATCGCGGCCCGCGTGGAGGGCATCACCGACGCGGGCGAGGTCTTCTTCACGGAGGCCGTCTACCTCTCCATGAACAAGGCGGAGGTGCCGTCGCAGGAGGTGGGCTCGTTCGAGCTGAAGGGCATCCCCGGGAAGATCCGCGTCTTCCGCGTGCCGCGCGCGCCCTACCGGGTGCTGGCGCCCACGCCGGACGCGGTGCTGCCCACGCCGGAGGAGGCGTCCTCGCTGCCGCCCTACGGCAACCTGGCCCTGGCGCGCGTGGAGTCGAACCTGGACATGGGCCAGCGCGCGGCGGCGGTGGGGCAGGGCGCGGTGGCGGTGGGCCAGCGCGCGGCGGCGGGCGCGGTGGCGGTGGGGCAGCGGGCCACGGTGCTGGGCAAACAGGCGCGCACCGCGACGGATGCGCTCTGGGCGCGCGCGTACGCGAAGCTGCCGTCCTCCATCACCTCGAAGGTGTCGTCCACCGTGGCCGGGTGGGGCGCGTGCGCGGGGCTGGTGGTGGTGCTGTTGGGCGGGGGGCTGCTCGTCAACGGAGGCGGCCCCACGATGCGGGCCATCCGCGACGTGGAGGGCGCCACCGGCACGGAGAAGACCCAGCGCGTGAACGAGGCGAAGCGGCTCATCAAGCTGGAGGAGGCGGACCAGCGCGCCTACCTCAGCGGGCGGCTGGAGGAGGCACAGGGCAACATGGGCGCCGCGGTGGTCCACTACGCGGCGGCGGTGCGCAAGGACGGCAACGGCCGTGCGTCGTCCCGGCTCATCTCCCTGCTGAAGCATGAGCAGTGCGGCGTGCGCTCCAGCGCGGCGACGGCCGTGGGCGGCCTGCGCCTGGAAGACGCGCGCGGAGCGCTGGAATCCCTGGCCGACGACGGAGGCCCGAACGAAGGGACCGCCGGGGGCTTCCTCGGCCTGGGCACCTGTGACTCGAAGCAGGCGGCGGCGGACGCGCTCAAGCGTCTCCCCGCGAACTGACCCTTCCTGCGCCCGCGCGAGGCCGCGGGACGAGGCGACCGAACGTGACGAAGGTGAAGACGGGACTGGATGTATGGGCGGCGCAGGGGTTCTCCGCGCTCAAGGGCAAGCGCGTGGGCGCCATCGTCAATCCCACGAGCGTGGACTCGCGCTTCCGCCACCTGGCGGATCTGCTGGCCGGGACGGATGGCGTGACGCTGGCGGCGCTCTTCGGGCCGGAGCACGGCATCCGGGGTGAAGCCCAGTACATGGTGGCCGTGGACGAGGCGCGCGACCGCAAGACGGGCGTCCCGGTGCACAGCCTCTACGGCTCCACCTTCGAGTCGCTCTCCCCGCGCCAGGAGTGGCTGAAGGGGCTGGACGCGCTGGTGTTCGACATCCAGGACGTGGGCAGCCGCTACTACACCTACGTCTACACCATGGCCCTGGCGATGAAGGCCGCGGTCCAGGCCCGCGTGCCGTTCTACGTGCTGGACCGGCCCAACCCGCTGGATGGGGTGACGCTGGAGGGCAACCTCGTGGGGGAGAAGTTCCGCTCCTTCGTGGGGCTGTACGCGCTGCCCAACCGCCACGGCATGACGGCGGGGGAGCTGGCGCGGCTGTTCAACGCGCAGGAGGGCTTTGGCTGCGAGCTCACGGTGGTGCCGTGCGAGGGCTGGACGCGCGACATGTACTGGAGCGACACGGGCCTGCCGTTCCTGCCGCCGTCGCCCAACATGCCCACCGCGGACACGGCGCTGGTGTACCCGGGCATGTGCCAGCTCGAGGGCACCAACGTGTCCGAAGGCCGCGGCACCTGCCGGCCCTTCGAGCAGTTCGGCGCGCCGTGGGTGGACACGGATCAGCTGATGGCCCGGCTGGACAAGGAGCGGCTGCCGGGCGTGGCCTTCCGTCCGGTGGGCTTCACCCCCACGTTCGACAAGTACACGGGCCAGTCGTGCAGCGGGGCCTTCATCCACGTCACGGACCGCAAGTCGTTCCAGCCGCTGCGCACGGGCATCGCCATCACCCAGGCGCTGCACGACATCGGGCCGGGGCACTTCGCCTGGCGGGCGGACGCGTACGAGTTCGTGGAGGACGTGCCCGCGTTCGACCTGCTGTGCGGCACCGACCAGGTGCGCCGCGGCATCGAAGAGGGCTGGTCCCTGGACCGGATGCTGGAGGGCTTCGAGGCGCAGGCGGAGGCCTTCCGCAAGCGCCGCGAGCCCGCCCTGCTGTACGCTTCCTCGCGGTGACCTCCACGTGATTGGTGTCTTCTCCGATACGCATGGCGACCTGGACGCCTTCGACGCGGCCTACGAGCTGCTGCGCGCGAAGGGCGCCCGGCGCTTCCTCTTCTGCGGCGCGCGCTACACGGACCTGGATGAGTGGGTGCTGTGGCGCCGCAAGAAGAGCCGGGGCGGGCGCGAGTACTCGGACGCGGACTTCCTGGCGGACGTGACGCAGTGGCTGGTGGCGCCCCAGGACGGACTCGGGCGCACGCCCGCGTCCCGCGAGGCCCCCGCGGACCTGGCCTCCGAGGACGACCGGCGGCTGGTGATGGAGCGCTTCGTGCGTGTGCCGGATCGCGACTCGCTGGCGTACCGGGACCCCGCGGTGGCCAACAAGGCCATGGACCTGGTGGGGGACACGCTCTGCTGCGTGGTGCACGACAAGAACGACCTGGTGCGGGACGACCTGCTCAACGCGCAGGTGTTCATCCACGGCAAGGAGTCCGAGCCGGCGGTGGTGCAGATTGGCCCGCGCTACTTCGTGACGCCGGGCCGGCTGGTGGGGGCCGCGGAGCAGACGTGCGGCCTGTTGGAGAAGGCGGAGCGCAACCTGAGCTTCTCCGCGTTCCGGTTGGATGGACACCTGGTGCTGCCGCCCCGGGTGCTGCAGGTCGATTCACGCTCGACGAAGCTCACCGTCAAATAAGAGGCCCGCCGTGAAGGTCGCGCTGCTCGGAGGCTCGTTCAACCCGCCGCACGTGGGCCACTTGATGGCGGCCTCCTACGTCCACGCGACGCAGGGCGTGGATGCGGTGTGGCTGATGCCCACGTTCCACCATCCGTTCGGCAAGCAGCTGGAGCCCTTCGAGGCGCGCGTGCGCATGTGCGAGGCGCTCTGCCGCGAGACGTCCGGCTGGCTCCAGACGAGCCTGGTGGAGCGCGAGCTGGGCGGCGGCGGGCGCACGGTGGACACGCTGGCGTACCTGGTGGAGCGCCATCCGGACACGCGGTTCTCGTTGATCATCGGCAGCGACATCCTGAGGGACCTGCCGCAGTGGAAGGACTTCGACCGCATCCAGCGGATGGCGCGCGTGCTGGTGCTCTACCGCGCGGGCTATCCGGCGCCGGACACGGTGGGGCCGCCGCTGGCGGAGGTGTCCTCCACGCAGGTGCGCGACCAGCTGGCGCGCGGCCTGGAGCCGTCGGAGCTGGTGCCCTCCGCGGTGCTCCAGGTGGCGCGCGATGAAGGCCTGTATGGCCTGCGCGGGCCTCGCTAGAAGGTCATCCCGATGACGTGCAGGTCGCCAAAGCCGTCATCGAAGCGGTGGGCGTACTGGTAGAAGAACGACAGCGCGTAGGCCTGGCCCACGGAGAGCCGCAGCGTGGCGGAGCCGCCCACCGCCGCGTGGTTGGCCCGGTTGTCCGTGCGCGCGAGCGAACCGAACGCGTCCAGCTCAACCTGGCTGATGAAGAGGGACGGCAGCACCCACAGCGTGGACGCCCAGCCGTAGTCGATGATGAAGCGGTAGCGGTAGCGCGCGTTGGCGAGCAGCACGTTGCGCGCGCGGAAGGTGTGGTCCTCGTAGCCGCGCAGGTACTCGCTGAAGGCGAGGCCCGGCTGGAGCTGGAGCGGCAGGCCGCCGTCGGTGGTGCTGTCGCGGTTGATGAAGAAGGCCTGGCCCGGGAGGATGCCGCCGACCTCCAGCAGGCCGTCAGGCGCGCCGGGCAGGAAGCGGCCCGCGACGGAGAGCTGGAGGTTGTCCTTGCCGGTGAAGGGCAGGCCGCCCAGATAGCCGTCCACGCCCAGGCGCAGGTCTCCCACGGTGGACTCACGCGCGAAGGCCTTCGGGAAGACGCCGCCGCTCACGGACAGGCCCAGGCCGCGCTGCGTGCCGCCGTAGGACGTGCCCTCTCCGGCGAAGTACGACGCGGCGACCTCCGGTCCAATGAGGCGCGTGGTGATGGCCGGCCGGCGATCCGTGGCGTCGAAGCGGCGGTCGAGCGCGAGCACGCCGAAGCTCACGGGGGTCGTCCAGAACGTGCGCGACGCGAACGCGGTGGCCTGCAGGTCCGTGCGCTCGTTCTCGCGCAGGCGTGACGCGGAGACCTGGATGTAGAAGGGCGACAGCAGCGCGTTACCGTACGCGAACGACACGCCGGGCTGCTTCTCCTTCATGTCGTACGTCAGCGTGAGCGCGTAGGCGTTGAAGCCCAACCGGTCCTGGCCCGCGATGGAGATGCCACCCGCGAAGTACGGGTCGTTTCCGTCGACGTCGTTGGGGACCGTGTAGAAGTAGGGGACGCGGTAGTTCGGGATGAAGAAGCCTTCGAGCGGCGAATAGGGCTCGTCCGTCAGCACGTCCACCGCGTGGCCGACGACGGCCGGAGGCGTCACGGGCGCGTCCACGTCATGGGCGGGATCCACCGGCAGGGGCGGCGGTGCCACGGCGGTCGCGGGGACGTCGGAAGCGGCCTGCGTGGGGGCATCCGTCGGGGGCGCGGGCTGGCCTGGGAAGGCGACGAAGCCGTCCTGCGCGTCCGTGCCCCGGGGCTCGGTGTGGGTGGTCGCTGTCTCGGGTGCCGGTGCGGTCGCCACGCTCGTGGACGGCGGCTCGGGCGTCGCGCGCAGCTCGGCCAGGGCCTCCGTGAGGGGCGCGCGGTCCACGGTGAAGTTGATGCCGTCGCGGTTGAGGAAGGCCACGGCGTCCCCGCCCACGGGCGCCGCGTCCATCACCAGGACTGGCGCGTCGGTGACGCGGGCGATGCGCCGGGTGGACACCGTCATCACGTGCGCCTGGAGCCGGCCTTCGTGCTCGCGCAGGAAGACGAGGTGATCGTCGTCCAGCCACCGGGGCGAGTAGTTGAACAGCCCATCCCGCGTGAGCCAGCGCAGCGAACCGTCCGGCTCGCGCAGCACCAGGTCCCAGCCTTCCGCGCCGTTCATGGGGAACACGTACCGTCCACCGCCTGGTGAGGTCACGGGCGTGCCCAGCGCCGTATGCGCCTTGAAGTCCGTCAGCCGCTCACGCTGGCCGCTCTCCAGATCCAACCGCACGAGGTTGGCCGCATCGCCGTTCACCTCAACGAACACGTAGGACCGGCCATCCGCCGTCACGTCGCCGCCCATGCCCACCAGGTCGTCCCACAGCCGCACCACGTCGCCCGTGCGCGCGTCCACCCGCCACAGCTTCCCCGTGTAGCTGCCCACCGCGTCGATGTCCGCGCTGACCAGGTACAGCCACTGGCCGTCCCGGCTGAACGTCATGCCGCTGACCAGCGACGGGCTGGCCACCACCCACCGGCGCCCCGGCAACAGCTGCACCAGCGCGCGGCTGAAGCGCTCGCGGCCGTCGCGCTCGCGCACGGTGAGGTGGGTGATGGCTTCACGGCCCACGCTCACCAGCGCCGTGCTGCCGTCGGCCGGGTTCGCGACGAGCCGCGAGAAGTAGCCCGCCTCCCGCACGAGCACCTGCTGCGTGGCGGGGCGCTCGCGCACCTGGAGGTTCTTCTGGAGGCTCTGCTCGAACTCGCTGAACAGCGACCCAATGTCCTTGCCGTACACCCGCTTGAACCGCAGCGTCACCGCGATGGGCGGGAACAGCGAGTTGCCCTGTTCCTCCACCAGCTTCCACAGGCGCTTCTCGCCATAGGTCTTCGCCAGGTACTCCACGAAGTTCATACCGCTCAGGTAGTTGCCGCCGAACGGATCCAGCGCGCGGTTCTCAGGGGAGAGGTAGCCCGCGTTGAGCTCGCCCTTCTTGGCGACCACCGCGCCCTCCCACCAGCCGCGCCACACCGGGCTGTAGGGACGTCCCGTGTCCTTGCCCAGCCGGCCCTCGTAGTAGGTGGCCAGGCCCTCCAGGAACCAGGACTCGGTGAAGATGTTGGGCTGGAAGAGGCCGCCCGTGACCTTGTTCAGGACGTTCCACAGCCCGCCCACCTGCTGCATCTGCACGTAGTGGACGGACTCGTGACAGGCCACGTCGCCGATGTCCGTCTCACCCAGACCCAGCAGGTTGAACTGCTCCAGCGTCATGTGCTGCGGCAGCACCATCTGCTGCGGCGTGCTGGCGAACTCCGACTGGACGTACGCGTTGTTGAAGTCCGCGCTCGTCAGGTAGACGAGCACCCGCTTGCGCTCGACCTTGCTCCACGCGTCGCCGCGCAGCTGCTCCACGCAGCCTTCCATCCGGGCGGCCATCCGCAGCGCCGTCGCGCGCAGATGCGCCGGGTAGTACAGCTCCATCGACCGCGTCGTCAGCTTGTGCATGTCGTCCCGGGCGAACGACGCCTGGACGTTTTGCGGAAAACGGGGTGCGACGAAAGCACACCCCGATGTCAGTAACAGGAGACAAGCGAGGATGGCGGGCTGGCGGGCAGGCCCGCGAGAAGCTGACATGGCGACGCATCCTACCGATGACAATTCGTAGTCAGGAACGCGTTTTTCACGGTAAGGGAACGCGTCGCATTCCTCACAGGAACCTTCCCATGACCGAACCCGCCGAGCCCCAGGGGCTCCCTGTTCCGCAGCACGTCCACAATGCGCAGCTCCAGCTTTCCGCCGCGTTGGAGAAGGCCAGCGGCGCGCCGGTCGACCTGACGAAGGCTCCGTGGGCGGACGTGGAGACGTCGGTCATCCAGTTGCTGGGCGGCCGGTTCGACCCGAACAACCCGAACCACCAGGGCGCTGCGCTGGGCCTGGCGGGCGGCTTCGCGCTGCGCCTCATCTCCGAGCACCAGGCGTTCTGGTTCCCCAACCGGGACTCGCCGGAAGGCGCCTCGCTGGGCTTCCCGGAGGCCATCATCATGCTGTCCCCGTTCGGGGCGGTGATGGACGCGCTGGTGCAGGGCAAGTTGACGCGGCTGGACGACCTGGCCGCCGACATCCGCCGCTCGCTGGGGCAGGCGCGCTTCGGCACCAACCCGGCGCAGGCCCTGGGCGGCGGTCAGCCCCAGCGGCTGGGTCCCCAGGAGTACCAGCGCCTGTTCGACCCCGGCTTCCTCCAGTTCATCGTGGTGGACCCGGCCAAGGCGAAGCAGGCGCTGGAGGCGAAGACGGACGCGCTGGCGCGCGACGTGCGTGACGCGCTGGGCCGCACCCAGCCGCCGCTGCCGCCGGAGGCCCGCCAGCAGTTCGAGGGGCAGATCGTCACGTCGCTGCAGCGCATGGAGCAGGGCAAGACGCTGGCGGAGCAGGCCGAGCGCGCCCCGCGGCTCGCGGAGCTGCTGACGCACCTGGTGGCGACGGTGGGCGGCACGGGCTCCGCGCCGGAGGAGTTCTGGCACGACGTGGTGCTGCCGCTGCTGTTCATCGGCGCGCCCGCGAGCTTCCCGCCGCTGGATGACGACGAGCTGGAGGCGTTCAAGCAGGGCGCGGATCCGCTGGCGCTCTTCGTGGACGTGGTGCCGCACTCGCACCGCGCGCCGGACGAGGGCCTGCTGGGCGCGTTCGAGATGTCGGAGATCGGCCTGGTGCACCCGGCCTTCCAGAAGGTCGGCGCGCTGCGCCTCATCCGGATCAACCCGGACCGGCTGAAGCCGATGCTGGAGAAGTACGACCCGAACGCGACCATGGACGCGGTGCAGCGCTTCACGGCGCACGTGTCCCAGGCGGCGGGCAAGCCGGCCGCGGAGTCCCCGCAGAGCAAGGAGATGATGCAGGCGGCGCTGACGCTGCTGGCGGACCTGAAGCGCTCCGTGTCGGTGGGCGGCGACGTCTGCCTGCGCCGCCTCACGGAGGCCGAGGCCGCCTCCGAGCAGGCGCTGGCCATCGTGCGCCGCGCGCTGCAGAGCCCGCGCATCATCCTCACCTAGTCCGGTGGGAAGGGCGCGCGTCCGGGGCGACCGGGACGCGCGCCGTCACTTCCTCGCGAGCAGGGCTTCCAGCGCGGCACGGGGCTCCGGACGGAGCCGCTCCGAGGCCAGCCGCAGGGCCCGCCGCGAGAGCTGCGCGTAGAGCGGTGCGATGTCTGGAGGCAGCGCCGAGAGGTGCGCCGCGACGACGCCCGCGTCCCCCCGGACGATGGGACCGGTGAGTCCACCCGAGAGGCCGCGCGCCTCGATGCCTCGCAGCGCCGAGCGCATCAGCGGCAGCAGGGCCTTCAAGGCCGCATCGGGATCGATGCCCGCCGCGCCCAGTGCGCCCACCGCCGCGTCCGCCAGGGCCACCAGTCCACCGGCGCTCAGCACCGCGCCCGCGTGGTAGGCCGCGCGGTGCGCCTCTGGAACGTCGAACATCGCGAAGCCCACGTCCTCCGCCATGCGCTGGAGCACTGCGCGCAGGGCAGGGGAGCGCGTGCTGATGGCGGCGGTGTGGCCCGCGAGCGAGTCCCTCGCGGAGGACACGGCGCAGAGTGGATGGAAGGAACCCACCGCGCGGCCCCGCTGCGTGCCCAGCGCGGAGAGGGGCAGGGCGCCCGCGGTGTGCACCAGCGACACCGTGCGTGGCAGCTCGCGGGAGAGGGCCTCGGACACCGAGGGCACCGCCGCGTCCGGAACGCACAGCACGCAGACGCGAGCCTTCTTCAGGTCCGCTGGGGTCGCGGGCTTCAGGCCCAGGGCCTGGGTGCGCTCCCGGCCCGCGGCGTCGCGCGAATACACGCGCACGGGCCAGCGCTTCGCCTGCAGCGCCAACGCGAGCGCGCCTCCCAGCCGGCCCGCGCCGACGATGACCACCGGGACGCGGTGCGCCTTCACCGTCACGGGCTTCTTCGCGCCCTGCGCGGGACGGCCCAGCGGGGCAGCGGAGCCATCGCGAGCCAACGGGGCACGCGCCGAAGCATCGCGAGCCGGCCGGCTTCGCGAGCCCGCCGTGCGAGGCCGCGCCGGATTCTCGGGCTCGGAGCGAACGGTGCTGCTCCGGCCTCGCCGCGCCGGATTCTCGGGCTCGGAGCGAACGGTGCTGCTCCGGCCTCGCCGCGCCACCGTCAGGCGGCGTCCCGGGCGAACTGGAGCTGGCCGGCCTGCACGGCCACGCGCACGCGGTCGCCCGCGCCGAACTCGCCGGAGAGGATGCGCTCCGCCAGGGGGCCTTCCACCAGCCGCTGCACCACCTGGCGCATCGGCCGCGCGCCCAGCATCGGGTCGAAGCCGCCGGACTTGAGCAGGTGCCCCACCACGTCCGTGCCCGCCGTGTAGACGATGCCACGCTCCGTCGCGAGCCGCTTGCTGCTCTCCGCCAGGATGAGCGTGGCGATCTTCGCCACCTCCTGCTCCGCCAGCGGGCGGAACGGCAGCCGCTCATCGATGCGGTTCCACAGCTCCGGCGGCAGCGCCTTGCGCGCCGTGTCCGACGCCATGTCCAGCGCCTTGCCCTCGGCCGCGTCCGCCGCGCCAAAGCCCACCGCGCGGCCCGTGCGGCTGAACGCCTCCGCGCCCAGGTTCGTGGTCATCACGATGACCGTGTTCGAGAAGTCGATGTGCCGGCCCTTGCCGTCCGTCAGCCGCCCCTCCTCCAGCACCTGGAGCAGCAGCATCTGCACCTCGCGGTGCGCCTTCTCGATCTCGTCCAGCACGACCACCGACGACGGCCGGCGGCGCACTGGCTCCGTGAGCTGCCCGCCCTCACCGAAGCCCACGTAGCCCGCGGGCGAACCGATGAGGCGCGACACGCCGTGGGACTCGGACATCTCGCTCATGTCCAGGCGCACCAGCGAGTCCCGGTTGCCGAACAGCACCTCCGCCAGCGCCCGCGCCATCTCCGTCTTGCCCACGCCCGTGGGGCCCAGGAAGAGGAAGCTGCCCATGGGACGGCGCGACGCGAAGCCCGCGTAGTTGCGGCGGATGACCCGCGAGATGCGCACCACCGCGTCGCCGTGGCCAATCACGCGCTCCGCCAGGTCGTTCTCCAGCCGGAGCAGCCGCGCGGAGTCGTTCATCAGGAGCCGCTCTTCCGGCACGCCCGCCAGCTTCGCCACCACGCGCGCCACGTCCGCCGCGTCCACCCGGTGCTTGCCCTCGCGGTGGCAGCGGCTGCCCGCCAGGTCCACCACGCTGATGGCCTTGTCCGGCATGAACCGGTCCGTCACGTAGCGGCTCGCCAGCGACGCGGCCGCCTCCAGCGCCTCCGGCAGGTAGCGCAGCGCGTGGTGCTCCTCGTAGCGCCCGATGATGCCCTGGAGGATCTGCACCGTCTCCGGCACGGACGGCTCGTTCACCACCACCGGCGTGAAGCGCCGCTCCAGCGCCGGGTCCGCCGCGATGAACTTGCGGTACTCGTCGTGCGTCGTCGCCCCGATGCAGGGGAACTCGCCGCGAGCCATCGCCGTCTTCAGCTCGTTGGCCGCGTCCTGCGGGCCCTCGCCCGTGGAGCCCGCGCCCACCAGCGTGTGGATTTCGTCGATGAAGACCACCACGCGCCCCTCGGCCCGCCGCACCTCTTCCTTCAGCGCGTTGAGCTTCTCGGAGAACGAGCCGCGCAGCTGCGTGCCCGCCACCAGCGTGGCCATGTCCAGCTCGACGAGGATCTTCTCCGCCAGCGTGCCGCGCAGGCCCATCAGGCGCTGCGCCACGCCCTCCACCACCGCCGTCTTGCCCACGCCGGGCTCGCCCAGCAGGCACGGGTTGTTGGTGCGGCGCTTGCCCAGGATGTCGATGACCTCCTCGACCTCGCGCGCGCGGCCCACCACCGGGTCCAGCTTCCCCTCGCGGGCGGCCTGGCTCAGGTTGCGGCCCAGCGACGTGAGCATCGGGAACGCCTTGGCGTCCAGCGTCAGCGGCTGCCCCTTGGCCTGGGACGGCGGAGGCGCGGACGGCTTGACCGCGGGCGCGGGAGGCGGGGCGGGCGGCGTCGCGCGGGCGACCGGGGCCGCGGGCGCGGGCGGCGCCATGCGCGGCATGGGCGGAGGAGGGGCTTCCGCGACGGCATCCTGCGTCACGTCGTCCTCGTCCACGTCGATGAGGTCTCGCGGCGACAGCGCGGGCGTCGCGCGCGCGGCCGGCGGCGGGGTCGTCACCGGGGGCGTCATCACCGGAGCCGGCGCCGGGCGCGGCACGCTCAGCGCGAACGTGGAGGAGGGGAGGGGAGACGGCGGCGCGCCCACCGGACGGCTCACCGGCGCGCGCGTGGCCACCGCCTGGCCATAGCCCGGCTGGAGGCGGCGCGGCGGCCCACGGCCGTTAGTGCAGTAGGCGAGGGCGGTGTTGGACAGGGAGATGAGGTCCAGGCCCGTGCGGCCCAGCAGGTCGCTCGCGGCGCAGCGCTTCCGGATGATGGCGATGAGCAGGTGGAGGCAGTGCGCCTCTCCTTCTCCTGTGGTGGTAGCCAGCTCCCGGGCGCGCGCGGTCAGCTCCTGCACCACGTGGCCCGTCTCCGCCGGGGCCTCCGTGATGAGCTGGAGCAGCGCGTCCTCGTCCACGCCCTTCTCCTTCAGGAGGAGCTGGGCACGGTTCTCCACCGTGAAGAGCGCCAGCAACACGTGGGCCGACGTGGGCTTCTGGGCGACGCTGCGGGCGATGTCATGCGCCTCATGGAGAACCTGGGCGAGATCCGTGCTGTCGACCATTCATGCTCCGGCAAGCGTACAGCCGAGCGGAATACACCGTCCGCCGCCCCGCCGCAAAATTTAGGCTACAGACCGCTACAGGATGGATGCAAGGCAGGGTAAACCTTGGGGCGCGGCCGGATTTCGTTTGGCTGCCCGCCCGTTTCCCGACTCAATTCAAGGGACCGGGCAATCACTCCGGGAGGGCTGCGTAATCCGCCCTGAGACCCCATCCCTATGACCTCCCTTGTTCAACCGGCGCGCGTCTTCGTGGACCCTCTTGGGGGTACGCGCACCGCCGTCGAGGCCCGGCGTTGGCTGTGGCCCCTCCTCATCCTCGCCTTCTGCGTCGCCATCTCCGGCACCACCTACGCGCTGCGCTGGGACGCGACCGCCTCCATCGTGAGCACCCTGCCCACGGACTCGACCGCGTCCAGCATGTCCGAGTCCGACATCGCCGAGCAGATTCAAACGGCGTCGCGCAAGGCGCTGGTGGGCGGCATCGCCAAGGGCCTCATCGTGATGCCCCTGATGGTGCTGTTGCTCGCGTGCATCCTCTGGGTCGCGGCCTGGCTCTTCAACAAGCCCGCGGCCTTCGGGCAGCTGATGACCGCCGCCGCGGTGGCGCTGCTGCCCATCGCGCTGTACCACCTCATCTACGCGGTGTGCGCGGGCTACCAGCACTCGCTCACCGACCTGCGCGCGGAGCGGCTCGTGCCCTCCAGCCTGGCCCTGCTGGACGGCCTGTCGCCGAAGATGCAGCGCGTGCTCAAGGGCGTGGATTTCTTCAACCTGTGGAGCGTGGGCCTGCTGGGAGTGGGCTTCTCCACCGCCACCGGCATGCGCCTGGGGCGCTCGCTGGTGCTCATCGGGGTGATGTACCTCATGTACGTGGGCGTCTTCTTCATTGGCCTTCCGTCGGGAGGTGCGCAGTGAGCGCCTTCCTCGTTGTCGCGACGCTGCTCACCGCCACGCCCATCACGCTGGAGGAGACGCGCCAGCTGGGCCGCAAGAACACCCAGGCGCTCCAGGCCGCGCTGGATGTCGCCGTGGCCCAGGAGGACCAGCGCGTGGCGCGCTCCGGCCTCCTGCCGCAGGTGCAGCTCAACCTGGGCCCCAGCCTGGACTACCTGGGCCGCCGCCGTCAGGTCTTCTCCGTCCCCATCAGCGACACGGAGACCGTCACGCGCGAAGTGGTGAGTACCTCCAACACGGCGGACAGCTACTTCGCGTCCCTGGGCATGTCGCAGGTCATCTACAACCGCGGCCTCTGGAAGCAGCTGGAGCAGGCGGGCGTCAACGTGGACGCCACGCGCAACCAGTCCATTGAAGAGTCGGACACCTCCGAGCTGGAGGCCATCCGCCGCTTCTTCAACCTCTTCCTGTCGCAGGCCTCGCTGGGCGTGCTCAACGCCACCGCGCAGCGCAGCGAGGTGCAGCTGGAGCGCGCGCGCGCCCTCTTCACCGCGGGTCGCGTGGGCAAGTCCGAGGAGATCGCCGCCCAGGTCAACCTGGGCAACGACCGCATCAACGTCGTGCAGCGCCAGAACCAGCTGGTGGCGGACCAGGTGCAGCTGGCCGTGTGGCTGGCGCGCCCCGGCACCGAGCTGCTCCAGGCGGTGGACCCCGGCCTGTTCCAGCAGGAGCCCGCGCCGGCGCCCACCCTGGATGACGCCATCAAGCAGGCCCGCGAGCACCGCGCCCTGCTCAAGGCGCTCCAGCAGCGCGTGCGCGTGGCGGAGCTCCAGCGGGCCATCGTCCAGGGCGACTACATCCCCCGCGTGGGCCTGTCCGCGCGCTACTCGCACACCAGCCAGGACCTGGGCCCGTTCTTCAGCGAGCCCGGCTACGGCAACGTCTTCAACGGCGCCGTCACGCTGACGTGGGACCTGTTCAACGGCTTCAACACGGACGCCCAGTCCGCGCGCGCCCAGGTCAACATCCGCAAGGCGGAGCTGACGTTCGCGCAGACGGCGCGGGAGCTGGAGGCGGAGGTGCGTCGCTCCCACCAGGTGTTGGAAGGACAGATTGCCTCCGCGAAGCTCGCGACGGACAACCTCTCGGTCGCCCAGCAGGGCCTGGCACTGGCGGAGGAGCGCTTCCGCGCGGGCGCCGGCTCCACGCTGGACGTGCGAGACGCGCAGCTCAAGTTGACCCAGGCGGAGCTGGTGTTGCTCCAGAGCCGCATCGATGTCGAAATCGCCCGCTATGCCCTGTTCCGGGCCATGGGCACGCTGAACCCGGGAGACTCACAATGACGTGGTGGAAGGCGGCAATCGCCGGCGCGCTGTTGCTTGGAGCGGTGGCCATCACCGTGGGCGGCCTGCGGGACCGGCCCCCCCCGACGCAGGAAGTCCAGATGGCCAAGGCCCGCAAGGGCACCATCACCCGCACCATCACCGGCGCGGGCAAGGTGCAGGCGGCCACCACCGTGAAGATCTCCTCCAACCTCTCCGGCGACCTGGTCGCCCTCAAGGTGAAGGACGGCGACCCCATCACCAAGGGGCAGGTGCTGGGGCAGATCGACAAGCGCTACTACGAGGCGGCCGTGAAGCAGGCCACCGCGTCCCGCGACGCGGCCCGCTCCGAGGTCCAGGTGTCGGAGGTGGACACCGTGCGCCAGCGCGCGGAGCTGGCCCGCGTGAAGGGGCTCGCGGAGAAGGGGCTCGCGTCCGCCGCGGAGGTGGAGCAGTCCCAGGCGGTGGTGGACACCGCCGCGGCGCGCCTCGCGGCCGCCAAGCAGCGCGTGGCCCAGAGCAGCGCCGTGCTGGAGCAGGCCTCCACGGACCTGGCGCGCACCACGCTGCTGTCCCCCATCGACGGCAACGTGATTGAGCTGACGCGTGAAGTGGGCGAGCGCGTGCGCGGCTCCGACTTCTCCGAGGACGTGGTGATGACCATCGCCGCGCTCAACCAGATGGAGGTGAAGTTCGAGGTGGGTGAGCACGAGGTCGTCCACCTGAAGTACGGCCAGCCCGCGGAGGTGACGCTGGACGCGCTGGAGGGCCAGTCCTTCACCGGCACGGTGGTGGAGATCGCCCAGAAGGCGACCATCAAGAACCCCGGCACGGAGGCCGAGGTGACGAGCTTCCCCATCACCGTCGCCCTGGACGCGCGCCCGCCGGGCGTGCTCCCCGGCATGAGCGCCGAGGCGCGCATCAGCGCGGAGACGCACAACGACGCGGTGCTGGTGCCCATCCAGGCCGTCACGGTGCGCGCGGAGCGCTCGCTGCCGGATTACCAGGCGCCGGTGGAGGGCACGTCGCTCACCGCCAAGCGCCGCACGGAGTCCCTGGCCAAGGTCGTGTTCGTGGTGGACAACGACAACAAGGCGCAGGTGCGCCGCGTGCGCACCGGCATCGCCTCCGACACGGAGCTGGAGGTGCTGGAGGGCCTGCAGGTCGGGGACCGCGTGGTGGAGGGCCCCTACCGCACGCTGTCCAAGGAGCTGTCCAACGGGGACGCGGTGCGCGAGCCGGAGAAGGCCGCGGCGAAGGGCAAGTCGTGACGTCGGCCCCTGCACCGGACGCGGGCCCCCTCATCCAGGTGGAGGGGCTCACGCGGGCCTTCTTCGTGGGCGGTGAAGAGGTGCGCGCGCTGCGCGGCGTGTCCTTTGGCATCCAGCGGGGGGAGTGGGTGGCCATCATCGGCCAGTCCGGCTCCGGCAAGAGCACGCTCATGAACGTGCTGGGCTGCCTGGATACGCCCACGAGCGGCCGCTACATGCTCAACGGCAAGGACGTGTCGCGCATGGACGACGACGACCTGGCCGTCATCCGCAACGTGGAGATCGGCTTCATCTTCCAGACGTTCCAGCTGCTCCCCCGGGAGACGGCGCTCGCCAACGTGGAGCTGCCGCTGGTGTACCGGGGCATGGGCGCGAAGGAGCGGCGCGAGCGGGCGAAGGCGGCGCTGGACAAGGTGCAGCTCACGCACCGCATGCACCACCGGCCCAATGAGCTGTCGGGCGGTCAGCGCCAGCGCGTGGCCATCGCGCGGGCGCTGGTGTCGGAGCCGTCCATGCTCCTGGCGGACGAGCCCACGGGCAACCTGGACTCGGCCACCGGCGAGGAGATCGTCAAGCTCTTCGAGCAGCTGCACCGCGCGGGGCACACGCTGGTGCTCGTCACGCACGAGCCCAAGCTGGCCGCGCGCTGCCCCCGGGCCATCCGGCTGAGCGACGGGGAGATCGTCGCGGACGGGCCGGGGCCGGAGGTGGCGATGGGCGGACACGCGGTGGCGCCCCAGGCGGGCACCGCGTGACGTTCCGGAAGGGCTTCCGAGTGGACGTGCTGGAGGGAGCCCGCATCGCGGTGTTCTCCCTCCGGGCGAACCGGATGCGCACGGTGCTCACGACCCTGGGCATCGGCATTGGCGTGGCGACGCTCCTGGCCATCGTCGGCATCATCCAGGGGCTCAACGCGTCGTTCGAGAAGCAGCTGGCCACGCTGGGCGCGAACACGGTCTTCATTTCCAAGTACCCCTGGATGGTCAAGGGGAACTGGTGGCTCTACCGCAACCGGAAGAACTTCACGCTGGAGCAGGTGGCGCAGCTGCGCGCCCAGGCGGACTTCATCACCGCCATCTCCCCGACGGTGATGCGCACGTCTGACGTGGCGCACGGCGCGCTCCAGGTCTCCAACGTGCGCATCAACGGCGTGTGGAGCGACTACCTGGCCATTGGCAACTACGAGGTGGTGACCGGACGGTTCCTCACCCGCGCGGACGAAGAGGTGAACCGGGCGGTGACGGTGCTGGGCGCGGACGTGGCCGCCTCGCTCTTTCCCAGCATCAGCCCGCTGGGGCAGACCGTTCGCATCGACGGGCGGCCCTTCCAGGTGGTGGGCACGCTGGGGCGCAAGGGGAAGGTCGTGGCGGAGAACATGGACATGTCCGTGTTCATGCCGTTCAAGACCTTCAACTCCAACTTCGGCAAGGGGCGGCCCATGCAGATCGCCATCGCCGTGGCGGACGCGGGTCAGATGGCGAAGGTGGAGGACCAGCTGGTGGGCATCATGCGGCGCGTGCGCGCGACGCCGCCGGGCCAGCCGGACGACTTCAACGTCAACCGGACGGACTCGCTCGCGGCGACCTACGAGCAGCTCACCGGCGCGCTCTACGCGGTGGCCACGGGCGTGGGGCTGATCACGCTGTTGGTGGGCGGCATCGGCATCATGAACATCATGCTGGTGTCGGTGCGTGAGCGGACGCGGGAGATTGGGGTCCGCCGGGCGCTGGGCGCGCGCCAGCGCACCATCGTGCTCCAGTTCCTGATGGAGGCCTCCAGCGTGTCCGCGGTGGGGGGCCTGTTGGGGACGACGGTGGGGTTGGGCACGGCGAAGATCGTGTCACTGGTGACGCCGCTGGCGGCGGACGTGCGCCCGGGCACGGTGGTGGGCGGGGTGGCGTTCGCGGCGCTGGTGGGCCTGCTGTTCGGCATCTGGCCGGCCGCGCGGGCGGCCCGGCTGGACCCGGTGGAAGCGCTCCGCTACGAATAGGGCGATGAGGGCCTTCCTGGACAACCTGCGGCTGGCGCTCGGCACCTTCCTGGGCAACCCGCTGCGCTCGCTCCTGACGCTGGTGGGCATCGTCATCGGCGTGGCCACCGTCATCACGATGATGGCCCTCATCGAGGGCCTGCGCGAACAGGTGAACAAGAACCTGGGCAGCCTGGGCGCGCACACCTTCGAGGTGACGAAGTGGCCCACCGGCTTCGGCCGCATCAACTGGGCGAAGTACGCCAAGCGCAAGGACCTGCTCGGCGACGACGTGCGCGCCATCGTGGAGTCCTGTCCCTCCGTGGGCGCGGCCACGCCCACGGCCCAGGAGTGGGGCAAGAAGCTGACCACGGCGTTCCGGGAGACGCCGCCTTCGGTGAGCGTCCTGGGCACGGAGCCCACGTACCTGGAGACGAGCGGCGTCGTCGTGTCGACCGGCCGCTTCTTCAACGAGACGGAGACGCTGGACGGCCGCCCGGTGATGGTCATTGGCGTGGACCTGGCGGACACGCTCTTCCCGGGCATGAATCCGGTGGGCTCCGAGGTGCGGCTGCAGGGCCGGCCGTTCCAGGTGATTGGCGTGCTGCAGAAGCGCGGCAGCGTCATGGGGATGGCCAGCCAGGACAACCAGGCCATCGTGCCCATGCGCGCCTTCCAGCAGTTCTACGGCAAGAACCGCTCGGTGGAGATCGACATCCAGGCGCGCGACGGGGAGTCCTTCCAGAAGGCGCAGGATGAAGTGGTGAACCTGATGCGCCGCCGCCGGGGTCTGACGCCGCAGGAGGCGAACGACTTCGAGGTGCACACCAACGAGTCCATGACGGCGTCCTTCAACGAGCTGTCCCAGGTCATCGCGCTCGCGGGCGTGGGTGTGTGCCTGCTGTCGCTGGTGGTGGGCGGCATCGGCATCCTGAACATCATGCTGATGTCGGTGACGGAGCGGACGCGGGAGATTGGCATCCGCAAGGCGTTGGGCGCGCGCCGCCGCCGCATCCTGGGCCAGTTCGCCACGGAGGCGGTGATGCTGTCGCTCGTGGGCGGGGTGCTGGGACTGGGGCTGGGCTTCGGGTTCGTCTTCCTGGGCAAGTGGGTGCTGCTGTTCCCCATGAGCGTGCCCGCGTGGGCCGTGGCGCTGTCGCTGGGGATGAGCTGCGGCGTGGGGCTGCTCTTCGGCATCTACCCGGCGTCGCGCGCGGCGCGGCTGGATCCGGTGGAGGCGATGCGCGCGGAGTAGGGATCCGGAATGGGTGACGCATTGGCGGAAGCCCGGCGGCGGGCCTCCGGAGACGACCTCGCTTCGCTGCGCAGGCTGGACGCGCTGCTCGTTCGCTCGGGCTTCCGGCACGTGGACCGCACGCCCCGCGAGTGGGTGGCGGAGCTGGTGGCGCAGGGGAGCTTGCGGAGGGGAGATACGTACGACGCGCACGAAGCGCTGCGGGCCATCGGCCTGGGTGCGGTGCCCGCGCTGCTGGAGGTGCTGGCGACGCCCCGACTGGCGGAGAAGGAGTCCGCGGACGCGAACATCCGCTTGAACGTGCTCGAGGCGTTGATGGCGCCGAGCCCACCGCCCCCGTGCGCGGTGCCTGCCGTGTTGGGGCTCCTGTCCCGGCGGAGCGCTCGGGTCCAGCGGCAGGCGATGCGGGCCCTGGTGTACCTGCGTCCCCGGCCCACCCGGCTCGCGGTGCGGCTGTTGCTGGAGGCCTGCCAGGACAAGACGCAGTGGCAGGCGCGAGCGACGGCGCTGGACGCGCTGGCGACGCTGGACGGCCCCGTCCCGGACGACGTGCTGCATGAAGCCCTGAAGAGGCTGTCGGACGAGAGTCCCTACGTCCGCCGCTCCGCGCTGCGCCTGCTGGGCCGGTGCACCCCGCCCTCCGAGGAGGTCCTTCTGGCGCTGGAGGAGCAGGTGGTGCTGGACGACGAGAGCCGCGTCGTCGCCCTCCAGGTGTTGTCCTGGCTGTCTCCTTCGCGTGCGGTGCCCCTGCTGGACAAGACGGCGCGGGGACTGGTGGGCCTTCTTCCGACTGACCGGGACGGGGCGCGGCTGGGGCTCTTCGCGCTCCATCTGCTCGCGGGGATGGGGGCGCAGGCCCGGCCGGTGGTGGGCCTGCTGCGGCGCGTGGTGACGCATGCCGTGAAGCGGGGACATGGGGATCCCTTCGCCTGGAGAATGTGCGTGCACGCCGAGTCGGTGGCGGACGCCATCGTCCGGAGTGCCCCGTTGCCCGTGGAGTCCCGGACCCTGGGACAGGGCTCGCCGCGACTGGCCCTGGCGCTCGCGGGGCCGGGGCCGCTGCCGGTGACCGCGGAGCATCCGGACTCCGCCCGGCTACAGGCCTGGGTGGATTCGCTGGGGCCGCTGAGCCAGGAAGAGGAGGTCCGGCTGTGCGTGGCGGTGGCGCGCGTCGCGGCGCGTGTCTGGGACAGGCATGGGCCGGAGAACGACGGCGCCCAGTCGGCCCTCCTCGCGCTGGAGGAGTGGGTCCTCGCGCCGGATGAGGCGCACCAGCGCAAGGCGATGGAGATCGGCTTGTTCGTCCCCAGCCAGCTCCTGGCGTCGGAGTTGTTCAACGCGGCGTGGTGCCTCCATTACGCGACGCTGATGGTGGCGGACGCCGAAAAGCGGGCCGTGGGCTTTACCGGCCTCACGCCCAGGGAACCGGAGCACCTGCTGGCGACGTGCGCCTTCGCCGCGTACCGGGCGCTGAGGAGCGGAGCCTGCATGACCATGGACGAGGGGTGGAGAGACTCCACCCTCACCTGGAAGCGCACGTCCGACGAGGCGCTGGCCTTCCTCCACCGGGCGATGGTGGACGAGGTGCTGCCGTGGGCGCGGGGCGAGTGGGATCCGCTCCGCGACGTGCTGCGCGAGCGGCGCCGGCTGCTGATGGAAGAGTGAACACGCCAGTGCCATGGCGGTGATGGCGCTCACCCGGTAGGGTGCTCCCGTCCCTACCGCAGGGGGCCTGCACCGGATGTCCATGTCCTACGTCACGCTGCCGCTGCCCGTCGTTCCCGCGCCGTTCCGGATGCGCGTCTTCACTCCCGAGGACATGGACGGCGTCATCGCGCTGTACTCGCATCCGGAGGTGGCGCGGAGCCTGAACTTCACGGTGCCCGTGCTGCGGGAGACGCTGCACCAGAAGCTGACCGGCGACCTGGAGGCGATGCGCCTGGGCAAGGGCATCCGTTGGGTGTTGTCGAAGGAAGAGGAGCCGACGCCCCTGGGCTACCTGACCCTCTTCAACTGGAGCCAGAAGGACCGCCGCGCGGAGGTGGGCTACATGGTGGCGCGCTCCCTGTGGGGGCAGGGCGTGATGACGGGCGTCCTGCCCGCGCTGATCCGCTTCGGCTTCGAGCACCTGAACCTGCACCGCATCGAGGGCATGGTGAACGTTCGTAACAGCGCGTCGTACAAGGCGCTGACGCGCACGGGCTTCCAGCAGGAAGGCGTGATGCGCGGCTACCAGGCCGACGGGAACGGGGGCGGGTTCAACGACATCATCCTGCTCGCGCTGCTCGAGGACGCCTGGCGCGCGTCCGTCGCGACGTAGGCCTCACGGCAGGTCGCGCGCGAACTGCTCGCGGTAGCGCGCCTGGAGCGTCTTCAGCTGGCGGGTGCCCCGGTACTCGCGCGCGAGCAGGTGCCACGCCTCCGTGCGCGAAGGCTCCAGGGCGATGACCCGCTCCAGGTGCTTGCGCGCACGCGCATGCGCACGGGTGTTCGTCGCCAGCACGCCGAGCAGCAGGTGCGCCTGCACCGCATCCTCCCGGAACGCGAGCACCCGCTCACAGGCGGTGCGCGCGGAGCCCAGGCGCCCCTGGAGCAGGTGCAGCTCGCATTGCAGCAGCGTGACGGAGGGGCTCGCCGGATACGCCCGAGCCAGCGCGGCGATGCGCTCACGCGCGGGCCCCGAGGAGCCGGCATGCAGCAGCGCCTCGACATCGGACACCGCGCGCACCAGGGCTCCCTCCCGCGCGGGATCGACGGCAGCGGTGCTCGCCTCGGACCGGGCCGGCAGCGCCACCTGTCTGCGGAGACGGGACGCCTGTTCCAGCACGGCCGCGGAAGCCGCCAGCCCCTGTGCCCGGGCCGCGGTCTCCTCCGCCCACGTCACGCAGTGGGCGCGGAGGAAGAGGCCCGCAAGGTCCGCCCACTGGCCGGGCTCCACGTCCGCGCGGGCCTCCAGGTTCGTCCTCGCCGCCACCAGGCTGTCCCGGGCCTCGTCGAAGCGGCCCGCGTGCAGGTGGAGCAGCGCGACGTTCATGCGCAGCGAGGGCTCGCGGGGAAAGCGCGTGATGGCCCGCTCGCAGCGCTCACGCGTGGCGTCCAGTCCCGGAGTGAGGTGCACGGCGAGGTAGCACGCCAGCAACTGCACGCGTTCGTTCTGGGGATGCCGCACGGCCAGCGGCTCCAGGGCCTCCGCGGCCACCTCCGGCTGGCCCGCCTTCTCCAGGGCGATGACCTCCGCCAGCCGCTGCCGCTCCAGCGGTGTCAGCGAACGGGGCGTGCCCTCCGGCCCCAGCACGACACTGGAGGCGCGCACCCGCTCCGTCCATTCGAGGAGGAAGTCCCGCTCGGGCCCTTCCCAGGCCGGGCCCGCCATGGCCTCCACCGCCACGCGCAGCTCCCGGGCCCAGGCCTTCTGCGCCTCCAGCTCCACGCGCGCCCCGGGCAGGTGCCTCAGCCCCGCGCCCAGCAGCGCGAGTGTCCGCGCATCGAACCCCGTCTGGCCCGTGTCGTACTTCGGCGACATCCATCCGCGTCCGTCGCGCACGTGCGGCGCGCCCAGGGTATGGGCCCACTCGTGCAGCAGGACCGCCACCTCCAGCCGCTGCCGCGCCTCCACCGGCAGCGCTCCGCCCAGGCCGCGCAGTACGCAGTGCCGCCCCAGCACGCGCGCGAAGCCCAGCTCGTGCTGCGCGCCGCTGAACGTCGCCGGCGCCGCCACCAGGCCCACGACGAGGTCCACGTCCTCGCCCGCGTCCACTTCCTCCAACGCGTCCAGCACCGGCTCCAGCGGACCGTCCGAGCCGCGCCGCTCCCATGCCCGCGCGGACTCCAGCTCGAACGTGATGCCCAGGGGGCCGCGCACCGACTCGCTCGCGCGCTGGAGCCATCCGGCGACGCCCCGCTCCCAATGGAGCCCCCGCGCACGGTGGTCCACGTCCGCGTACACACGCACCCGCAGCACCTTCGCCGTAGGGGCAGGGGAGGAAACCACTGACAGGGAGGTGCTCGCACGCGCGTTGTCACGCGACTGTGACGGAGCGGCGCAGCGCAGCCCCAGGAATCCGGCGAGGAGGAACAGGACCGCCCTGAACCAGCCTGGCGTCCGCGGGGACCCGGGAATCACGGACAGGACCTGGCAGGTAGAGGGGGGACCGTGCCCGCGAACGGGCTGGGGAGGCGGTGGGCCTCTACCGGAAGGAGGCTTCCACCGCCATCACCCGGGGAAGGACGTCAGGCCGCCGCGTCCTCTTCCTTCGAGGGCTCCATGGCGTTCGTGATCCAGTCGATCGCCTTGTGCTCCCAATCGGAGTCCTTGGACGCGTCGATGTAGCGCTCCCACTCGTACACGCCGCTCTGCTTGGCCATGCGCACCATCATCAGGCGGGCCACGGTGCTGTCGAGCACCACCGCCGAGCGCACCATGCCGTTCTGCCGGAGCCAGCCCATGGCCTGCTTGATGATCTCCTGGGTCTCCGGCGGGTTCGCCTTCTGGCCGCGGATGTCCACCATCAGTCCGAAGGGCCGCCCACGCTTGATCGCCACCTTGGCGCGAAGGTCCTCGAACCAGACCTTGGCCTCGGCGGGGGTGATGTAGCCCGGCGCATTGAGCCGGAAGCCGTACTCCGTCCTCAGATTCTCAGCCATGAAACCCCCACGTTGATTTTGTGGTGCACGCGCCATTCCCGTGCAACTCCGGCTGGATGGCAGCGCGCCCACGAGCCTACTCCAGTCGGCACGTGAGTGGATCCACTCCTGCTGCACCTGCGTACGCGCGCGAGCCACGTCCTCCCCGTGAAGATGGAGACGTCCCCGGGTAAACGTGGTACTCGTGTCGGAGTGTGAGAATCCAGCGTCAGGCGAACTTTCCACTATTTTTACTTCACACTCGCTCGCTTCTCCGCTATTAAGGGGATGCAGTTTTCCAGCATCCCCGCAATACTGTCACACGCATCGAGGTCCCCCCGGACTCGGTGGCAGCGAGTCGACGCGGTAGCTGCGTCGAACCTCACGGGTTCCGGGGCCTTGGAGACGTCCTTCAATGTCCAACTCCTCGCTCGCTGAGCTCCAGGCGGTCACGTCGAACACCCTGCGGAACGAGGTGCCCGTCGAGGCACTCCGGCACGAGACGCCGACCCCGGGGAAGACGAACGTGATGGAGGCGCGTCACGGCGATCCGATCCCGATGTACGGGGACGTGAATGCGCGGGGCTTCAAGACGGTGGAGGACATCTCGGTCGCCGACTGCGTGATCGCGCACCTGGAGGCGGAGGAGGTGGACGCGGTGTTCGGCGTCCCTGGCGGCAACATCGCCCCGTTCCAGCAGGCGCTGCGCAAGCACGCCTCCATGCGCTTCATCATCGCGTCGCACGAGGGTGGCGCGGCGTTCATGGCGGACGGCTACGCGCGCGCCACCGGCAAGCTGGGCGTGTGCATGGTGACGGCGGGCCCGGGTGCCACCAACGCGCTGACGGGCGTGGCCTCCGCGCACCTGGACGGCGTGCCCCTGCTGGCCATCAGCGGCAACATCGCCACGGACCGCGTGGGCCTGATGGCCATCCAGGAGAGCAGCAGCACCCACGGCGTGAACACGGTGGAGATGTTCCGCCAGGCGTGCGCCAGCTCCACGATCGTTCCGGACGCGCAGAGCTTCCAGCGGCTGTTGGCGCGTTCGCTGCGCACCGCGCAGGGCCTGCCCGGCGGCGCCGCGCACCTGAGCGTGCCGGCCAACATCGCGCGCCAGCCCATCCACCGCGCCTCCGTTCCCACCACGCGCGGCGCCTTCCGCGCGCGTCCGGCGACCGCGCCCTTCGAGGACCTGCGCGCCGCCTTCACGCTGCTGCGCACCGCGCGCCGCCCGCTCATCTTCCTGGGCGCTGGCGCCCGCGAGGCGATGGCGGAGCACGCCGAGACGTTCACCGCGTTCGTCACCCAGCACGGCATCCCGGTGGCCACCAGCATGCGCGGCAAGGGGCTGTTCTCCGAGCGCGAGGCGCTGTCGCTGGGCGTGCTGGGCCTGGCCGGCAGCAAGCGCGCCGAGGCGTACCTGCGCGACGGCGTGGACGTGATGCTCGTGCTGGGCAGCCGCCTGGGTGAGTGGGCCTCCCGCAGCTTCCACCGCTACTTCCAGGCCATCCACCACGTCATCCAGGTGGACGTGAACGCCTCCAACATCGGTCAGTTCCTGCCGGTGCGGCTGCCCATCGTGGCGGACGTGGGTTCGGTGATGACGGGCCTGGCGGAGCTGGGGCAGATGATTGGCCCGTCCAGCGGCGCGCGCGTGCAGGAGCGCTGGGCGCAGGTGATGGCGCTGACGGAGCCCGCGCCCGTCATCCGCACCCCGCAGGACCGGGACTCGGTGAAGCCGCAGGACCTGATGGCGGAGCTCGACAAGCACCTGAGCCCGGACATGGACCTGTACATCGACATGGGCAACTGCACGGGTTGGACGTCGCACCTGCTGCACATCACGCCCCCCGCGCGCATCTTCTACCCGTGCGGCCTGTCGTCCATGGGCTGGTCCTGCGGCGCCGTCATCGGCGGCAAGGTGGGCCGGCCGGACCGCGCGGCGGTGGCCATCGTCGGCGACGGCGCGTTCCTGATGAACGGCACGGAGATGATCACCGCGTCGCGCTACCGCGTGGGCACGGTGACCATCGTCCTCAACGACAACTTCCTGGGCATGGTGAACCACGGCGAGCACGTGCAGGACCGCACGCAGCCGCTGGAGGATGACTTCTACGGCCTGGGCAACCCGGATCTGAAGGCCTTCTCCGAGTCGCTGGGCGCGCGCGCCTACACGGTGAACGGCCCCGGCCAGTTGGACGCGCTGCTGCCGGAAGTGCTGCGCCGCGCGGACGAGACCGGCCAGCCGCAGGTCATCGTCGCCCACATCGACTACCGCGAGGTTCCGCCGTACGGCGACCGCTTCGCCGCGGTGGCGTCGGACGCGAAGTAGCCTCCATGACCGCCGCGACCTTCGCGCTCCTGGGAGTCGGCGCCGCTGTCCCGGAGCAGGTTCGCGGCAACGACGACCCGCTGTTCGAGCCCCTGCGCCGCGCCGCCGGAAGCGGCGGGGAGCACGCGCTCTTCTACGGCAACCGCGAGCGCCGGGTGCTGGGCCCGGGCGAGTCCCTGGCCGCGCTCACCGCGAAGGCGGGCGCCGCCGCGCTCCAGGACGCGGGGCTGACGGCCGCGGACGTGGAGCGGCTGTACGGCTACGTGTCGGTGTCGGAGTTCATCGCGCCGAACGAGCTGTACGCGGTGCACCGGGAGCTGGGCCTGTCACAGGGCGCGCTGGTGGTGCCGGTGAACGCGGACTTCGCCAACTTCCTGATGGGCGTGGTGCTGGCCTGGGAGGCCCTGCGCGCGGGCACGCTCCGGCACGCGTTGGTGGCGGTGGGCTCCGCGTGGACCCGCAACGTGGACTACACGCAGGGCCACGCCATTGGCATTGGTGACGGGGCGGGCGCGGTGGTGGTGGGCGCGGGTGAAGGGCTCACGCTGGTGGACTGGGGCGCGGACACCTTCAGCGACGAATACGGCGCGATGATGATGGGCTCGCGGCCGGAGTCCGGCCTCGCGTACCCAACCTATGGCATCGCCCCCGCGGCGGGCGTGAAGGCGTTCCTGCAGTCGGGGATGAACGGGCCGCCCCGGCTGGTGGAGAGGCTGCTCACGAAGCACGGCGTGGCGCGCGAGGACGTGACGCTCATCTCCCACCAGGCCACGCGCAAGCTGATGGACCACTGGGCGCAGGAGATCCGTCCGCGCGAGTACCTGGACACCTTCGAGGAGTACGGGAACATGGTGCACGCGTCCATGCCGGTGACGCTGGCCCGCTTCCGCCGCGAGCTGCGCACGAAGTACCTGGTGATGGTCGGCCTGGGCATTGGCGCGCACCAGATGGCGTTGCTGGTGCGCGTCTAGCGGGACCGCCCGCTACTGGTCGTCGCAGGGCGTACCCAGCCGGATGCCCGTGTAGACGCCCAGCTCGTTGTAGATGAGGGGCAGGTTCTGCTCCACGGGGACGTTGCGCAGCTCCACCTCCTTGCGCGCCTTCTCGATCCAGATGGGCTTCTGCGCGCGGTCGATGACGAGCCGCAGCTGGCCCTTCTTGGTCGTGAAGATCTCGCCCTCGGAGTCCGCGACCACGTTGGTCATCTTCTGGGGCTTCAGGTCGCCGCGAGGGCCGATGAACACGCGGAAGTTGCGGGACTCCGCGGGCGTGAAGCCCTTGTCCACGTAGTAGTACGTGCCCTCCGAGTCGCGCAGGAGCGCGTGGGGCGCGAACTTCTGCGGGTTGGGCACGTAGGTGGCCTTGCGCAGCAGCTCCCGCGCCTGCGCGCCAGGGAGCATCTCCAGCGTCACCTTGCGCTCGCCGCAGCGCAGGGAGCAGGTGCGCTCCTTCGTGTCCACGTTCAGCTGCGAGTGCACGCGCAGATCCACGCCGTCGTAGTCGGCGGTGCCGTTGGGGTTGAAGAAGCGCGGATCCTGGAAGGTGGTGGCGGACAGGTTCCGGGAGCGGGCACGAGGCACCACGACCAGGGACTTGCCGTCGCCGTAATAGAGCTGGTCCTCCAGCCCGTCCGTGTCCTCGCGCGGCACGGAGACAACGTAGTGGCCTTTTCCGTCGGTGCAGACGGCGGTGGCCTCCAGGTGCATGCGCTGGCCCAGGTTCTCCGCCTTGCCCCACGGCGGATCGATGGCGGCGGCGGGACTGGCGGAGAGGAGCACGGCCACGGGAAGGATGCGTTGGAAGAGCATGGTGCGCGGGCCTAGAGGTGCTTCTTGAAGTAGCGGGTGGCGGCCTTCTCCTGCTGGCTCGCCTCCGGAGTGGTGGTCCACACGAAGCGGTCGCCTTGCAGCGCGGGCTCCAGCGTGGCGCCGAAGCGGCAGTCCATCTTCTTCAGGCGGGCCTTCACGGTGCCGCGGGCCTCCTCGGAGACTTCGCACAGGGACTTCAGCGCGGTGAGGGGGAAGACGCAGTAGCGGGCGATCTTCTGGGCCTTGAGGAAGGGCTCGGTGACGGTGGTCCAGTCGATGGCGCCCGCCACGGAGGTGCCGCAGGTGGTGTTCAGCTCCTGGAGCGCTTCGGCGTAGGTGGTGTCGTGGAGGGTTTCCTCCGCCTTGCGGTCGAAGGCCATCAGCTTCGCGAGCTGACCGCTCTGGGTCTGCTGCTGGTGCTGGGCGTAGACCTCCTCCGGCTTGAGCTTCTGGGAGCGCGCCTCGTCGTACTGGACGGCGATACCGTTGCCGGGGCCGCCGGGGAAGTGCAGCTCCGTGTTCTTGCCCACGACGATGAGCGGCGAGTAGTCCTTGCCGTGCCACTGGGTCGTGTAGTTGTGGCGCAGCGTGCTGGGGCTGCTCCAGTCCTTCAGGGTGTAGGGGAGGACCAGGTTGTCCAGCACGGAGCCCGTGCCCTGGATGCGCAGGAGGAACTTCTTCTGCTCACGGGGCGCGAGGGGAACGACGGCGACCAGTTCTCCCTGCGGGCCGACGAACACCTTGCCGGCTTCCACGGGAGCGGGCGGCGCGGCCCGGGCGGGCAGGGTGCCTAGAACGGTGGCCAGCACGGCCACGGCGACGATGCATTTCATGTTGGTGTCTCCCCCTCACCCGTCCGTGGTCATGCGGACGGGCGGTGTCTGCTCAAGGCTTCAAGTCGACATCGTACGGCAAGCACGTTGCTTCGGCCTTCTTCCGTAGCTTGGCCGGAAGCTGCTCCCACTGCGCGCGGGCTCCGCCCAGATCCTTCTTCCTGCAGAAGATCTCGGTGATCAGCAGGCTGGCGGCGAGGTTGTGCCCGTCGCTGTAGCTCCGACGGGCCCTGCTGAGCGCCGTCGTCAGATCGTCCGCGAGGATCGCCGCGCGTGCTTCCGCGAGGGCCGTACGCGAGGATTCGTTGGGCGGATCAAAGTCCGGTCCCTGCGGCTCCTTCGTGTTGCCGGGGCCCTTAGGCCTGGGCTGAGGATTCTCCGTGGGAGCAGGCGGGGGTGGATCGTTCTGCGCCACGACAGGCGGTGGAGGCTGGGGTGGCGGGCCCACGGGCGGCGGAGGCACGTGATTCGGGCCCGCGTGCATGACAGGCGGCGGGCCTTCGGGAGGCGGCCCTGCGCGTGGCGGGGGCGCGTGATCCTGGCCCGCGTGCATGACGGGCGGCGGGCCCATGGGCGGAGGCCCGGGCCGCAGCCACCAGCCGAGTCCCACGGCACCGAGGATCAGTGCTGCGGCGCCCGCGATGGGAAGCACGCGTGACTTTGGCGGGACCGCGGCGGGCATCGTCATCGGCCCTGGCATTCCCGGCTGACCCGACACGCTCACCGGGGCGAGCGGCTGGCCCTGGGGACCTACGGCTCCCGCGAAGCTGCCCGGAACCATCTGCTGGCCACCGTAGCTTCCCGGGACGACCTGCTGACCGCCCATGCTGCCGGGCGCGGCCTGCTGGCCGCCCATGCTGCCCGGAGCGACGTGCTGACCCGTGCCGTAACCCTGGGCGGCCTGCTGTCCGCTGTAGCTGGCCGGCGACTGCGCGAGGACACCGGGCGCCGGCAGGGCCACGCCCGAGCTCCCCATGCCGCTCCCGGGCATCTGCGTGGCGCCGAAGCCCATCGTGCCGCCCGCCACCTGCGGCTGCTGCCCGAACGGGACCGTGCCGCTGGCTCGCGGCGCCATCGTCGCGTCGAAGCCGATGTCATCCGACGCCGCCAACGCATCCGCGCCAAAGCGGCCCGTCCCAAGCCCCTTGTTCGACGGCGCCATCGTGGCGCCCGTCCCGTCATCGTCGCTCGGAGCCACGGAGGGGAGGGCGACACCGGAGGGTCGCTTCGTGCGCCCGAAGGTGCGGGCCTCGATCTGCTCCGCGGTCTCCGGAAGCGACTGGAGCTGCGTGCCCGTGAGCTCCGCGATGAACGACGCGACGTCCTGATGGCGGTGATCCGGGTTCTTCTCCAACGCCCGCGCCACCGCCCGCGCGACGTTTGGCGGCAGGTCCGGCATCAGCGTGGCCAGCGACACCGGCGGCTCATGCACCACGCGGTAGATGATCTGCACGAGCGACCCGCCACCGAAGGGCGTCATCCCGGAGATCATCTCGAACACGATGCCGCCCAGCGCGAACAGGTCCGTCCGCGCGTCGATGCGGCTGTTCTGCCCCTGCGCCTGCTCCGGCGACATGTACTGCGGCGTGCCGATGAGCACCGCCTCCTGCGTCTGCAGCGTCTCCGACGACATGACCTTCGAGATGCCGAAGTCGAGCAGCTTCACCCGCTCGCCCACCACGCCGCCGGAGTCCGTGGGCACCAGGAAGATGTTCGCGGGCTTCAGGTCGCGGTGCACGACGCCCGCGCGGTGCGCCGTCTGCAGCGCGGACCCCATCTGCCGCGTGAAGGAGAACACCTCCTCCAACGACAGCCGCCCGCGCCGCAGCCGGTCCGCGAGGCTCTCGCCGCGCAGGTACTCCAGCACCAGGAACGGACTGCCGTCCTCCAGCGTGTCGAAGTCCAGCACCTCCACGATGTTCGGGTGCCCCAGCCGCGAGGCGATCTCCGCCTCGCGCCGGAAGCGCACGTGGAGGTCCGGCCCCACGTGCTCGCCTACCCGCAGCACCTTCACCGCGACCTGCTTGCCCGGAAGCCGCAGGTGCTGGGCCAGGAACACCGAACCCATGCCGCCCCGACCCAACACGGAGACGACTTTGTAGGTATTCCGGAGGACCGAATCGATGTGCAGCTCACCGTCAGCCGAGCGCGTCATGAAGAGGGCGTGTCCTGATGACAAAGGGGTGCGAAGCACCACCGTGAAACACGGCGCCACGCTACCACGCCCCCTCCGGCAGGGAACGCGCCCAACCCCCCGCCGCCATACCCCGGACAGTCGAACGCCCGGACCCTCGTGAGAGGACCCGGGCGTCATGAACTCCATCCCTGCCTACCCGGAAGCAGCGCGGCGCTCACCGCCGCGCCCTACCCGGGACGAGGGCTCAGCCCCACTTGGACATCGTGCGCCGGGGCGGAGGCGAGCTCGGCCCCGCGGCAGGCGAAGCCACCGCCGGACGGGCCTGCTGCGAGCGGCCCTGGCCACCACCGCGCGGCGCCTGGGCATTCCCGCCACCGCTGGCCTGACGCGACTGGCCACCATTCGCACGGCCCTGACCCCCGCCGCCACCGTCGCGGCGCTGCCCGCCACCCCGGCGCTGACCCCCGCCACCGCCGCCACCACCGCGCGACTGGCCCCGGCCACCCCGGTTCATCGGAGGACGGCTTTCCTCCACGTCACCGGGCAGGGGAGGCGGCAGGTGCGAGCGGAACGCGGCGTCCGCCACCACCGGCACGCTGCGGCGGATGGTGCGCTCGATGTCGCGCAGGTACGCGCGCTCCTCGGAGTCGCAGAAGGACACGGCCTGGCCGCTGGCGCCCGCGCGGCCCGTGCGGCCGATGCGGTGCACGTACTGCTCCGGCACGTTGGGCAGGTCGTAGTTGAACACGTGCGACAGCCCGTCGATGTCGATGCCTCGCGCCGCGATGTCCGTGGCCACCAGCACCCGCAGGGTGCCGGCGCGGAACTCGTCCAGCGCGCGCTCACGGGCGTTCTGGCTCTTGTTGCCGTGGATGGCGTCCGCGCGCACGCCGGCCGCCGTCAGCTGCTTGGCCACTCGGTTGGCGCCGTGCTTCGTGCGCGTGAACACCAGCGCACGCGGAATCACCTTCGCGTCCTGGAGCAGGTGCGTGAGCAGCGCGCGCTTCTCCTCGCGCTCCACGAAGTACACCTGCTGGCTCACGGTATCCGCCGTGCTGGACGCGGGCGACACCTCCACACGCACCGGATCCTTCAGGATGTTGCGCGCCAGGTCCATGATGTCCGGCGGCAGCGTCGCGCTGAAGAACAGCGTCTGGCGCACCTGCGGCAGCACCTTGATGACCCGCCGCACGTCGTGGATGAACCCCATGTCCAGCATGCGGTCCGCCTCGTCCAGCACGAACACTTCCAGCGCGCGCAGGGTCACGAACCCCTGGTCGATGAGATCCAGCAGGCGTCCCGGCGTCGCCACCAGGATGTCCACGCCCTGGCGCAGCGCCTGGACCTGCGGATTCTGGCCCACGCCGCCGAACACCACCGCGTGGCGCAGGGGCAGGTTCTTGCCGTAGGTGACGAAGCTGTCACTCACCTGGCTGGCCAGCTCACGCGTGGGCGTCAGCACCAGGCAGCGCACCGGACGCGCGCCGCCCGCGGGCGCCTTCGCCGACAGACGCTGGAGGATGGGCAGCGCGAACGCCGCCGTCTTGCCCGTGCCCGTCTGGGCCACGCCCAGCACGTCCTTGCCCGCCAGGGCATGGGGAATCGCCTTCGCCTGGATGGGCGTCGGCGTGGTGTAGCCCTCCGCCTTGACGGCCTTGAGGAGTGAATCGGTCAACTGCAGTTCGTCGAAAGTCATGAAATTCCGTATGAGATGGGTCGGCGCACTCCCCCTCAGGCGGGGGACCGACCGCGCAGCGCACCCTCTCGCGGTATTGCGGGGGCGCCTGGCGGTACGCGGTCAGGCCAATCAACGGCCCGAGGCACCTGCGAACGACTTGGAACCCCTGAGCCTCCGGAACGATTCCCGGTGCCGCCCAGGGTCCGGCCACACTGCCTGCAACGGGAGGCAATGTCCCGGGAAATCCTCCCCGCCCGCCTGCCCCCGGCCGCTGTGGAGATTTCGGACAGGGCTGTTGGCCGCCTGTCCCCATCGTCCACAACCCCCCAATCCAGGCACCGCCAGCCCCCTCTCTCGGCCCCCTCTCAAGCCGCCGGAATCATTGGAGTAGCAAGGAACTGCCGGAGGCCCACTTTGGGCAGGTCCTTGGAATGATTGGGAAATTCCCCAGCACCTGCCGACTGGCATGACCGTTGCTAGCCTTTGCCGCGTCGCGCCGTACTGGCGCGGGCGGTGGACCCTGGTGAGGAGCGGGACTTGAAGCGGTGGCAGCGACAGACGGTGGGGCTGGCCTGGGGGTTCGGGCTGTGCGTGGCGGCGCTGGCGTGTGCCCAGCAGCCGAAGGCGGGGACGGCGAAGGCCTCCGGATTCTCCGCCCAGACGGTGGAGGAGAAGGCCCGCGCGCTGGCCGCGAAGCCGTACCAGGAGCCGCCCATCGGCGTGCCGCCGTCCTTCGAGAAGCTCACCTACGATCAGTACCGGGACATCCGCTTCCGCGACTCGGCGTCGCTGTGGCGTGAAGAGGGGCTGCCCTTCCGGGCGCAGTTCTTCCACCCCGGCTTTTATTACACCCGTCCGGTGGGCGTGAACGTGGTGGAGGGCGGCAAGGCGCGCCCGGTCCCGTTCTCCACGGAGCAGTTCACCTACGGCCCCCTGGTGGGAAATCCGCCCAAGGGCAAGGTGAACGGCTTCGCGGGCTTCCGCCTCAACGCGCCGCTCAACACGAAGGACTACTACGACGAGCTGGTGGTCTTCCTGGGCGCCAGCTACTTCCGCGCGCTGGGCAAGGGCAACCTGTACGGCCTGTCCGCGCGCGGGCTCGCCATCGACACGGCGCAGCCGGGGGGCGAGGAGTTCCCCACGTTCCGCGAGTTCTGGCTGGAGACGCCGGCGAAGGGCTCGGACACGGTGGTGGTGCACGCGCTGATGGACAGCCCCAGCGTCACGGGCGCGTACCGCTTCGCCATCCGCCCGGGTGAGCGGACCGTGATGGACGTGGACTCCACGGTGTTCGCGCGCAAGGCGGTGCGCCAGCTGGGCGTGGCGCCGCTCACCAGCATGTTCCTCTTTGGAGAGAACGACCGGGGCGACTTCGACGACTTCCGCCCGGAGGTGCACGACTCCGACGGCATCTCCGTGTGGATGAAGAACGGCGAGAAGCTGTGGCGCCCCCTGAAGAACCCGAAGCAGATCCAGGTGAGCAGCTTCCACACGGACGGGCTGTCGGGCTTCGGCCTGTTGCAGCGCGACCAGGCGTTCAGCAGCTATGAGGATCTGGAGGCGCACTCCGAGCGTCGTCCGGGCGCCTGGGTGGAGCCGGTGGGTGACTGGGGCGCGGGCTCCGTGCGGCTCGTGGAGCTGCCCACCCGCGAGGAGATCCACGACAACATCGTGGCCTTCTGGGTGCCGGATGCACCGGTGCAGGCGGGTGCACACCTTCGCTTCTCCTACCGGCTGTCCTGGGGCTTCTCCCCCGAGGGCGCGAAGGCCGGAGGTTCCACCGTCGCGGCGACGCGTGTCGCGGCGGGCAGCAAGCCGGGGGCGCGCCGCTTCGTCCTCGATTTCACGAAGGCCAGCACGGAAGGCACCGGTCCCGTGGAGGCGGTCGTCACCGCTTCCCGCGGCCAGGTGCTGCACCCGCGCGCCGAGGTCCACGCCGTCACGGGTGGCTTCCGGGCGGCCTTCGAGCTCATGCCCGACGGAGAAGGCCCCGTCGAGCTGCGCTGCTTCCTGAAACGCGGTTCCGAGACCCTCACCGAGACCTGGAGCTACCTGTGGATTCCGTGACCACGCACCCGTTCATCTCCTTCGCTCCGGCGATGCCCCAGGAAGCCCGCGCGGACACCCGCGCCGCGCTGGTGAGCTTCTTCCAGGACTTCGGCTTCACCGGCCGCAACGAGCTGGAGAAGCTGGCGGGCTGGGTCCTGGGCACGCGTGAGCTGTCCCTGTCGCCGGAGGCCGCGCTGGCGCTCGCGCGGTGGCGGGTGGAGGGCTGGCTGGCGGAGGTGCTGGGGCCCGCGCACGTGGGGCCGTCGCTGATGGTGCGCGGCCGGGCCGCGTTCGTGCTGGTGGGCGGCGCGCGCTGGGGCGCGGACGTGCTGATGCGCGCTCCGTCCTCGCTGCCGGAGGCGTGGCGCCGCGCGGTGTGTGAAGCAGTGCCCATGTCCGCCCCGGCGGAGGTGCCCTGCCAGATGCGCGAGCAGGTGCTCGTGCTCAATCCCTTCATGGACACGCTGCGCCGCTGGCTGCGTCCGGCCGCCGGCCAGGCGGGCGTGTCGCCGTCGCGCTAGGCGCGCACCTCACACACAGCGAAGCCGCACGGGAGCCCGGAGTCCGCATGAACGCCCAACCCTACACTCCGGCCCTGGCGCGGCCCCGCCGCGTGATGGTGCTGGGCCTTGCGGCCCTGTCCACGGGGTTCGCCTGCGTGGAGATGCACCGGCTGCTCGCGGCCCACGGCACCACGGTGCCGGAGCTGTTCGTGCTGGGGCTGTTCGCGGTGTGCTTCGCGTGGATCGCCCTGTCGTTCTGGAGCGGCGTTGCCGGCTTCATCCAGCTGGTGGCGAACCAGCGGGTGCCGGGGCTGCGCTGGCCCACCGAGGAGGAGGCGGCCCGTCCGCTCACGCGGCGCACCGCGGTGGTGATGCCCGTCTACAACGAGGACCCGGCCGCCGTGTTCGCGCACGTGCAGGCGACGTATGAGTCCATCGCCGCGACGGGGCAGCTGGACGCGTTCGACTTCTACGTGCTGAGTGACTCCACGCGGGCGGAGTCGTGGGTGGCGGAGGAGCTGGCGTGGTCGGAGCTGTGCCGCCGGGTGGGCGGGCAGGGGCGCATCTTCTACCGCCGCCGCTCCGACAACACGGCCAAGAAGGCGGGCAACCTGGCGGAGTTCTGTGAGCGCTGGGGCCGCCGCTACGACTTCCTCCTGGTGCTGGACGCCGACAGCCTGATGGCGGGCGACAGCGTGGTGCGGATGGCGCGGCTGATGGAGCTGAACCCGGGCGCGGGCATCCTCCAGGTGCCGCCGCAGAACGTGGGGCGCTCCACGCTGTTCGCGCGGCTGCAGCAGTTCGCCGGGCGCGTCTATGGCCCCATCGTGGCCGCGGGCGCGGCGGCGTGGCAGCTGGGGGACTCCAACTACTGGGGCCACAACGCCATCCTGCGCATGGCGCCCTTCATCGAGCACTGCGGCCTGCCGGTGCTGCCGGGCCAGCAGCCGTTCGGCGGCCACATCCTCAGCCACGACTTCGTGGAGGCCGCGCTGATGCGGCGCGCCGGCTACACGGTGTGGCTGGTGCCGGAGCTGGGCGGCAGCTACGAGCAGCCGCCGCCGGACCTGCTCGCGTACGCGCAGCGCGACCGCCGCTGGTGCCAGGGCAACCTCCAGCACCTGGGGCTGGTGATGGCGGGTGGCCTGCACCCGATGAGCCGGATGCACTTCCTCATGGGCGTGATGTCCTACGTGGCGTCGCCCCTGTGGCTCATCTTCCTGGTGGCGGGCCTGTTCGCCGCGCTGCACGAGTGGTTCTTCGCGCCCGCGACGCTGCTGGACTTCCAGTCCACGCTGCCGGGCGGAGACGCGTTCGACACGGTGGGCGCGCTGCGGCTGATGGCGCTGTCGCTGGCGCTCCTGTGGATCCCCCGGCTGATGGGCCTGGGCCTGCTGCTCGCGAACCGCGAGGAGGCCACGCGGATGGGCGGCCGCTTCAAGCTGGTGCTGAGCGTGATGCTGGAGGGCGTGGTGTCCACGCTGATGGCGCCGGTGATGATGCTCTTCCAGTCGCACTTCGTGTTCGGGACGCTGTTTGGCTACAAGGTGAACTGGTCCAGCCAGCAGCGCGAGGACACGGACCTGCCGTGGTCGGAGGCGCTGCGCCGGCACAAGTGGCACATGGTGATTGGCGTGGTGCTCGCGGCGCTGACGGTCGCGGTGGCGCCCGGGATGCTGGCGTGGCTGTCGCCGGTCATCGTGGGGCTGTGGCTCGCCCCGGCCATCTCCGTCTTCACCTCCCGCGCGTCGCTGGGCCTGTGGCTGCAGCGGAAGGGCCTGCTCCTCATTCCCGAGGAGGCCGAGCCGCCCACCGTGCTGGTGCGCGCGCAGGAGCTGGCGGAGGAGGGGATGGAGCCGGTGGACGACGCGTTGGATCACGTGCTCTCCGACCCTCGCGCGCACGCGCTGCACCTGGCGCTGCTGGAGTCCCACCCGGCGGCGAGCGTCCCCGCGGCGCTGGCCTCCGCCCGGCGCAAGCTGCTGGCGGGCGGGGTGGAGCCCCTGTCCCCGCAGGAGAAGTCCGCGGTGCTGCTGGACGCGCGCACCCTGTCGGAGCTGCGCGGCCGGCGGTTGGGCGTGCAGGCCTGATCCCGGTTGCATGCTCCCGCCTCGCCCTGGATGCTCCGGGGCATGAAACGGGTCTCGTCCGCCGCCACGCTCGCGCTGTTCGTCTCCTCCGGGGTCTTCGCCGCGGAGGCTCCCGCATCCAAGCCCCAGGTTGGCGAAGACCGCTGGTGGAAACACGTGGAGGTGCTGGCCAGTGACGCGATGGAGGGGCGCGACACGGGCAGCAAGGGCTACGCGACGGCCGCCGGCTACGTGTCCAAGGAGCTGGCCGCGCTGGGCGTGAAGCCGATGCTGAAGACGGGCTTCCTGCAGCCCATGGCGCTGCAGTCGCGGCGCCTCATCGAGTCGAAGTCCAGCGTCGCGCTGGTGAAGGACGGCAAGACACTGCCGCTGGTGCAGGGCGAGGACGTCGTGCTGTCCTCGCGGCAGGGCGACAACGGCACCGTGGAAGCGCCGCTGGTGTTCGTGGGCTACGGCCTGTCCATCCCGGAGCTGGGCCACGACGACTACGCGGGCCTGGACCTGAAGGGCAAGGTGGTGGTGCTGCTCCAGGGCGGGCCGGGGAACGTCCCCGGGCCGGTGAAGTCGCACTTCTCCTCGTGGGAGGAGCGGCTGAAGGTGCTCAAGGCGGCGGGGGCCGTGGGCGTCGTGTACCTCCAGAACCCGAAGCTGCTGGAGCTGCCGTGGGAGCGCATGGTGGGCTCCAGCAAGAGCCCCACGGTGGTGTTCGCGGATCCGTCGCTCAACGAGTCTCGCGGGTTGAAGGTCGCGGTGGTGGCGAACGTGGCGCAGTCGCAGAAGTGGCTGGAGGGCGCGCCGCACACCTACGAGGAACTGGTGGCGCTGGCCAACGCGGACAAGCCGCTGCCGAAGTTCGACCTGCCGCTGCGCATGAAGGCGAAGCTGGCCTTCGACGTGAAGCCGCTCAAGTCCATGAACGTGGTGGGCGTGATGCCGGGCGCGGATCCGGTGCTCGCGAAGGAGTACGTGGTGCTCAGCGCGCACCTGGACCACGTGGGGGTGGGGGAGCCGGTGAAGGGGGACCGCATCTACAACGGCGCCATGGACAACGCGTCCGGCGTGGCGGCGGTGCTGGAGGTCGCGCGGCGGCTGCATGATCAGCCGGAGAAGCCGAAGCGCTCGGTGGTGTTCGCGCTGGTGACGGGGGAGGAGAAGGGGCTCTTGGGGTCGAAGTACTTCGCGTCCCGGCCGCCGGTGCCCATCAGCTCCATCGTGGCGGACTTCAACCTGGACATGTTCATGCCCCACTGGCCGTTCACCTCCGTGGTGGCGCACGGCAAGGACGAGTCCTCGCTCGCGGTGCCGCTGGCGGAGGTGGCGGCGAAGCTGGACGTGCAGGTGCTCCCGGATCCGGAGCCGGACCGCAACCTGTTCGTGCGCAGCGATCAGTACTCGTTCATCCGTGAAGGCGTGCCCGCGCTGTTCTTCAAGTTCGGCTACACGCCGGATTCGGAGGAGCAGAAGGTGTTCAAGCAGTGGCTGGCCGAGCGCTACCACGCGCCGTCGGATGACCTGACGCAGCAGCCCGTGGACCACGAGGGCGCCGCGCGCTTCATCACCTTCCTGACCGCGCTGACGAACGCGGTGTCGGACGCCCCCGGCCGGCCGTACTGGAACGACGACAGCTTCTTCCGCCGCTTCGCGAAGCCAGCGCCGGAGCCGGCTCCGGCCCCGTGAGCCGGAGCGCCTTCACGCATCCAGGTGCGTGCCGGTGATGCCAGAGCGGGCCTCCAGGAAGCGGAGCGCGCAGCGGATGTCGGACGACGCGGTTTCGCGCGGGGCGTTCCGGGCCGCTTCGATGCGGCGGCGGGCGGCGGCCCTGGCGTCGTTGCCTTGGGCGCTTCGCGCGGGCGCGGCGTCGGCTTCGGCCAGGTCGAGCGCGGCGCGGAGCAGATCCACGAGCTGGAAGAGGGCAGGGTCCTCGCGCAGCTCGAGGGCGCCGTCCAGGCTGGCGAAGCCCTCGCGCGCGGCGCGTAGCTCTCCGCACGCGGCGTCCAGCGCGGCCCGGTGCGCGATGAACCGCAGGGCCTGCCAGCGGGACGCGCGGCCCAGGATGGTGACCGCCTCCGTCAGCGCCGCGCGCGCCTGCGTCCAGTCACCCCGGGCGAGCGAGGCGCGGCCCAGTTCACCCAGCGCCGTGCCTTCCAGCAGCCGTTGTCCCAGGAGCCGCGACAGGCGCACCGCGGACTCCAGGTGTTCGCAGGCCTCCGCGATGCCGCCCGCGTCCATCAGGTAGCAGCCCAGGTTGATGCTCGCGAGCGCCTGACCCGCGCGGTCCTCCACGCTCATCGCGCGGCCCAGCGCCTCGCCCAGGAGCATCACGGCTTCGCCGCCGTCGCCCGCCTCGCCGATGGCGACCGCGCAGTTGGTGAGGAAGCCCACCTCGAACGTCACATCACCCACTTCGCGGAACAGCGCCAGCGACTCGCGCAGGTGCGGGATGGCCGCCTCCGGCCCGTGGCGCACCTGCTCCACGAGGCCCAGGTTGCCCACCGCGTAGGCCTCCAGCCAGCGGTCGCTTCCGGAGGGCAGCGCCTGCGCGTCGCGCATCAGCGTCCACGCGGCGGCCCCGTCCCCGGCGTGGCGGGCGACGATGGACAGGTCCACGAGCACGCGCTTCTCCGACGCCGTCTCGCCCAGCGTGTGGAAGACGCCGCGCGCCTCCTCCAGGGCCTGGCGCGCATACTCCGCCTGTCCCGCGTCCATGTACGCGCGGCCCAGCACCGCGAGCGCCTCCGCGCGCTTCAGCGGCGCCACGGCGACGTGGGCCGACGCCTCCAGCACCCGCTCCAGCCGCCCCACGAGCAGCCCCACCGGGCCACGCGTGCGTGCATCCGGCTCCAGCGCCACCAGCGTCTCCAGCGCACGGCCCAGGGACTCGGCGGTCGCGGGGCGGATGGCCATCGCGTTGTCGCACGCGGCCAGCAGGTTCTCTCGCTCCAGGGCCAGCCGCCGCAGCGCCGTCGCGCCGCCCGTCTTCTGCACGCGCTCCCGCAGCCGTCCCGCGACCTGGAGGTACGTGTCCGCGTGCCGGGCCTCGCACGTCGCCTCGTCTCCCATCTCGCGCAGCCGCAGCCCCGCGTACTCTCGGATGCTCTCGTACAACCCCAGGCGCAGGAAGCCGCCGGGCGCCCCCACCTCGCGCGCGCACAGGAGCGATTGGGAGCGCAGCGAGTGCACCACCTCCAGCACGTCCGGCGAGCCCTCCGGCAGCGCCAGCACGGCCTCCGCGGCCTCCAGCGTGAAGCCGCCCCGGAACACCGAGCACTGCGCCAGCGCGGCGCGCTCGGCTGGCTCCAGCAGGTTCCACGACCAGTCGATGGCCCCCCGCAGCGTCGCCTGTCGCGCGGGCGCGTCCCGCCGGCCCACTCGCAGCAGGTCGAAGCGCTTCGACAGCCGCTCGCGCAACTGCTCCACGCCCAGCACGCTCACGCGCGCCGCGGCCAGCTCGATGGCCAGCGCGATGCCGTCCAGCTGCCGCACGATGTCCGCGACACTCGGGGTGTCCGCGTCCGTCAGGACGAAGTCGCCGCGCGTCTCCCGGGCGCGCTGCACGAACAGGCGCACCGCGTCCGAGCGCAGGATGACGTCCCAGCGCGTTTCGTACGGATCCGGCAGGCGCAGCGGGGCCAGGTCCAGCACGCGCTCCCCGGGCAGGCGGAGGGCTTCTCGCGTGGTGACGAGGAAGCGGGCGCGCGGCGCCAGCACCCGCCAGCGCCCCAGCGTCGCGGGCACGTGCCGCACCACCTGCTCCACGTTGTCCAGGATGACGAGCACGTCGCCACATCCCGCGAGCGCGTGCCCCAGCCGCTCCGCGGGCATGCTGCCGTCGCCGTCAGCGGTGAGCGGCACGCCCAGGGCCCGGCCCACCGCGTGGCAGAGGTCGCCCTCCGTCAGCGCCTCCTCCAGGTCGCACCGCCAGACGCCGCCTTCCCAGGCGCCCGCGTCCGACTCCAGCGCGCCGAAGTGCGTGGCCAGCCGCGTCTTGCCCATGCCTCCCGGGCCCAGGATGCTGATCAGCCGCGCGCCCTCCGTCACCCATTGCCGGAGCGTATCCAGCTCCTCCGCGCGCCCCACCAGGTCCTGCCGCAGCGTGGGCACGTTGCCGGGCCGCTCGCGCGGGGCGCGCAGGGGGCCGAAGCGGCGGTGCGCGAGCGACGCGGGCAGCAGCTCCACCAGCGCCACGCTGTCGCTCACGCCGCGCAGGCGGAAGGACCCCAGCGAGCGTGCGATGGGCATCCCCAGCGCCGCCAGCTCCGGCTGGATGCGGGCCCATGCCGCGCCGCTCAACAGCACCTGGCCGCCGTGTCCCGCGTCCGCGACCCGCGCCGCGATGTTCACCGGAGGCCCCAGGTAGTCCAGCCGCTGCGTGGCCGGATCCAGGCGGCAGTCGGGCTCGCCCACGTGCACGCCCATGCGTACGCGCAGCCCCCGGTGCGACAGCCCCTCCGGCGCGTGCTCCTCCGCCGCGTCCGGCTCTTCGAGCAGGGCCTCCGGCCAGCTCGCGTGCAGCAGCGCTTCCTGCGCGCGCAGGCACCAGTGCGCCGCCTCCACCGGCGACGCGAACGCGACCATGAAGGCATCGCCCTGCGACTTCACCTCGTAGCCGTCGGTGCCCAGCAGCAGCGCGCGCAGCACGCCGTCATGCAGCTCCAGCGCGTCGCGCATGGCCTGGCCGCAGCGCTCCCACAGCCGCGTGGACCCCTGGATGTCGGTGAAGACGAGCGCCACCGAACCGGTGGGCGGCAGGTGCCGGGCGGGCGGCGGAGCACATACGGAGGCGCCTTCGTCGGCCGGGGGCGCGACGACCGTGAGTCTTCGGAAGGCCTCTCCCATCTCCCGCTCTCCCCGATGCCAGGAACCCCCACCCGCTCCCACCCTCCTGTCGCCCGTGAGGGTGACGCCCGTGCCGCTGGCGCTTCACATGGAAAGCAGTACGGGCCGGAACGGCAACGCGCACCTGCCGGGCAGGGTGGTGCGCCGCTAGTGAGCACTTGTGATCGCGCCGCGCGCGCATCCCTCCACGGACGACATCCGCATGGCCCCACGGGGCCGGTCGTCACCGCCTGCCCGCTTGCCGTTGCCGCCGGGGTCTGCCGGGCCCCATTCCAAGGAGGACGGGGGGCCGTGTTAGGACGGAGACACGTCCCGTCCCCGCGGCAGGAGCGCGAGGGCGCGACGCCTCTTCCTGGAAGGACTCATGCGTTCGACTTCGGCACTGGCGTTGATGATGGCTTCCCTCGCGGTGGGCGCGCTGTCGGCTTGCGGCGACGACGGCAAGACGGACAACACCCCGGACGCGGGCACGGACGCGGGCACGAACACCGACGGCGGCACCAGCTCGGGCAATGGCAAGTGCCCGGCCTCCGCGTACATCTGCGAGGACTTCGAAAACGGGGAGACCGGTTGGAAGCAGCCGGACGAGAAGCACAACGCCACCATCACCGTCGACGGTTCGCGCACCCGCTCCGGCAAGGGAGCGGTGCACGTGGTGACGGAAGCAGGCCACAACGAGGAGCCCTTCGACCCGAACAAGGATGAGCAGGCCATCGCGCACCTGCGCAGGGACATCCCGGCATTCGGCACGAAGCTCTACACGCGTGCGTACGTGTACCTGAACCGGGCCTCGCCGGCGGGCGTGATGGGGACGTACTTCATCCTCTACTCGCCGAAGGAGACCGACTTCGGCGGCATCGAGCTCCAGGCCCTGCCGAACGGCGGCTTCGCGTTGGACAACTGGACGGGGATCGGGACGGGCTGGAACTACCAGAACCAGGACCCCGTGGTCGTCAAGGTGTCACCCAACAGGTGGACCTGCATCGAGTGGGGCGTGGAGCGCGACAGCGCCACGGCCAAGACAGGCCACGCGCAGGCGTGGGCGGATGGGGAGCTGGCGTACGACTTCGAGGACGTGGGCATCCGGCCGTTCACCAACTTCGCGGTGGGCTACGGCTTCGTGCACCCGAAGGGCGACTCCGAGTCGGAGACGTGGATCGACGACCTCGTGGTGGCGCCCGAGCGCATCGGCTGCGAGTGACGCCATGTCGCTGAACCGCGTCGCGGACGAGACCCTTCACATCCTGGAGCAGGGCACGTACGTGCCGCTGTCCGGGCGGGAGGTGTCCATTCGCGACGCGGTGTCGCGCGCGGTCGAGGGCACCGTGCTGGTGCGCCCCGGTGACTTCGAACACCTCACGCGGCCCGCTCCGGTGCCGGGCTTCACCATCGAGGTGACGCCGGAGAAGACGGGCGACGCCGCGCGCCGGCTGGTGGAGCAGGAGGGCGAAGCGCGGGTGCTGGCGCTCAACTTCGCGTCGGCGGTGAACCCGGGTGGCGGCTTCCTCACGGGCGCGAAGGCGCAGGAGGAGGACCTGGCGCGGTGCTCTGCGCTGTACCCGTGCCTGTTGAAGTGGCCGGAGTACTACGACGTGAACCGCAAGCTGCGCTCGCCGCTGTACACGGATCACTTCATCTATTCGCCGGACGTGCCGTTCTTCCGCAACGAGCACTACGACCTGCTGGAGCGGCCGTTCTCCGTGTCGCTGCTCACGGCTCCCGCGCCCAACGCGAGGGAGCTGCCGGCAAAGGATCCGGAGGTCGCGCAGAAGGTGCGCGAGGTGCTGTTCGCGCGAGCGCTCAAGGTATTGCAGGTGGCGGCGCACCATGGGCACCGCACGATCATCCTGGGCGCCTGGGGCTGCGGCGCGTTCCGCAACAACCCGCACGACGCGGCGGAGGCCTTCGCGCGAGGGCTGTCCACGATGGCGGGTGCGTTCAGCCGCGTGGTGTTCGCGGTGTACGAGCGCGGAGGGAAGGGGCCGAACCTGAGCACCTTCCGCGAACGCTTCGGCTGAGGGACTGTCTGGCGTTCATGCGCGCCTGCTAACCTGCGGGCCATGCGATGGAGCTGGGTGGGGCTCTTGGCCGTGGTGCTCGCGTGCGCGGGCACTCCGCGTCCGGTGGTGGAAACGCCTGGACCGGCGGAGGATGTGGCGTGGATGTTCCGGGTCGTGGATCCGGACGGGCACCCCGTGTCCGGTGCGCGGGTGAGCGTCTGGCGCGCGGATCATCCGCCAACATACAACGTACGGTCGGGCACGACGGACGCACAGGGCACAGGCCACCTTCTCCTGAAGCCGGGTTGGTATGCCGCGGAGGTCCAGGCGCGTGGCTTCGTGACGGCATTCCGCACGGACATCCGGCTCGCGCCGGAATCAAAGCTGGCGCTCGACGTGTCCCTGACACGCTCTGCGCCACTCTCCGGGCGTGTGGTGGATGTGGAGGGGAAACCCGTGCCGGACGTCCGGCTCCGGTTCGCTTCCTCCAACGTCGCCGCTCCCTTCGTGGAAGCCACCAGTGATGCGCAGGGCCAGTTCCACTTCGAGGGCGCGGCCGCTGGCGAGGGCCTGCTCTACGTCGACAAGTGGGAGTGGAGCCCGCAGCGGTTGAAGACTCTCACGCCCCAGCCCGAGCTCACCGTCGTGATGGGGCGGCTGTCGTCATTGCTCGTGCGGGTGGTGGACCCCGAAGGCCACCCGCTCCCGAAGGCCAGGAGCTACGTCACCCCACTGGAGGGTCGGTTGGGCGTGGCATACGAAATCAAGCGAACGCCTGACGGACTGCTCCACCAACAACTCCCGGCGCAGCGCTACAGCGTGACAGGTCACTACAATCCGGCTCCCGGCTGCTGGTGGGGGCGCAGCGTGGACGTCGACGTCCTTCCCGGAAAGCACGCTGAAGTCACCGTGAGCTTCGAGGGCGTCGCCATCACGAGCCCCTGGACGGGCCGCGCGGTGACCCCCGATGGGCAGCCGCTGGCGGGCCTGTCGCTGTTTGCGACGTCGACCCCGTCTCCAGCGGGCATGCGCACCGGAGGCTTTTGCGAGACCACCACCGGACCCGACGGGCGCTTCGAGTGGATGCAGTCGCTCGCATGGCCCTACACGCTCAAGATCCGAACACGGGACTCTCGCGAGCAGGTGGGCGAGGCGGAGCAAGCGCCTTCCGACATGAAGGATGGACCCTTGGTGTTCCACTCGCCTGGAGCGCTGGTGGGACGCGTCCTCGGCCCTGACGGGAAGCCGCTGCCCCGGTTCGACGTCGACTGGACCTCCAATGCCAACCCTGAAGGCCGCTTCTTCCGGCGGTTGGATGCATCTCGCGCCTATTCGCTGATCGCCAGTGCTCCGAACCTGGCCCCGACGCGCGTGCGTGTCGAAGGCCGCGCACACGAGGTGCGGACGGTCCCGGACATCACGCTCGATGCCGGGCACCCCGTGGTGGGCCAGGTGTTCGAGGAGGATGGCCGCACACCCGTGCCCGAGGCGGGAGTCGAGCTGGTGGACCCCGCCGATGTGGACATCCGGCGTTCGCCCTCTCCCTATGAGCTTCCCGCCGACATGGCCGGCCGCTTCAAGTTCGACCATGTGCCCCGGCGGCGGCAATACCTTCGGGTGAATGACAAGAAGGCCGGAACCCTCCTGTATGAACTTGGGCCCCGCGAGGACCGGGTGGACCTCACGCTGAAACCCGACGGAGCGCTCGAAGGCTTCGTGACGGATGGCGCGCGTGTTCCGCTCGCGGGCGTGAAGGTGGAGGTGCGTTGCGAGGCTGGACTCGATGCCCGTACCGAGACCGACGAAGCGGGCCACTACGTGCTCCGCGTTCCTGCGGACCGGGAGTGCTTCGTGCACGTCTCAGAGGCGGACCTCCGGGATGCGCCCTGGCCCAGGCCGCCGCCGCTTGTCTTCGCGCCCCAGGCTGTCTCGCTCTCACCGCGCGAGCGCGAGCGCAGGGACTTCGTGCCCCGAAGCGCTGGCGCCTCGCTTCGGATCGGCTTCCCCGAGCCACGCGAACGACTGGAGCCGTTCCTTGTCCCCGGCGATGCGCGCATGCCGAAGAACTTCGCGGAGCTGAAGGCGCTTCAGCGGTCCGCCTTCAGCTACGACCCGCCCGCGTTCTCCTGGCGCTCGAATGATCCGGACCTGCCTGGATATCAATTCCTGCAGAAGAACTTCGCCTTCAGCCATCTGCCAAGGAAGCGCTACACGCTCTTCGTCGTCGAACCCCAGGACACCGCGTTCGCGGTCCTGCTCGTGCCGGTGGACCTGACCCGCGAGGAGACGACGTCCCTTCCGCTCGGCTTCCCCCTGGAGCGTGGAGGGATGCTGCTCGTGGAGTGAGGCCGGCGCCGCCTCCACGACGAGTCCTGCTAACCTGCGGGGCATGCGATGGAGCTGGGTGGGGCTCTTGGCCGTGGTGCTCGCGTGCGCGGAAGCGCCGCGTCCGGTGCAAACGAAGACCCGGTGGCCCGTGGAGGAGGTGGCGTTCACCGTCCGCACGGTGGATCCGGCCGGGCAACCCGTGCCCGGTGTGGCGCTGGTGGCACGCGGCGCGGATCGAGGGAGCCTGGTCATCAAGTCGGGCACCACGGATGCGACGGGGACGGCCCGGCTCCAGGTGATGCCGGGCTGGTATGTCCTCCAGGCGGAGGCGGCGGGCTTCGTGAGCGTGACCCGTACGGACGCACGGGTCCCCGTCACCGGAGAGGCGCGTCTGGACGTGACGCTGGAGCGCGCGACGTCAATCGCCGGGCGCGTGGTGGATGCGGGAGGGAAGCCCATCGCGTTGGCCACGCTTCGACTCAGCCGCTCCAACGAAACCAAGTCCGCGCCGGAGACCGAGAGCGATGCGGAAGGGCGCTTCCGCTTCGACGGTGTTCCCGCTGGAAGCGTGATGCTTCAGGCGACGAAGTACAAATGGAGTCCGACGCGGTTGGAGTTCGTGGCGCCCGCGCCGGAGCTGGCGGTGGTGATGGGTGGGCTCGGCTCGCTGCGCGTTCAGGTGCACGGGCCCGATGGAAAGCCATTGCCTGGAGGGCCTTTCTCCATCTCGTCCATGGATGACATGGACCCAGACAAGCTGTTCCCGGAGGAGGCGCAAGATGCCACCGTCTTCCAGCAGCTTCCCGCAGGGCGCTACCTCATCTCCGGCAGGTACGCCCCCGTGCCCGGCTGTGAGTGGACTCGCGGCATCGAGGTCCAGGTCCTTCCAGGCCAGCAGGCGGAAGCGACGGTGAGCTTCGAAGGCCTTCATGACGCTGGACCCTGGCGAGGGCGGGCCGTGGATGCCAACGGCAAGGCGCTTGACCACGGGACAGTGGTTGCATGGGTGCCGGGGGAAGAGCCGCACGACCTGGGCTTGAGCGGCAGGTGCGAGGGCGTCGTGGGGCAGGACGGCTCCTTCGCCATTCCGCACGTCTTCAAGGCTCCGCGCGTCCTGACAATGGATGCCCCTAAAGGGGCCCGGGGCTGGGAGGCGAGAGGTCCGTTTCCCACGGGAACGGGCGAAGCGGTGGTGTTCCGCAGTTTCATTGGAAGTCTGAAGGGCCGTGTCGTACGCCCGGATGGACAGCCCGTGGGCTTCTTCGAAGTCAACGGACTCTCCCCGAACAATCCGCGGGGCGAGTACGTGCGATACGTGGACTTGACCCACACCTATCAGTGGGTCATCGACGTGTGGGGATTCGCCCCCGCTCTCGTGCGCGCGCAAGGGCGGGAAGGAGAAGTGCTCCAGGTCCCGGACGTCGTCCTCGAGGAGGGCCGCACCGTCCAGGGCCGTGTCTTCGCGAGGAACGGCCGCACGGGCGTGCCCCATCAGGAGGTCGAGCTCGTGGAGGAGTTCGACCTGGACGGCCATGGACCCTATCGCTCGCAGTGGGCGATGACCGACGCCGAGGGCCGCTTCGAACTCAAGCAGGTGCCAGGCCGGCGCCAGTTCCTGCGCGTCGCTTCGAAGGAACACGGGACCGTGCTCCGTGCGCTCGAACCCGCTGAGACGGCGGTGCGGTTGCGGCTCGTTCCCAACGCGGAGCTGCACGGATTCGTGACGGATGGCGGGCAGGTTCCGCTGGCGGGGGTGAACCTGGAGGTCCGCTGCGAAGGTGGGTTCAAGATGAGCGCCAGAAGCGACGGGCCGGGCTACTACGCCATGAACATCCCGGCAGACCGCGAGTGCTTCGTGCATCCCGAAGGGAGCCCCCTGAACATCCGGCCGCCTCGGCCGCCCCAGCCGCCTCCGGTGTTCTTCTCCTCGACGCGGCTTCGTGTTCCGTCCGGCTCACGGCAGTCGTTGGATCTCGAGCCCCGTCGGGGGCCCGCGTCGCTGGAGGTGAGCGTCGAGGCGTCTCGCGAGTTCGTCACCGCGTTCGTGCTTCCGGGAGACGTTGCATGGCCTCGCTCGCCCGAGGCGCTGGATGCCCTGATGCGGGCGGGTTTCGGATCCGACCCGATGCCGAACACATGGGAGTCGGAGAACGGGAGCGAGTCCTTCGTTCCCCACTTCCTGTTGGGGGCGGACTTCCGCTTCAGTCATCTTCCCCTGGGGCACTACACGGTCTTCATCCGGGATCAGATGGATGGAGTGGACGCGATCCTGCGAATCCCCGTGGAGCTGACCGGGACCGGCGTGCACGTCATCCAGTCCGCGCGTCCCGCTCGCGGAGGCGGAAGGCCGTACATGCGCTGACGCGAACCCATCGCGTATGCTTCACGCCATGCGATGGAGCGGGGTGGGGCTCGTTGCCGTGGTGCTCGCTTGCGCGGGCACGCGTCCGGAGTTGGAACCGTCCGGACCGGCGAATGAAGGGAACTGGATGTTCCGGGTCGTGGACCCGAAAGGACAACCTGTATCCGGCGCGCAGGTGAACGTCTGGCGCGCGGACTTGCCGCAAGACAGCGCGCTGACCGGCACGACGGACGCGCAGGGGACCGGACGCGTTGCGCTGAAGCCGGGCCGGTATGCCGCGGAGGTCCAGGCACGCGGCTTCGTGACGGCCTTCCGCACGGACATCCGGATCGCGCCGGAATCGAAGCCGCGGATGGAGCTGTCCCTGGTGCGCACGGTGCCCCTCTCCGGACGCGTGATGGATGCGGAGGGAAATCCTCTCAACAGCGTCTGGCTCCGGTTTGTCTCTTCCTCCGTCGCCACCCCGCTCGTGCAGACCTCCAGTGACACGCAGGGCCGGTTCACCTTCCAGGGCGTGGCCGCTGGCGAAGGCCTGCTCTATGCCAGCAAGGCGGATTGGAGCTGGCGCCGGTTGAAGGTCGTCACCCCCCAGCCCGAACTCACCGTCGTGATGGGGCGGTACTCGTCATTGCTCGTGCGGGTGATCGACCCAGAAGGACGCGGGGTCCCCAACGCTTCTGGCTTCGTGACGCCCGTCGACCGGCGGTTGGTCCTCTCGCACGAGTCCGAGCAAACGCCCGAGGGAAGGGTCTTCCTGCGACTCGAGACGCAGCGCTACCGCGTGAGGGCCTTCGCTCGTGCCGCCGGGTGCGAGTGGGAGCGCACCGTGGACGTTGACGTCCTTCCTGGGCAGAAGGCGGAAGTCACGGTGAGCTTCGAAGGCATCGCCAGTGCGGGTCCATGGACGGGCAGGGCGGTGACTCCCGATGGGAAACCCCTGGCCGGCATGCAGCTGCGGGCCACGGCGCTCGAGTCTCCGGAAGGCAGGGGCCTCATGGGTAGGTGCAGGACGAGGACCGGTCCGGACGGATACTTCGAGTTGAGCCATCCCCTGGCTCGCCCCCACAAGCTCGAGCTCGTGTCCATGGATGGGCTCCACCAGAAGGTGGGCGTCGCGGAACAAGATCCTTCCGGCCCCAATGGCGGGCCCGTGGTGTTCCAGTCTCCTGGCGTGCTGAAAGGCCGAGTCCTCCAACCGGATGGGCAGCCCCTGAAGGAGTTCTCCCTCCAGGGATATCCGGTGGCCCATCGCGAAGGCCGCTTCGCCTGGATCCCGGACGCCTCGCGTCCCTCCGCCCTGTTCATCGGAGCGCAGGGCATGGCCCCATTCCGCCTGCGAGTCGAAGCTCGCGCGCACGAGGAGCGGACGCTCCCGGACATCACGCTCGATCCCGGACACACCCTCGTGGGCCGGGTGCTCCACGAAGATGGGCAGACAGGGGTTCCCAATGCCCGCGTCGACTGGGTGGACCCCGCCGACCTGGAGGGCCCGCGCGACGAGCACGGCTTCAAGCATGAAGCGGACAGGGCGGGCCGCTTCCACGTCGAACACCTGCCCCATCGCCCCCTGTTCCTCAGCGTGAACGAGGAGCAGGGCGGAACGGCCTTGTACGAAGTCGGCGCTCACGAGGACCAGGTGGAGCTGCGGCTGACCGCGGACGGGGTGCTCCAGGGGTTCGTGACGGATGGGGCGCGCGTTCCGCTCGCGGGCGTGACGGTCCGGGCGCGCTGCGAGGCCGGGCTCGACACCCGCACCACGACGGATGACGCCGGCCACTACGTGCTGCGCGTTCCAGGGGACCGCGAGTGCTTCGTGCACGTTTCGGACGAGCCGCTCCGGGATGCCCAATGGCCCCGGCCCGCGCCGCTGGTCTTCTCACCCCAGCCCGTCTCGCTCTCGCCACACGAGCGCGAACGCAGGGACTTCGTCCCGAGGAACGGAGGAGGCGCGCTCCAGGTGCACTTCCCGGAGCCACGTGAACGGCTGGAGACCTTCCTCGTTCCCGGCCATGTGGACATGCCGAAGACGTACGGAGCCCTGCGGATCCTCCAGCGCTCCGCATTCACCAGCGATCCCGCCGCGAGGAAATGGCCGCCGGAGGATCCAGATGTGCCGGGGCCTTACCACTGGCGCGTGGACTTCGACTTCAGCCACCTGCCACCCGGCCGCTACACCTTCTTCGCCGTCGACGGCTGGTTCGGACCGTCGGTCCTGCGCGTGCCCGTGGACGTGAAGCAGGGCGAGGCGAAGTCCCTCCGCCTCGGCTTTCCCGCTGACAGCGGGGGAACGCCGCTCGTGCCCTGAAGCCCGCCTACGCGCCTTCCACCGGCAGCGTCACCACGAACGCGGCGCCACCGCCGGGCGCGTCCTCCACCCAGACGCGTCCGCCGTGCGCTTCCAGAATCTGCTGCACGATGTAGAGCCCCAGTCCCAGGCCTCCCGTGCGCGCGGAGCCCTGCGCCTGGGCGAAGCGCTGGAAGATGCGCTCTCGCTCGGCGACGGGGACTCCCGGGCCGCCGTCCCGCACGGTCAGCCGCAGCTGTCCGTCCTGACGGCGCAACGCCACGTGCACCGGCGTGCCCTGGCCGTATCTCAGCGCATTGGAGAGGAGGTTGCTCACCACCTGCTCCATCTTGAGCCGGTCGAACCGGCACGGCGCGGGGCCCTCCACGCGCGCGTCCAGCTCCACCCCGGCCTGCTTCGCCTCGTCCCCGAAGCGCGCCACCAGGTCCTGCACCACCGGCGCCAGGTCTTCGCTCGCCAGATCGACGTCCATCTTGCCCGTGCGGATGCGGCTCACGTCCAGCAGGTTGTCCAACAGCGAGGTCAGCCGCTTGAGCTGCCGGTCCGCCGCGTCCAGCCGCACCGTGACCTTCTCGGAGCCCAAGGGCTCGTGGCCCTTCGACTCGGCCATGCGCCGCAGCAGGTCTACTTGAAGACGCAGTGACGTGAGCGGCGTGCGCAGCTCGTGGCTCGCCACCGACAGGAAGTCGTCGCGCGTGCGCACCGCCTCCTGCAACGCCTCCTCCGTCTCCTTCAGCGCGGTGATGTCCAGGATGGCCCCGCGCACCACCATCACCTTGCCGTTCGCGTCGCGGATGACTCGCGACCGGCTGATCAGCCAGTGCCACGTGTTGTCCGGCCAGTGCGTGCGGAAGGTGGAGGAATACGACAGCACGTCGTTGTGGAAGATGGCCGACACCTGCGCTTCCACCGCCGGCCGGTCATCCGGGTGCAACGACGCCAGGAAACGCTCGTGCGTCCACTCCGCCAACGGCTGCGGGTAGCCGTAGAGCCGGTCATGCCCCTCCGAGCGGAACACCTGCCCGGTGACGAGGTTCGTCTCCCAGACCGCCATCTGCGCGGACTCCAGCGCCACCTGGAACCGCTCGCCCAGTTGGCGGAAGCGCTCCTCGGTGCGCGCGACCTCCGTCTCCGCGCGCTGACGGCGGGTGATGTCCGTGGCCAGCACCCACATCTCGCCGCCCACCGGCCGCACGGACAGCTCCAGCCAGACGCCGGACGGCAGCTCCGACAGGAACCGCGCGGGCTCGCGCGTGGTGAGCGCGTCCAAGAGCCGCTCGTGCAACGTCGTGCCGGCGAGCATCGGCTGCGCCGCCCACGGCGTCATTCCCTGGCAGGTGCCATAGGGCAGACCCAGCAGCGACGCGGCGCGGTGGTTGAGCTCATGGATGGTTCCCTGCGCGTCGAGCGCCAGGAACGCCTCGGCCATCATCTCCCGCAGGACCTGCAAGCGGGTCTGTGGGGACATGCTGGCCTCGTCGGCCGGAACAGGGGGCTGATTCGCGTCTCGCGGCGTACGCGCGGCAGCCGTGACCGGTGAGGACGCATCGTCCTTGGACGCGTGGCGGACAGGTTCGAATGGACCACCGGGGAGGGGACTCATCGGGTTTGCACGCTCCCGCACGGCCCCCGCGCCCGTCAAGCGAGCGCACGGGGCGTCCGGGCCGTCTGTCAGCCCAGCGGATCCGTGAGGGGTTCAGGCATGACCCACAGTTCCGTGGGCCGCGCGTAGGCCTTGTCGAACGCGAAGAGGATTCCGTTCCACCGGTCCCAGAAGTCCGCCCAGCTGTACTCGGACGGAGGGGAGGTGAGCGGGTTTCCGTCGCGGTCCGGCTGGGCGTACGCATAGTCCGCGTAGGTCCAGCGCACGGTGCCGAAGTCCGTCATCAGCAAGGGCGTCAGTATCTGGAGCACGGCCGCGCGAGACACCTCGTCGGTGGGCGAACCCGCGGGAGTGAAGACGGGCTGGGCCTGGTCGCGCTGTTCGCGCCACGCGACGAAGTTGGTGCCCATGGCGACGAGCGCGTCACGGCGCGCGGGCGTGGGTGCGAGCCGGGCGTCCTCGTAGAGCGCGAACGCGGCGATGAGCAGGCTCTTCCAGTGCATGCCGGGGAAGAGCAAATCCATGCGGGTGGGGCGCGGCGAGTCCTCCGCGTGCGCGACGGCATAGGCATACGCCTGCTGCGCCTCCGCGTTGTTGGCGTCCACCAGGGTGAACTCGGTGAGCACGCGCGCGGGCGTGATGGGCCCGGTGGCGGCGGCGCGCCAGTCCAGGTACAGGCGCGCCGAACCGCCGATGTCGTTGTAGATGGCGAGGTTGCCTTCGTGGAGCGTGCGCTCCAGCGTGATGACGATGGCCTCCACCTTGTCGAGCGGAGTCGCGCCCGGAGCGCTCCAGTACAGCGCGCCCATGCGCGACGCGGTGGCCAGCAGGGTGCGCACGTCCCCGAGCGCACCGACGTTGAGCGCGCTCGTCATCACGCTGAGCGCCGCGGCCGCGTCCACCGTCAGGCCCTGTGAGATGAGCTGGAGGGACAAATCCTGGAGCCGCAGGCGCACCACGCCGCTCAGCCCCAGCCGGTCCAGCGCGCCCGTCAGCGACGCCGACGGCTGAAGCCGCGCGGTGTTGATGAAGTGCCGCGCGAGCGCCGCGCCGTACATGCCCTTGCCGCCGGCCTGGGACGCGTGCGGCGCGAAGGTGAACCAGTTGGGACGCGCGCTGCTGGTGCCACCGGGTTGCAGCGTGGGGTCGATGATGCCGCCCAGCTCATACGCGATGCCGATGTAGCCCAGCGTGATGGCGCGGTTGTCCTCCAGCGGCGTGGGCGCGGTCTGCGCCCGGGCGGAGGCGGAAGCCAGGAAGAGGAGCGCGCCGAGGAGCGCGGTGGTGGCGCGGCGCACGTCGGTGCGAAAGGGAATCGCCAAGGTGGGGGTCCAGGGTTGGGGGGCTGGCCGACCAAGCTAGACAGCGGGGGCTCGGGTCCAAACCCCGGTCCCCGCGGTGGGATTCATGCTGCGTTGAGTGGATGACCCTTGGGCCGCATTCGCGCGCGGTTGACGCGCGGGGTCAGCTCCCAACTCCCGGAATTCATGCTCCCTTGGGAGGCGCGAAGTACGAGACGAACGGCGCCACGTCCCGGTAGCCCATGCGGCGGTAGACGGGCGCGCCGGCCTCCGTGGCATGCAGCACCGTCCGTTCCAGCCCCCACGCGTGCTTCGCCTCCTCCAGGGCGCGCCGGAGCACCGTCTCCGCGGCGCTCTTGCGGCGGTGCTCCGCGAGCGTCGCCACGAGCGCGATGTAGACGATGCCGTCCACGCGCAGGGCCACCGTGCTCGTCGACGGCGCGCCGTCGTGGCAGCCGACGAAGGCCCGGCTCTCGGGGCCGAAGATGCCGGGGGCGGCCAGGGCTTCACGTCCCAGCGCCTGGGGCGTGTCGTAGCTGGCGGCGTTCACGTCCGCGACGGCGTTGTAGCCCCAGGTGTCGCGCACCGGCCGGAGGTCGAGCGGCGGCAGGGGCCGCACCGGCTCCAGCAGCCGGTCCGCCACCATGCCTGACGTGGCCATCCCCGGCTTGAGCCCCCGCGTGGCGAGCAGCGCGTCCGCCTGCTCCCTCAGCCCCGGCGCCAGCCACTCCGGCGTCAGCGTGAAGGCCCACCCGTGCGGCCCCTGCGCGAAGTAGCTCGCGGCCGAGTCCACCGCGCGCATCAGCTCCGCCTCCGTCTCCGCCGGCCTGTTGAGGAACGACATGTTCATCAGCGACCACGTGACATGGCCCGCGGTGATGAACACGTCCGCACGCTCCACGACCTCGCCACGAGGCAGGCCCAGCGTCATGAGCCTCCAGGCTCCACGGAACTGCGCATGCGATTCGTCGATCTCGGCTCGGGACATGAGGGGTCTCCAGACAGCTCCAGGAAGTCGGATTCTCCGCATTAGGAGAGGCTCACGTCTACGTGCGTGAGAGGAGGGGCCCTGCTAAAGCGAGGGCGCAACCCGGGTGCGAGGAGTGGGTCGCGATGACTCCAATGGAAGGGCAGTCCTGGCAGACGACCTGCCGGGTCTGTGGCAGGCAGACCTGTCCGAAGCCGGAGGCGGTGGCCTCCTGGATGCGCACGATGCTGGACCGCGTGCACGGCGCGCAGATGCGCGGCGCGGGTCAAAGGGGGCTGCGCGAGGCCCTGGCCATGGAGGGTGTGCTCATCACCACGCACCTGGAGGTGTGGTCGCGCGCGCTCGAAGGCGTGTGCCCGGACTGCATCGCGGAGGTGGCTCCGGAGACGGACGCGAAGCTCCAGGATCCGGAGGCGATGCATGAGGCGTCGCTGGAGCGTTGGCGCACCTCCGCGCCGGAGCTGGTCAGCGACGCGGTGGAGTCCGCGGTGGACGACACGCTCCAGGCCGCGCGCGAGGCCGCGACCCGGAACAAGCCGACGACCTGATCAGGCCCAGAGTTCCTGCTCCAGCGTGTCGAGCATCGCCAGCGCGGCCTCGGGCGTGGGTAGGCCCGCTTCCGTGACGAGCGCTGAATCAATAGGCACCGCGACCTCCGCGCGCAGCAGTGCCACCGCGCGCTCCTGGGCCTCGCGCAGCGCTGCCAACTCCGGCGCGGACAGGCGCGATCGCGCCCACCGGTCGATGTCCCACGACAGGCCCGCGTGCCGCGTCTCGTCCTCGGCGATGCGGACCATGGCCTCGCGCACCTCGGCGTCGCGCGCATGCAGTGCCTGGTGATGGGCCACCAGCGCGCCGAACGTCTCGCGCACGCAGCCCTCCACGGCGTTGTCCAACGCCACCTCGTTCAACGGGCGCAGGGGCACGGCCGCGACGGCGGGCGGCGGAGGCGTGGCCCCGTAGCGGCGCGCGAGCCGTCCCGTTATCTCCGTGTGCATGACTTCATCCACGGCGCTCGCGAGCGCCGCGTCCTGGAGGGCTGCCTCCGCGCCATGCAGGGCCAGCTCATCGCGCAGCCTCAGGAACGCGTGGATGGACGCGGCCTCCAGGTGCGCGATCTGCGCGAAGTGGTGCCCCAGCGCGTCCTCGCAATCACCCGCGACCGTGCCCTCCAGCCCCACGGGCCGGCGGCCCACGGAGCATGGGCCAGAGCCCTTCTGCAGCACGTGATCCTCCACCTCGGAGAGCTCGCCGTTGGCGGACACCTTGACCACGTACTGCATCAGGTTCGAGCCCTCGCCGCATGCGTCGCCCTTCGTGGCCACGACGTTGAAGCCTCCGCCCGGACTCCGCTTCACCGCTCCCTGCTCCAGCGTGTCGCAGCTGAGCCGGTAACCCGCGGCGAAGGTGAGGAGCGCCGCCTCCTGCGCGGTGTCCACCGTGCCCAGCAACTCCTGGAGCTCTTGCAGCGACGCCCAAATCTTCACCTCATCGCCACGCGTCGTCGCCAGGAAGTACCTCGAGCAGATCTGGATGCAGTTGCCGGTGAAGCCGTCGCTGGAGGTCGCCTCGGCCAGGTATGCCTGACACGCGGACGGGTTGGTGGCGGTCGCGCACGCCTCGCCGGTGGAGGCTCGGGTCTCGTAGCCCCCGCGGCCGTAGTCCGAGATGAGGCGCAGATCGACGGAGTCCGCCGCGGGTTGGATGCTCAGGTCATCGATGGCGGGCTCACCATACGGCGTGCACTCGATGCCCGAGTAGCCCCGCAGGTCCGTGCCGCCGGTGCCACAGCCGGCCAGCACCAGGGGTGTCGCGAGCGAGGCCCGCAGCGCGCGAGAGAAGAGATGTCGCAACCGGTTCGTTTTCATGGACGCCTGCTCCCGTGGGACGAGGTGTCCCGCGAGCAGAGCAACAGCGATGCCATCGCCGTGCTCCCTCTGGGAGCCACCGTCCCGCGGGTGTGTCCAAGTGCTCGGAAACCTGAGGCGTCTTCAGAAAGCTGAGGCCCTAGAACGACTCCTTGAACGGCCGCAGATCCACTTCCTGGGTCCACGCGGAACGGTGCTGCCGGTGCAGTTGCCAGTACGTCTCCGCGATGGCGTCGATGTGGAGCAGCCCGTCCTCGCCCAGTGCCTTCACCCGCTCCGGGGCGAGCGTGTGCAGGCGTTCACCGTCGATGCCGCCGTCGATGAGCACGTGGGCCACGTGCAGGCCCTGCGGACCGAACTCGCGCGCCATGCCCTGGGAGATCATCCGCAGGCCCGCCTTCGCGGCGGCGAAGTGCACGAAGCCCGCGCGGCCTCGAAGGCTGGCGGATGCGCCGGTGAAGATGACGGTGCCCCGGCCCAGGGGCACCAGCCGCCGGGCCGCCTCGCGTCCCACGAGGAACCCGCCGAAGCAGCCCACCCGCCAGAAGTCTTCGAACGTCGCGGCGTCCAGGTCGCGGAAGGGCACCTGCCGGTTGTTGCCGGCGTTGAACACGACCAGGTCCACGGGGGCGAAGCCCGCTCCCGGAGCCAGGGCCCGGTCGAACAGCCGCGCGACGTCCGCCTCCCGCGTCGCGTCCGAGACCACCGCCTCGCCACTGCCACCGGAGGCCGTGAGCCCCGCGACCACGCGATCCAACTTCTCCCGCGTGCGCCCCGCGACGAGCACGTGGTGGCCTTCCGAGGCGAACTTCCGGCACAAGGCCGCGCCCAGGCCCTGTTCAGCGCCGACGCCCACGACGACCGCGGTGGGCTTGAGGGAGGAGGTCATCGGAAGCAGCTCCGGAAAGAGGGGACTGGCGGCATCAAATCGCCTGGGGGCCTCGGAACAAGGGCGCCCCCAGCGCCGCGCCGTTGACGCCACCGTCAACGAACAGATCCTGCCCGCTCACGTAGGACGCGTCGTCGGATGCGAGGAAGAGCACCGTCTTCGCGATCTCCTCCGGCTTGCCCATGCGCCCCATGGGGATGGTGGCGGACATGCCGCGCTCCATCTTCGCGAAGGCCTCCGGCGTGGGCGCGTTCTTCTCCCAGATGGGCGTGTTCGTCGCGCCAGGGGACACGACGTTGACGCGGATGCCCCTGGGCGCGAGCTCCGCCGCCAGCACGCTGCCCATCGCCTTCAGCGCGCCCTTGCTCGCGGCATAGGCGGAGTACCCCGGCATGCCCAGCTCGCTGTGCACCGAGCTGGTGAGGATGACCGACGCGCCCGGTTTCAGATGCGCCGCCGCGGCCTGCACCGTGAAGAACACGCCGGTGACGTTGGTCTGGAGCACGGACGTGAACGTGTCATGTGACGTCTTTCCCACGAACGTCTGTCCCGCGATGCCCGCATTGGCGAACACGATGTCCAGCCCGCCAAAGCGCTCCACCGTCGCCGCCACCGCGCGCTCCAGCGCGGCCGGATCCGTGGCGTCCGCCTGCACCGCCAGCACGTTCGCGCCCAGCTCCTTCACAGCCGCGTCCAGCGTCTCCCGGTTGCGCCCGGTGATGGCCACCCGCGCCCCCTCCGCCACGAACAGCCGCGCCGTCGCCAGCCCGATGCCACTGTTTCCGCCCGTGATCAGCGCCGTCTTTCCCTTGAGCCGCATCCGACTGCCTCCGGTTTGAGTGGTTTCATGATGAAACCAATTGCCGGATGAATAAAAGGCCCGGTTTCGTTATGCAACCAGTTGTGGAACGGCCTGCTGGAAGGAGGCGGTGGTGAAGCGGACGAGCATGGAAGGGGCGGCGTGCCCGGTGGCCCGGTCCCTGGACGTCATCGGGGACTGGTGGTCGCTGCTCATCGTGCGGGATGCGCAGTACGGCCTGCGCCGCTTCGGCGAGTTCCAGAAGAGCCTGGGCGTGGCGAAGAACATCCTGGCCCAGCGCCTGAAGCACCTGGTGGACCACGGCATCCTTGAAACGCAGCCGGCCTCGGACGGCAGCGCCTGGCAGGAGTACGTGCTGACGGAGAAGGGGCGGAGCCTCTTTCCCATCCTGGTCGCGCTGGGCCAGTGGGGCCAGGAGCACTGCTTCGAAGCGGGAGAGCCCCGGACGCGAGTGCTCGACAAGGCGCACGGGCAGCCGGTGAAGCCGCTGGAGGTGCGCGCCGCGGACGGCCGGGTGCTGACGGTCCAGGACGTGCGCCTGGATCGGCCGGCCACACAAGGCTAGCGCCACCCGGAGCCGGGCTGGTTAGGGTGTGCCCATGACGCGCCCTGCATCGGATTCGTGGTCACTGCCCTGGATGGGGCTGGGGCTGAGCAGCAACCTGAGCGCATCGGACGTGCCGCATCCGTACCGGCTGCTCGACGCCTCGCCCGGTCTCTTCGACTTCGTGGAGTACAGCGCGCCCATCGCGCTGGAGGAGGCGAGGGCCCAGGCCACGCTCTTCCCGGAGATGTGGCGCCGCCGCTCGGACGTGCCCGTCCTCTTCCATCCCGTGCACCTGAACCTGTGGGGCCCGGAGCTGGAGCCCGCGTCGGCGCTCGCGGAGCTGGACGCGCACGCGCGCGCGGTGGGCAGCCCGTGGGTGGGCAATGACGTGGGCTGGTGGCACGCGGGCGGCCAGCCCTTCCCGGGCTACCTCTACGTCACGCCGCCGTTCAACGACGCGGGCGTTCGGGACAGCGCGGCGCACGCGCTCCACATCCAGGCGGGCTTGAGCGTCCCGCTGGTGATTGAGAACCCCGCCGTGCTCGCCACGCGCGGCGGACTGCACGCGCTGGACTTCATGGCGAAGCTGCACGCGCGCACGGGCCTGCCGCTGCTCCTGGACCTGGGCCACCTCTTCAGCCACCAGTTGTCCGCGGGTCTGCCCCTGCGCACGGGGTTGGATGGCTTCCCGTTGGAGCAGGTCGTGGAGATCCACATCGCGGGCGGCGTGGTGACGCGCAGGGGAGGGCGGAGCTTCTACGTGGATGACCACACGCAGCCCGTGCGCGAGGAGCTGTTCGAGCTGCTGGCGGAGGTGCTCCCGCGCTGTCCGCGCCTGCGCGCCGTCACCTTCGAGGGCGACGGCCATCCGCCGGAGGTGGCGCTCGCGTCGCTGCGGCGGCTGCGCGCGCTCGTCCCGAAGGAGTCCCGCGCTCCCATTCAAATCCCCGCGTCGCGCGAGCCCGTGCCCGCGCTGAGCGGGGACAGCCGCCCGTGGGCGCTGTTCGACGCGGGCCACGGCGTCACCCCGGCCACGGAGGACGAGGACCCCGAGGGCACGCGCGCGGACCGGGACTTCCGGCTGGCGGTGGTGGCGGAGCAACTGGACAAGGACTGGCCCCTCACGCGCCTGTTGCTCGCGGCGACGCCGGAGGGGCTGGAGTCCTTCACCCGCTCGCGCGAGTACCGCGGCCTCTTCGACGGGCTGGGCAAGTCCCTGTCCCACGCGTTCGCGTCCTGGGCGCGCAAGCGCGTGATGGCCGCGCCGTCGGACGGGGTGGCCGCCGCGCTGTCGCTGGAGATGATGCTGCCGCACGCCTTCCTCCAGGCGCCTCCGGCTCCGGCCCCGGGCCAGGTGGCGCTGGCCGAGGACGTCCGCCTGGGCGCCTTTCCCGCCGACCTGACGGAGCTGGTGTTCGCCGCGCGGGCGTTGCGGCGGCATCTCACCGGCCGTGCGTGGGCCTGCGGGGCGCTGGAGGTGTCCGGCCTGGAGGCCCTGGCGCAGGTGGCGGCCCGGCCGGGTCCGGGCCCGTGGCGCTTCGCCATCCGCCGCAAGGGGACGGGCTTCGAGGTCCTGACGCTGCCCCCGGAGGTGGCCTCGGGGCTCCAGGGGCTCGCGGATGGCCCGCTTCCGGTGGAGGCCCTGCCTGGATGGCTGCTCGCTGAAGGGCAAGCACGCGGGCTCTTGCGGCGGGCATAAGCAGCGCCACATGTCGGCCGGTCAACGGATCCTTGCGCCCACCTGTCTGGTGGGGTACTGCCCGCCGCATGTCGTCACCCCTCGTCGTTGGCATCGCGGGCGGCACCGCGTCCGGCAAGACCACGGTGGCCCGCAAGGTGCGTGAGGCTCTCGCCGACTGCCGGGTCGCCTTCATTGATCAGGATTCGTACTACCGGGACCTGAAGGACATGTCCCTCGAAGAGCGGCGGGAGGTGAACTTCGACCACCCCGACGCGTTCGACACGGAGCTGCTGGTCAGTCACCTGCGTGCGCTCAAGCAGGGCCAGGCCATCCAGAAGCCCGTCTACGACTTCGTCACGTCCGGCCGTCAGCCGCACACGCAACGCGTGGACCCCGGGGACATCGTCCTCATCGAGGGCATCCTCGTGCTGCACATGAAGGAAGTGCGCGACGAGATGGACGTGAAGATCTACGTCGACGCGGACGACGACCTGCGCATCCTTCGCCGCCTCACCCGCGACATCAAGGACCGCGGCCGCGACTTCGACCACGTGGTGGGCCAGTACCTGCGCCACGTGCGCCCCATGCACATGGGCTTCGTGGAGCCGTCCAAGCACCACGCGGACATCATCATCCCGCACGGCGGCAACAACGACATCGCCATCGGGATGCTGGTGGGCGCGCTCCGGGCGCGGCTCGCCTCGCAGCACCAGTCGCAGCGCTAGCTAGCCGCGCAGGAAGTCCTGCACCGGCCCCTTCAGCCGGTGCGCGTCCGACAGCAGGGTGCCGTGGTCGCCCGGCCCCTGCAGCTCCACGAACCGCGCCTGCACCCCCGCCGCCGTCAGCTGGTGGTAGGTGTCCCGCACGCGGCCCGCCGGCGCCAGCGCGTCCGTCGCGCCCGCGAGCAGCAGCACCCGCGCGCGGATCTTCGGGAACGTCTCCGTCAGGTCGCAGCCCGCGTACGCGGAGCAGAGCATCGACCACGCGACCGGATCGAACGTGTCCGCGAACGACGCGGCCTCCGCCTCCAGCGCCGCCTGCGCCGCCGCGCTGTCCGGATACGCGCTGCCCAGGTGGTCGCGTCCGTAGAGCAGCTTGAGGTAGTCCAGGCGCAGCCGCGCCAGCGTCCGGTTCGGGGCGCGCTCGCGCAGGGGCGGGGTGTCCTCGTTGTCGGGCGCCATGCGCAGCACCTGCGACGTGAGGCCCATTTTCTCGCGCAGCCCCTCCGGCAGCGCCCGCGCCGCGCCCAGCACCACCACGCCGTCCGCCAGCTCCGGGAACAGCGCCGCCAGCCGCAGCGCCACCAGCCCGCCCAGGCCAATGCCCACCACCGCCCGCACGCGTGTGAGCCCCAGGGCCCGCAGCAGCGCGGACACGCCGCGCGCCATGTCCAGCACGGTGAGCGGCGGCAGGGACGTGCCCCACGGCCTCCCGCTGTGCGGATCCGGCGTCAGCGGCGACGTGGAGCCGAACGGGCTGCCCAGGAGGTTGGGCACGATGACCGGCGTCACGTCCGGAGCCAGCGCCTTGCCCGGGCCGATCAGCTCCCGCCCCCAGCCCGAAGGTTGGTACGCACCGTTCACTTCCGTGCTCAAGGCCCGATGGGAATGGGACAGGTCGTGCAGCACCACCACCGCTTTGCCATCCGACGGTTTCCCATAGGCCTGCCAGGCAATCTGGGGGCTTCCCAGCAGGTCCCCTTCCTCCAGCGGAAGGGGCACGGTGAACAGTTGGATTCCCTCGGCCTGGGGCACGATGATGGGGCTCATATCATTGCCTGCCCGTACGCACAGGAGCCTGTCGCTTGAAGCGCTACTTCGGAATCATCGTTGTCATCGCCCTGGTGATCGTCGCCGCGGTGGCGAGTCACCGCACCACCTCCGCGCGGGCAACCGAGGCGGAGCGGGACGCGGACTTCCGCCGCATCCAGGCCGTCTACCTGGAGCGCGTGGGCTGGATGCGCACCAACCCGGATGAGGCGTCCTACAAGGACGAACTGAAGTCCTTCTTCAAGGCGTACTTCGACGACGTCGACGCGCACCTGGACCGTTTCGGGGGAAACAAGAAGTTCGACAGCTACCTGGCGGAGCTGGAACAGCGCGCGGAGTCGGGCGGAGAGAAGAAGGACAACCGCGCGACGGATCGCAAGGCCTTCTACGAGTACGCGCGCAAGCAGTTCGACGCCCTGCACGAGGGCCGTTACAGGCCGGTGTTGAGCGCCACGGACAAGGGCATGCGCCTGGACATTGTGTCCAACGACGTGGTGATGGTGATGGGCAAGCCGCAGATCCGCCTGCAGCTGGTGCTCTGGGGCGCGCAGCGCGTGGAGAAGGACGAGGGCAAGGTGAAGAAGATGGTCACCAGCGCCGCGTTCGACACGGTGTGGAAGCTCACCGACGCGAAGGGCAAGCTGCTGGGCGAGATGCGCGGCGGCGACCCGTCCATGAAGATCGATTACCCGGAGCGCCTCATCGCCGGGTTCCCCCCGCAGATGCTGCTGGGCCACTACGACCTGGACCTGCTGCCCGCGGAGGTGGCGAAGCTGGAGATGACCATCAACGTCGCGTCGCACGCGGCGTCCGGTGGCAACGCCAACGCCACCTACGCGTGGAAGCTGGACGTGCCGTCCGAGTGGAAGCTGGGCGCCAACGAGACGTGGGAAGGCGCCACGCAGGAGGAACGGCCGGAGGAGGAGATCGACCCGGCCAAGGCCTCCGCCAAGAAGGGCGAGTAGGGCCTCACTTCACCACGGCGAAGTGCGACCCCAGCCGGTACGCGGACAGCGTGCCGGCGTCGTCCAGGAAGTACAGGTTGAGGCGCACGTCGGCCTGGAGCGCGACGAGCCCCACCCCCGCGCGCACCTCCGCGAGCACCTGACCGCCGCGAGGATCCACCGCGCGCACCACCTCCCCCGCGATGAGCGTCACGTCGCGGGCGGTGCGCGCCGGCAGCGCGGTGATCAACGGCTCACCGGCCGCCCCCACCCGCCAGTCCACCTGTCCGTTCAGCGCTACGCGGGCGGCGGCCCCGGACGCGCTTGTCACCACCACCGCGCGTGGCAGCGGCGCCAGCGCATAGGGCCCGGGCCCCAGGTGCAGCGCGCGCTCCCAGACCTTGCGTCCGCGCGCGTCCAGGCACACCAGGAACCCGTCCTGGTCGCGCATCCCGGCCAGGAGCACCCGCTGGCCCACCGGCAGCGGCGTGGAGGGCAGGATGAGGTCCGGCTCGAACGTCCACTGCGCCTCGCCGGTGTGCGCGTCCGCCAGCAGCAGCGCGTGATGCGAGCCGCGCCCCATCAGCGCCAGGAAGCGCCGGCCCCACGCCACCGGAGGCCCATGGAAGGGCAGGGGCGAGCGCAGCCGGTAGCGCACCTGACCGTCCTCCAGGTCCAGGCCGTACAGGTAGCCCGAGTCCGTGGCCAGGAGCGCCCGGTGGCCCTGCGTGGCCATCCACCCGCGCTGCGTGCGCGGCGGGGCCAGGCGCCACACCTCGCGGCCCGTGGCCTCCGCGAAGGCCACCGCCGTACGGTCCTCCGACAGCGTCAGCAGCAGCCCGTCCTGGCGCAGCAGCAGCGGCCCCAGCGGGATGCCGTCATGGTCATGCAGCCACCGTGCGCCCGAGCCCCGGCCGGTGAATCCGTACACGCGGGTGTCGTCCGCCGCCACCGCGTGGCCATCCGCGGACGCCGCCACGCCCAGCGACGCGGCCCGCCGCCACAGCAGCGCGCCGTCCTTGCGTGAGAACGCGCCCGCCAGCCCCGGCGCGCAGTACACCGGCCCGTGCCGGCCCAGCAGCAGCCGCGCCTCCTCCGGCTCCTCCAGGCCGCGCTGCTCCCAGAGCTTCTCGAAGCGCAGGCGCCGCAGCTTCCCGGGCACCTTCAGCGGACGGGACTCTCCGCGCGCCGGGGGACTCTTGCGCTCGCGCGCTTCGCCTTCCGCCTCGGGCGGCTTGTGCGCGCCTCGCAGGTGCGACAGCCCCTCGCGGCAGCGCTCCGCCAGCTCCGCGAGGTACGGGTTGGAGACCTGGACCCGGTGCGCCTCCGCGAACGCCAGCCCCAGCGCCTCCCCAAGCTGGAAGAGGGCGGACAGCAGCGCCTTGGGCTCCAGCTCGAACCACGTGTCGGTGGGCCCCAGCTTCGCCCGCCGTCCGGGCAGGTCCAGCGCCAAGCGGGGGCGTACGCCCGCGGGCTCGAACTCGAAGCGGGCCTCGCCCAGCTCCACGGCCCGCGCCAGCTCCACCGCCTGCCGGGACAGCTCCAGCACCGTGAGGAACGGCGGCCCCGGCGCACGCCACGCCTGCGGCCGTCCCGGCAGCGCCAGCCACACCTCGCCCGCCCCCAGAAGCGGCGCCAGCGCCCCGGAGGTGCCCTTCGACGGCGCCTCGCGCGAGGCGGGGGAGATGTCCTTCAGCTCGAAGCCGAACCCCGGCACGGAGACGGGTTCCACCCGCAGCGGGGTGGGGGGAACGGGTTTTTCTTCCGCATGCGGGGCGGCCTTGCCCAGGCCCTGGAGCGCCTCGCCCAGCTTCCGGGCGGCCGTGGCGGACAGGGCCTTGGGCGCGAGCTTCGTCACGTCCTGGAGGAAGCGCTGACCGCTCTGGCGGGTGGCCTTCGTCAGCTCCTCGGCGTCCACCCGGATGGGCGGGCGCAACAAGTGGGCGGGCCGGGCGAGGCTCGCCACCGACAGCTCGATGTCCGGCCCGACCCGCCGCAACACCAACTCAAGGTGCGCCTCCGTCAGCGACACCTGCGCCAGCCGCCGCTTCCCCGCGTGCAGGGCCGCCACCGCCTCCACCAGAGCGGGGACGACCTCCGCCAGGGGCTCCTCCACCGCCCCGGACAGCAGGTTCACGCCGTCCAGTTCCAGCGCGATGGAATCGAGCGGGGAGGCTGACGGTTCGCGCTTCCAATGGTGTCCGATGCGAAGACGGGTCATTGACGTTCGTTGACAAGCCAGTTTAGCGGTGGCTAGCATCCGCCGCCCATACGGACCTACATTTTTGTAACCGTTCGGAATTCTTGGGGAATACTCGATGACATTTTACGAGGCCGCGCTCCGTGTACTGGAGAGCGAAGGTCGCCCCCTGCATTTCCTTGAGATCACGGAGAAGTCCATCCAGCTGAGCCTGCTGTCCCACATTGGTAAGACGCCGGAAGTGACGATGCTGTCGCGACTGGCCGCCATGGCGCGACGGACGCGGGATCGCAAGGTGATTGTCACGGCGAAGGATACCTTCGCTTTGACGGACTGGTCGCTCTCCGAGGACGTCGAGGCACTTGCACAGACGGGCGTGATGGAGCCGCATCCGGAGGAGGAGTTGCCTCCGCTGCGGCCGGTGGAGCGTCACCCGGAGCCCCGCACGGACAACGTCCGCGCGTCGGGCCGTGGCACGGAGCGCAAGCGCCGCCGTGACGAGGGCGACGAGGAGCGGGGTGGACGCCGCAAGCGCTTCCCGCCGCTGCCGGAGGTCGTGTTCGAGATCCTCAGCGAGGCGGAAGTCGCGCTGCGCACGGATCAGCTCATCGAGCGCGCCAAGGGCAAGGAGCTGTGCGCGGAGGAGACCACGGTGGAGGCGGTGCTCACCGCCCTGCTGGAGGACAACCAGCGCCGCATCGACGCGGGCCGCCGGCCCCAGTACGCCTTCAACCAGGAGACCGGCGAGGTGTCCCTGGAGCGCGCGGGCGCGCCGAGCGAGGCGCCGCCCCTGGAGCTCCAGGCCGCCTTCGCGCAGGCCCTGGGCATCCCGCTGGAGGGGGGCCGCCCGGTGCTGGGCAAGCCCGCCGCCGCCGGGGAGCCCCTGGTGGACGAGGCCCTCATCACCACCGCGCGCACGGCCCTCAAGGACGCGCGCCGGGCGGTGGCGCGCGGGCTGCGCAAGCGCCTGGGCGACGCGGACGTGGGCACCTTCGAGAAGTCCGTGGTGAAGATGATGCACGGGCTGGGCTTCCGCGAGCTGAAGGTCGCCAAGCGCTCCAAGGAAGGCCCCCTGCTCACCGCGCGCAAGCGCGAGGGCAGCGTGGAGCTGCGCTACGCGGTCCGCATGCTCAAGGGCATGCCGGGCATCGACCGCAAGACGGTGCAGGAGCTGCGGCGCGACCTGGGCCACTACTCGGCGCAGGTGGGCCTGCTGGTGAGCGCGGGCGAGGTGCGCGGCGACGCGCGCTCCGAGGCGCAGGCCACTGGCTCGCTGGTGATGCTGTGGTGCGGCGACGCCCTGGGTGAGAAGTTCCTGGAGGCGAAGACGGCCGTCAGCGTCACCCAGGTGGAGCTGTACGACATCGACGAGCGCTTCTTCGAGGCCGCGAAGCTGGACGCCGAGGAGGCCCAGCGCCGCCGCGAGGAGCGCAAGAGCGAGAAGCAGGCCCGCGAGGAGGGCGGTGGCGAAGTCGAGGTCGCCACCACGACCACCACCGAAAAGCCGGAGCGCGCGGAGCGTCCCGAGCGGGGCGAGCGTTCCGAGCGCCGCCGCGACCGTCAGCGCGAACGGGCCGAGGCGCGCGACGCCGCCAGGTCCGGCGCCGAGGGCTCCGAGGCCAAGGACTCGCCGGTGGCCCCCGCGCCGCCGGCCGCCGCCGGGTTCACGCCCGCGTCGGAGGAGGACGAGTCCGAGGAGGGCGACGACGAGGGTGAGGACGAGGACCTGGAGGCCGCCAGCGCCTTCGTGGGTGGAGCCAAGGAGGGCGCCGAGGCCGGTGCCGCCGAGGGCAGCGCCTCCGATCGCAAGCGCCGCCGCCGCCGTCGCCGGGGCCGTCGCGGCCGTGGCACGCGCGGAGCGGAGGGCACGCCCGCGGGTGAAGCCGGCGCTCCCGCCGGTGAGGCCGCCAGCGCGGATCAGGCCGGTGCCACCCCGGTGGCAGAGATCGCCGCCGGTGAGGGCGCGGAGTCCTCCGGTGGCATCACCGCGCCGTCTCCGGGTGGCAGCGTCACCGGTGAGACGGTCGCGCTCGCGGGTGAGGACCTGCCCGTGACGACGGAGGCCAGCCCCGCGAACGGAGAGGCCGCCGCCACGCCGCCCGCCGTGGGCAACGCCTGGCAGGCGGGCGAAGCGGTGCAGGCTTCGCCGGAGTCCGACGAAGCCGCGCGGGCCCGGGCCGAAGCCGCCCACGACGCGTCCGACGCGGTGACCCCGGTCGCCGCGCAGGCGCTGCCGCCTGAAGAGACCCCCGCCGAGGCGTCCTCGCAGCCCGAGGAAGTCCGCGAGGTGCACGAGGCGCCGGTGTCCCCTGGGACGGACGGTTCGGCCGAGGGCAACAAGGAAGGCTGATCCCCCGCACGGAATCGGGTGCGGTGGACGCGGGAGTGTTAGCCTGTGGGGGCCATGAAGCCGGCCCTGCTGCTAACCTCCTGCGTGCTGTTGTTCGGGGCCTGCCGCTCGCAGGCCCCGCGCCATCCGGTGGCGCCGGTGGAGCTCTCCGGGACCACCCTGCGGGACAACGCCCTCCTGGGCTTCGGCCCGGAAGGCGTGCGGGACTTGTTCGACGACGCGCTGGAGTCCTCCGGCCGCTTCGAGCTGGTGGCCGACGAGTCCCCCAAGAAGCCCCGCCCCTGGAGGCTGTCGCTGGAGGTGCCCTTCACCCGCGAGGTGCTGAAGGACGGCAACCCGCACAGCTTCGCGGAGGTGGGCGCCAACCTGTCCCTGGAGCGCTTTGGCGGCAACATGCCCCAGCGCTACGAGGTCGTGGGCCTGGGTGAGGCGGCGGTGGAGGTGGACTCGGCGGAAGGGCGGCGGGCCGCGATGCGCAGCGCGCTGGAGAACGTGCTGCGGCAGGTGACGGAGTCCGCGGTGCTCCAGCTCGCCGCGTTGGACCGCACGGACGAGGCGCTGGTGGCGGACCTCCAGGCGTCCGACTCGCGCATCCGTGAGTTCTCCCTGCGCACGCTGGCCGAGCGCAAGCACCCGGCCGCCGCGCCGCTCCTGATTGAGCGCCTCAAGGACACCAACGACACGGAGCAGGTGCGCCGCACCATCGGCGCGCTGGCGGAGATGAAGGCCCGGAGCGCGGTGCCGGCGCTCATCGACCTGGCGCGCGGCCGGGACTCGGGCTTCCTGCAGGAGATCGTCTTCGCGGTGGGCGAGATTGGCGGCCCGGAGGCGGAGGCGTACCTGTACACGGTGGCCCAGGGCCACGACACGCCGTCGGTCCAGGCCGCCGCGCAGCAGGCGCTGGACACGCTCTACGCATCACGCAACCACGCAACCGCGGAGGCGCGTGGCCAGGGCCACGCGGACCCCTAGCGCATGATGAAGCAATCGCTGTCGATGGTGGGGGGCCTGGCCCTCCTGGCCTCTTCACTCGTCGGTTCCGGCTGCGCGAAGCGCGTCGAATCGGACACGCGTCCCTCGCCCGAGTCCATTGCCCAGTACTACCCGCTGGCCGTGGGCAACGCGTGGACGTACCGGATTGACGGGCGCGACGACAAACCCGTCACGGTGGAGATCGTCAAGGAGCAGGAGGACGGCTTCTTCATGGACAACCAGGGCGGCCAGCTCAAGGTGGACGCCTTCGGCCTGCGTGACCCCAAGCGCTACCTGCTGCGCGGCCCGCTGGAGGCCGGGCGCGGCTGGAACAACGTCGTGTCCGTGTCCTCCACGGAGCGCTACCAACTGGTGCAGGTGGGCTTCGCCTGCAAGGTGCCCGCGGGGTCGTTCCCCAACTGCGTGAGCGTCGAGGGCCGCAACAAGGTGGATGCGCAGACCACGCTCGTCAACACGATGACCTTCGCCGCGGGCGTGGGCCTGGTCCGCGTGGACGTGGCCACGGAGCACGAGGGCAAGCGCGTGCCGCAGACGGAGCTGGAGCTCATCTCCTACAAGGCGGATGGCGCCGTGCCCGCTCCCAACTGAAGCGTGGAGACGACGAGCGAGCTCACGCAGGACGCGCGCATCCTGAACTTCCTCGCCGAGGGCGGGGAGGGCTTCATCTCCGGTGAGGCGCTGTCCAACCGGCTGGGCCTGTCGCGCACGGCGGTGTGGAAGCACGTGGAGGCCCTGCGGCTGAAGGGCTACCGCATTGAAGCAGTGCCCGCGAAGGGCTACCGGCTGGTGGGCCGGCCGGACCGGCTCTCCGCGCTGGAGGTCCACCCGCTGCTCGCCACGCGCGCGGTGGGCCGCGTGCTGCACCACCACGACACCATCGGCTCCACCAACGCGGCGGCCTTCCGGCTGGCCCAGGACGGCGCCGCCCACGGCACGGTGGTGGTGGCCGAGCAGCAGACGGCGGGGAAGGGGCGCCGGGGCCGCGCCTGGGTGTCGCCGCCGAACCTCAACCTGTACTTCTCCGCCATCCTGCGCCCGGAGCTGCCCCCGCAGCGCGCGCCGGAGCTCACGCTGGTGGCCGCCGTGGCCCTGGCGGAGACGCTGCGCGACGTGGGCGCGGACGCCGCCATCAAGTGGCCCAACGACGTGCAGATCGCCGGCAAGAAGGTGGCCGGCATCCTCACGGAGCTGTCCGCCGAACCGGAGCGCGTGCACTTCGTCATCGTGGGCGTGGGGGTGAACCTCAACTCAGGCGAGGAGCACTTCCCCGACGAGCTGCGCGCCACGGCCACGTCACTCGCGCTGGCGCTGGGGCGGCCCGCGGTGCGCGCGCCCTTCACCGCGGCCCTGTGGACCCGGCTGGAGACCTGGCTGGACACGTACCTGGCCACCGGCTTCGACGCGGTGCGCCCGCGCTGGAAGGCGCTCTCCAGCACCCTGGGTGTCCAGGTCCGGGTGCGGACGGACCGGGGGGACTGGGAGGGGTTCGCGGAGGACATCGACCCCACGGGCGCCCTGATGGTGCGCATGGCGGATGGCCGTGTGGAGCGCGTGCTGGCGGGGGACGTGGAGCAGCTGCGTCCCCAGCGCTAGAGTGCGCCCCTGATGCTCCTGGCCATCGACGTCGGCAACACCAACACCGTCCTGGGCGTGTACGAGGGCCGGCGGCTCCTGGACCACTGGCGCCTGGAGACGAGCGCGCGCCGGAGCGCGGACGAGTACGGCATCCTCGTGCGCCAGCTCTTCGCCTGGAGCGGCGTCGACGCGAACCAGGTGAAGGCCGTGGCGGTGTCCAGCGTGGTGCCGCCGCTCCAGTTCATCCTGGAGAAGATGAGCGAGCGCTACTTCAAGACGCGCCCCATGTTCGTGGGCCCGGGCGTGAAGACGGGCATGCCCATCCTCTACGACAACCCTCGCGAGGTGGGCGCGGACCGCATCGTCAACGCGGTGGCCGCCTACGAGAAGCACCACCGCGGCCTCATCGTCGTGGACTTCGGCACCGCGACGACGCTGGACGCGGTGACGCCCAAGGGCGAGTACCTGGGCGGCGCCATCTGCCCCGGCGTCAACATCTCCATGGAGGCCCTGTTCCAGAACGCCTCCAAGCTCCCCCGTGTCGAGTTCGCGCGGCCGCCCCATGTGGTGGGCCGCAACACCGTGCACTCCATGCAGTCCGGCCTGGTCCACGGCTACGTGAGCCTGGTGGACGGCATGTGCGCGCGGATGGAGGCGGAGATGGGCTTCTCCGCGAAAGTGGTGGCCACCGGGGGCCTGGCCCCGCTGGTGGCCAGTGAATCGAAGGCCATCCAGGAGGTGGATGAGTTCCTCACCCTGGAGGGGCTGCGCATCATCTACGGAAGGAATCACGCGACATGAGCACCGCCGCCGACCCCAGCATTCCGGCCCCGCCCCCGGGCTGCCCCTTCAACGCGGAGTTCCTGCCGCCCAACCTGCGCAAGCACGTGGACCCCAACGCCCCCGTGCCCCTGCGGATGATGGCGGCCAAGTCCCTGGTGCCGCTCAATCCGGCGGACATGCTGGGCGCCCTCTACATGCTCACGTTCGACCCGGACGCGAACGTGCGTGAGACGGCCGCCAAGACGTCCTCGGGCCTGCCGGACCGCATCCTCGGCTCCGCGCTGCGCGACGAGGGCGTGCAGCCCTCCGTGCTGGGCTACTTCCTGGGCCTGCTCAAGGACAAGGAAGCCTACGCGGAGATGCTCGTCCTCAACTCGGAGACGCCGGACGACGCCGTGGCCAGCGTGGCCGGCACGTGCAGCCCGAAGGTGGCGGAGATCATCTCCCAGAACCAGCTGCGCCTGCTGCGCAACGAGGGAATCATCCGCGGCCTGTGCGCCAACCCCGGCGTCCCGGTGTCGCTGGTGGACAGCGTCTGCGACTTCGCGGTCCGCAGCGGTCTGGTGCTGGCGGACGTGCCCGCGATGCAGGCCGCACGCGTGCGCATCTACGGCCCGCAGGCCGCCGCCGCGCCGCCGGATCCGGGCCCCACCGCGGAGGAGGTGCTCCAGGAGCTGGGCACGGAAGCCCAGGCCGAGGACGCCGCCCCCATGGAGGAGGGCAAGCGCCTGACGCTCTCGCAGCGCATCATGAAGATGTCCATCGCGGAGAAGATCAAGCTGGGCACGCTGGGCAACAAGGAGGCCCGCTCCGCCCTCATCCGCGACACCAACAAGCTCGTCTGCGTGGCCGTCATCCGCAGCCCCCGCATCACGGATGGCGAGGTGCTCGCGTGCGCCGCGAACCGCGCCATCAACGACGACGTGCTGCGCGTCATCTACAACAACCGCGAGTGGACGAAGATGCAGAAGGTGAAGCTCGCGCTGGTGAAGAACCCCAAGGTGCCGCTCACCGTCACCATGAAGTTCCTCAACACGCTGCGCGACACGGAGCTGAAGGACCTGTCGCGCGACAAGAACGTGCCCGCCGCCGTGCAGTCCTTCGCCAAGAAGCTGCACGAGAAGAAGACGGCCCCCAAGCAGGCGCCCGGCGGCAAGTAGCTTCAGGCCCTGGAGCGGGGGAGGGCGGCACACAGCCCGCGCCTTCCCCCGATTCGTCAGGCGGTACCGCGGTGCTTCAGGCCGCGGCTTCCTCGTCGGCGTCGTCGCCCACGGCGGTGCCCGGCTCGTCCAGCAGCTGCTGCGCGATGGCCAGCGCCTTCTTCGTCTTCTCGCGCAGCTTCTCGTCGCCCTTGATGCGCGCGTAGAGCTTCGTCACGCGCTCCTCGTTGCGCACCGCCGCCTGCTCCAGCTCGGTGATGCGCGCGCGCAGGCCGTCCGCTTCCGTGGCCGCCTGGGCGCTCTGGTTGGAGAGGTCCGCCTGGGCCTGCTCCAGCTGGCCGCGCAGGCCTTCCAGCTCGCCTTGCGCCGCCTCCACCTGCGAGCGCAGCCCTTCGGCCTCCTCGCGCACCGCCTGGAGGTCCGCGTCCTGCTGGGCCACCTGGGCGCGCAGGCTGTCCGCCTCGCCCTGGAACGCCTGGGCCTGGGCCTGGTGCTGATCCAGCTCCGTCTGGAGCGCGCCCAGCTTCGCGGTGGCGCCGCGCGCCTCCTCCTTCGCGGTGGCCAGCTGCTGATCCACGCGCTTGCGCTCCGAGGTGAGCTGCTCGGTGCGCGTGGTGAGCGTCTTGATCTGCGCGTCGCGGCGGTTCAGCTCCTCCTCGGAGGTGGAGGCCTTCTGCTCCAGCTCCAGGTGCTGATCCTTCAGCTCGATGATCTCCTGGTCCTTCTGGTTCAGCTCCGACTTGAGACGCAGGATCTCCTTGTCGCGCTTGTTGACGGTGTCACGCAGCGCGAAGGTGTCCTTGTCGTTCTTGCCGGTGGTGGAGCGGGACGCCTCCAGCTCCGTGGCCTTCGCCTGGAGCTCGGACTCCAGCGACTGCACGCGCTCCTCGGCCTGCGCCGTCTGGCCTTGCGAGTCCTCCAGCGCGCTCTGCAGCTCCGCCACCTTCGCTCGCAGGTTGCGCAGCTCCGCCAGGTCCGCGACGGACGGGCCCGGGGCGGCGGCCGGCGTCACCGGAGCGGCGACGGGACGGGCAGCGGCGGGCGGCGGCACCGCGCGCAGGGGCGTGGGGGCGGCGCGCGCGGGCGGCGGAGTGGGGGCTGCGACGGGCTCCGGATCCACCGGCGGCATGAAGCCGACGACGGTCTTCTCCTCCGGCTCGTCCAGGCTGCCCAGCATGTCCAGCGAGTCGTCGTTGTCCGGGCCCAGCGAGTCGAGCGCGGAGATCTCCTCCAGGCCGGACGGGGACTCCATCTCCTCCGGCGGCGCGACGACGGGCTCCTCGGGCGTGCCCGTCACGGGCTCGGACATGTCGCTGAAGGCGTCGTCGAGCATGTCCAGGTCTTCCCCGGCCACCGCGGGCTCCTCGCCCGTGTCGACGGCGATCTCCTCGCCGAAGTCCGTCGCGGGCTCCTCGCCCAGCGAGTCCAGCGTGAGGCTCTCGTCCACCACCTCGTCGCTCGCGGGCAGCTCCGGGAAGCCGATCACGCCCCCCACGCGGTCGATGAGCACGTCCGTGTCCACCGGCTTCGCCACGTACTCATCCGCGCGCGCCTTCAGCTTGCTGTGCGCCGCGAAGCCGTCCGGGCTGCCGATGATGACGATGGGCACCGTCTTCAGCTCGTCGTCCTTCTTCAGCTTGCCGCAGATGAGATAGCCGTTCTGTCCCGCGGACAGGTCCACCGCGAGCACCACGAGATCCGGACGCTCACGGCGGATCAGCTCCACGCTGCCCTTGCCGTCGCCCGTCGTCTGCGCGGAGAAGCCTCGCGACTCCAGTGCCTGCTGCAGCGTGGTGGCGAGGGTGGCGTCGCTTTCGACGATCAGGATTCGCTTGGACATGAAGGGACGGCCATCCTGGGGGTGCGGCGCGCGGTGTATCACCGCGAGAGACAGCAGCGGCGGCGCGCGAGAGTGAAGACGCCGTCGAGGCTATCGGCCATGTGTGGGACCGTCAATCTTCACACCGGGCGCAACGCCCGGTATTCAGTTGAGCAGCCGACCACCCGAGCCCCCGCTTTCCGAGGGCTTCAGGGCTGTAGCGAGACGGGCTGCACGCTCACCGCGGGCTTCACCTGCGCGGGGCGCACGAGCCCGTTCGAGCGGTGCTCCTGATCCCGCAGCATCTGCAGGATGGCGGCGTCGTCCAGATCCGTCACCAGCTCGTAGGTGACGTCCTGATCACGCCACGTCACGACGTTGTACGCCTGGCTCGAGTCCACGGCGACGTTCTCCACCGTGGGGCCCTCGTCCTTGATCACCCGCTGCCCTGTCGCCGGATAGACGAACACGCCGATGTTGCGCTTGGGCTCGTTGGTGAGGCGGGGCTGCGTCTCGTAGCTGACGTAGACGACTTCCTGGCCGTTGAGCGTGGAGAAGCGCGCGCCCACGGGCCGCGCCTGCTGCAGGCGGGGCAGGGTGATGCGGTGCTCCACCTTGTCGTTGAACCACGCTTCGATCTGCTCCGGCGTGCCCGCGACGAACTCCAGGGGCCGCTGGCGCGTGTGGCGCTGCACGGCCTCCAGGATGGTGGCCTTCTGCGCCTTGCCGGACTGATACATCATCCAGCCGCCGCTCACCGTCACCACCACCAGGGCCATGGCCCCGGCGCGCAGCCACTGGCTCACCTGCGCGCGGCGGTGCTCGCGGTGCAGACCGGATTGGATGCCCGCGCGCAGCGACGCCGGCGCGCGCGTGCCCTGGGCGGAGATGGAGTGCTTCGCCGCGCGGCGAAGCGTCTGACGAAGCTGCATCTCTTCGTCCACCCGCGCGACACACGCGGAGCAGCCTTCGAGATGCGACTCCACGTCGTGGCGTTCCTCGGGCTGGAATTCACCGTCGAGGTACGGATACAGCAACCGCTCGAGTTCCTGGCAGGTCATGGGCGCTCGATGAGGTGGGCGGAGGGAAGCAACGCCCCTCCAACCTCTTTCTAGCCTGCCTTCTTCCGGCGCCGGAACTCTTCCAGATCCGCCGGGGCCGCCTGAACCGGCTCCCCGTCATGCCGGAATACGCCCTGACCTTCCGCGTACTCGCGCAGCGTCTTCTGCAGCAGCTTGCGGCCGCGGAAGAGGCGGCTCATCACGGTGCCCACGGGGCACTCGAGAATCTCCGCGATCTCCTTGTAGGAGAACTCCTGGAGGTCCGCGAGGATGACCACCAGCCGGAAGTCGATGGGCAGCGAGTCGATGGCGCGCAGCACGTCGTCCGACAGGAGCCGGTCGAAGAAGTACTGCTCCGGGTTGGCCGCGAAGTCCGTCGCGTCCCGGCTCACGAAGCGCTCATGCACCGCCTCGCGCTCCACGCCCTCCACCACCGTGCGCTCCTTCACCTTGCGGCGGTAGCGGTTGATGAAGGTGTTCGTGAGGATCTTGAAGAGCCAGGCCTTGATGTTGGTCCCGCGCTCGAACTTGTCGAAGAAGCGGTAGGCCCGCATGCAGGTGTCCTGCACCAGGTCCTCGGCGTCGCGCTCGTTCTTGGTCAACCGGAGCGCCGCTGAATACAGCGGGTCCAGGTGCGCCAGCGCCAGCTCTTCGAATTCCTGCTTCGTCCGGTTGGGTTGCCTGAAGTCCAGCATCATGCTCCCGCCTTCCAGGGGCCCGAAATGATTGGGGAATGCGTCGCCTGCCTAACGGTCAATCTATGCACCGGAACAGACGGGTCAACAACGCTTTCCCCTGCCGCGCCGCCCGCATGCCCGCTTCTGGAGTGCGGAGACGTTCGGCGGGATCATTTATTCCACAGGGTGGGAACCGGACAGGACACCCGTACAACCGTCCCCTCCAGGCAACCGGCCAGCACAGGGCTGGCCGGCTGTGGAGCAGGCAGCCGCTACGTCACTTCTTGCCGCCGAGTGCGTCCATCAGGGGCACGTAGTCGTACCCCATGTCCTTGGCGACGGCCTCGTAGGTGATGTGGCCGTTGTAGGTGTTGATGGCGCGCTGGAGGGCGCGGTCGGACTTGACGGCCTCCACCAGGCCCAGGTCCGCGATCTTCCGCGAGTAGGGGCGGGTGGTGTTGGTGAGCGCGAAGGTGGACGTCTGGGGCACCGCGCCGGGCATGTTCGCCACGCAGTAGTGGACGACGTCGCTCACGGTGAAGGTGGGGTTGTCGTGCGTGGTGGGCTTGCAGGTCTCGATGCAGCCGCCCTGGTCCACCGCCACGTCGACGACGACGGAGCCGGGCTCCATCTCGCCGATGAGCTCACGCGACACCAGCTTCGGGGCCTTGCCACCGGGGATGAGCACTCCGCCGATGACGAGGTCCGACTCGCGCACGGTGCGCGCGATGGACTCCGTGTCCGATGCCAGCGTCTGCGCGCGGCCGAGGAACACGTCGTCCAGGTAGGTGAGGCGCTCCAGGTTCACGTCCAGGATGGTCACTTCCGCGCCCATGCCGACGGCGACCTTGGCGGCGCACAGGCCCACCACGCCACCGCCGATGACGGCCACGCGGCCGCGGCGCACGCCGGGCACGCCGCCCAGCAGGATGCCCTTGCCACCGTGGGCCTTCTCCAGGCACGCGGCGCCCACCTGGATGGCCATCTTGCCGGCCACCTCGGACATGGGCTTGAGCAGCGGGAGGCTGCCGTCGTCCAGCTGGAGCGTCTCGTAGGCGACCGCGGTCACCTTCTTCTTGATCAGCGTCTTGGTGAGCTCCGGATCCACGCCGGCCAGGTGGAAGTACGTGTAGACAATCTGCCCGGGCTGCATGCGCTCGTACTCCGGCGCGATGGGCTCCTTCACCTTCACGATCATCTCCGCGCGCTTCCACACCTCATCCGCGCTGGAGATGATCTGCGCGCCGACGCGCTGGTACTCCGAATCCGGGATGCCGGAGCCGACGCCAGCGTTCGTCTCGACCAGCACCGTGTGCCCCGCGATGGTGAGTGCGCGCACGCCCGCAGGCACCATGCCGACACGGTACTCGCGGGTTTTGATCTCCTTGGGGACTCCGACGATCACGACTGCCTCCGACGAATGGGGGACTGCCTGGAAAACGTGGCGGACCCATAGACCAGGGCATGAGCGCTTTCAAGGCGCGCACGGGCGAGCCACGGGGTCGGCTGTGATGGGCCTCATTCATCCATCCACATGACGCGAGGCGTTGGACGCAGGGCGGCCCACCCGTGTTAGTTAACAGCGCATGACGCACTCGCCGAAACTGCTCTTCGCCGACCCCAAGGGCCGGGTCATGGAGCATCCCTACCTCATCGCCACCCTGCGCAGCGGCGAGGAGCTGGTGCCCCCGCAGGACAAGCCCATCGCCCTGCCAGCGGCCGGGCGCCTGGTGCACCTGCCTGGCCGCCTGCCCGTGGGACTCAACCCGGACTCCGGTGAGCTGGAGCTGGTGCGCGAGATGAAGGTGGGCGGCAAGACCTTCGTGCCCAACGCCGTAGGCGCGCTGCTGCCTCCCGGCTACACGCGCACGTTCCTCCCCGGAGAGGTGAAGGGCAGCGGGCCAGTGCTGCCGCAGTGGGCGTACACGGCGGCGGCGTGGGGAGAGAAGGGGCCGCTCGCGTGGGCCATCCACACGGACCGGCGTTCGCACTGGGAGCCGGAGGCGTACTCCACGCCGGAGCTGAAGGGCCTGGTGACGGCGCACATGAAGCGCTTCCCGGACAGCCGCGTGCTCAAGCAGCTGAAGACGTGCGCGCTTTTGTACCGGTGCTTCACGTCGCAGAACATCTTCTACGCGCGCGACGAGGGCGCCATCCCCGCGTCGGTGATGTGCAACGCGCGCTGCGTGGGCTGCATCTCGGATCAGCCCGCGGACGGCCCTCCTGCCTCGCACGAGCGCATGGATGACGGCCCCTCCGCGGAGGAGATGGCGGCCATCGGCCTGTACCACCTGGAGCACGCGCCGGGCCGCACCATGGTGAGCTTCGGCCAGGGCTGCGAGGGCGAGCCGCTCACGCGCTGGAAGTTCATCGCGGAGTCCATCCGCCTGATGCGCGCGAAGACGGACAAGGGCTCCATCAACATCAACACCAACGCCAGCCTCACGCACGGGCTCGAGGCCCTGCTGGACGCGGGGCTGGACGCCGTGCGCGTGTCGCTCAACTCCGCGTCCAAGGGCCTCTACGAGGCCTACTACAAGCCGGTGAAGTACGGCTGGGAGGACGTGGAGGCGTCCATCGCGCTGGCGCGCGAGCGGGGCGCGTACCTGGCGCTCAACCTGCTCCTGTTCCCCGGCGTCACCGACCGCGAGGGTGAAGTGCGGGCGCTGGAGAACCTGGTGCGCAAGTACCGCGTGGATCAGGTCCAGACGCGCTCCTTGTGCATTGATCCGCTCCAGTACCTGGAGGTCGCGCGCGGCGTGGGCGCGGGCGGCGAGCCGGTGGGCATCCGCACGCTGCTCCAGCGGCTGAAGGCGGCGCGGCCGGGGCTCATCATCGGCAACTTCGCGCGCGGCCTGGATGAACGGGAGAACGCCGCGAGCGCACCGGAGGTTTGACCGTCCGGGAGGGAAGGGCTACGCAGGACGGCATGTCCGCTTCCTCCTTCCGTTCCGCGTTACGCCTCGCCGTCTTCTGTCTCTCCTCCGGCGCCGTCCTCGGTGCGTGCAGCAAGGCGCCCGAGGAGCCGGAGTTCGACCACGGCCTGAAGAAGCCGCTCGTGCGCAAGCTGCGTGAGGAGCTGGCGGAGACGCCGTGCGACAAGGCGAAGGCGCAGCAGCTGGCGCAGCTGCTGCTGGACACCGGTGACATGAAGGGCCTCACCCGCGTGACGGACACGTTCGGTGAGAAGTGCGGCCCCAACATCGTCCTGCTCCAGCTGGCGTACACGGCCAACGCGCGCACCGGGGAGAAGGAGCTGGCGCTGAAGGCCGCCACCGCGCTGGTGGCCGCGCAGCCGGACAACGCGAGCTACCACGTGTGGCGCGGACTCTCGCTGGAGGCGCTGGGGCGTACCGAGGAGACCGCGGCGGAATTGCAGAAGGCCTTCGATCTGCAGCCCGGCCAGCGTCCCATCCTCAACTCGCTGGTGAAGACCTACGACGCGCTGGGCAAGCCCTGCGAGGCGCTGGCCGCGTACCAGCGCTTCGTGGAGAACGCGAAGCCCTCCGAGGCGAAGTCTGCGGAGGTCCAGGAGCAGTTGCAGGAGCGGGCCGCCAAGACGAGCTGCCCGGCCCAGGAGACCGCGGCGCCCGATGCGTCCGTGACGCCCGAGGCGGCGGCGAAGCCCTGAAGCGCGCGGCGACTACTCGGCGCCAGGGGGCATCAGCTCCTTGGCGACGAGGCTGCCCATCACGGCGTCCTTGGGGATGTAGCCGTCGGCGCCGGCCTCGCGGCAGATGCGCTGGAGCTCCTCGACGTTCTCACCGGAGCACAGCAGCACCTTGATGCCCTTGAAGAGGCTGTTGCTCTTGATGAAGCGGCAGAACTGTTCGCCGTTCACGTTGGGCATGCGCACGTCCAGCAGCACCAGGTCCGGGCGCGTCTGCTTCTTCAGGATGATCTTCGTGGCCTTGTCCGCGGTGTCCGCGACGTGGACCTCGAAGCCCTTGGACACCAGGTCCGCTTCGATGATCCGCGCGGTCATCTCACTGTCGTCCACGATGAGGATGCGCGGCTTGCGCCCCCCGGCGGCCATCGGGGCCTTGGGGAGTCCGCCGGAACCCGTGGCGGGTGCGGCCGGAGCCGCCGTCGGGGCTGGTGCGGCGGGGGCGGTGGCCGGGGCGGGGGGGGGGACGGGGATGTTCAGCGCCGGGGCGCCGATGAGTCCCATGACGCCTCCCAGGACGCCCTCCAGGCCTCCGCTCTTGAGGATGTAGCTGTCCGCGCCGGAGTTCTTCACCTTCGCTTCCAGCTCCTGCTCGGAGATGTCCGAGTAGAGGACGAGCTTGGCGGTGACGCCCTTCTGCTTGCGGAGGTACTCGACGACGTCGTCGCCGAACATCTCCGGCATGTTCACGTCCATGAGGATGAGCGCGAACGGGCCCTCGGTGAGCTTCTGGTCGAGCGCGGCCAGGTCCTGTGCGCCACTGGCCTCATAGCCGGCGGCCGTCAGGGCCCGGACGGTAAGCTCCAGAAGCATCGGGCTGTCGTCAATGACCAGTACGCGGGACATCGTCCTCCTCAGGGGCTTCCAGCGCACAACCCTACACCTTTGGGTCACGATGGACCATCGAAACGGAGGGCAGGCGGCCGGTCCGGCACCGGACGATGGACCCTTGACCCTCTTTATCCTGGTCTCGGATACTTCGCTGCCTTGACCCCGAACTCCTCCCCCCTCCAACGCGCCTTGCGCATGGCGCCAGACCGCACGGTGGCCGCCCAGGCCCGGCCGGAGCTGGAATTCTTCTGCTTCCGCGTGGGCGAGCTGCGCTTTGGCGTTCCCAGTGAGAACGTGCTCGAGGTGCTGCGCGCCGGGCTGCTCACGCCACTGCCGCGCACGCCGTCCTTCATCCTGGGCGTCACCGGCCACCGCGGCCAGGTGCTGCCCGTGGTGGACCTGCTGCGCTTCCTCAGCAAGGGCGAGGCGCGCATCGGTCCGCGCACCCGCATCTTCGTGGGCGTCAGCGGCAACTACGTCTCCGGCGTGGTGGCGGACATCGTGCTCGGCCTGCGCCGCATCCCCGTGGCGGACATCCTGCCGCCGCCCCTGGGCGGTGATCAGGCCGCGGAGCACCTCCTGGGCGTGGTGCAGGGGTCAGGTCCGTCGGATGGCCTCAACCTGCTCAACTTCTCCAAGCTCCTGCAGACGGCCCGTCAGCGCGCGGTGGTGCGATGAGCGGCAACGTCCTGCTGGATGAGGAATCCCCCGGGCTGGACGCGGATAAGGACCGGGCCCTGGGAGAGGTGGACGTCCTCTTCTTCCAGATTGGTGATTCGGAGTACGGCACGGACGCGTCGTCCGTGCTGCGCATCGACCGGGCGCTCCCGGACGACCTGACCGTGCGCGACCTGGGCCTGCCCCACAAGGGCCACCGCGCGCTCGTGTTCGACACCCCCGAGGGCGAGGGCCACCTGAAGGTGGACGCCGTCAACGGGGTACGCACCATCCCGCTCGCCGGGCTGCGCCGCATGCCGGCCGCCGCCGCGGCGGCTTCATATGCGGTGGGCATCTGCCTGGATGAAGAGGCGGGCCGCCCCGTGTTGCTCATTGATTTGGCGGAAACCTTGAAGACGCAAGGAAGGCACTGACACACATGTCCCTGGAGAGCCCCAACGAGAAGCCCGCGAAGTCTCGCGGCGCGAGGAAGTCCCCGGGCGTGAAGGCCGGCGCGGAGTCCGTCATCGCCAACACGGTGACGGATCCGTTCAAGCCCTTCACCGACACGTTGATGTCGGTGCTGGCCGGCAACCTGAACGCGCGCGTGCCGCCGGACCGCGTGCAGGCGGACACCACTGGCTTTGGCCACCTGCTCAACCAGGTGCTGGAGCAGTTCTCCTCCGCGGAGCACCGCAAGCAGGTGGCGGCGCAGGAGATCGATCAGGCGCTCGACTCGCTCATCATCCTGGTGCGTGAAGGCGACCTGTCGCGCTGGAACACGTCCACCGAAGACCCCCAGCTCGGGCCCCTGCTGGAGGGCTTTGGCAAGGTCATTGAGACGCTGCGCATCTTCGTGCGGGAGATCAACGAGGCCGCGCTGCGGCTGTCGTCCTCCGCCAACCAGGTGCTGGCGGCGTCCACGCAGCACGAGACGTCCTCCACCGAGCAGGCCGCGGCCATCCACGAGACGACCGCGACCATGGAGGAGCTGAAGCACGCCTCCGCGCAGATCGCGGAGAACGCGGGCAGCGTGGCGCGCGTGGCGGAGGAGACGCTGGGCGCGGCCCGCGCGGGCCGTGGCGCCATTGGCGAGTTCATCCAGGCCATGCAGCAGATCCGCAGCGACGGCGTCGCGGTGGCGGACTCCATCTCCAAGCTGTCCAAGCGCGTGGAGCGCATTGGCACGGTGGTGGAGGTGATTGACGAGATCGCGGACCGCTCCGACCTGCTGGCGCTCAACGCGGCGCTGGAAGGCAGCCGCGCGGGTGAGGCGGGCAAGGGCTTCTCCATCGTCGCGGCGGAGATGCGCCGGCTGGCGGAGAACGTCCTGGAGTCCACCAAGGAGATCAAGAACCTGATCACCGAGATCCGCGAGGCCACGCAGGCCGCCGCGGGCGCCGCGGACGCGTCCAAGCACGCCACGGAGTCCGGCGAGAAGCTGGGCGCGGTGGCGGCGCAGGCGGTGGAGGGCATCCTCGCCGGCGTGCAGGAGACGAGCGACGCGGCCCGGGTCATCAACCTGGCGACCCAGCAGCAGCGCACGGCCACCGAGCAGGTGGTTGCGTCCATGGCGGAGATCGAGGATGTGACGCGCCAGACGACGCAGGCGTCGAAGCAGGCCACCGGGGCCGCCGCCGAGCTCACCCAGCTCGCGAGCCGGCTCGCGGAGCTCATCAAGCGGTTCAAGGCCGACTAGTCGTTCTCCTGAGGGGAGAAATGGGTCGAAGGGCGCCCCAAGCGCCCTGACGCCCGCGACCCATGGACACCGAGGCCCTCAAGAAATCCCTCCTGAAGAAGTTCCAGGAGGTCACGGCCGACCGACTCCAGAAGATCCAACTGGGAGTCATCGACCTGGAGAAGGAGACCGCGGAGCAGGCCGCGGACGACGTCGCGCGCGAACTGCACACGATGAAGGGCGAGGCCCGCATGTTGGGCCTGGCCGCCATCGGGCAGCTCGCGCACGCCGCCGAGGACGTCCTGCGCGCCGAGCGCGAAGGCAAGACGGCCACCGAGACGGCCACGGACGTCATGCTCCGTGCCTGCGACGTGCTGTCGGACCTCCTGGAGGACCTGGACGCGGCCCACACCGGCTCGTCCGCCACCGAGGAGATGGTGAAGGCGCTGTCGGACGTGTCCGGCCACCCCGTGCCCGCGCTGGGCCCGGTGCGCAAGCCCGCCGCGCAGCCTCCGCCCAAGCCCGCGGTGCAGGCGCCAGTGGTTCCGGTGGCGCCTCCCGCCGCCGTGGCGCAGGCCCCCGTGCCTGCCCCGGCGCCCGCGCAGGCCACGCCCCGTGTGGCGGACCCTGTCGCCGTGGCCGCGCCCGCTCCGGCCTCGAAGGAGGAGGAGGCTCCGAGCGCCGCCAAGAGCAACTCCATCGCGGACCGCAGCATCCGCGTGAACGTGGAGGTGCTGGACTCGCTGGGCCTGCTCGCCGGCGACCTGCTGGTGGAGAGCGCGCGCGGCCGGCTTCGCAGCACGGAGACGGCGCAGCTCTTCGAGCGCTTCAGCCGCCTGGGCGACCGCTTCCTGCGCATCTCCGAGGACGTGGACGTCCCGGACGCCATCCGCACGGAGCTGGAGCGCGCGGAGGCGGACCTGCACATGCTGCGCGACGACGCGTTCCGCTTCGTGCGCCGCAACGGGGACGGCATCAACACGCTGCACGGCAACCTGGCCCAGCTGGCGGACCACGTGGCCGAGGCGCGCCTGGTGCCTCTGTCCACCGTGTTCGACGCGTTCCCTCGCGCGGTGCGCGACATCGCGAAGACGCAGAACAAGGAAGTGGACCTGGTCATCGAGAACGCCGACATCGGCGTGGACCGGTCCATGCTGGCCGACGTGCGCGACGCGCTGGTGCACCTGCTTCGCAACGCGGTGGACCACGGCCTGGAGTCCGCGGACTTCCGCCAGCAGATGGGCAAGCCCGACACGGGCCGCATCCGCATCCGCGTGCGCGTGGACGGCGACATGCTCCACATCGAGGTGGAGGACGACGGCCGCGGCATGGACACCGAGCGGCTCAAGCAGGTGGCCATCAACAAGCGCCTGCTGTCGCCGGTGCAGGCCGCCGCGCTGTCGGAGCGCGAGGCCATCGAGCTCATCTTCCGCCCCGGCTTCTCCACGCGCGAACAGGTCAGTGAGCTGTCCGGCCGCGGCGTGGGCATGGACGTGGTGAAGCGCAAGGTGGAGACGCTGGGCGGGTCCGTGGGCGTGCAGAGCCGCCAGGGCCGTGGCACCACCATCACGCTGCGCCTGCCTCAGTCGCTGGCCCTCATGAAGGTGCTGCTGGTGCGCCTGGGCGACGACGTCTACGGCATGCCCGCCGCGGACGTGGTGGCCGTCATGCGCATCAAGCCGGATGACCGCATGGAGGTGTTCGGCACGCTGGCGGTGCGGCACCGGGGCAAGCCCACGGCGCTCGTGGCGCTGGGGCCGCTGTTGGGCCTCAACGGCGGCAACCGCTTCGACAAGCCCCCCGCGGTGGTGGTGCGCCACGGCGACGACTACGCCGCGCTGGTGGTGGACGGCTTCGTGGACGAGCGCGAGGTGGCGGTGAAGCCCTGCGGCGGCGAGTTCCTCAAGGGCGCGCCGTTCATCGCGGGCACGGCGGCGCTGGAGGACGGGCGCATCGCGGTGCTCCTGCACGTGCCAGACATCATGACGGAGGTGCGCCGCATGGCCCGCCCCGTCACCCAGGCGCCCGCCAGCCGCCGGCTGCGCGTGCTGCTGGTGGACGACTCTCCCATCGCGCGTGCGACGGAAGGCGCGCTCGTCAAGGCGCTGGGCCACTCCGTGGAGGAGGCCCAGGACGGCGAGGAGGCGTACGTGAAGGTGCAGACGAACACGTACGACCTCATCCTCACCGACGTGCAGATGCCGAAGCTGGACGGCTTCTCCCTCACGCGGCGGCTGAAGGGCACGCCCGCCGTGGCGCGCATCCCGGTCATCATCCTGTCGTCGCTCGCGTCGCCGGAGGACAAGCGGCGCGGCCTGGATGCGGGCGCGGATGCGTACCTGGTGAAGGGCGAGCTGGGGGTGGAGATCCTGGCGCAGTCCATCGATAGGCTGACCTGAGGAGCCTCTCGTGGGCGGCGGCACGGCGGTGATGGGACTGGCGTTCCGGGTACTCCTGGTGGGGCGGGGCCTGCGCGCGCTGGTGCGCGGGCTCTTCGAGGGAGAGTCCCTGGTCGCCGTGGGCCCGCCAGAGGCGGACTTCGTGGGCGCGGAGGCGGTGGTGCGTCGCCACTTCCCGGACGTGCTGCTGGTGGACCTGGTGTCCTCGGAGGCGCTGAGCGCCATCGAGCGCATCATGGCCCAGCGCCCCACGCCCATCCTCGCGCTGCACCCGGGCGTGCTCACCGGTCAGCAGGCGTTCCAGGCGCTGGCCCTGGGCGCGCTGGACGTGATGGACCGGCCCATGACTCCGGGGCCGGACTTCTGGCACGCGGTGAACCGCAAGCTGGTGATGCTGGCGCAGGTGAAGGGGGTGCGCTCGCCGCCTTCCTCGTCCAAGGCCAAACAGCCGGTGCAGGAGGGGCCCACCGCGCCGTTCCCCCTGGTCGCGCTGGCTGCCTCGCTGGGCGGGCCGAAGGCCGTCGCGACGGTGCTGCGGATGATTCCGCGGGGCTTCCCCGCGCCCATCGCCTACTGTCAACACATCAGCCAGGGCTTCACGGAAGGCCTGGCGCACTGGCTGTCCACGGAGACGGCGCTGCGCGTCGTCGAGGCGACGCATGACGCGTGGATGGAGCCGGGCACGGTGTACATCGCCCCTTCGGGAGGACATCTGCTGGTGAAGCCGGACGGCCGTCTGGAACTGGATACAGGACCTGCCCTGCGGGGCTTCCGCCCCTCGTGTGACATGCTGCTCACTTCGGCCGGGGAGTCCTTCGGCCGCCGGTGCATCGGCGTCATCCTGACGGGCATGGGCCGCGACGGCGCCAGGGGCTTGAAGGAGATTCGCGAGCGGGGCGGGCGCACCATCGCGCAGGACGAGGCCACATGCGTCGTCTACGGCATGCCTCGCGAGGCCGTGCTCCTGGGCGCGGCGCAGCAGGTGCTGCCTCTGGGCGTCATCGCGCCGACACTCGTGCAGTGGGTGGACGCGTGCTGAACGTGGGCAACAAGGTGCTCCAGCAGTTGTCCGCGCTCCTCCTGGAACGCGCGGGGCTGAAGATCACCCTGGATGGCTACCACAGCCTGCGGCTCGCCCTGTCCACGCGCATGCCCGTGCTGGGGCTGAGCGACCCGGAGAAGTACCTGCAGAAGCTGATGAGCGCGAGCGGCGAGGAGGAGCTGCGCGCGCTGCTGCCGCTGGTGACGGTGGGGCACACGGAGTTCTTCCGCGACGCGAAGCAGTTCCGCGCGCTGGAGCAGAGCGTGCTGCCGGAGCTGCTCGCGCGGGCCCGGCGCGAGATGCGCAAGGTGTCCATCTGGTCCGCCGGCTGCGCCACCGGTGAAGAGCCCTACAGCCTGGCGCTGGTGATGGCGGAGCTGGGCGCGCTCGCGGTGGAGGTGGACCTGTGGGCCACCGACCTGAACCTGGCCGCGGTGGAGGCCGCGCGGCAGGGGCGCTTCACCACGCGTCGCGCGATGGCCATTGGACCGGAGCGGCTCAAGCGCTTCTTCCGGCCCGTGGAGGACGGCTACGAGGCGTCGCCCATCCTGCGCGAGTACATCCGCTTCGATGGCCAGAACCTGGCCGCGCCGGTGTTCGACAAGGTGGCGCCCGCGTCGTTGGATCTCATCCTCTGCCGCAACGTCATCATCTACTTCGACCTGCCCACCATCCGCGGGCTGATGGACCGCTTCCTCGCGGCGCTGCGTCCGGGCGGGCTGCTCTTCCTGGGGTACTCGGAGAGCCTGTTCAAGGTCTATGACCGCTTCGAGATGATCGAAGTGGACGGCGCGTTCGTGTACCGGCGCCCCCTGGGCGAGCGCCCCCGTCCGCCGCCGCCCCTGGCGCCCATGGCGACGGAGCCCCGGCCGGGCAGCCCGGAGTCCTTCGCGGTGGAGCTGCGCCAGCGGATGCAGACCAACGCGGAGACCGCGGCGAGGCTGCGCACGGCGGGCCTGGCCGACGCGGCGAGCGCCAGGGCTCCGGACGCGCCCGTGCGCCGGCCCACCCTGGAGATACCCGCGTTGGGCGCGCTGGGACGCCGCAGCGGGGAGTTCCCCGCCATCAAGCTGGATCCGCCCCGTCCCGCGGAGCCTCCGCGGCGGACCGCGACGACCGGCTCCTTCGCGGCGGTGCCCGTGGATCCGCCCGCCTCCCGGCCCCTGACGGAAGCGATGCCCGCGCGCCCCAGCGGTTCGTGGCCGCAGCTGCTGCCGCCCGCGGAGCGCTTGAACATGGCCGTGCGGAAGATGGGGCAGGGCGACTTCGCTGGCGCCATCGACGGCGTGAAGCGCCTGCTGGTGGACGAGCCCTCCGACCTGGACGCGCTCCTGACGCTGGGCAACCTGTACTCACTCACCGGCCGCATCGACGAGGCGCGCGACACCTTCGGTCAGGCGCTCCAGCGCGAGCCGCTGTGCGTGGAGGCGCGCGTCTTCGGTGGGGTGGCGGCGATGCAGGCGGGGAGCCTGGCCGAGGCGCGCTCCGAGCTGGCCAAGGCCCTGTTCCTGGAGCCCACGCTGGCCATTGGCCACTACCTGCTGGCCCAGGTGCAGGAGCGCACGCAGGACTTCGAGGCGGCCCGGCGCAGCTACCGCAACGCCGTCGCGCAGCTGAAGTACCCGCAGCGCCCGCTGGCGGGGCACTACCCGGAGATGCTCGACTCCGCGGAGGCCATCTCCCGCGCGGCCCGCTATGCGCTGGCCGCGCTGGAGGAGCAGCCGGGCTGAATCACACAGCCCGGCGCACGGCGGTCCGCGTCAGTCCAGGTTGCCCTTCACCTGATCCAGGCTCTTGGACGGATCCAGCACCGCGCCGAACTTCTTCTGGATGTACGTCTTGGCCTGGTTGCGCAGCAGCATGCCGGGGTCGGTGCCCTCGCCGGACACGGCCTTGTCCGTGATGACGAAGCTGGCGTCCAGGTTGATGCCCATCACCTTGCCGGCGAGCTTCGCGCCCTCCTCGCCCTGCCAGTCGGACTTCACGCCGTACTTGCTGCCCCAGTACTGCAGGAGCTGCTCGACGCGCTTCTTGACCTCGTCCTTGGGAAGATTGTGGGGGATCTCGAACTTCATCGTGCCCATGGCTGACTCCTGATTCATTCCGCGAAAGCGGGTGCGTCCGTCCGGTTTAGTGACCCCGGGCCGGAAAGTGAACCGCCGTCTTCAGGGGGATGTCCACCGGCGGCCTACCTGGCTGTCTTACGGCGGGACTTCTTCACGGTCGCGGGGGGCCCGGGTTGTTCGGGCGGGGCGCCCCAGCGCTCCAGGTACGGGTCCAGGTCGAACTTCTCCGCGGTGCGCAGCGAGCTCATGGGCCGGACCTTCCCAATCACCGCGCGCTCCTGGAAGGGCCGGTCGTGCAGCCCCAGGACCCACATGAAGTTGGAGACGCTCGCCGGGTCGCGCCCGTCCACCGCGTAGGTGTCGTTGAGCCGCGCGATGCGGGCCAGCGCCTCCTCCGGCGTGGGGCTCCATTCGAGGATTTTCTTCCCCCAGAGCATGCGCAGGTAGTTGTGGATCCGTCCGCGCTCCCGCAGCTCGCGTTGGGACGCGTTCCAGAGCGGGTCCTGGGTGCGGCCCTGATCCAGCTCTTCGAACGAGTAGAGGTGCGGGCGCGGATCCTGCCGGTGGCGTGAGAGCGTTTCGCGCGCCCAGCCGGGCAGGGAGTCCGTGCTCAGCTGCTTCGGGCCGGGCGTGTGGAAGCAGTAGTTGAAGCCCAGCTCGCGGCGCACGAGCAGCTCCTCCACGAAGGACTGCACTGCGGGGTGGTCCTTGCCCTTCGCCGCGATGGCCGCGCGCGCCGCCTCGCCGGGGAAGAGGTTGCCCCAGTGGAAGTAGGGCGACAGGTTGGACTGCTGGCCCAGGCCCGGATCATTCCGGCCCGTGTCGTAGCCCTCCAGCCGCTCGTCGAGGAACGCGTCCAGGGCCTTGAGGCCCGCCTTGCGTCCGCCGCGCTCGGAGAGGGGCTTCACGGAATGATCCAGCGCGAACGTGTCCAGCGCGGCGCGGGCCTGCACGGCGTCGGACAGCTCGAAGTCCGGCTGGAGCTTCGCGCCCGACACGCGGGGCTTGCGCCTGGGCAGCGTGCGCTCCAGGTACTCCGGCCACAGCTTGCGCAGCTTGGGGCGCAGCGCGTACGCGCCCACCTGGGCCGCGGGGATGCGCTGCATGGGCACCACGCAGGAGGCGTCCACGGCGATGAGCGGCACCCGCAGCGCCTTCGCCGCGCCGCGCAGGTGGCCGGGGATGATGTACGTGGGGAACAGGTCCGACACGACGGCCGCCGCGCGCCGGCCCAGGCTCGCGAGCCTCGGCTTGTGTTCCTTCTTCGTGCGCGGCAGCTCCAGCCAGTACGGCAGGCCGCGCGCGGCGCAGCCCTTCGCCATGTCCGCCATGCCCTCCAGGGCCCACGCGTGGAGCCGCTCCGAAGCGTAGGGGTAGTCCGGGCGGATGGCCTGGTAGACGACGACGGGCAGGCCCAGGTGGTTGCCCAGCGCGATGGCGGCGTCCAGCGCGTGGTTCTCCTCCCACCGATGGTTCACCATGCACCAGTAGAGGACGAAGTCGCGCTGACCAGGGGGGAAGGGGGCCTCGTTCACCGCCTGCACGCGGGCGGAGTCGACGCCGAGTTCGGACCACGAGATGCCTTCAGGCATGGGCGCGCGAGAATCTTCGACACGCGGCGGAAAACCAACACGCGCGCACCGGTTGTGGTTTTCTGCCGGACGGCCGGACCCAAGGAGCCCCTCGCGTGTCACACCGTCGAACCTGGAACCTCCCTGTCACCGTCCTCGCGATCGCGCTGATGTTGCCGGGCCTCGCACTCGCGCAGGCGGGTGGTACGGGCGTCTATCCGGCGCCTCAGCCGCCGCCTCCGCCCGCGCCGGGCATGTACCCGGCGCCGTCCTCGCAGGCCGAGCCACAGGCGGAAGAACCGCGGCCCGTGAGGCCGTCCAGCGACGCCGCCGGGCAGATGCCTCCCGCGGGTCCGTCGAATATCGACGCGTATCCGCCGCCCACGCAGGCGAACCCGGACGAAGGGCCTCCCCGCGCGAGCGACGCGCCCCTCGCGCCGACGGATCCAGACCGCCTGCGCACCGAGCCTCAGGCGCCGTTGACGGAAGGCACGCGGGAGGTGCGCCCGGAGTCCATTCGCGACGAGACCGCGACCGCCGCCTCGCGGCTCCGCCCGCCGCCGGAGGACAACGGCGTGTTCCTGGACGGCCAGCGCCGCCGGGGGCCGTTCCTGTCCGGTCCCGGCAGCGCGCGCTTCGTGCTGCACCACACGGCCCTGGGCGCGCTGGGTGGCTTCTTCACGCAGGCGTTCAACAAGGAGTTCAACTTCGACCGCAGCTCGCGCGAGTCGATGCTCGCGGGCACCCTCATTGGCGCGGGCCTGGGCTTCGGCGCTTCCGCGTGGTGGCAGTTCAACAACTGGGTGGACACGCCCATGGCGAACTTCACCATCCTCAACTCGGGCATTGGCGGCATGTTCCTCGCGGGCTTCATGGACCTCATCACCCAGGACCCGGGCGTGCTCACCTGGTCCGCGTTCCTGGGCGCGGAGCTGGGCGCGTGGCTGACGGCGGGCATCGGCGGCGGGCAGCTGCCGCTCTCGGACGGCCTGCTGGTGGCGTCCGGCGCGGGCTGGGCGGCGGCGTACAGCGCGCTGTTCCTCGCCATCGTGCACTTCTCCGGCACGTCCATCTCCGGCAAGACGTGGAAGGACATGCTGCTCATCTCCCCGGGAGTGGGCGCGGGCGTGCTGGCCCTGGCGACCATGCGCTACAACCCCACGGCGTCGCAGATCCTCCGCGCCGACCTCTTCGGCGGCGGCGTGGGCGCGGCGGTGTTGCTCATCTCCGGCCTGGTGCTGGGCGGCTTCAACCAGTCCACCCCCTACGTGCTGTCCTTCCTGGGCTCCGCGGGCGCCATTACCACCGTGAGCCTGCTGTGGGAGGAGAGCGTGGACCGGTCCGCGCTGCGCAGCGCCAAGGACCGGCCCTACAAGAACGTCTGGTGGTAGACGGCCTGGTGGACGGGCGAGCAGGCGTCATGGCGCGGGGGAAGGGGCGGCATCACCTTTCCCCGGTATGGCGCGCGTCCTCCCGTTCTCGGCCCTCCTGACGTCGCTGGACTCCTCGCTGGAGCCCGGGGACGGTCCTCCTCGCGGAAACGCGGCCCCGCTGCCCACGCACGTGCGGCCCCTGCTGGAGGCCGCGAACCCGAGCGCCGAGCTGCGCCGGCTGCGCGACTCGGGCGGGCTGTTGAAGGACGCACGTCCCGCCCTCTACGTGGTGGAGTTGCACGGCTCGGCGGGTCGCTTCTCCGGCCCTCCCGTGCGCTACCTGCTGTGCGCGCTGACGCCGGACGCGGTGCCGTCGCTGGAGCAGGACCCGTACCGGCCTCGCGCGTGGGAGGTGGAGCCCGCCGTCACGCTGGTGGCGGATGACCACGGCGCCCTCCGCGCCCTGTTGGCGGAAGCGGCCGAGCGCGGCATCTCCGTCTGGAAGGGGCAGTACGACGGCAGCCCGGTGTCGCTCCTGCGCATCGAACCGTCCCCAGTGTCCAAGCGCCTGCAGGCGGTGCTGGACGAGGCCCCCATGCGGCCCCTGGCGGCCCTGAGCGAGCAGGGCCAGACATTGGCCGCGGTGGTGCCGCTGTCCGAGCCGGGCCTGGAGCTGTGCCCCATCCACCGTGCCCTGAAGGGCGTGGAGACGTTCAAGGAAGACACCTTCCTCACCCTGGTGGCCGCGTACGCGCGTGTGACGGAGCTGGACGCGCCGCTCACCACGCCGCAGGGGCTCTCCGCCGCGCGCGAGCGGCTGGCCACGCTGGTGCCCGGACAGCACGCCGTGCTGCTGGTGCTGCCGGGAGGGCGGGGCCGCATCCTGCGCTTCCGTCAGGGGCTGGACCTGGCGCACCTGAAGGGCGCGCCTCGAAACCCCACGCTGCGCAGCCTGGACCTGGCGCTGCTCAACGCGCTGGTGCTGCGCACGGTGCTGGGCATCCAGGAGCCGGAGGCGTCCGGGCATCCGCAGGTGTTCCCGGTGCACGGCCTGGAGTCGCTGGTGGCGGGCGTGGAGGCCGGCACGTTCCAGGCGGGCTTCGCGCTCAACCCTCCGCCGGTGTGGGAGGTGAGGGCGGTGATGGAGGCCCAGGCCACGCTGCCGCCGCGCACCCTGCGCGTGGAGCCGCGTGTGCCCGCGGGGTTGCTCTTCCTGGATCCCGAAGCCTGACGGCCCCGCGTGCGTGCGCTGACCGGCACCACGCAGGACTGGCCCCATCGGGTGCGGCTGCGGTTGGAGCCCGGGCCGGGGGAGACGCTCGACGCCATCTGCGGCGGCGTGGTGCAGGTGCTCCAGCGCCGGCTGGGCTACCGCTTCACGTTGGACCCCGTGCTGCTGGCGCACTTCGCGGTGTTCGAGGCGGGGGCGCACCGGGGGCGGCTGCTCGACCTGGGGACCGGGTGCGGCATCATCCCGCTGGTGCTGGCCCGCCGGTTTGGGCGAACGGACATCACCGCGCTGGAGCTGCAGCCGGGACTGTTCTTCCTGGCCGAGCGCAACGTGTACCTGAACCGCTGCGAGGGCGCGGTGACGCTGGTGCAGGGCGACCTGCGGCACGTGGCGGAGACGTTCCCCGCGAGCAGCTTCGGCCACGTGCTGTGCAATCCGCCGTACCGAGCGCGCACCGCGGGTCAGAGCAACCTGTCCCGGGAGAAGGCGCTCGCGCGGCATGAGATTGCCTGTGAGCTGCCGGACGTGGTGCGCGCCGCTGCGTACCTGCTCGTGCCCCGAGGCGCGATGTGCATGGTGTATCCGGCGTCCCGCTTCAGCGAGCTGGTGTCCGTGCTGCGCACGCTGCAACTGGAGCCGCGCACGGTGCGCATGGTGCATCCGCGCGCGGACCGGCCCGCGAAGCTGGTGCTGCTCCACGCGGTGAAGGGCGGCCGGGCGGACCTCACCGTGCTGCCGCCGCTCGTGGTCCACGCGGACGAGGAAGCGGCCTTCACGGAAGAGGTCAACGCCATGGTGGGCTGACACACCCACACGTCTTTCGTATCACCCTGAGTATGGCGGGGCAGGGTAGACTTCCCGGCTTCGGGGCTGGGGACCGGCCGCCCCGTCTCGTGAAGGCAGGGTGTGATGCGCGTGGACTTCCGTCGCGCCGTGCAATGGCGAATCCGGGCCCGGATGGCAGCTGGCTTGAGCGGCTGGGTCGTGGCGCTGGTGCTGCTCATGGGTCCCCGCGTGCTGGCCCAGACGCAGGCGGACCGGCTCTATCTGAGCTACGGCCTCTCGGGTGGCGGCTCGCTGGAAGCGGGAGGCGCCCGCATCAAGGAGCGGCGGACCCTGGAACTGCGCGTGCCGCTGCCGCCGCTCGTCCTGGGGCGCACGTACCTGCTGCCGTCGGTGGGGTATGAGACGCGGTGGATGGGCGCGGATGTGCCCACCGTGGGCGATGACGCTGTGGATCGGCAGTTCCACCGCATCCAGTTGGGGCTCACGGTCGTCAGGCCCGTGGCACCGCGCTGGCTGGTGGTCGGCGGCGTGATGGGCAGCACCCGCACGGACTTCCGGTCCTCCTTCGACCTGGCGCTGGACACGTCGTGGGTGGCCTTCGCGATGGCCAGCTACCAGTTCGAGGACACGCCGGGGCTCGGGGTGACCTTCGGAGTGGTCGCGCTGTGGCCGTTCGACATGCTGCCGGTGGTGCCCATGCTGAGCCTCACCTACAACCGGGGCCCGTACGTCCTGGAGGTGGGCCTGCCCCGGCTCACGCTGCTGCGCAAGCTGGGCGACACGGTGGAGCTGGGGCTGGTGGGGGCGCTGGACATGCAGGTGCTCCGAACCCGGTTCGATCCAGAGCTCCGGGCGCTGAACGCCAGCTACCTGCGCGAGACCCAGGTCCGCGTGGGGCCCACCGTGAACGTCCACCTGGGCCGTGACCTGTGGCTGAGCTCATCGGTGGGCCTGTCGCTGATCAACGACTACGCGCTGCTGGACCGCCAGCGCGACAGCCTGAACGTCCGCGGGCTGGACATGGGGCCCGCTCCGTATGGCCGCGTCGTCCTGGGTTGGCGCCCGCAGCGTCCCCAGGCGAAGGCGAAGAGCGTGCGCCCGGCGCCCTGAGCGCTACGGCGCCGGCTTCGCGCTCTCAGCGGCCTGGCGCTCCTGGCGGCACCAGGAGAGCTGCTCCTGGAGGGTGGCCAGCGGCACGGCCAGCTCCAGCTTGAAGGACGAGCCGTCCGGCCGGACCTTCGCGAAGTCCAGGAGCTGCGCCAGGTCGTCCTTGCCGTCCGCCTGCGCCTTCATGCGCGCCATGGACAGCGCGCCGCCCAGGGACTTGCCCAGGTCCGCCATCTTCTCCGCGTCCAGGCCCGTCACGTTGGCCACCATGGCCACGTCGCCGCTGGTGTCCAGGTGCAGCTCCACGTTCTGGGCCACGTCCGTCAGCCGCTTCGCGAGCTCCGCCTGGTCCGGCCCCAGCAGCTTCGCCAGGGTCTCCACCGCCAGCACGCCGTACATTTCACCGTAGGTGCTGTTCTCATCCAGCAGCGGCGGCCCTTCCTCCTGGCCGCGCCCGTCCATGCGGTCGAGCACCGTCTTCACGGAGTCCGGCGACTTGCCGAACACCAGCATCTGGTTGTTCCAGGTGCCCACCGAGGTGTCCATGCGCCCGCGCTGCGTGCCGCCGTCAGACAGGGCGAAGGTCGTGTCCCCCGGCTCGTACACGCGCGCGCCTGAGCCGTAGTCAGAGGACACGCGCTCGCCCAGCAGCTCCTGGTACTTCGCCTTGCTGAAGTCGCCGGAGAGGATGACGCCCTCGTCGGTGACGACCAGCCGGTCCAGGTCCTGGAGCGGATCCACGCCGCTCAGCGCCTTGAACTGCTCCAGGTTCTTGCCGCCGTCGCGCAAGAGGCAGTCCATGAGCAGCTCGCCCACGGGCGAGTAGCGGAGCGCGTTCGCCTCGATGACCACCGCCGTGCGGCCCGGTCCGCGGGGCAGCGCCGCGAGCAGCGGATCCCTCGGCTTCGCCGGCGCGGCCACGCCCGCGTCCACCACCGCGGGCATCACCCACGTGCGCCGCTTCTCCGCGCGCTCCAGGTCCGTGCCCCGCATGCGCCGGGGGAAGTCCACGTCCGGAGCTTCCGCGGCCGGCTTGTCGCCCTGGCCCGTGAACATCAGGACCGCGCCTCCGGCGAACAACAGCAGCGCCCCCACCAGCCACACCCTCCTGCGCCCGCGCGAATCCATGGTTCAGCAGTCCTTTCCTTCGAAGTGCCAGAAGCCCACGGAGAGGGCCCCCAATCCGAACACCAGCACGCCGCCCAGCAGCATGCCCAGAGAACCCTTCTCCAGCGGCGTGGAGCTGGCCAGGTCCGCCGCGCGCGACGCCAGCGCGGACAGCCGGGGCAGCACCAGCGTCACCGCGTCGAACGCCGTGCGCCCGAAGCCCGACTCCAGGTAGCGCGACACGTCCGCGCGGAAGCCCGCGAGGATGCCGCCCACCAGCAGCACGAAGCCCGCCGCCGAGCACAGCGCCGCGCTGCGCACCAGCGTCGCCGTGGTGAGCATCACCGCGTACACCGCCGCGAACCCCACGCACGCCAAGCCCCCGGCGATGAGCGGCCCCACCGTCCAGTACCCCGTCTTCACCCCGAATATGAGCGTCAGCCCGCCCGCGGCGTACACCGTACCGCCCAGGGCCAGCGTCATCACCCCCAGGAACGTGCCGGCCAACAGGTGCCAGCGCTGCAAGGGGAGGGCGAGCAGGTGCTCGATGCGGCCGGGCGACAGGAGCCCCGGCGCGAAGTCCGAGCACGCGACGATGCCGAAGAGGATGCCGCCGTAGAACACCAGGTACGCCGCCGCGCGGTACATGGGCCGGAGCGCCACGTCCACGGACATGATGTTGGAGCGCATCACCTCGCCGAACAGGCGCGTCGCCGCGAGCGCTCCGTCCACGACCTCCAGCTTGAGGCTGAGCGCCACGGTGGCCAGCACCAGCGTGAGCCCCACCATGAAGGCCATGATGAACTTGCGCGACGCCGCCTCGCGCAGCACGTAGCCGGCGATGACGAAGACAGGGCTCTTCATGCCGCCACCCCCGGCCCGCCCACGGCGCCCACGAGCACCGCCTCCAGGTCCGCGCCCTCGCGCTTGAGCTCCATCAGCATCGCACCCGAGGCCCGCGCCCGGTCCAGCGCCGCGTTGAGCACCGCCACGTCCGCCGCGTCCACCGAATACACACCGTCCTCCCGCCCACCGCTCGCGGACGCTACGTCCGCCCGCGCGTCACCGGCGACCGCCGCGCCAGTCCTTCCACCCCGCGCTGGATCCGCCACGGCCATGAAGCCCGCCGCCTCCAGCGCAGCCCGGTCCGCGCCGGGCGCGAAGCGCACGCGCCAGCGGGCCCCGGCCTTCGTCAGCTCCTCCAGCCGCCCTTCGCGCAGCACGCGCCCGTCCGCGAGGATTGCCACGCGGTCGCACACGCGCTCCGTCTCCGCCAGCAGGTGCGAGTTGAGGAACAGCGTCACGCCCTTCTGGACCTCCTCCTGGAGGATGCGGCGCACCTCCAGCCGGCCCATGGGGTCGATGCCGTCCGTGGGCTCATCCAGCACGAGCAGCGCCGGGTCTCCCAACAGCGCCGCCGCCAGCCCCAGCCGCTGCCGCATGCCCTTGGAGTAGCCGCCGATGCGCCGGTCCATTGCGTCCGAAAGTCCCACGCGCTCCAGGAGCCGCGCGTGCGCATTCGCATCCGGCTTCAATCCCTTGAGCCGCGCCACGGTGGCCAGGAACGCGGGCGACTTCCACGTGCCGGGCAGGTGCAGCCGCTCCGGCAGGTAGCCGATGCGCGCGCGGATGGCGGGATCCTCCGGCGACCCGCCCAGCACGCGTACCGTGCCCGCGGTGGGCCGCACGATGCCGAGCACGCTCTTGATGAAGGTCGTCTTGCCGGCGCCGTTGGGGCCAATCAGCCCGAACGCGCTGCCCGCCGGGACGTGGAGGTCCATGCCCCGGAGGGCTTCATGGCCGCCACGTCCGAACGCTCGGCGATACGTTTTTCGCAGGCCCTGCACTTCGAGGGCGGGAGGAGGAGTCGTCACGGTTACGACTGTAGACGACCCGGCGGGGCGATGATTGCACCCGCATGGATCCAAGGGGAGGGACGGGCGGCCCTGCATGCGGGTTTCCCTCCGCGTTCCCTCGTTCGCGCCGCTGGGAAAAGCCTTGCGCACCCGGAGCGCGTGTGGCGCGACGCGACACCTCGTCTTTCCCGGGCGTTGCACTCCTGGGGGTTCCAACGGTACCCCTGGTCCAGACCCTGCAATGCCTGTCAGCGACCCGCGGGAGATGAACGCCAACCCTCGCGGACACACCACACTGGAGAGATGGGCATGACGTGGGCAAACGGGACCGAGCAGCAGCTTCAGGACGCGCGCCGTGAGCTGGAGGCCGCCGAGCGGGAGCTGAACACCGGGACCGAGGCGGCCCGGGTGCGCTACGCCCGGGCGCTGTACGAGGCGGACCTGGCCGGGCGGCGGGCCGACCGCATGGCTCGCGATTCCCGCCGCCAGCAGCTGACCTGGCGCCCCGTCGCCGGCTGAGCAGGCGGATTCAGGACGCGGAAGGGGTGAAGCGCGGGGCCCGGCGGTTTATACCGGCGACCCATGGCCCACCCCGTCCACCGTCCCCGCAGGCTGCGCCGCTCGGCGGCGCTCCGTGACATGGTGAGAGAGACGCGCCTCTCGCCCACGGACTTCATCTATCCGCTGTTCGTCGTGGAGGGCCGGGACGTGCGCCGTCCCATCTCCTCCATGCCGGGCGTCTTCAACTTCTCACTGGAGCACGCGGTGAAGGAGGCGAAGCTCGCGAAGTCGCTGGGCGTGCCGTCCGTCATCCTCTTCGGCATCCCGGACCACAAGGACGCGCGCGGCACCCAGGCGTACGCGACGGACGGCATCGTCCAGCGCGCCATCCGGGAGATCAAGGCCGCGGAGCCGGACCTCCAGGTCATCGCGGACGTGTGCCTGTGCGAGTACACCGACCACGGCCACTGCGGCGTGCTGGACGGCAACCACGTGGCCAACGACGCCACGCTGCCCTTGCTGGCCCAGATGGCCGTCACCTGCGCGCAGGCGGGCGCGGACATCATCGCGCCGTCGGACATGATGGACGGCCGCATCGGCGCCATCCGCAAGGCGCTGGATGAGGTGAAGCACCAGGACACACCCATCATGGCGTACTCGGCGAAGTACGCCTCCGGCTTCTACGGCCCGTTCCGTGAAGCCGCGCAGAGCACGCCGCAGTTCGGCGACCGCCGCGGCTACCAGATGGACCCCGGCAACGTGCGCGAGGCCATCCGCGAGACGGCGCTGGACGTGGACGAAGGCGCGGACTTCATCATGGTGAAGCCGGCGCTGTCGTACCTGGACGTCATCCGCGCGCTGCGGGAGAACTTCGACCTGCCGCTCGCCGCGTACAACGTCTCCGGCGAGTACGCGATGCTCAAGGCCGCCGGGCAGAACGGCTGGGTGGACTACGAGCGCGTGATGTTGGAGGTCCTCACATCCATCAAGCGCGCGGGCGCCGACCTGGTCATCACCTACCACGCCCTGGAAGCGGCCAAGCTCCTGTAGGCGACACCCGGGCGCGCGTGTTCGGCGGAAGGCTTGATCGCTTCCGCCGCTTGCGCCCAAATGCTCCCCACAACGATGCCCACCCAGAAGAAGCGGCCCGGACGCAGAACCGAGAAGCCTCCGCCCAGACGTGGCGCGACGTCCAAGGCCCGTAAGAGCCAGTCGCCGCGCTCCAGATCGGGCCAGCGCCCCGGGAAGGGCCGCGCTCCCGTCATCCGTGAGCCGGGGCCGTTGCAGTACAAAGTGGTGGAGCTGTCCACGGTGGACGAGGGAGCGCTGGAGCGCACCTTGAACGAGTGGACGGCCAAGGGCTGGAACCTGGACGGCGTGCAGTTCGCGATGCGCGAGTCCTCCAAGCGCCCGGCCATGGCCTTCATCTTCTTCACCCGCGAGGGCGAGGCCGCGCGGCACGACGAGGACGACGCGCGGCAGAAGCTCCTGCGCATGTCTGAAACGGGCAGCCCCACGGCCCGGCTCGCGGCGGAAGCGGCCGGGGAGCACGCGCAGACAGTGGTGCCCTTCGTCCACCCGCTGTCCGCGCACGAGCGGCTGGCGAAGCTGGCGGGGCTGGACGAGCCGGAGCCCACGGAAGAAGGGCTCACGCTGGAGCCCGAGGAGTGAGCACCTCCCCCGAACGCAGTCTCATGGCGGAAGGCCGGAGCGCGGGCCGCGTGCTGCGGCTGGTGCAGGAGGACGCGGGGCCGGATTCACCGTACCCGAAGGCGTCGCTGCTCCTGCGGCTGGGCGCTCGGATCATCGACTGCGCGGTGGCCTGGGGCCTGTACGTGGTGTGCGGCGCGGCGGGCGCGGTGGTGGCGCTGCTGTTCCTGCTGCTCGCGGACGGGATGCTCCAGGGGCAGAGCGTGGGCAAGCGCATTTGCGGCGTGAAGGTGATGCACCTGCCCACGCGATCGGCCGCGCGGCACCGTGACAGCACGCTTCGCAACGCGCCGCTCGCGCTGGTGGTGCTGCTGGGGATGATGCCCGCGCCGCATGGCGTGGTGGCCGCCCTGGCGGGCTTCGTGGTGATTGGCGGCGTGGAGGCGTGGCGCGTGCTGCGCGACCCGCTGGGCCTGCGGCTGGGGGACACCTGGGCGCAGACGCAGGTGGTGGACGGGAAGGTTGTCGCGGGCGCGACGGTTGCAGCCCGCACGCCGGTGGGCGCCACGCGCGCTCCCGGACGGTTGATGTCCGCGGCGAAAGTGCGCCGCGGCAAGGCGTTCAGGAAAGGGAGACGGGGTAAGCCATGCGCATCGCGCTGACCTACAACCTGCGGCTTTCGGACTCGGAAGAAGAGGCGGAGTTCGACACGCAGGAGACGGTGAACACGCTGGCGGGAGCCATCGAGCGGCTGGGCCACCGCCTGGAGCGCTTCGAGGTGAGCGGCCCCGCGTCGCGCACCGTCGCCCGCCTGGAGGCGTACAGCCCGGACCTCATCTTCAACACGGCGGAGGGCCGCCGCGGCCGCTTCCGTGAGGCCTTCTACCCGGCGCTCTTCGACGAGCTGGGCTTCGCGTACACGGGCTCGGACGCGTACGCGCTGGCGCTCACGTTGGACAAGCAGCTCACCAAGCTCATCCTCTCCAAGCACGGCATCCGCACGCCGGGCTGGCAGTACGTGGAGAAGCTCAGCGAGCTGCAGCCGGAGAACCTGCGCTTCCCCGTCATCGTGAAGCCCAACTTCGAGGGCTCCTCCAAGGGCATCACCCAGGACTCCGTCGCGGAGACGCTGGAGCAGGTGCGCGAGAAGGTGGCGAAGGCGCTGGAGAAGTACCCGGCGGGCGTGCTGGTGGAGGAGTACATCAGCGGGCGCGACCTCACGGTGCCGTTCCTGGCCGCGGTGGACAACGACTACGACGGCGTGCTCGCGCCGGTGGAGTACGTCATCGACCCGGAGGCGTCCCAGGGCCGCAAGTACGCCATCTACGACTACGAGCTGAAGACGCGCCGGGAGAAGTCCGTGTCCGTGCGCGCGCCCGCGAACATCCCGGCGAAGATGTCCGAGGACGTCCGCACCATGGCGCAGAAGATCCTCCAGGTGCTGGACTGCCGCGACCTGGGCCGGCTGGACTTCCGCGTGTCCGACGCGGGCGTGCCGTACTTCCTGGAGATCAACGCGCTGCCCAGCCTGGAGCCAGGCGCGGGCATCTACGCCGCGGCGGAGCTGGAAGGGCTGCACCTGGACGGGGTCATCAACTCCATCATCCAGAGCGCGGGCAAGCGTCACAAGATCCGCGATAACAAGAGCCGCCAGGGCAGGCCCGCGCGCAAGTCCGGGCCGCTGCGCGTGGGCTTCAGCTTCAACGTGAAGCGCGTGAAGCCCAGCGCCACGGCGGAGACGGTGCAGGAGGACAGCGAGGCGGAGTACGACTCGCCCAACACCCTCCAGGCCATCCGTGAGGCGATTGCCTCCTGGGGCCACGAGGTCATCGACCTGGAGGCCACGGCGGAGCTGCCCACGGTGCTCTCCAGCACGCCGTTGGACATCGTCTTCAACATCGCGGAGGGCTTCAAGGGCCGCAACCGCGAGAGCCAGGTGCCGGCGATGCTGGAGCTCCTGGACATCCCGTACACGGGCTCGGATCCGGCGACGCTGTCGCTCGCGCTGGACAAGGCGCTGGCGAAGAAGATCGTCCGTCAGGCGGGCATCCTCACGCCCAACTTCCAGCTGATGGTCACGGGCAAGGAGCGCCTCAACAAGGAGTTCACCTCCTTCCCGCTCATCGTGAAGCCGGTGGCGGAGGGCAGCTCCAAGGGCGTCGTCACCAAGAGCGTCTGCTACTCCGAAGCGGAGCTGCGCGACGTGGTGAAGGAGATCGCCGGCAAGTACCAGCAGCCCGCGCTGATTGAAGAGTACATCGGCGGCCGCGAGTTCACGGTGGGACTGCTGGGCGAGCGTCGCCCGCGCGTGCTGCCGCCCATGGAGATCGTCTTCCTGGACAAGGCGGAGAAGAACCCGGTCTACAGCTTCCAGCACAAGCTGGATTGGACGGACCGCATCCGCTACGACGCGCCCGCGAAGATCGAACCCGCGCTGCTGGAGAAGCTGCGCACGGCGGCGCGCAACTCGTTCATGGCGCTGGGGTGCCGCGACGTGGCGCGCATCGACTTCCGCATGGATGACAAGGGGCGCATCTACTTCATCGAGTGCAACCCGCTGCCCGGCCTCACGCCCGGCTGGAGCGACCTGGTGCTCATCGCGGCGGGTGCCGGCATGGACTACCGGACGCTGATTGGTGAGATCATGGCGCCCGCGATCCGCCGCTACAAGGAGCGCGAGGCACGCCGGGCCCAGACGGAGCACCCGGCCGGTGCCCACGCGCCGCCGCTCAACAAGGTCGTGCAGCGGATTGAGGAGCAGAACGCGCGGGCCACCGCGACCGCCTCGGCCTCGGCCTCACCGCAGGAGCCGACGCCTCCGCCGCGTCCGGAGCTCAAGTCCTGAGCGTCCGCTGAAGCGGGGCAGGGAAGGGGACGGTGCCCGAAAGGCGCCGTCCCCGTTTCATTTCAGCCGTCGTTGAGGGCCTGGGCCCAGCCCTTCTCGAAGTTGTCGTGGTACGCCTGCCACAGCGCGTCCGAGTAGTACTTCACCAGGTTCTCGTCGTTGTAGCGCAGCGAGTTCTTGGACAGGTTGTGCGAGCCCGTCAGCACCATCTTGCGCACCGTCCCGTTGAAGTTCCCCGAGTAGACGAAGTGCTTGCTGTGCGTGAGCACCTCGCGTGGCGTGCCGTCGCTCGTCTTCACGTTGTTGGCGGAGACGTCGTAGAGCTGGCGCAGGGTGATGTTCTTCGCGCCGGTGAGCTTCGTTTTGATGCCCGCGTCCATGTCCGTGTAGAGCACGCGCACCCGGCAGCCCAGCTTGCCAATGCGCACCAGCTCCGTGGCCACGATGACGCGGCTGTCGTTGATGTGGTTCTGGTTCACGTCCAGCGTGCAGCCGGAGACGAAGGTCTTGATGTAGTCCGTGAAGTTGTTCGTCACGGTGTCGCTGGACAGCTCGTTGTCATTGCCCTCGCGCGGGAAGAAGTAGGCGGTCCACGGCGCGTTGGGGGAGTTGTAGTAACCCTGGCCCGTGGTGGGGTTGTAGTAGTCCGTCGTCTTCGAGCCGCCGCGCAGGTCGTTGTGGTAGCCGACCCAATAGTCGTACCAGTCCCAGTCCTCGTAGCTGACGACCATGTCGTTCCAGTAGTTGTTCTGGGAGTAGGTGTTGTTCCAGGAGCCCTGCACCACCACGCGCTGGATGCGGTTGCCCTGCGGATCCGTGGTGGTGGAGAAGGTGAAGATCTTGTCGTGCATGATGGTGCCCTCGCGGTCGAAGCCCGCGATGCACGCACTGCCCGCGCCCGTGCCGTTGCACCGCGTGAGCTCCAGCCTCAAGCCGTCCGGGCACGTCGCCGCCGGGGGCACGTAGCTGCTCAAGTCATGGATGACGCCGCCGGAGGCGAACTCCGAAGCGGCGCCGCCATTCTGCTCGTCCACCACCAGCCGCACGATGACGCCCCGGCACAGCGCCGCCTTGATGTCCGCGTTCAGGTGGTCCGTCGTCCACAGGAACATGGCGATGCGGATGTATGAGCCCTTGGGGCTGTTCTGGATGAGCCGGGCAAGCTCGTCCTTGATGCGGTAGTCCCGCGTGCCCGTGTTGTCCGGCTGGTTGAAGACGGCGTAGAGCCCGGGCACGTTCGTCGCGCCCTGGGCCTGCTCCGCCAGGTTCGGATCCGTCTGCGCCTCGGGCTGACACCCGGTGAGCGCAAGCACCACCAGTCCTGCCACCGCCAACAGCCGTTTCATGACCTGCCTCCGTTTCTCCGCTTCCAACCATTTAAGCTGAAATGGTACGAAAAGCGGAGAAAGCTGGATTCAGTGTCACTTCGCGGGCGCGAAGCCGCCGTGGAACGTGGGCGGCAGGGCGTGATCGAAGTGGCAGCGCGCCACGGGTCCGTCCTCCAGGTGGCGCGCGTCCAGCACGGCGACGTGGGACGTGTCCGTCTTCGCGTCGAACACCTGCGTCAGCACCCAGCCGTCGTCCTCGGCGCTTCCGCCGGGGCGGGGGACGAACACGGGCTCGGAGGGGTAGGTGCCCTCGCCCAGGGAGACCTTCGTCATGCGCCCCGTGGTCATGTCCACGCGCGCCACGCCGTCGAAGAGGCCGCGCCGGGCTTCATCGCTGAGGTGCACGCCCAGGTAGAGCGTCTCGTGCGAGCGGCCCACGACGCCGGGGGCCACGCGGGGGAACTCGCAGCTGATGTCCGCGCGCTGTTCGGTGCGGAAGGTGCGTGCCTTCAGGTCCACCACCGCCCGGTGCAGCATGCCCTTCGCGTCCAGGGACGTGGTGCCTCGCACCAGCTCACCCAGCCACTGGTTCGTCGTGAAGTCGGGGTAGCGCACGTAGTCCACCACCAGCGTGTCGCCCTCTTCGTACGCGTTGCCGAAGTGCCACAGGTAGAAGGCGTCCGTGGTGATGCGCACCGGGTGCGCCACGTCGTCGATGGGCACCACCAGCACGTCCGCGCCCGCCTCCGGCCGCCACCTCAGGTTCTCCGAGTACGAACCCACCCGCAGCAGCGCGCGGAAGAGGTTCAAGCGCAGCGGTGACAGGAAGAAGACGAGGTAGCGGTCCGTGGCGATGAAGTCGTGCACCATCGTCGCGCCCGGCAGCTTCACCGTGCCCAGCCGCTGGGCCTTGCCGCCGTCCGGCAGCGCGTAGAGGTCCGCCAGCGTCTCCCGGCCGTAGCGGATGCCGAAGTTGTAGGACGCCTTGCGTGACGGCACGCGGTGCGGGTGCGCGGAGAACGTCTCCACCACCGTGCCATCGAAATCCGTCTCGCCCAGCGTGGACAGGTCCTCCGGGGACACCTCCACCGGCACGCTTCCCTCGAAGAGGGCGTACAGCTTGCCGTTCCACGCCATCACCGACGTGTTCGCGGAGTTCTTGCGCACGTCGCGCAGCTTGTGGAGCAGCGGCGTGGGCGTGCCGTACGCGCCGTAGCGCTGTGAGGACGCCTTGCGCTCCGCCACCATGGTGGGCGTGTCCAGCAGCCGCGACGCCCCCGTCACCCCGTCCGCCCCGAAGCGCACGCCCAGCATCCCGCCGTCCCCGTCGAACCAGTGCTGGTACGGCCGGCCATGCACGTCGAACGTCCACGGCCCCACCCGGTACAGCGAGCCCCGCAGCCCCTCCGGCACCTGGCCCTCCACGCGAAGCGGTTCGAAGCCGTGCTGGCGGGGGAGCGTGCGGAACGCCCGCAGCCAGCCCGGCGCGGAGGAGGACATCGTCTGCTTCATCGCGGTCGTCATGACGGCTCCCTTTCCAGTGCAACGTAGGGCGCGAGAGAACTCCGCGCCGTCCATCTTGTAGACACTGTAAACATCGCATGTTGCCGCCGTCAACATGGATGTTGACGCTGGTAACTTCGCGCGGTGGATGGTCAAGTCGCGCAGGCGACAGTGGGCGCGTGAGGAGGCACGGACGGTGGCGACGAAGGGCAAGCGGAAGCAGGCGGCGGAGGCACCCGAGGACAAGGGCCGCTACCACCACGGAGACCTGCGCCAGGCGCTGGTGGACGCGGCGGTGGCGCTCATCGCCGAGGAGGGCTTCGGCGCGCTGTCCCTGCGCGAGGTGGCCCGGCGGGCGGGCGTCACCCACGCGGCGCCATACCGGCACTTCGCGGACAAGGAAGCGCTGCTGGAGGCGGTGGCGCACGAGGGCTTCCGCGCCATGGCGCGCGAGATGCGTGAGCGCATGGCCCCGCACACCGGCCCTCTGGAGCGGCTGTACGCGGCGGGTGAGGCCTACGTGCTGTTCGCGGTGCGCCACCCGCCGCACTTCCGGGTGATGTTCGGCCCGCACTTCACCCGGCCCATGTCACCGCCCCCGGAGCCGGAAGGAGAGCATGGCGCCTTCACGCTGCTGGTGAGCAGCATCGAGGCCGGACAGGCCGCGGGCCTCCTGCGCCCCGGTGAGTCGCGGCCCCTCACGCTCACCGCGTGGTCGCTCGTGCACGGGCTCGCCTCGCTGTTCGTGGACCGGCAGCTCGGTGAGTCCCCGCAGGGCGAGGAGGCCGCGGAGGGGCTCGCCCGCGTGCAGACGCGGCTGCTCGTCGAGGGGCTGAGGCCGCCCGCACGCGGCTGAACCTTCGCGACAGTTGGTAGGGAAAGCAGGGTTGACCGTCGGAGATTGTCGGGTACGGTCGGCGCCATGGTGCGGATACCGGAAGAGAATGGGCCAAGGGTCCGGGCGCGGGAGCTGGGGCTTCCGCTGGGGCGCTTCAAGCCGGGGAAGTACAACGCCATCACCGACGTCGAAGGCGTGCTGGTGGGCCACACCACCATCATCGAAGGCTCGGGGCCGTTACGGCCCGGCTACGGTCCGGTGCGCACGGGCGTCACGGCCATCCTGCCCAACCTGGGCAACATCTTCATGGAACGCATGAGCGGGGGCGGCTTCGTGCTCAACGGCGCGGGCGAGGTCTCCGGCATGACGCAGCTCATGGAGTGGGGCCTCATCGAAACGCCCATCCTCCTCACCAACACCATGGCCGTGGGCGCCGTGTCCGACGGCGTGGCCAACTACCTCGTCCAGCGCTACCCGGGCATCGGTGACGAGCACGACGTCATCATCCCCGTGGTGGGCGAGTGCGACGACTCGTGGCTCAACGACGTCTCCGGCCGCCACGTGCGCCAGGAGCACGTCTTCGCCGCCATCAACAACGCGAAGTCCGGCCCGGTGCAGGAGGGCAACGTCGGCGGCGGCACCGGCATGGTGACGTGCGACTTCAAGGGCGGCATCGGCACGTCGTCGCGCAAGCTGCCGGAGGTGCTGGGCGGCTACACGCTGGGTGTGCTCGTCATGTCCAACTTCGGGAAGATGCACAACCTGCGCGTGGGCGGCCTGCCCGTGGGCGAAGTGCTGGTGGAGAAGTTCAAGAACACCCCCCACCGAGGCAAGTCCTACGGCTCCATCATCGCGGTGGTCGCCACGGACGCGCCGCTGCTCAGCCATCAGATCAACCGCCTCTGCAAGCGCGTGGGCCTGGGCATTGGCCGGGTGGGCAGCTACGCGGCGCACGGCTCCGGTGAAATCGTGGTGGGCTTCTCCACCGCGAACATCATCCCCAGGCGCACCCAGAAGATGGTCTACAAGATGAAGATCCTCCTGGATCAGCGTCTGGACCCCCTCTACGAGGCCGTGATGGAGGCCACGGAGGAGGCCATCCTCAACGCCATGTGCATGGCGGAGCCCATGACGGGGGTGAACGACAACTACTCGCCCGCGCTGCCCCTGGACGAGGTCCGTCGCTTCGTGGACGCCTGCCGCCCCATCTTCGCCTCGGTGAAGAAGCGCCCCCACCAGACGAGCGTGCCGGCCTCCAAGGAGCGCCCCACCGACGAGGACCGGGAGGGGGACGTGACCCTGGGCGCCGCCCAGCCCACCCGGGTCCGCAGCGCGGAGGGCATTCCCTTCCCGACCCGTCCGGCCCCCAACGAGCCCCCGCCGGACGGGGGGCCCGGGCCCTCGCCGGAGGCAGCCCAGGCCCCCGACCCGGGGGACCCCGAGGGTTCCTCTTCCGGGAGCCCGTAGGCTTCTGATAGGTAAGCCCCCCTTTGCTCCATTCCGGAGACCAGGAGCCACCCACATGGCCAACAGCAAGAGCAAGCACCGCCGAGTGCAGATGAAGATCCGTCAGCACTGGAAGAAGCGGATCAAGAAGCAGAAGGAAGCCGCCAAGGCCGCCGCCGCCGAAGGCAAGAAGAAGTAGTTCGTCTTCCCTGGCGCCGCTCCCGGCGGCCCTGGCTTCACTGCCGGGTCGCCGTGAAGGGGCGCGCCAGGTTGCATCTGAGGGCGCTGGTCCCCTGGATGCGCGAGAACTGGCTGGTGAAGTTCCCGGACAGGCTGCTGCCCATGCCGCCGTCCTCGGGTCCGCCGGTGTGGGTCGCGGTGATGCTGAGGAAGGTGCTCACCCCACCGTCGTTGCTGGGCAGCGGCATGCCGGTCAGGATCAGTGCGCCCGTCGCGTACACCTGACCCGTCAGCGCCACCCCGTTCAGGGTGCCCGTGAGCACGCCGCCCTCGGTGCGCTGGATGGCCAGCAGCTCGCCGTCCGTCAGGGGCTGGACGTTCAGGTTCACGCACTCGCTGGGCAGGCCCGCGTCCCCCAGGAACGTCAGGGGATACGTGCCCTCCACCGCGGGGCAGTCGTCGGAGCAGGCCACGCTCTGGCTCTCGTCGCAGCCAGCGGGACCGAGCATCAGGAAGGTGCTGGACACCACCGCGGTGGCGACGGCTGCCAGGGGAACGAAACGTCCAGAAGTCATGGATGGCCTCTTGGTGAAGGGAGGAGCGGACTTCCTGGTGGGAATAACCATTCCTACGTTGCGTGCAGTCGTTCTGGGGGACGGGGTGGGGCGGTGACGGCGGGCGATTCGAAGCGGTGGTCCAATTTCATCTTCGCGGGGCTGTTCGCGCTCGCGCTGATTCTCTTTTCACGCATCTTGCTGCCGTTCCTGATGCCGGTGCTGCTGGGCGGCTTCCTGGTCGTCCTGTTCATGCCCATCCAGGACTCCTTGGACCGGCGGCTCCAGGGCCGCAAGTCCCTGGCGGCCGGACTGTCCACCCTCGCGGTGTTCCTGCTCATCCTGGCCCCGCTGGCGCTGGTGGGCTGGATGGTGGCCCGGGAGGTGCTCCAGTTCGTGGGCCAGGCGCAGGACCTGTTGGATCAGGTGGACCTGCGCCACCACTTCCTCAACAGCCTGCCCCGGGGCCTTGACCGCTACGTGCACTTCGATCCGGAGAGCTCGGAGACGGAGCGCCTGCTGATGACGGCGGTGTCGGGCGGCGCGGGGCTGCTCGCGGACGTGGTGGGCGCCGGCACGGAGCTGCTCGTCAACATGTTCCTGATGACGGTCGCCATGTACTACTTCTTCCTGGACGGCCGTCGTCTGGTGAACGAGGTGGCCCGGCTCATCCCCCTGGAGCGCCGCTACTTCGACGCCTTCTCCCACGAGTTCACGGACGTCGCGTACGCCATCATCTACGGCAACACCGTCACCGCGCTGGTGCAGGGCGCGGTGGGCTTCGTGGGCCTGCTCATCGCGGGCGTGCCGCACGCCGGGGTGTGGGGCGCGGCCATGGTGCTGGTGGCGCTGGTGCCCGTGGGTGGCACCGCGCTCGTGTGGGGGCCCATCGGCGTGGTGCTCATCGCGGCGAACCGGGTGAGCGAGGGCGTGTTCCTGCTCGCGTGGGGCACGTTCCTGGTGGGCAGCATCGACAACGTCATCCGCCCCCGGCTGTGCGGCTCGCGCATGGCGCTGCACCCGCTGCTCGTCTTCCTGTCCATGTTCGGCGGACTGGCGGTGTTCGGGATGATGGGCCTGCTGGTGGGGCCGCTCATCGCGTCCATCTTCATGGCCATGGTGCGCATCTACCGGCGCGACTTCCTGGGGCGTGCGCAGGAGGCCCAGCCCGCTCCCGTGGTGTCCCAGGATTCCTCGCCTTCGCTCACCCCGCAGCCCGCGCCAGTGTCCTCCGCGGCCAGCGTGGGTCACGTGATGAACGCCTGAGCCCCGAGCCTGGACTTCGCCCCGGCGCTGGGTGAACCTGCCCGGAGCATGACGACCACCCGAAGCGCGAGGGTCCTCTCGGGACTGCCGCGGACCCTGGCCCTCGTCGGAGCCCTGTCGGCTCCGGCCGCGGCGGCCTCCGATGTCCTGACGCCGCCGGCCTTCCATGGCACCCGGGAGTCCCCGGCGTGGCTGTCGCTGCGGCTGGGCAACGGGCCGTCGGGCAGGGCGAAGGCGGAGCCGGCGCTGGAGGTGGGCGCGCCCACCTGGGTGCGGCTCAACCTGTCACTGACAGCGACGTGGCGGCGCTACTGCGCGCGGCCCGGTGTGGACAGCTGCGGCGCGTACGACAGGCTGCCGGAGGAGGATCAGCTCGGGGACACCTCTGACTTCACGTCGTCGTATCCGTACCTGGGGCTGGCGCTGGAGGTGGAGGTGCTGCCCCTGGCGCGCGACACCACGTCGGTGCTGCGCGGGCTGGGGTTCAAGCTGGGGGCTCAGCGGGGTTTTTCCAGTTCCGACGTGACGCTCACCGGGGACGGCGGCCAGACGCCGGTGCGCGAGGTGTCCGCCACGGACACGGCCTTCACCGCGCAGGCGATGTACCGCTACTACTTCCGCTTCGGCACGACGCGGCCGCAGCAGGGTTACGTGGGCGCGCGCGCCGGCATCCAGACGCGCGCGTTCGACGTGGAGCAGTCCACGGACAACCCGCTGACCGGCACGCACCGTGTGTTCCCGTCCGTGGCGGTGGACCTGTCCGTGCCGCTGTTCAGCTCGGTGCGGCTGGACGCGTCGGGCGGGCTCCTGCTGTCGCCCAAGCCGGGGCACTCGCCGGACGCGGACGGGGGCCGGCGGGCGCTGGAGGTCCGCGACTACGGCACGTCCGTGTCCAGCTTCGGCTGGAGCGCGGAGCTGGGCGTGTCCGGGGACATCTGGGGACCGTTCGGCTACGAGGTGGCCTGGCACCTGGAGCACTTCAAGGACAGTTTCTCCGGGCCCGGTACGCTCACCGGTTGGAACAACGGAGGAGCGGCCGAGGAGACGTACTCCAGCCTGCACGCTGGCCTGATCGTGACGTACTGACGTTGACGCTGTCGGGCGTGCGACATCGCCCTGACGCGCGGGTGTCGGCACTCCGGCACGATGACTACCCCTTGCCTCCACGGTCTGCTGCGGGCCGTGACCCAAGGGGGATGATTCTCGGTGCGAGCAAGGCGATGGTGGACGCGGGGACTGGCGGGGCTGGCGTGCTTCGCCCTGGTGGCGTGCGGCGGCGGTGACACCTCGGCGCCCACGACCGGCATTCCCTCCGGCACGGCCTCCGACGCGGGCACCCACCCGCAGTCCGACGAGGGCACGGTGGATGGAGGCACGCAGCCTTCCTCCGACGCGGGAACGGATTCGCAGTCCGACGCGGGCACCGGGACGCCGGACGCGGGCACGGCGCCGCGGGCCTGCGCGCCCACCGCGGGTGACACGCGCTGGGTGCTGGAGGGCGAGTCCTTCACCGCGCAGGTGACGTGCTCGACGGGCCTCAAGGAGGCCGGGCTGCGCTTCGGGGTGAAGAACCTGCCCGCGGGCGCCACGTTCGACGAGGCCACCGCCACGCTGCGCTGGACACCCGCGCTCAACCAGGGCGCGGTGTGGATGCTCACGCTGGAGGAGCGCACCACCGGCGAGACGGGCACGCTCAAGGTGGGCGTGGCCAACAACGACAACGCGCCAGGCAAGGCCGACATCGTCGACCCCGTGGCCTACACGGAGGAGTACGGGCTGCCCGTGGTGCACCTGTTCTACGGGAAGGATGGCCTGACGTCCGGCGGCTACCGGCCCGCGGAGGTCGTGTACCGGGGCCACCGCTACACCATCGAGGCGAAGTTCCGCGGGGCCACGTCCAGCGTGTTCCCCAAGCGCAGCATGACGTTCAAGTTCGCGGAGGACGACCTGTTCTCCGAGCCCGTCTTCGGCGACGGCTTCAAGGACCGCAAGCGCGTGGTGCTCATCACCACGTTCAATGATAACTCCTACCTGCGCTCGCGGCTGGCGTTCGACTTGTGGCACCGGCTGTCCCCGAACGCCGTGCGCATCCGCACCTTCAGCGTGGTGGTGTACGCGAACAACAAGTACCGCGGGCTCTACACGGCGGCGGACCACGCGGACAAGCGGCTGATGGAGTGGAACGGCATCGACGACGACTCGGACCTCTTCAAGGCCGACACCGCGGACGCCAACTTCTCCCGCCTGACGCGCAGCGGGCAGACGAAGGAGCACCTCCACGTCGGCTTCGAGAAGGCCGAAGGCACGCCGGACGACAAGCAGCCTCACGCCTTCGACACGCTGCACGCCTTCGTCGCGTGGGTGGCGGACTCCAGCGCGGACGGCTTCCGCCAGGAGTTCGGCACGAAGCTGAAGGCGCGCGACTACGAGGACTGGTGGATCTTCAATACGCTCATCCAGGGCAATGACTCGCAGGCGAAGAACGCCTATCACGCTTACGATCCGAAGGCCGGCGGCCCGTGGCGCTACATCCCGTGGGACCTGGACGCGAGCTTCGGGCAGAACTACGACACCACGCGCACCAGCGCCACGGCGCGGCCCACCTACGCGTCGGAGAACCTGCTCTTCAAGCGGATGCTGGCGGAGCCCACCATCGCGGGGCCCATGCGTGAGCGCTACCGGCAGGCCTTGAAGAACGAGGTGAGCGAAGCCGCGGTGCAGGCGATGATCGACGGCTACGTGCAGGAGCTGGGGCCCAATGCGCAGCGCGACGAGGCGCGGTGGGCAGCGGAGTACCGGAACTTCGCGAAGCCGCCCACGGGGAACGAGGAGTACGACACGGGGTACGGCAACTTCCCGGACTGGCACCTGAGGCAGGACTTCAAGACCCACGCGGAGGAGGTCGAGTACATCCGGCAGTGGGTGCACAAGCGCTGGGGCGCGTTCCAGTCACAGCTGCCGTGAGGTTGGCGGCGCGGCGGGGGGAGGACCTCGCCGCGCCCACCGGGACTACCACTGCGCAGGGTCGGCGTCGGCGAACGTCGTGCCGGCGGCGATTTCGTCAATCCAGATGCTGCGGGTGCCTTGGGTGCCCTGCATGTACCCGCTGTCGTGCCAGCCATTGGCGTAGAGGCCGACGCGGAACTGGAGGTAGCGGTCATCCGCGACGGTGGTGGCCAGGTTGAACTGCTCCAGGACCTTCACGCCGTCGAACCACAGCTTGATGAAGCCGGTGTTGTCGCTGGCCCACTTCACCTGCATGACGACCTTGTGCCACTCGCCGGCGGTGACGGTGGCCAGGTTGCGGAAGGTGGTGGTCTTCTGGTCGCAGACGGTGCCGTACTTCACGCGGGTCGTGAGCTGGTTGCCGGACAGCCACACCATGGTGGTGGGCATGTGGCCATCGCAGCCCGTGTCGGAGAAGTTCGCGATGAACTGGGCGATGTTGAAGGACTGAGGCTGGAACTGCCAGTCCTGCTGCAGCCGGAACATGAAGCCATAGAAGCCCGTGTCGCCCCGGCGGTACACGTTGTGCTTCACGACCTCCGAGTGGTAGCGCTCGGTGTAGTTCGGGTCGTAGACCTGCGTGGCCTTGATGGCGGTGGAGCCCTCGTAGACGACGTTGGTCACTTCCTTCAGCGAACCGTTGTGCTCCACGTTGAGCGAGTTCCAGCCCGTGAGTGTTCCGGTGTTGCGGAAGATCTCCGCCGCCTGCGCGCTCAGCCCCAGGGCGAACAGCGACACGCCAGCGACGACGGCGAAATGCTTGGACTGCATTGGAAAAGCCTCCACTGAAAATTTACGACTTTGTTGCTATTCCTAGTTTTCCAAGCTTAGCAGGTTCGTGCCTCGTTTGTCTTGTTGGAGTGAAGCCTCCCTTCCAGAACGCGCCGCAGCGGCACAACGCGTTCATCCAGGTGCCGGAGATCGACGCCATCATCGAGTTCGCGAAGGTGCACTACCGGGTGGATCCGAAGCGCATCTACCTGACGGGCATCTCGGCGGGATCGTTCCAGACGTGGGCGTACGCGGCGCAGCACTACGCCAAGCTGGCGGCGGTGCTGCTGCTCACGCTCTATCCCGGCGTGGGGCACGACTCCTGGGGCCGCACGTACGACGGCTCGGCGGGCCATGACGTCTACGCGTGGCTCTTGAGCCACAGCCTCTGATTCCCTTCAGTCCGGTCCGCGAACGAAGTTCAATGGCGTTCCATGAGCTTCGTTCGCGGGATCCGGCGATGACGGATCGGAGTAGGACCGCCGGGCGCGGCTCCATGGTCGTCACGGGTCCTCGTTCATGCCGTCAAGCTGCTCCGTCGCAAGGTCGCGGTAGAAGGGTACGACCTCGACGGCGAGCACATCGCGCATTTCCTGTCGCGCGCCGTCCCAATCTCCCTGACGCTGGAGCTTCCACATCCGGTGCAGTGCGTCTGTCAGGCGATTGGACCCGTCGGTGATGCGACGGGCGCACTCGCGCAGGAGCGCAAGGGCTCCGGCGTCCGTCTGGAGCGCTGATGCGGCGTCGGAAACGGCCACTTCGGCGGCGGTCTGAAGCAGGAGCGCGCGCACGTCATCACTCAGGGTCAGCGGTGCATTCTCGCGAAGGACATGCCGTGCAAGGTCGAGGAGCGGACTCCAGTCGGGTGGGTTCATTCGGTCCTCATCGCTTCGGCTTCGCGGGGCGGCATGGATTGAAGGGCCATACGTGTTGGCCTTCGCACCGTCGCAAACAGTCGGTGCAAGGACCGGAGAACAGGCCGTCCGCGCAGGCGTTCCAGTTTCGCATGCACCTGTTCTTCCACGCGGGTAGGCGCGGGTCGTCAACGTAATCGTTCACATCCGCGTCGGAGTTGCTGTGCGTGCTTGTGGCGCCGACGCCCGCGGCCAGGATGGCGGAGGCTTCAGCGGCGGTGAGGCCGCATGCCTCCGGCAGACCGGGGTGTCGCTGGATGCAGTCCGTCTCGGTGTCCATGGCGATGGTGGCGCATCCCAGGCTCAATGCCGTGAGGATGGGGGCGAAGTGGCGCCACCGAGGGGCCTTCGACGGAGTCATGGTGCGCGGACCCTACAGTGCGGCGCCGATGCGTCCACCCGCCTGAAGGCTGTGTCGCGGCGCGGGGCACGCCTCCTGCCGGGTGTCAGACCGGTCCCCGACGAAGAAGCCTGAGCCACCGCCCCAAGTGGGTGGCGGAAGCCTTCCTTCCCGGTTAGCTTCCGCGTCGCGTGCGGAGGCCCCAGGGTGGGGCTTCCGAGCCCGGACGAGGTGCGCCGTACCCGGTCACGACAAGACGACGCCTTAACGGGAGTCGTGCGTCATGTCGTCGTCGTGGATCCTCCTAATCATCGCCGGCCTGCTCGAAGTCTGCTGGACGCTGGGCCTCAAGTACACGCAGGGCTTCACCCGGCCGCTGCCCAGCGTGCTCACGGTGGGGGCCATCATCGCGAGCATGGGCCTCCTGGGCCTCGCGGTGAAGCATCTGCCCATCGGCACGGCCTACGCGGTCTGGGTGGGCATCGGCGCGGCCGGTGCCGCCATCGCGGGCATGGTTCTCTTTCATGAGCCCGCCACGCCCTCGCGCCTGTTCTTCCTGGGACTGATGATCGTCGCCATCATCGGACTGAAGTTCACCAGCGGAACGCACTGACCGCGCGACCGTGGGGGAGTGAACCCTCCTCGCGGATGGGGTTCCGGAAGGCGCATCCCGCGAGCACAGGATGCGCGCCGGTTCCCATCACGCGAGGTGACGGCGATGAGCGACGCGAAGTTCGAGCTGTACTACTGGCCCGGCATTCCCGGCCGGGGCGAGTTCGTGCGGCTGGTGCTGGAGGAAGCGGGCGCGGACTGGGTGGACGTAGGCCTCCTGCCCGAAGCCCAGGGCGGCGGCGCCAAGGCCGTCTCCGCCATGATCGGCAAAGGCCCCGTGCCCGCGTACGCGCCGCCCGTGCTCAAGGTGGGCGACGTCGTCTTCTCCCAGGCGCCCAACATCTGCTCGTACCTGGGTGAACACTTCGGTCTGGTGCCCGCGGACGAAGGCTCGCGTCTCCACGCCCGCCAATTCCAGCTCACCGTCGCGGATGCCGTGGCGGAGGCACATGACTCGCACCACCCGCTCGCCGTGATGAAGTACTACGACGAGCAGAAGGACGCCGCGAAGCAGCGCGCCGAGGACTTCCGCACCCAGCGCATCCCGAAGTTCCTGGGCTACTTCGAGCGCGTGCTTGAGGCCAACACGCAGGGGGGCGGGAAGTTCCTCCTGGGTCGCGACTTCTCCTATCCGGAGCTGGCGCTGTACCAGCTGGTGGAAGGCCTGCAGTATGCCTTTCCCAATGCCATGCGCCGCATCGCCTCGGAGGTCCCTGGCGTGATGGCCCTCCGCCAGCGCATCGCGGAGCGCCCCCGCATCGCCGCGTACAAGAAGTCCTCTCTCGCGCAGCTCTTCAACAAGCAGGGCATTTTCCGGCACTACCCGGAGCTGGACGATAGCGAGCAATCAGAGGCGGGTCGCGTCTGACTCATATGGCCAGATTGCTTGCGGCTAGGTGCGCTAAATCTTTCCTTTGAGTATCATGGGGAAGACACAATCGCATCTTGGCTACATCACAGCTTGCTGGGGGTATACAAGGTTTATGAGTGCATCGCTTGAGCTTCTGTCGGACTTGTTCAAGTCTGCTCGTGAAGCTAGGGGGCTTTCGCAGGAAGAGTTGGCGAAAAGTGTAAATCCCAGCACTAATCGATCTGCCATTGCGCACCTTGAGCAGGGACTGAGAGTTCCACCGGCAGAAGTGTTGGCGGCAACCTGTACATTCCTGCAGCTTCCCAAAAAGTACTGGGAACCACTCGGAAGCCCAGATGTCCAGCAGAGATTGTATTTTGAGCGGGTGGTTTCCGAATTGGTAGGCCGCGCTGTTTCGCTAGACGGTCACGATGGCACTGTTGTTGACTCGGCGGAAGAGCAGATTGGCTTGTTGTTTGATGTGCTTGCTACCGAAGCTCAGGCTTATGATCGGTTGAATTCCGTACTGGCTTATTATGGCGTGCGGAAATTGTCGCACGCATTTTTTAAGCGATACCTCGGACCCAAGAGCCTGGGATCTCCTCGAGCGTTTGAGGAAGCAGTGCGCTCGTTCCAGTCTGATGCGATTCGACTGTTTAGTACGTTTGATGCCGCGTTCGAAGTGATGAACTCGGATGAGAGATTGGAGTTGGTCTTGCGGCCGCTTCAGCCGTATTCTGATGATGTTTATCGGGAGCGGACGGAGTGGGATGAGATTTCGCCTATCGAGGACGAGCGGTTGCCTGACCTTGGATATATTTCAGTCGGTCGGGTGAAGCAGGAGGCGAATGATCGGCAGGCCGTTTCGAAGTTCCTGAAAGACTTGGCGGCGGATATTCGTGCTAACGGGAAAGCTGCGGTTGGCAGCGTTGGCGAGAAAAAGCGGCGAAAATATGATTCACTACTTCGTTCGTTCGGCAGTAAATTGCCGCACGGGCTGTTGTCGCCATTGTTTGCGCCTGACGCCGATCAGTTGGAGCGAGAGGCGGAGGCGCTAGCACCAAAAGAGCAGGGAGACCTTGCTCGGATTGAAGCGACGCAAAGAACAGCGCAGCGCAACTTGGCGAAGTACCTTGCGGCCGATCATCTGGATGTCTATGTGGCCACCTCAATGCGCACAGATGCGGATTTTGTGTCTGTGAATAGTTTTGTGAAGTCCTTGTTCAGGCATGAGGAGGTTCGCCCGCTGAAGTTGCGCTATTTCAATCCAACTCAGTCGTGGATCGAAGATCGGGTAGCGAAAGGCTTGGTCGAGGCTTTGATGCTTCGACGTGCCTCAATTACGGTCTATATGGCCCAGAAGGAAGATACTTTCGGAAAAGACTCGGAAGCATCCGTTGCGTTGGGGCAGGGGAAGCCAGTGGTTGTTTTTGTCCCCAAATTGCTGGCGACCGAATTGGGCGTGGATAGTGAGACGTTGTGGCTTGGTTCGCGCCAGGGCTTGCAGGAGGTTGTGTCGAAAGAGGGGGCTGAGGATGAGCGAGATCCGGATGAGACGCTTGATACTCAGGCTCTATTCTCGAGGGTGCTAGAGATTCGTCTGGGAAACGCAGCCGGAGGCGACTTGAGTGATGTTGCAAAGCGCCACTGGGCTGACTTTGATCTCTACGGCGAAGCGTCGCGCATACAAGACGAAGAGTTGCGCGGAGTCTATCGTAGTTGGCTCGATAGCGTCGTGAAGAAGGGCGAGAGAACCCCTCTTCCTGATGAGTTGCGAGCAGATTTCATCCGCATTCTTGTTGCTACAACAGTCAACTTCGAGAAGCGCGCCAGGATTTTTCGAGAAGTTCATCCACTGGCGCTGCAGGTAATTCTGAGCACAGGAGTGCTCAATGGCATTCTCGTTGTTCGTTCTGTTGAGTCATGCGCGCGGATTGTTGGCCAGCTTGTGAGGAACGACCTGAAGCTTGAGCTTAAGTTCGATGACTACAACTACAGGCTGATTGAACAGTTGACTGGCTCAACCATTCGAGTCATTTCGCGCCACCACCTGATCGGACACGCTTTCGATCGGCATTACCGCGGCGTGGATTTGTAGGCGCTTTGTCTCGTAGATGTGATTTCTTTTCTGTGGTGGACTGGCTTGCTTTCCATAGGGCAAGCCAGACATTTCCAGTGGTTGGCTGGTCGGATTGGCCGAGGCTTGGTTGTGTGGAAAGCGGGCCAGCATGAAGTAGTTCCAAAAGGCCGTGAGTAATGTCGGCTGCTGAGAGGTGGCCGTCTACGCGTAGAAGATAGGGGCGCTCAATCTTTTTGAAGACCTCTGCTACTGCTCTTAGGCTGGATTCTGCTTCAAACAGATTCTCTTTATCTCCTCGTTGGCGGATTCGCCGTACGCCGATGGAAGGATCTACCTCAAGCAGGATTAGAAGATGCGGCGGCGGGGCAAATGTCTCATTTTGCTGGAGGATCGCTTCTGGGTCGAGTCCGCGAGCTCCTTGGTAAGCTGCTGTGGAAAAATAATATCGATCAACAATCACAATCTTTCCTGCGGCGAGCGCTGGATTGATTAGAGTGTCTACGTGTTCGCGCCGGTCCTCGATGAAATATTTCAGTTCTTCTTCGGGCGAAAGTCGTCCAGTTTGGGCTGACGCACGTAGCATTTTCCCCCAACGCCCGTCCGTCGGTTCTTTTGTGCGAACAACATCCCATCCCGCCTCACTAAGGCGGTCATGGAGCTGCGCGGCCTGGGTTGTCTTGCCAGCGCCATCAATGCCTTCGAGGACGATCAGAAGGCCCGTCTTCAATCGGAGCTTGTTCACGAGGGGCATCCTGGCAAGAAGCAGCCCCGTGTCAAAACCTCCGGAAGCACGGTTCATAATTTGGCAGCGCGGGCAGTGTGAGTGGAGTCCACTGTATGCAGAGCTGTGGACATTGGGCATCTTCCGGCACTACCCGGAGCTGGACGACCCGAACGCGACGAAGTGACCCTGGGGCACCTCGACGATCTCCCGGGCGAAGAACAAGTCCTCGCCCAGACCGGCCACGCGCACCTGGATGAGCGGGTCGCCTGGGTACTGCATGGCCGGATCGTCGAACACCAGCGCCACGACGACGCCCACGCGGCCCAGGAAGCGCTCCGACACGGAGTCCTCCGCTTCGGTGCGGACGATCATCACCGCCGCGCCCATGCGCACCGGCGCGCCGTCCACGTCTTCCGTCAAGATGAGCGAGGGGTCGTGCTTCATGGTGCGTAGGTCCGGGGTTTGAGTCGTTTCGACAGCGCCCAGGTCGCGAGCGTCAACAGCGCCCATGCCCCCAGGTGATAGATGGCCACGTGGCCGGGGCCCTGCTCACACGCCAGCTCGCCCACGACCGCGCCCACCGTCCCCACCGCCAGCCCCGCCACCGCCGCGCGCAGCGGGTCGAACACCGCTGACCGCAACGCCACCAGCGCCACCACCAGGGGCACCAGCGCCAGCGCCACGTGGCTCAACGTGCACACCCACTCGGGGAGGGTGGAAGGGCCCCGCGGGGTGGCGCGCGTCAGCACCAGCAGCGCGGAGCTCATCAGCGCCATGCCCACGCCCACCCAGCGCAGCCTGCGCCCGCGCGGAGACAGCGCCCCCCAGGAGCACACCGCGCCCGTGGACAGCAGCATCACCAGCATGGGCGCTCGGCCCAGCAGCATCGAGCCCGTGGTGCGCCCCAGCGCCAGGAGCACGCCCATCACCGCGAGCGCCAGGCCCGCGGACGCCGCGAACAGCCCCACCGCCTGCGAACGCCACCCTCGCACCGGCCGCTTCAGGGCCAGCTCCGCGCGTGATGCCGCCAGCGCTCGCTCCATCGCCTTCGGGTCCAGGCGGGGCGGGGTGGACCGCCATGGGTCGGTCGGAGGGCTCATGACACGTCCTCCAGTCCACCCAGCAGCTCACGCAGCTTCTCGTAGCCCCGGTGCGCCCGGAGCCGGGCCGCGCCCGCGCGGATGCCTCGCATCTCGGCGATCTCCTCGAAGGACCAGCCCTCCATCTTGCTCAGCACCACCGCCTCGCGCTGCTCCACGGGCAGTTGCTGGAGTGCGTCCTCGATGCGCCGGCGCATGGCCGGGTCTCCGTCCGGCGCGGGCACCGACGTGGGCCCGTCCTGCGGCGCGTGCGCGTGCGCGTCCACGTGCTGCTGATGCCGCAGCGCGTCCCGGGCCGCGTTCGCCGCGATGGTGAGCAGCCAGGGGGTGAAGCGGGTGCCGGGCTCGTAGCGGCCCCGGGCTCGGATGACGGACAGGAAGGTCGTCTGCATGAGGTCCTCCGCCAGCGGCCCGTCCCTCACCATGCGGGCGAGGAAGCCGTGCACACGCCCGGCATGCCGGGCGAACAGCGCCTCGAACGCCGGCTCGTCTCCCTGGCGGAACTGGTCCATGAGCACTTCGTCCGTGACGCCTTCCATCGCCTGGCTCACGGACGGCCCTGCCCGGAAATCGTTTCCAAGGGCGGTCGATTGCCTCCCTGGATGCTCCAAAGCCTTGAAACGACAAGCGTTGGACGTGACATCGCCGGAGGGCTCGCTTCCAGGACCCGAAAGGGTAGTGTCGCGCGCCTTACCGGTTTCAACGCGTTTCCCCAATTCGAGCGTCCATGTCCCCGGCCGAGGTCGTCATCCAGTCCACGCTGTTCGAGTCGCTGCTGCGCTGCGTGCGGTTGGACAGCGGATTGCGCGAGCGAATGGCGGCGGCTGGCTATGACCCGGACCGGCCCAGGGCCAGCTATCCGGCGTCGGTGTTCCTGCGCTGCCAGAACCTGGTGCTGCAGGCCGCGTACGCGGGCCGGCCGCGCGAGGAGGCCCTGCGGCAGATGGGCCGGGACCTGGTGCGTGGCTACTTCGAGACGCTGGTGGGCAAGGTGGTGAACGTGGCCCTGAAGGTCGCGGGCCCGGACCGCGCGATGAAGCGGGTGGCGCTGAGCTTCCGCTCCGTGATGGAGCCGGTGGAGATCACCTCCACGGAGCTGGGCCCGAAGGACTGGCGGGTGACCTTCCAGGGCTATCCCTTCCCGGCGGAGGCCGCGGCGGGGTGCTGCGAGGAGGCCCTGCGCCAGGCCGGAGCCGCCAACCCCAGCGCTGTCCTGGAGTCCGATGACGGGCACGGGCGCTTCGAGCTGCACATGCGCTGGTAGGACGTCCCTGTGCACGCCGTAACGGTGATCATCATCCTTCCACCGCGACATGACTGAATGCGCTATGAGGGCCCCATGAAAATCGGCAAGGACAGTGTTGTCGCCATTGACTACAAGCTGCACCTCGGCGACGGGAAGATCGTGGACGAGAGCGAGGCGGGCGAGCCGCTCGTCTACCTGCACGGCTACGAGGAGATCGTCCCCGGCCTGGAGAAGGCGCTGGAGGGCAAGTCCGCGGGCGAGTCGCTGAAGACGGTCGTCTCCGCGGCGGACGGCTACGGCGACTATGATCCGGAAGGCGTCGAGGAAGTTCCCCGCACGGAGTTCCCCGAGGACCTGGAGATCAAGGCCGGCGGCATCCTGAGCGCCACGGATCCGGAGGGCGACGAGGTCGACTTCCTGGTCAAGGAAGTGCGCAAGGACACGGTGCTGGTGGACTTCAACCACCCGTTCGCCGGCAAGGAGCTGCACTTCGAGGTCAGCATCAAGGAAGTGCGCGCCGCCACGCCCGAGGAACTCGAGCACGGCCACGCGCACGGCCCTGACGACGACCACGATCACTGACCGCTGGGGCCCTTCGGCCGGCCCTTGCCGTGCGTCCGGGCATGCCGCCCGGGCGCCGCGCCTTCGGGCCGCTTGGAGCGCCCATGGTCGGCCTGGGGCGGCCCCGGGTCGCGCTGCTTCGCCGCGAACGCCTCCATCTCCCGCTTGAAGATGGGATCCCTCCGGGGAACCTCCGTGCGGGGAAGCTCCTGGCGGATGATGCGCTCGATGTCCTGGAGCGTGCGCCGCTCCACCTCCAGCGCGAACAACGACGCCCGGCCACTGGCCGCCGCGCGAGCGGTGCGGCCGATGCGGTGCACGTAGTCCTCCGGTCCGTGCGGCACGTCCAGGCTGATGACGTGGCCAATGTCATCCACGTCCAGGCCGCGCGCCGCCAGGTCGGTGGCCACGAGGCAGCGGTACTGCCCGCGGCGGAAGCCCTCCAATGCCTGACGCCGCTGGGCCTGCGTGCGGCCCGCGTGCAGGGCGGCGGACTTGTGGCCCGCGGCGGCGAGCAATTCCTTCATCTTGTCCGCGCGCTGCTGGGTGCGCACGAACACGAGCGCGCTGGCCTGGTCCTGTGAGAGCAGCGTGAGGAGCAGGGGCCACTTCTCCTCGGGCTTCACGATGTAGAGGTGCTGTTCGGCGCGAGGCGCGGGCGTGCCGCTGGGCGTCACCTCCACGCGCACGGGCCTGTGCAGGGCGCGCTGTCCGAAGCGCGTCACGTCCGCGCCCAGGGTGGCGGAGAACAGCATCGTCTGGCGCTCGCGGGGCAGCGCGTGGAGGATCTGGTTGATCTGCGGCAGGAAGCCCATGTCGAGCATCCGGTCCGCTTCATCCAGCACCAGGGTCTGGATGCGCGACAGGTTCACGGCCTTCACGCCCAGCAGGTCCACGAGCCGGCCCGGTGTGGCCACGATGAGGGTGGGACGTGAATTCAGCGCATCCACCTGCGCGTTCATGTCCTCGCCGCCGACGATGAGGACGGGCATGACGCCCAGGGGCTCACCGAAGAAGCGGGCCTGCTCCTCCACCTGCTGCGCCAGCTCGCGCGTGGGGGTGAGGATGAGGCCGCGCGTGCCCTTCTCGCCCGCGAAGCGCTCGATCATGGGGAGCAGGTAGGCGGCCGTCTTGCCGGTACCGGTGGCCGCGCAGCCGATGACGTCGCGGCCGGACAACGCGGGCGGGATGGCCTGCGCCTGGATGGGCGTGGGGGTACCGAAGCGGGCACGCTTCACGGCGCCCAGCGTTTCGGGGGACAGGCCCAGGGACTTGAAGGAAGCAGTCATGCCCCACGCCTCCCACGTCCGGGCCGGAGAGGGAAGGGGGATTGAGGGGGAGGGCACCCCGGGCCGTGTAAGCCCGGGGCGCGCCAGGGGCTGTTTTCAGCCCGCGTTCAGCGCCGCGCCGTGGTGGCGCAGGTGGTCTTCCATGAACGTGGAGACGAAGTAGTAGCCGTGGTCGTACCCCTCCTGCATGCGCAGGGTGAGGGGCTGGCCCGCCGCCTCGCAGGCTTCCTTGAGGAAGTGCGGGTGCAGCTGGTCCGGCAGGAACTTGTCCTTCGTCCCCTGGTCCACGAGCAGCGCCGGCACGCGCCGGCCGGCCTTCAAGAGCTCCGTGGCGTCGTACTCGCGCCACGTCGCCTCATCCGGCCCCAGGTAGCCGCCAAAGGCCTTCTTGCCCCAGGGGCTGCGGATGGGAGCGCCAATGGGAGCGAACGCGGACACGGACTTGTACCGGCCCGGGTTCCGGAGCGCCGTCACCAGCGCGCCGTGCCCGCCCATCGAGTGCCCGAAGATGCCCTCGCGGTCCATGCGCGCGGGGAAGTGCGCACCGATGATGCCGGGCAGCTCCTGCGTGATGTACGTGCCCATGCGGTAGCGCGCCTTCCACGGCTCCTGGGTGGCGTCCAGGTAGAAGCCCGCGCCGGTGCCGAAGTCCCAGTCCGCGTCCTCGCCCGGGATGCCCGCGCCGCGAGGACTGGTGTCCGGCGCCACGAGCATCAGCCCCAGCTCCGCCGCCACGCGCTGCGCGCCGCCCTTGGTGACGAAGGTCTCCTCCGTGCAGGTGAGGCCCGCCAGGTAGTACAGCACGGGCACCTTGCCGTGCTTCGCCTGGGGTGGGGTGAAGACGCTGAAGCGCATCTCCCCGCCGCAGGCCTCGGACGGGTGCTTCCAGAAGGACTGGGTCCCTCCGAAGCACGCGTGCTCGCTGACGAGCGTGGGAGTCACGGCGCTCATCCGTACTTCACCACGCTGCGGATGGACTTGCCCTCGTGCATCAGGTCGAAGCCGTGGTTGATCTCCTCCAGCTTCAGCGTGTGGGTGATCAGCGGGTCGACCTGGATCTTCCCGTCCATGTACCAGTCCACGATCTTCGGCACGTCCGTGCGGCCACGGGCGCCGCCGAACGCGCTGCCCTTCCACACGCGGCCGGTGACGAGCTGGAACGGGCGGGTGCTGATCTCCTGCCCCGCGCCCGCCACGCCGATGATGATGCTCTCACCCCAGCCGCGGTGGCAGCACTCCAGTGCCTGGCGCATCGTCTTCACGTTGCCGATGCACTCGAAGCTGTAGTCCGCGCCGCCGCCGGTGAGGTTCACCAGGTAGGGGACGAGGTCGCCTTCCACTTCCTTCGGGTTCACGAAGTGCGTCATCCCGAACTTCTCCGCGATCTCCTTGCGAGCGGGGTTCAGGTCCACGCCGACGATCATGTCCGCGCCCACCATGCGCGCGGCCTGCACGACGTTCAGGCCGATGCCGCCCAGGCCGAAGACGACGACCTTCGCGCCGGCCTCCACCTTCGCGGTGTAGACGACCGCGCCCACGCCCGTGGTGACGCCGCAGCCGATGTAGCAGACCTTGTCGAAGGGGGCGTCCTCGCGGATCTTCGCCACGGCGATCTCCGGCAGCACCGTGAAGTTCGCGAACGTGGAGCAGCCCATGTAGTGGTGGATGGCCTGCTTGCCCAGGCGGAAGCGGCTGGTGCCGTCCGGCATCAGGCCCTTGCCCTGCGTGGCGCGGATGGCCGTGCACAGGTTCGTCTTCTGGGACAGGCACGACTTACAGCCGCGGCACTCCGGCGTGTAGAGCGGGATGACGTGGTCGCCCTTCTTCACGCTGGTGACGCCGGGGCCCACGTCCACGACGATGCCCGCGCCCTCGTGGCCGAAGATGGCGGGGAACAGACCTTCCGGGTCCGCGCCGGAGCGGGTGAACTCGTCGGTGTGGCACAGGCCGGTGGCCTTCAGCTCGATCAGCACCTCGCCCGCCTTGGGGCCTTCCAGGTGCACGGTTTCGATGCTCAGGGGCTTGCCGGCCTCGAAGGCGACGGCGGCGCGGACGTCCATGGTGGGGCTCCTGTCAGTGGGGAACGAAGACTCCCCACCATAGAGGCCACGCACCGCGTCGTCCGTGAAAAGAAGCGGCCCGACCCATGAGGGCCCGCAACTAGACGGAGATGAGGCCCTTGCGGATGCCCTCGGTGACGGCCTCCACCCGGTTCGTCACTTCGAGTTTCCGGTAGATGTGCTCCAGGTGCGTGCGGATGGTCGCCTTGGAGAGCGACAGCAGCCGGGCCGCCTCGCTGTTGGACACGCCCTTGGCGATGAGCTGGAGGATCTCCCGCTCGCGATCCGACAGCGGCTTGAGCAGCGGCTCCTGCGCGGACGCCGGAGCAGCGGGCTCCGCGGCGGACGGCGCCACGGCCAGCGGCTCCGTGGGCACGGGCGCGGTGTCCGGCTCCACGCGGAAGTGGCGCAACAGCCGGCGCGCCAGGTTCGGCTGGATGACCGTGCCGCCCGCGCGCACCTCCTTGATGGCCTCGACAATCTTGTCCACCGTGGCGCCCTTGAGCAGGTAGCCGGACGCGCCCGCCTTCACGGCTTCGAGGACTTTGTCCTCCTCGTCGAAGATGGTGAAGATCAGGATCTCCACCTTCGGGAAGCGCGCCTTCACCTCGCGGGTGACGTCGATGCCGCTCATGCGCGGCAGCCCCAGGTCCAGCAGCAGCACGTCCGGCTGCTCGCGCTCCACCTCCACCAACGCGGCCTCGCCTGACAGCGCGGTGCCCACGATGTCGATGTCCGGGTGGCCTTCGAAGAGGCGCAGCTGGTTCTTCAATATCTTGGTCTGGTCCTCCACGACGAACACGCGGATGGGGAGGGCGGCGGCATTGGAGGTCGGGTCCACGGTGCGGGCTCCGGTGCGTGTCAGGCGGAAAGACAGGGAAGGGAGAAGGCCACCTGGGCCCCGGCGCCGGGCGCCGAGTCCACCACGATGGAACCCCCGAGCTTCATGGCCCGCTCACGCATGTTGAGCAGGCCGTAGTGTCCGCGCGGCGTGCGGCCCGGGTCAAAGCCCTTGCCGTTGTCGCGGACCACCAGGTGCACGCCCTCCGCGCTGAAGTCCAGGCGCACCTGGACCTCCTTCGCCTCGGCGTGCTTCGCGGCGTTGGACAGACACTCCTGGAGGATGCGGAACAGCGCCAGCTGCGCGTCCGGGGGCAGCTTGCGCGTCAGGCCCGTGCGCTCGAAGCGGATGGCCTGCCCGGTGCGGTCGCGGAACGTCTTGACGTAGTCCTCCAGGCCCTGCGCCAGCTCGAAGTCGTCGCGCATCATCCGCAGGTTGCGGCGCAGCTCCTCAATCGACTCCTCCGCGGTGGCCTTCATCTCGCGGATCTCCGTGCGCAGCCCGTCCTCGCGCGCGAGGTTCAGGATGTACTCCGCCTGGATAATCATCGAGGACAGGGACGCGCCCAGGCCGTCGTGAATCTCACGCGCCAGCCGGTTGCGCTCCTCCACCACCGCCAGCTCCTTCAGGTCGCCCTGCAGGGACACCACCTCGCGGTGCGCGGTGGCCTCGCGCTCGTTCAGGTACACGAGCACGTAGACGATGATGAAGTTGAGCCCCAGGTACCAGAGCAGCGTGAGCAGCTCCACCGCCGTCACGGAGCGGTTGAGCAGCAGGTCCAGGCGCGTGGTGATGGGCAGCGCCAAAAGCGGCGGCAGGATGGCCAGCGGCTTGGGGAAGAGGATGGCGAAGAGCGTGGTGAAGAGCAGCTGCGTCGCCAGCAGCGGGCTTTGAAGGCCGCCGCCCACCTGCGGCCGGGCGATGAGCACCACGGTGATCAGCAGGTCGAAGCACAGCGACAGGTACGTCACCCACCGGCCCGCCTTCGGGTGGTCGATGACGAGCAGGTTCGCGACGCTGTAGAGGAGCATCGCGAAGTAGCCCAGGAAGGAGATGGGCCCGTTGAAGCCGAAGTAGCCGCTCCACGCGGGCACCGCGAGGATGAGCAGGCCCAACGTGAGGAACATCATCCGCGCGTAGAACAGCGCGCGGGCCCGGGCGACGAAGCGGTCCTGCTCCCAGGAGGCCGCCGCCTGCTCCGCGGACACGTTGTCCGTGAGGTTGCGGCGCTCCAGCACGGCGCGGACGCGGGCCTTCAGGTCATGGGCCGGGTGGTCGTCGCCGGGTCGGGGGTCGCTGTCCATTCGAGCGGCAGCTTACGGGACCTTCCCGGGGAGCGGAATTCCCGGCAAGCCGCCAGGAGAGCGTCCTGGCGGGTGCGGAAGGGGGAAACGCGCTACTTGGCGGCGCCTTCGTCCACGCACGCCTTCTTGGCCTCGGGCTGGCGGGCGAGGACGAAGTCCAGGCGGTCGGTGCTCTGCCCCGTGCGCTCGTCGAACAGGGGCGAGCCGCCCGCGTACATGGTGCCCTTCTGGCTGCCGTACTTGTCCAGGTTGTGGGCCTTGAGCCAGCCGTCCACGCAGGCCTCCAGGGCCAGGCGGTCGGTGGCGCCCGAGTCGTAGGTCACGGCGCTCGCGTCCTTCGTGCCGGCCTCGGCGGTGGCCTCCGGGGGAGCGGCCTCGTGGCCCGACTGGAGCTCCTCCTTGACGGTGCCGGTCTGCGTGGCCGCGTCAGGGCTCTCTCCGGTGTTCTTGTGGCAGCCGACAGCCAGGGACAGCAGGGTGGAAAACACGAGCGCGCCGGTCAGGTTTTTCATATGTCCTGGCAGGTGAGGGCCGCTTGTGACGGCGGCGGGTAGGGAAGGCTTCGGGAGCGTCCTGAAGTCAGGACGTGGAGTCGCCGCACCATATTCGTTCGTTCCTCGCGGAGCACCAGCCCCATGCACGGTTCCCCGGATACCGACCATCACGCGCGCATCCCCCACGCCACCCGCATCGAGCGCGCGCGGGTGCTGGTGGTGGGAGCAGGCGGCCTGGGCTGTCCGGCGTCGCTCGCGTTGGCGCAGGGCGGTGTGGGCCACCTGACGTTGGTGGATCCGGACCGGGTGGACGTGACGAACCTGCCCCGGCAGCTCTGGCACCGCACCCAGGACGTGGGCCGCTTCAAGGCGGAGTCCGCCGCCGCCGGCCTCCTGCGCGCCTTCCCCGGCTTGAGCGTGGAGGCCCTGCCGGAGCGGCTGGACGCGGGCAACGCCGAAGCGCTCTTCCGCGAGCACGACCTGGTGGTGGACGCCACCGACGGCGTCGCGACCAAGTTCTTCCTGTCGGACGTGGCGGTGCTCACCGGCGTGCCGCTCGTGTACGGCGGCGTGCTGCGCATGCACGGCCAGGCCCTGCGAATCGACCCCGGCGGCCCGTGCCTGCGCTGCCTCTATGAGGACGTGCCGCCTCCGGACGCGGTGCCCACCTGCGCGCAGGCGGGCGTGCTGGGCGCGATGGCGGGGCTCATCGGCGCGGTGCAGGCGCTGCTGGCGCTAGAACTGCTGGCGGGCGCGGCCACGGGCCCTCGCGGTCAGGCCACGCTGCACGTGCTCGACGGCGAGACGCTGGAGGGGCGCACCGTGAAGGTGACGCGCGCGCCCGACTGCCCGGGGTGCGCCATCCAGACGCTGCCCCCGTTCCCTTCGTCCCAGGAGGACACCGCATGCCCGACGTGACGGCGACGTTGGACATCACCCGCGAGGTGTGTCCGATGACCTACGTGCGCACCAAGCTGAAGCTGGAGTCGCTGCCCCCGGACACGCTGCTGGAGGTGCTGCTCAAGGGCGACGAGCCCCTGAAGAACGTGCCCCGCAGCGCCAAGGACGAGGGCCACGACGTGGTGTCCCTGGAGCCACGCGGGGACGGCACGCACCGGTTGATCATCCGCAAGCGGGGGACATGAGCCAATGGCCACGATTCGCATTCCGACACCCATGAGGACGCTGACGGGCAACAAGTCCGAGGTCCAGGCCACCGGCGCCACCGTGGGCGACGTGCTGCGCGACCTGGACGCGCGCTATCCCGGCATGGGCGCGCGCCTCTTCGACGACAAGGGCGCCGTGCGCCGGTACGTGAACGTCTTCCTCAACGACGAGGACGTGCGCGCGCTCAAGGCCCTGGACACACCCGTGAAGGACGCGGACCGGATCACCCTCATCCCCGCCATGGCGGGGGGCTGAAGGGGCCGTCATGGCGCTGCGCGAGGATCAGATTCTCCGCTACTCCCGGCAGATCCTCCTGAGGGACGTGGGCGGACGCGGGCAGGAGGCCCTGCTGGCGGGCGGCGCGCGCGTGGACGGGCTGGGCGCGTCCGGCCTCACGGCCACGGCGTACCTGGCGGGCGGCGGCACCCCGGTGACGGGCGTGGGCTCGCTGACCATGGGGCCCTGGTCACCGGGGTTTCTCGCGTCCGCGCACGACGTGGGCCAGCCCGTGGCGGAGGTGCTGGCGCGCGTGGTGCCGGAGGTGAACCCGGACGCGGTGGGCACGCCCGGCGGCGGGCTGCTCGCGGAGCTTCCGGCGGCCTGGAGCGGAGAGGCCCCCTGGGTCGCGCTGGGCGGCGACGGCGCGCGCGGCGCGGTGGTGTTCCGGGGCGCGGACGGGTGCGTCTGGTGCTTCGGCGAGACGGTGCGCCACCTGGGCACGCCGCCGGACGGAGCCATGGGCGTCGCCCTGGGCGCCCTGGGCGCGCTCGTGTTCCAGCGGCTGCGGCTGGGTCTGGGCCCGTCGCTGGGCGGCCGGTGGTTGAGCGCTCCGGGAGCGATGACGGACCTGGAGCTCCGCCGGTGCTCGCGCTGCGCGGCGGCGGAAGCGAAGCCCTGAGCCAGCACGCCCCGCCGGAAGTCCTCGCCCGGATGATCCGCCACCTGGAAGGTGCATGGCCCCAGGAAGGCTGCGGCGTGATCCTCCGGAGCGGGGCGGGGGAGGGTGACTCCTGGCGGGTCATCCCCCTGCCCAACGCCTCTCCCACGCCACACGTCGCCTACGCCTTCGCGCCAGAGGCGTGGCTCCAGGTGTGCCTGGACGCGGACGCGCGACAGGAGGCGGTGGCCTGCGTCTTCCACTCGCACGTGGACGCGCCCGCGGTGTTCTCCGCGGAAGACCGCCGCCAGGCCGCTCCCTCGGGAATCCCACTGCTGCCCCAGGTGTCCTACGTCGTGGTCGCCATACGCGGAGGCCGTGCCGCCTCCGCCTCCCGGTCTGTTTGGAGTGCAGGGGATTTTCAGACTGTTCCGCTTGCATTGGCGGATTTCAGGTTTGAAAAACCCGTGTAAGGGCGGGAACTTGCCCTGCAGCCGACCCCACCTACGGAAAGGTGGGTCCGAATTGTCAAGTCACTGGGTTTTCGTCTATAAAGCGGCGGTCTATTGGATCTGCCGCGTCCCACGCCGCGTGCAAGAAGCGCTCCGGACGCAGGGAGTTAGAACCCTTATGGCCACCAACAACGGATTCACCCTCTGGCTCACCGGCATGTCCGGAACTGGGAAGACCACGACGGCCGCCTACATCGCGGCCCGGCTCCGCCAGGTCGGACGTAACGTGGAGGTCCTCGACGAGGGCGAACTCCAGAACGACCTGTGGGCTGGCATCGGCGACACCAAGGACGAGCGCAACATGGTCGTGCGCCGCCTGGGCTTCGTCGCCGGCCTCATGGCCCGCAACGGCGTCGCGGTGCTCGTCCCCTGCGTGAGCCCCTACAAGTCGAGCCGCGAGGAGGTGCGCCGCTCGGTGGGCAAGTACGTGGAGGTCTACGTGGACTGCCCCACGGAGAAGCTCATCGAGCGCGACACCACCGGCAAGTACAAGAAGGCGCTCAACGGGGAGATCCCCAACTTCATCGGCATCACGGAGCCGTACGAGCCGCCCACCTCTCCCGAGGTGACCATCTACTCCGACTCGGAGTCGGTGGAGGACGGCGGGACGAAGATCTTCCAGGCCCTGCTGGACCTGGGTCTGATGTCCACGGACGAGCTGAAGACCATCACCGGCAAGAAGATGAAGGCCAACCCGCTGCCGTCGAAGAAGGCCCGCCGCGACGAAGAGGACCCACCGGTCCGTGTCGCCGCCGTGAAGGCCGCCAAGGCCCCCAAGGCGGACAAGGGTTCCAAGGGCGCCAAGGCGCGTCCGGCCACCCGCGCCGCCCGCGTGGGCAAGCCGGCCCCGGCCGCGAAGAAGAAGGCCGCCAAGGGCAAGGCCCGGTAGTCCCCACCGCCGTTCAGATTGTCGAAGGGCTCCAGGTTGCCCGCGCGATGCGCGTGCAATCCGGGGCCCTTCCGTTTTAGGAGTCCCCCATGCTGAGCCCCGAGCGGATTGAAGCCCTCTGTGAAGCGTCCCGCCCCAAGCTGGAGGCGATGCGCGACGCCCTGCGAGCCCACGGCAGCGCGCTGGTGGCGTTCTCCGGCGGCGTCGACTCCACCTTCGTCCTCGCCATCGCGGCGGAGGTGCTGGGCGAGCGCGCCCTGGCGCTCACCGCGCTGTCCGCCTCCGTCGCACCAGAGGAGGAGCGCGAGGCCCGCGAGCTGGCGGACCGCCTGGGCGCCCGGCACGTCGTCGTCTCCAGCAACGAGCTGGCGAACCCCAGCTACGCCGCCAACCCCACCAACCGCTGCTACTTCTGCAAGACGGAGCTGTACGACCTCTGCGAGGCGAAGCGCGCGGAGCTGGGGCTGTCCGTGGTGATGGACGGCTTCAACGCGGACGACTTCAAGGATCACCGGCCCGGCCACAAGGCCGCGAAGGAGCACCGGGTGGTGTCCCCCCTGGCGCAGGCCGGGCTCACCAAGGATGAGATCCGCGCGTGGAGCCGCAAGCTGGGGCTGCCCACCTGGGACAAGCCGCAGATGGCGTGCCTGGCGTCGCGCATCCCCTATGGCACCTCCGTGACGCGTGACCGGCTCCTGCAGATCGCCGCCGCGGAGTCGGAGCTGCGCGCGCTGGCCTTCAAGCAGTTCCGCGTGCGCTACCACCAGGACGTGGCGCGCATCGAGCTGGCCAGCGAGGAGTACCCGCGCTTCTTCGAGGCCGGCATCCGCGAGCGGATCAACGGCGCCTTCAAGTCCCTGGGCTTCAAGTTCGTGGCCCTGGATCTGGAGCCCTTCCGCTCCGGCCGCCTCAACGAGGCCGCCGGCATCGCCCCCGCGGCCGGGGCAGGGCAGGGGCACACCGAGGGCTTCAAGCTCCCGGTGGTGGGGTGAAGGGCCTCCCCTCGGGTTTCCTGATCGCGCTGGGCCTGGCGCTGGCCACCCCCGCCGCCGCCGTGGAGTACCTGGATGATGGGCCCTACGCCCGCCGGCGCTCGCTGATCCTCACGGTGGGGCCCGGGGCCACGTACTCCGAACGGATCAGCGGGGACTCCGCCGTGTCCGGGCTCGCCGGGCACCTGGACCTGGGGGCCGCGATCACCGTGGGCTACGAGGGGGACGAGGTGTTCCTCCTCGCGCGCGGCAGCACCGGCCGCCCGGGGGAGGAGCTGGCGCTGATCACCGGCTACCGCAGCGTCTTCGGATCCGAGTCGTGGCGGACCTTCTTCGACCTGGGCGTTTCCGTGCGTCCGATTTCTGGGCCGTGGCTGGGGCCTCGCATAGGGTTCGGCGCCAGACACACCCTCTCGGATCATTTCGCGCTGTACGGCGGGCTCGGCTTCACGTTCGGGTTCGGCTCCGGACTGCGCGCGGACACCGAGCTCTTCACCGGGTTGCAGTGGATCATCCCGGTGGGTTCAGCCTCGTAGGTTGTTTTCTTGAGGTTGTCCGACATTGTGAGAGGGTGTGTGCATCTGTCGGAGGTTGCGCACTTGGACATGAATCCCCGCCTCACCTCGGTCGTGTTTCGTCTCAACCGCGAGAAGTTGGATGCCCTGAAGGAGCTGTCGCGCTCCACGCGCATCCGTCAGAGCGAGTACCTCCGGGAGGCCATCTCGGATCTGCTGGCGAAGTACGAAGCGCGCTTCGTGGACTGAAGCGCCACGTCAGCCCGGCGGCGCTCCCGTGAAGGGTGGCGCGTCGGGCAGACCGGGCGGGTGGAGGCGCTCGCCGGGCCCGAAAGGGTCCACCGCGGAAGGATAGCGGACCTCCCACAACACCAGCCCATGCGCCGGGGCCTTGAAGCCGGCCAGGGCGGTCCCCGACTCCAGCGCCGCGTGCCACTGCTCCTCGGACAGGAGCCCCGCGGCCACCTTCAGCGCGCTGCCCACCAGGTACCGCACCTGGTAGCGCGCGAAGCCGTCTCCCGTCAGCCGCGCCTCGAAGAGCCCTCCGCCCAGCTCCCGCAGGGTGGCGGACTCAAGCGTGCGCGGCTTCTGGGGACTGGAGCGCTCATGGAACGCGGTGAAGTCCCGCGTGCCCACGGCGCGGGCGAGCAGTGCCTCCAGCTTCTCCGGCGTCACCCGGTGGCCTGCTTTGAGCGTTTCGTCCGCCGCCACGTCCAGCGCGTACGGCCTCCAGGTTTCCGGAGGCGGAGCACCCAGCGTCAGGTGGTAGCGGTACTCCTTGCCGCTCGCGCTCCACTGCGCATGGAAGGCGCCCGGCGGCCGCTTCGCGATGCACAGCCCCACGTCCGGGGAAAGGTGCGGCGACAGCCGTGCGGGCAGCGACTCCAGGGGCACGTCCTCATTGAGGCGCAGGCTGATGACCTGCATCCGCGCGTGCACGCCCCGGTCGGTGCGCCCGGACGGCATCACCGTGGCCGGTGAGCCTGCCTGCTCCAGGGCGTTTTCGAGCGCGTCCTGGACCGTGGGGCCTTCCACCTGGCGCTGGAAGCCGCGGAAGTTTCCACCGCGATACCAAGTCCACAGTACGGCGGGAATTCGTCTGAGAGAGGACCTGGCCACGGCGTTGCGGTGTCGACGGGAGAAACACGATACTCCCGCGCGAATGCTGGCCGCTCAAGAACTCGCGATCGACAGTGATGGGCAGTGGCTTTTCCGACAGGGCGACCTGGTGCTGGGGCCCATCACCGCGTCCCAGGTGGTGGAGAAGCTCTACACGGGGGAGTTGACCCCCGACAGCCCGGTGGCCCCGGCCGGTGAGCGGGAGTTCCGCAACCTCCGGGACACCGCCGCCTTCCAGGTGCACATCGCGCGCTTCGAGGCGCAGGGCCGCGTCGCCCAGACGATGCTCGTCGAACAGGCCCGCAACCAGAAGCGGGTGAAGGTGCTGGCCGGCGTCGCCGCGGGCGTGGCGCTCCTGTTGGGCGTCACCGGCTGGTACCTGGCGCGCAACGCCGCCGTGTACGGCCTGTTCGGCGCGACGGAGGAGGGCGACGGCATCACCATGGACCCGCCCACCATCCGCCTGGCCCAGGCGCGCGGGGACGACGAGGACCTCTTCGCCTATCCGACCAATGATCCGCGCCGCCCGGATCGCCCCGCGGGGCAGGGCAACGCCACCGGCAAGACAGCCGGAAGTGGCGCGGTGGCCACCGCCGCCGTCGCGGGCAACCGGCCGCCGCCCCGCACGGGCAGCGTCTCCACGGATCCGGACGGCCTGGAGATGGCCCAGCAGTTCGACCAGGGCGCCATCAACCGCGTCGTCGCGGGCAACCAGTCCAAGCTCTTCCGCTGCTTCAAGGAAGAGGCCGAGCGCACGCCTGGTCTGGCCGCGAAGATCCCCATGGAGTTCGTCATCGGGAACGACGGGCGCGTGAACAAGCTCTGGGTGGACAACCCCCAGTTCAAGCAGGGCCCACTCTTCGAGTGCTTGTTCGCGGAGCTGAAGAAGTGGCCCTTCAAGGCCTACGACGGCGAGCGCGCGACCGTGGGGCTTTCGTTCAACATCGGCAAGCGAGGGTAGGGCGACTTTCTTGCCCACCCCGCGGACGTGCCCGATACAACAGGCATGTCCGCCTCTGTCGCCGAAGTCGAAATCGCCAAGAAGGCCATGAGCGTCCCCCCGGGGACGTTCCGCCACACCGTCCTGCTCGCCGCCAAGCGCTTCAAGTCCACCTGGGCGGAGCTGGGCAAGCTGCTCGTCCAGGTCCGGGACGAAGCGAAGTACGAGGAGTGGGGCCACGCCTCCTTCGAGGCCTACTGCCTCAAGGAGCTCCACATCAAGAAGCAGACGGCGCTCAAGCTCACGCGCTCATTCAGCTTCCTGGCCAAGCACGAGGCCCCGGAGGAGCTCCAGCAGCACGAGTTCCCGGAGAAGGCCCCCGCCTTCGAGGTGGTGGAAGTCCTGGCCGACGCCGAGGAGCGGGGCCAGCTGTCCCCCACGGAATACAAGTCGCTGCGCGACAGCATCTGGAGCCCGGAGAAGTCCCCCACGGAGCTCAAGAAGGAGTTCGCCGAGCGCTTCCCCCGGCCCCCGCCCGAGCCGCCCCCGGAGAGCCTCCAGGTGCGGAAACTGGCGCAGCTGGCGCGAAAGCTCGCCTCCGAGCTGGCGGGAAGCCGTCGAGTCCCCAACGCCGTCGCCGAGCGGGCGGCCTCCCTGGCGGACGATGTCGAAGAACTCGCGTCGAGCGTGACGGACGCCTGAGTCGCTGTTATCCAAGACCGACCCGTTGACCTGGGCTGAACGCTCCCAGGAAAGGGCGCTTCCACCGGGCTTCCTGCCCGAAGGGGAGGGCCCTATAGTGGGTTCAGGGCCTGTAGCATGTGGGCCTGGAGCCGTCGTAAAGACGTGGGCGGCTTCGCGGGTGTTGGAGTGCGGTGGTCGGCGGAGAAGGTCCCGAACCGGGACCGGCGAACTCGGAGGCGGCAGTGAAGAAGGAGCACCACGTCAACCTGTCCTGCTCGTTCTGCGGCAAGTCGCAGCGCGAGGTCCGGAAGCTCATTGCCGGACCCACGGTCTACATCTGCGACGAGTGCATCAAGCTGTGTAACGACATCATCGCGGACGAGAACGAACGCGAGGAAGGCAAGCCGCAGGTCAGCCTGCCCACGCCGCTGGAGATCAAGGCGTTCCTCGACGACTACGTCATCGGCCAGGACCAGGCGAAGAAGGTCCTCTCGGTCGCGGTGTACAACCACTACAAGCGCATCTATCAGAAGAAGCCGGCCGCCCGGCCGCGCCCCGGGGTGAAGGCCCCTGGCGGCGAGGACGTGGAGCTGCAGAAGAGCAACATCCTGCTCATCGGACCCACGGGCTCCGGCAAGACGCTGCTCGCGCAGTCCCTGGCGCGCTTCCTCAACGTCCCCTTCACCATCGCGGACGCCACCAGCCTCACCGAGGCCGGCTACGTGGGTGAGGACGTCGAGAACATCATCCAGAACCTCCTCCACAACGCCGACTACGACGTGGAGAAGGCCGCGCGCGGCATCGTCTACATCGACGAGATCGACAAGATCGCGCGCAAGGGTGACATGCCCAGCGCCACCCGCGACGTGGGCGGCGAGGGCGTGCAGCAGGCCCTGCTGAAGATCATCGAAGGCACCCGCGCCAACGTCACGCCGCGCGGCGGCAAGAAGTACAACCAGCAGGAGTACGTCCAGGTCGACACGACGAACATCCTCTTCATCTGCGGCGGTGCCTTCCACGGCATCGACGGCGTCATCAAGCGCCGCGTGGGTGAGAAGGGCCTGGGCTTCGGCGCGAAGATCACCCACAAGGAAGAGCGCAGCGTGGGTGAGCTGCTGGCGATGACCGAGCCGGAAGACCTGATGAAGTTCGGAATGATTCCGGAGTTCATCGGCCGTCTGCCGATGATCGCGACGCTCAACGACCTGAAGGAGGATGACCTCGTCACCATCCTCACGATCCCGAAGAACGCCCTGGTGAAGCAGTACCAGAAGATGTTCGAGATCGAGAAGGTGAAGCTCACCTTCACCAAGGAAGCGCTGCGCGCCATCGCTCGCGAAGCGATGCGCCGTCACTCCGGAGCGCGTGGCCTGCGCGCCATCATGGAGGACGCCATGCTGGAGATCATGTACGACGTGCCGTTCCGCGAGGGCGTCAAGGAGTGCAAGATCACCGAACAGGTGATCACCAAGCACGAGCCCCCGCAGATCGTCATGGAGAAGGAAAAGAAGACCGCCTGAGGTTTCCCTCGGCGGTCGTTGTACCCACCCGGCGCCCCTCGCCTCCACGCAGGCAGGGGCGCCGTGGTGTTTCTGGCGCCAGGTGCTTCAGTTCTGCGTGACGCGCACCGTGGTCTTCATCTCGCGGCCGGTGGCGGGGTCCTTCGCGCGCATGGTGAGGATGCCCTCCACGCTCACGTCGAAGATGATCTCCACGTTCACCGTGCCGGCCTTGGCGGGCATGATCCCGGAGAAGGTGAACTCGCCCAGCAAGTCGTTGCGCGCCACCGTGTCGTGGTCGCCCTGGTAGATGCGCATGGCGAGCTCGGTCTGGTTGTCGATGCTCGTCGTGGCCAGCAGCTGCTTGGCGTTGGGGATGGACGCGTTGCGCGGGAAGACGACGTGGAAGCCGCCGTCGCCGCGCTCCAGGCCAATGGCCATGGGAATCACGTCCAACAGCTGGATGCGCAGGTTGGTGTTGTCCTCCAGCGAGTGCGCGTAGAGCGCCGCGCCAATGGCCACCGCCTCGTCCGGGTGCACGCCCTTGCTGGGCGGCTTGCCGAAGAACTTGGTGAGCCGGTCCTGCACGACGGGCATGCGCGTCTGGCCGCCCACCAGCATCACTTCGTCGATGTCCTTGGTGGACAGGCCCGAGTCCACCAACACGCGCGCCACCATCTGCAGGGTGCGGTCCACCAGCTGGTTCGTCAGCTGCTCCAGCATCTTGCGCGTGAACTTCATCTCGATGTTCAGCGGCTGGCCCTGCGCCGTCATCGTGATGAAGGGGATGTTGAAGGGCACTTCCTCGCGCGCGGACAGGTCGATCTTCGTGCGCTCGGCCAGGTCCTTGATGCGCTGCATGGCCACCGGGTCCGTGGCCAGGTCGATGCCCGTCTTGGCCGCGAAGTCCTTGAGGACGTGGTGGATGATGGCGTTGTCGAAGTCGATGCCGCCCAGGAACACGTCGCCGCCGGTGGCCTTCACCTCGAAGACGCGGTCGCGGATTTCGATGATGGAGACGTCGAAGGTGCCGCCGCCCAGGTCGTAGATGACGACCTTCTGCTTCAGCGTCTTGCCCACGCCGTAGGCGAGCGCCGCCGCGGTGGGCTCGTTGATGATGCGCACCACCTCCAGGTCGATGAGCTTGCCGGCGTCCTTCACCGACTGGCGCTGCCGGTCGTTGAAGTACGCGGGCACCGTCACCACCGCGCGCTTGATGGGCGTCTTCAGGTAGTTGGAGGCGACGTCGCGGATCTTCCCCAGGATCTTGGCGCTGACCTCCTGGAGCGTGAATTCCTTCTTGCCGACGTCCAGGGTGACGTCGTTCTTGGTGCCGGCGCGCATGTTGTACGCCACGGCCTTCTTCATCGTGCCGACGACTTCACTGCTGAAGTTGACCCCGACCAGGCGCTTGGAGCCGTAGACGGTGTTGCGCGGGTTGAGCTGCCACTGGCGCTTCGCCTCGAAGCCGATGAGCTCGTTGCCCTTGTCGTCGATGGCGAAGATGGAGGGGATGGTGTACTCGCCGCCCTTGTAGGGGATGAGCTTGACGTTCCCGCTGTCCTCGACGATCGCCGCGCACGAGTTCGTCGTGCCGAGGTCGATGCCGATGATGGGCTCCTTGTGCATCGCGTGTGGGCTCCGGGTGAGGCGTTGCGGCTGGATGGGGTGTGGCTTCCCGGGACCGTATCTCACCCGTCCCGGGTGCGCGAATCGCGAACCATCCGTCATCCGACGGACGCCCTCAAACTTCCAGCGCGCCTGAACCTGCCACCCCCGGGCCGCCCGCCTGGCCGGGTGGGACACGGCCGGCGTCCAAGCGCGCGACCCCGAACACACCGCCCGCGAGGGCAGGGCGGGTCGCTTTACATCCCAAGGGCCGGGAACGAAGGTCAGCCCCGGGGGTTCACATGCGACGGCGAAGCGCCGTGGCTACATCCGAGAGACCACCCATCCACAGAGGGGAGCCGCCGTGGAAGCGAAGGGCTATCTGCAGGAGGTGGGCGCACAGGTCAGCGCCGACTTCGTCAAGAACCGGTCCATCCTGTCCTTCGAGGAGTACCTGTCGCTCTTCTTCACGGACCCGAAGGGGCAGTCGCGCAACGCGGCGCAGTACCTGCGCGACGTGATGGACCACTACGGCACGGAAGCCGTGCCGCACCCCACCGGCACCATCCGGCGCTTCAAGGTCTTCGACGTCCCGTCCGCCGAACACGACGGCCGCGTCGCCGGGCAGGAGGAGGTGCAGAACGCCCTCTACCGCATCCTGGGCAACTTCGTGCGCGCCGGCCGCATCAACAAACTCATCATGCTGCACGGCCCCAACGGCAGCGCGAAGTCCAGCCTGGTCAACGCGCTGAAGCAGGGCATGGAGGACTACTCCCGCCAGCCGCAGGGGGCCCTCTACCGCATCGCGTGGGTGTTCCCGTCGGAGAAGCTGATCAAGGGCTCCATCGGCTTCGGCGAGCGCGCGGGCGCGAAGTCCGCGGAGGGCGAGCTCACCACGTACGCCCACCTGGACGCGGAGTCCCTGGACCTGCGCATGCCCTGTGAGCTGCGCGACCATCCGTTGTTCGCGGTGCCCCCGACGGAGCGCAAGGGCCTGCTGGAAGGGGCGCTCAAGAAGAAGGGCCTGGGCAACGGCGACGGGGCGACGGGGGACTTCCTGTTGTCCGACTACGTGCGCGAAGGCGAGCTGTGCGCCAAGTGCCGCCGCATCTATACGGCATTGCTCAACGCCTACGGCGGGGACTACCTCAAGGTCCTGCGCCACGTGCAGGTGGAGCGCTTCTACGTGTCGCGCCGCTACCAGGTGGGCACGGTGACGGTGGAGCCGCAGATGAGCGTGGACGCCGCCGCGCAGCAGATCTCCGCGGACCGCACCCAGCTCAACATGCCGGCCGCGCTGCACAGCACGGTGCTCTTCGAACCGCACGGCCCGCTGGTGCACGCCAACCGGGGCCTCATCGAGTACGCGGACCTGCTCAAGCGCCCGCTGGAGGCCTTCAAGTACCTGCTGGGCTTCAGTGAGACGGGCGAGGTGCCCCTGGAGCCCTTCGTGCTCCAGTTGGACGAGGTGCTCATCGCGTCCTCCAACGAGAAGCACCTGGGGGCCTTCAAGGAGCTGCCGGACTTCGCGTCGTTCAAGGGCCGCATCGAGCTGGTGCGCGTGCCGTACCTGCGCCGCTACAAGGTCGAGCAGGAAATCTATGACGCGCAGATCACCGCGACGTCCGTGGGCAAGCACGTGGCGCCGCACGCCACGGAGGTGGCCGCGATGTGGGCGGTGCTCACGCGCCTGAAGAAGCCCATCCCGGACCGCTACCCGGCCAACGTGAAGCCGCTGGTGGATCAGGTGGCCCCGGTGGAGAAGCTGCACCTGTACCAGGAGGCGGGAGTGCCCGCGCGGCTGTCCTCCGCGAACACCAAGGAGCTGCTCAAGCTGCGCGAGGAGATGTACGAGGAGTCCGAGGCGTACCCCAACTACGAGGGGCGCTCCGGCGCGAGCGCGCGTGAAATCAAGACGGCCCTCTTCAACGCCGCGCAGAACCCCGACTACAAGTGCCTCCACGCGCTGGCGGTGCTGGAAGAACTGCACGCGCTCTGCAAGGACAAGAGCGTCTACGAGTTCCTCCTCCAGGAGGTGATGGACGGCTACCACGACCACGAAACCTTCGTGCGCGTGGTGGAGGGCGAGTACCTGGACCGCGTGGACTCGGAGGTGCGCGACTCCATGGGCCTGGTGTCGGAAGGCCAGTACCGCGAGCTGGTGGAGCGCTACATCCAGAGCGTCAGCCACTGGGTGCGCGGGGAGAAGATGCGCAACCGCGTGACGGGCGAATCGGAGAAGCCGGACGAGGCGCGCATGGCGGAGGTGGAGGCCATCGTGATGCCCCAGGGCGAGGCCCCTCCGGACTTCCGCCGCGGGTTGATTGCAAGCATTGGCGCGCACCGGCTGGACAACCCGGACGGCGCCATGGACTACCCGCGCATCTTCCCGGACATGTTCAAGCGCCTGCGCGACCACTACTTCGAGGAGCGCAAGCGCGTGCTGCGCAAGAACAAGGAGAACGTCCTCAAGTACCTCTCCGAGGACCGCAACCAGCTCTCCGCGCGCGAGCAGTCGCAGGTGCAGGACACGCTGAAGACGATGGCGGAGCGCTACGGCTACTGCGAGTTCTGCGCGAAGGACGCCATCCTGTTCCTGATGCGTCAGCGCTACACCTGACGGGTGGGGGCGGGCAGGCATCCGGTAAGCCGATGCCTGCCCGCCTGCTTTTCAATCCGGGCCGGGGCTCGGGATGATGCGGCTTCGCACCGAGTTGCGCGTGTGTCGTCGTCTTTCGTCCCTCCTCATCCTTGCGCCTGGAGAGTTGATGAACCGGTTGCTGTTGGGCACCCCCCTCCTGTGGGCCCTCGTGTCGTGCGCCAGTGCCCCGTCGCAGTCCTCCGCGGACACTCCGGTCGCGACGCACACGCAGGCTCCGCTCCGGGTGGAGCGGGCGCTGTCCCGGCCCGAGCCCACGCCGCAGCCCACGCGCAAGGCGATGGTGCGGCGCATCCTCCCGCTCAACGTGCGGCTGGTGACGACGGAGGGCGGCCAGGTGCGCCGCTCGGCGTCGGGCGTCGTCATCGGCACGGAGGCCGGTGAGGCCGGGCCCGTCAGCTACGTGCTCACCAACGCTCACGCGGTGGAGCAGGGGGACCTGAAGGACCCCGTGCTCAAGGTCGTGTTGGACCGGCGCGCGGAGACGCACGAGTACCTGGCGGAGGTGGTGGCCACGGGCCAGGTGCCGGACGTGGACCTGGCGCTGCTGCGCGTGACGGGCGTGGCGTGGCCCGTGGCGGAGCTGGCCGCGGATGACGAACCGGAGCCGGGCGAGGACGTGGTGGTGGCGGCATCCCCGTACGGCCGCGCGCTGTCCATCTCCGGCGGCATGGTGTCCCAGGTGGAGTGGGACAAGGAGACGAAGCACCCGCGCATGCTGAAGACGGACGCGCCCATCGGTTACGGGGCCTCCGGCGGCGGAATCTTCAGCCTGGAGACGGGGCGGCTGTTGGCCATCGTGGAGGGCTACCGCACCGCGAAGGTGGACTTCGAGGTCGCCTCCCAGAACTTCAGCTTCGACGTGCCCATGCCCGGCGAGACGTTCGCCGCGCCCAGCGCCAAGGTGCGCGGCTTCCTCCAGGCGAAGGGCTTCGGCCGGCTGCTGGAGCGCTCCGCGGACGCGGAGGGTGCGGGGCCGCAGAAGACGGCGAGTCGCTGATCCAACAGCCCCGGACCGAGAAATTGGTTCGGGCCTGATCCAGCGTTAGAGCTGCGGGCTCATTCGCTGGAGGGGTCACGCGCATGTCCGCTCGGGGCAATTGGGATCAGTACTTCATGGACATCGCCCAGCAGGTGGCCACGCGCGCCACCTGCGACCGCAAGCACGTGGGCGCGGTGCTGGTGCGGGACAAGACCATCCTGTCCACCGGCTACAACGGCGCCATCCGCGGCCTGCCCCACTGCGATGAAGTGGGCCACATGATGGAGAACGGCCACTGCGTGGCCACCGTGCACGCGGAGGCCAACGCCATCATCCAGGCCGCCAAGAACGGCGTCGGAATCGACGGGGCGACCATCTACACGACCGCCAGCCCCTGCTGGCCGTGCTTCAAGCTGATCGCCAACAGCGGCTGCACCCGCATCGTCTTTGGCGAGTTCTACCGGGACCCTCGCATCTTCGAGTACGCGGCCCGGCTGGGCCTCCAGCTCGTGGGCGTGGGCGCCGCCGCGCAGCCTCCCTCGCCCGCCACCGGGACCTGAGGGCGGACGCGCTGTCCGGGGGTGGACAACCCCTGGACGCGCTGATCGCCCGGGATGGGGTTCCCGTTCGTTGAATGACACTTGTGAGTGCTCCTAAGTGGCTGTTCCGACACGGGAATTTTAGAACTCCGGCAAGAATTACCGACCCAGGGTTGACGATCCCAGGGGTGCTCCCTAAATCCTGGCCTCGGTAGGGCGGCGGCGGGGGTGGGGCGACGGAAATTCCTAGGAGTTCCAGGTGGTTAACTCATCTCTCATGGCTAGCAGTGTGCCTTCTGTCCAGGATGTGTCGGACCCGGTGGTGGGCGCGGCCCGCTACGACGCGGTTCCGCCCTTGATGGACAGCCTGCTGCACGACGTGCGCAACCCGCTCAACGCGCTCGCCATCCATCTCGAGGTGCTCTCCGAGAAGCTCAAGGGCGAGTCCGGCCAGGTGCCGGCCACCCAGGAGAAGAACCTCAAGGCGATGCGCGAGCAGATCGCCCGCGTGGACGGCCTGCTCAAGCTCTTCTCGGACTTCATCGTGTTTCGCGGAGCGGGCCCCTCCGGGGACGCGCCGCTGTCGGACGCCACCGGCAAGGCCCTGGACGTGCTGGGCCATGAAAGCCGCCGGCGCCGCCTCCAGGTCCAGCGCGACATCGAGCCGGACGTGCAGGCCCGCATGGAGGACACCACCGAACTGGGGTTCTTCCTGGTGCAGGTGCTGATGCGCGCCTTCCAGCGCGCGGACTCTGGCTCCACCGTGGTCGTCTCGGTCCGCGCGGAGGGCGCGAGCGCGGTGCTGGAGGTGCTGGACGGCTCCTCGGCGCCCGAGCGGGCGACGGACACCGTGGCCGCGCTGACGCTCCGCGCGGCCCAGTTGGGCATCGAGTTCTTCGTGGAGGCGGGGACGTGCCGCCTCGTGTTCCCGCGCGCCTGAGGTTCTCCCGCTGACGGCGCGGTCGGTCTTCCATCCGGTTTCATCACGCTTCATCGCAGTGGAGGTTTTCACCTTGGGCAGCGCACGAATCCTGGCCGTGGATGACGAACGTGAGACCTGCGAGGCCCTGGCGGAGATGCTGTCCGCCTGGGGTCACAAGGTCGAGACCGCGTTCGACGGGCATGACGCCCTCCGCAAGGCCGGTGAGTTCCGGCCCGACGTCGTCCTTTCGGACCTCGCCATGCCGGAGACGGACGGTCTGTGGCTGCTGCGCAACCTGCGCGAGGAGCTGCCGGACTGCCCGGTGGTGTTCCTCACCGGCCGCGGCACCATCGACACCGCCGTGGAGTCCATCCGCGAGGGGGCCTACGACTTCATCGTGAAGCCGCTGGACACCGCGCGGCTCAAGGTCTGCATCGACCGCGCGCTGGAGAAGAAGGAGACCATGCGCGAGGTGCAGACGCTCCGGCGCCGCCTCAAGCAGCTGGGCTCCACGGACCTCATCGCCGGCTCCACCGGGATGCGAAAGGTCATCGAGATGATGGAGAAGGTGGCCCCCTCCAAGGCCAGCGTCTCCATCAGCGGCGAGTCCGGCACGGGCAAGGAAGTGGTCGCCCGCACGGTGCACAACCTGTCCCTGCGCCGCGACAAGCCCTTCATCGCCATCAACTGCGCGTCCATCCCCGCGACGCTGATTGAGTCCGAGCTCTTCGGCCACGAGCGCGGCGCCTTCACCGGCGCGGATCAGCGCCGCCCGGGCGTGTTCGAGATGGCCCACGGCGGCACGCTCTTCCTGGACGAACTGGGTGAGATCCCCATCGACCTGCAGGCCAAGCTGCTGCGCGTGCTGGAGGAGGGCCGCCTGCGCCGCCTGGGTGGCAAGGTGGAGATCGAAGTGGACGTGCGCGTGCTGTCCGCCACGAACCGCGACCTGAAGCAGGAGATCAAGAACCAGCGCTTCCGCGAGGACCTCTACTTCCGCCTCAACGTGTTCCAGCTGCACCTGCCGCCCCTGCGCGAGCGCCGGGACGACGTGCCCATCCTGGTCCAGCACTTCGTGGACAAGTTCCGCGGGGACTCGGCCAAGCGCGTGTCCGGCGTGCACCCGGAAGCGATGGAGGTGCTCAAGAACTACGACTGGCCGGGCAACATCCGCGAGCTGCGCAACGCCGTGGAGCGCGCCGTCATCCTCTGCGACGGGGAGCTGATCACCCGCGAGCACCTGCCGCCCGACATGGCCGGCAAGAGCCCGGAGCGCCACACGTTCAAGCTGCCGTTCGGCCTGAGCCTGGACGCCGTGGAGCGCGAGTACATCCTGGGCAGCCTCCAGCGGAACGGGAACAATAAGGCCCGCACGGCGGAGGTGCTGGGGGTGAGCGAGAAGACGCTCTACAACAAGCTCAACCGCTACGCGGCGGAGAACCGGGCCCAGGGCACCCCGGGTGGTGGCAGCCCCCTGGGGGGACAGGGCAACGACGGCCCCATGAGCGCCAGCAGCTTCCTGACCCGCTGATCCGCGCCCCCTCTGGGGCCCGAGGCCGCTCGCCGCTGACCTGACGGGTAGGCAAGAAGGCCCGGATTCCGGGCCCTTGGCAGGGCTCCTGGAGAGCGCGCACGGGGCCTCCCCAAGCCGGTTTAAAAGGGCGGGGGAGGTCTCGAAAACCCCTGTCAATTCTTGACTTTTCCCCCCTGGACGGGGGATCCTCCGGACCTCTCCCACCCGTTGGTGAGGGCCCGGCCGGGACGTTTCATTTCGGGCCACGTCCGCCCCCCATGGTGCGGTCGTCCGACGTGAGTCATCTGGGGTGCCGCCGGGGGGGCACAAGGAAGGCCACAACGCAATGAGCGACGCGAGAGTACTTCACTTCTTCGGTGGCAAGGGCGGGGTTGGCAAGACCACGCTCGCGGCAGCGTACGCGGTGAGGCTCTCCGAAGAAGTGCCCAAGCACCGGGTGCTGGTCGTCTCGTTGGATCCGGTCCAGTCCCTGTCGGACCTCGTGAAGAAGAAGCTGCCGGCGAAGCCCACCAAGCTCCAGGCGGGCAAGGGCGAGGGCGGCCTCTTCGGCGCGGAGCTGAACCCGCCCGCGCTGCTCAAGCCGTTCCTGGCGGAGTACCTGCCGGCGCTGGCGAAGGCGGCGGTGAAGGGCACGCACCTGTCGGACGAGGAGATGGGCAAGCTCTACCAGCAGGCGGTGCCTGGGCTGGAGGAGCTGGTGGCCCTCTTCCACGTGGTGGAGTTGCTGGAGTCCGGTGACTACGATCGCATCGTGGTGGACACGGCGCCCACCAGCCACACGCTGCGCCTGTTCGACATGCCTGCGCAGCTGCGCAAGTTCCTGGGCTTCGTGAAGGCGGGCCAGGACCGCGCCGCCCCGGCCCCCAGTGGCAAGGGCAAGAAGGCGGCCGCTGCCGCCGCGGCGGCGGAGGGCTCGGGCGGCTTCCTGGAGCAGGTGGGCCAGAAGGCGGAGAAGCTGCTCGCGCTGCTGAAGGATCCGGCGCGCACGGCGTTCCACCTGGTGGCGCTGGCGGAGCCGGTGCCCGAAGCGCAGACGCGCATGTACTTCACCCAGCTGCGCGAGCGCGGGCTGCCGGTGACGGAGGTGGTGGTCAACCAGGTGGAGGACCACGAGGGCTGTCAGGCGTGCCAGGGCCGCCGCGGCCTGCAGGCGCCGCACGTGCGCAAGTACCAGGCGCTGGACAAGACCGTGCCCGTGAACCTGCTGGGCCGCCGCGAGGTGGCGCCCCGGGGGCTGGACGGGCTGAAGGAGTTCGCCAAGGAGTGGGCGGCGGGCAAGGAGACCAAGGCGCTGGAGTTCAGCGCGGCCGAAGGGCCTCCGGCGCTGGTGCGCGCCCCGTCCATGCCCCCCATCGCGGCGCCTCCGCTGCCGCCCACGCGGCTCATCTTCTTCGTGGGGCAGGGCGGGGTGGGCAAGTCCTCCTGCGCGGCCGCCGCGGCCGTGACGCTGACGGAGAAGGAGGGGCCGGTGCTCCTCATCTCCACGGATCCCGCGCACTCGCTGTCGGACGTGCTGCAGAGCCGGCTCACCGACACCGAAACCCAGGTGAAGGGCACCAAGGGCCTGTACGCGCGCGAGCTGGACATGGCGGGTTGGTTCAACGCCCTGCGCAAGCGCCTGAAGGAGAAGGCGGAGAAGGCCTTCGAGGGCGCGCCCAAGGCGGGCAACGACGTGCCGGCGGACCTGCTCTACCTGCGCAACCTGCTGGAGTGCGCGCCCCCGGGCATCGACGAGCTGGCGGCCATGTCCGTGCTGACGGATGCGCTGGTGCAGGAGCGCTTCAAGCGCATCGTGGTGGACTCGTCACCTCAGGTGATGAACGTGCGCGTGGTGGAGCTGGCGGACACGGCGAAGACGTGGCTGGGCGCGCTGCACGGCATCCTCAACAAGCACCGGGCCAAGGGCCTGGGCGAGCTGGCGGATGACCTGGCGGCGATGCTCAAGCACGTGAAGCGCTTCGAGGACGCGCTGGCGTCCCCCAGCGAGTCGCGCTTCGTGGTCGTCACGCGCGGCGAGGACCTGGCGTCGTCCCGCACGGAGCGGCTGGTGGAGTACCTCAAGGAGAAGAAGCTCCAGGTGGAGCGGGTGCTCGTCAACCGCGTGGGCCCCAAGTCCACCTGCGAGAAGTGCGAGAACCGCCGCAAGCTGGAGCTGAACGCGGCCAAGGCCATGGAGAAGAAGATTGGCCTGCCCGTGACGATGGCGCCCGCGCTGGGCCGTCACCCCGCGGGGCTGCGCGAGCTGAAGGCGTTCCGCACCGCCTGGTACGCGCTGTCCGCGCCGCCGGCGAAGATCAAGGCGGCCTGAGTCTTCCGCCGCGCCGGGCTCCTTAGTGGGGGCCCGGCAGCAGTAGGGACAGGGGCAGCCGGTGGGGATCCGCCCGGCGCACCTGGCCCAGCAGGTCCACGGCGGTCGCCTCGAGTGAGCGCGCCGTCGGGGCCGCCGGCACCTTCAGGTGCTGCTGGAGCACCCAGCCCGGACCCAGGAGCATCAGCGCCACCGCCGGCACGATGCACAGGGTCACCACCACGCTGGCGCCGCCCACCGTGCCCAACATGCGCAGCACGGGCGACGCCTGGATGCGCGGGCGCTGCAGGGCCGCGAGGATGCGCGCGAAGAGGGCGCCGCCCACGAGCCCCAGCACCGTGGCCAGTCCCCAGCTCAGCCCTCCCACCGGCGTGCCGAGCACCGGCTCCAGCAGCTGGGGCGCCGAGGCTCCCAGCACGAAGGCAAGGACGACGGGCGCGACCGCGACGATGGCGACCAGCCCCCAGTGTCTGGCGTTGAGTCGGTGCACGGCTTCCCCCCTCGGCTACCGGGAGAAGGTGGGCACCGGCAGGCAGGCGCGCCAGGGCGGTGTCCCGTGGACGCGGGTAGGCGTGCACGGGGCGTCACTTCACGGCGCCTCACCTCAGGCGTCGCACTCCGACGGGCTGTCGGTGAAGCCGCCCAGGGGCTCCGGGAAGGTGAGGGCGCCCGCCTCGCTGAGGGTGCCGGTGACGGGCGCGGCGTTGGGGAGCTTCACCTCCACCGTGCGGCCCCGGACGGTGTACGTGCCCGGGGTCCGGGACTCGCGGGGCGTGCCGGAGTCGTCCACGTCCTTCTTCCAGAGCTCCACGCGGCCCCCGTCCTGGAACTTCAGGGCACGGGTGGTGCCGTAGACGCCCACGCCGGGGCCGTACCAGGACACCGCCCGCAGGAGGGCCGGCACGTCGGCCTCCTTTTCGGGCGTGCGGCCCAGCAGCTTCTGCCAGCCGAGTGTGTCCCGGATGACGTCCAGATCCCGGTCCTCCTTCGCCCGCTGGAGGCGGCGCGCGTCCAGGCGCACGGCGGTGGCCAGCTTCTCCACGATGACGTCGCGGTGGGCGCTGTACTCGCACACCTTGCCCTGCTTGCGCAGGACACCCAGGGTGGCGGCGGCGTTGTAGTGGGCCAGCGCGTAGTCCGGGGTGGCCCGGGCGGCCGCCTGGAACTTCTCCAGGGCCGCTGGATAGTGGCCGGACTGGTACAGCCGGAACCCCTGCGTGTTGAGGGCCCGGCCGGAAGAGGGCGCCGCCGGAGCGGCGGACAGCGTCAGGGCCAGCAGGGAGAGGGCGAGGACCATGTGGCTCCAGACGGGCGGACTCCCCGGACATTCCAGGGGGTGCGTAATCGCTTGCGCGTTGATTGGCCTGAACCCTGGTGCTAGTTCGGCGCCATGGCAACCGGCATTGGCTACGCGCTCGACTTCGAGCGCCCGCTCATCGAGCTGGAGAAGAAGATCGAGGAGCTGAAGGCCCTCTCCACCAGCGGCACCGTGGACTTCTCCTCCGAAATCTCCAAGCTGGAGAAGAAGGCGAAGAAGCTCCAGACGGAGATCTTCAGCGACCTGTCCCGCTGGCAGATGGTGCAGCTGTCGCGCCACAGCTCGCGTCCGTACTTCCTGGACTACGTCCAGCACCTGTTCACGGACTTCTTCGAGATGTGCGGCGACCGGCACTTCGGCGAGGATCCGTCCATCGTCGGCGGCTTCGCGCGCTTCGACGGCAAGACGGTGATGCTCATCGGCCACCAGAAGGGCCGCAACACGCGCGAGAACATGGCCCGCAACTTCGGCATGCCGCGCCCGGAGGGCTACCGCAAGGCGCGCCGGCTGATGGAGCTGGCCGAGCGGATGGAGAAGCCCATCCTCACCTTCGTGGACACGCCGGGCGCGTACCCGGGCATCGGCGCGGAGGAGCGCGGCCAAGCGGAGGCCATCGCCGTGAACCTGGAGGTGATGAGCCGGCTGCGCGTGCCCATCATCTCCACGGTGATTGGCGAGGGCGGCTCCGGCGGCGCGCTGGCCATCGGCGTGGGCAACCGCGTGCTGATGCTCCAGAACAGCGTCTACTCCGTCATCACCCCGGAGGGCTGCGCGTCCATCCTCTTCCGTGACGCCAGCAAGGCGGACAAGGCCGCGGACGCGATGCGCCCCACCGCGCCGGATCTGCTGGAGATGAAGATCATCGACGAGGTCGTCCCGGAGCCTCCGGGCGGCGCGCACCGCGATCCGGCCAAGGCGGCGGAGTCGCTGGGCAAGACGCTGCGCAAGCACCTGGGCCAGATGGCGGAGCTGGATCCGGACGCGCTGGTGCGCGACCGCTACAACAAGTTCCGCGCCTTCGGCGTGTTCACCGGCAAATAGAGGCTCCTCTCCCATGCGACCGCTCGTTCCTCCCTACGTCGAGACGCTCAAGGCCTACGTTCCGGGCAAGCCCATCGAGGAGACCGAGCGGGAGTACGGCCTCAAAGGCGTCATCAAGCTGGCCTCCAACGAGAACCCGCTGGGCCCGTCGCCCCGCGCGGTGGAGGCCATGCGCAACGCCGCCGCGCAGGTGCACCTGTATCCGGACGCCACCAGCTTCCACCTGGTGCGCAAGCTCGCCGCGCACCTGGGCGTGAAGCCGGAGGAAGTGGTGCTGGGCAGCGGCTCCAACGAGCTCATCGAGCTGTTGATGCGCACGTTCACGACGCCCGAGGAGGAGATCCTCCTGTGCAAGGGCTCGTTCCCCGCGTACCGCATCTCCGCGCAGGCGCACGGCCGTGCGTTCGTGGAGGTGCCCATGCGCGAGGGCTTCCGCTACGACCTGGAGGCCATGGCCCGCGCCGTCACGCCGCGCACGCGCATGGTGTTCCTGGCCAACCCGGACAACCCCACGGGCACCACCTTCGGGCGCAAGGACCTGGAGACGTTCCTCGCGGCGGTGCCGAAGGACGTGCTCGTCGTCCACGACGAGGCCTATGCGGAGTTCGTGCACTGGCCCGACTACGCGAGCGCAGTGGAGCTGTTCCACGCGCACCCGAACCTGGTGGGGCTGCGCACCTTCAGCAAGATCCACGGACTGGCCGGCATCCGCCTGGGCAGCGCGGTGATGGACGCGAAGCTCGCGGGCTACGTGCACCGCACGCGCATGCCGTTCAACCTGACGACGGTGGCGCAGGCAGCGGGCATGGCCGCGCTGGAGGACCCGGAGCACGTGCAGCGCACGCGTGAGAACAACCGCGCGGGCCTGCGCTTCTACGGAGAAGAGCTGCTGAAGCTGGGGCTCACGCTGACGGACAGCCACGCGAACTTCGTCTTCGTGGACTGCCACCGTCCGGGGGCCGAGGTGTACGAGCAGCTCTTGCGCCGGGGCGTCATCGTGCGGCCCATGGCGGGCAACGGCCACCCGAACTGCCTGCGCATCTCCGTGGGCACGCCCCAGGAGAACGCGCGCTGCGTGGCCGCGCTGAAGGAGGTCCTGTCATGAGCACGCGTCCGTTCATCGTCGCCATCGACGGACCGGCCGGAGCGGGCAAGTCCTCCGTGTCCAAGCTGCTCGCGCGGCGGCTGGGCTTCGCGCTGGTGGACACCGGCGCCATCTACCGCTGCGTGGCGCTGATGGCCTCGCGCGAGGGCATCGCCTTCGACGACGACGCGAAGCTGGGTGAATTGCTCGGGCGCGTGCGCATCCACTTCCAGGTGGTGGGCGAGGAGAACCACGTCTTCCTGGGTGGCGAGGACGTGTCGTCGGAGATCCGCACGCCGCCCATCTCCATGGGGGCGTCGCAGGTGTCCGGGCGGCCGGTGGTGCGCGCGGGGCTGCTCGCGCTCCAGCGGCGGCTGGCGCTGGAGGCGGCGTCGGGCGCCATCCTGGAGGGCCGGGACATCGGCACGGTGGTGTTCCCGGACGCGGACGTGAAGTTCTTCCTCCAGGCGAACCCGGAGGTGCGCGCGCGCCGCCGCTTCGAGGAGCTGTTCCAGAAGGGCGTGGACAGCAGCCTGGAGGGCGTCCTCCAGGACCAGACGCGCCGCGACGCCGCGGACTCCGGCCGTGAAGTCGCTCCCCTGCGGCCCGCGGAGGACGCGGTGCACGTGGACTCCAGCAGCATGCCGCTGTCGGAGGTGGTCCAGTCGCTGGAGCACGAAGTCGAGCGCCGCCGGGCCTCGCGCGGCGCCTGAAGTCGTCGCCCGAGCTTCGGGCCTTCCGTCAGAAGCTGACGCCGTCCGTGTTGGGGGCGGGCACCGTCATGGTCAGGCGGGCCTGCGTGCCGTCCTTCTCGTAGAAGCGGTGGTAGAGGTACAGGTCCGCCATCACCTGCTTCACGTAGCCGCGCGTCTCCCGGTACGGGATGGACTCCACGAACAGGTCCAGGGGCAGGCTGCCGCGCTCCTGCGTCCAGCGCACCGCCGCCTTGGGGCCCGCGTTGTAGGCCGCCGCCGCGAGCGCCGGGTGCGCGAAGCGCTTCATCAGCTGCGCCAGGTACCACGCGCCGTAGCGGATGTTGCGCTCCGGGGCGAACAGGTCCGCGGGCGCGGGCGCGGGCTCCGCCATCTTCTGGGCGATCTCCGTCGCCGTGGGCGGGATGATCTGCATGAGGCCGCGCGCGTCCGCAGCGCTCATGACCTCCGGGCGGAAGGCGCTCTCCCGCCGCATGATGGCCCACACGAGGAACGGATCCAGCGCCTGCCGCGTGGCCTCCGTCTCCACCGCCTGGGCGAACGCGCGCGGGTAGAACGCGGCCAGCGCGTCCGGTGCCTTCGCCCCGAAGGCCCGGCCCCACAGGTGGCGCGCCGCCACGACGTGCGCGTGGCCGAACTCGCCCAGCTGCAAGAGCGCGTGCGCGAACGGCAGCGCCTGGTCCGCGCCGCGCAGGCCTGACACGCGCGACTGCACCTCGTCCGCCGCGTCGCGGAAGAGGCCCGCTCGCGTCAGTGCCACCGCCAGCTCCAGCTCCGGCGGGCGGGGGAGGGTGAGCTGCTTCGGAGGCTGCGGGAAGGCCGCGGGCGGCGTGCGTCCCAGCTCGCGCAGCCGCTCCGTGGCGAGCAGCGCGTAGAACGACGCGGGCGCCGCGCTGATGACGGCCTCATAGGCGGGCCCCAAAGTCGCCGGCTTGCCGCCGCCCAGCTCCTCCGTGCGCGCCTGCCAGTAGCGCGCCTGCGGCGCCATGCTCGTCTTCGGATAGGCCGTCACCAGGTCGTCCAGCGCCTGGCGCGCCTTCGCGTACTGCTCCAGCCGGATGTGCGAGAGGGCGCGGAACCACATCGCCTCGTCGCGGCGGCGCGAGCCCTTGTAGCGCTTCTCGTAGTCCGCGAAGGACTTCGCCGCGTCCTCGAAGCGGCCGCCCTGCAAGTCCAACCACGCGGCGAAGAACGCGCCTTCCTCACCAGCCGCTTGGGAGGGATAGGCCTTGTCCAGCGCCGCCATCAGCTTGCGCGCCTTCTCGTTGTCGTCCGAGCGCAGCGCCCGGCGCGCCACCACCAGCGCGGCCTCCGCGGCGATGGCCGGCGGCCCCTTGCGCGCCACCGCGAGCGCCTTCTCCGCCTCCTCGCGCTTGCCCCGCGCGAAGAGCACCTGCGCGCGCAGGAGCGCCACCTGCGCCTGGGCGGGCGCGCCCTTCACCAGCCCCTGCTTCTCCGCCGTCAGGAGTTCGTCCTCGGCCCGCGCCGCCGCGCCGTCGGAGAGGAGGCCCCGGGCGCGCTGGAGGTGTTCGGGCAGGGTGAGCTTCACCGCGGGCTTCAGCGCGGCCAGCTGCTCCAGCGCCTCGTTCGCGTAGGGGTGGGTGGGGAAGCGCAGCGCCACCGTCTTCAGGTCCGCCCGCAGGCCCGCCGCGTTGCCGGTGGCCGCGCGCGTCTGGGCGCGCTGGAAGAGCAGCTCCGGGGTGGGCTGCGCCGCCGCCGCGGACTCCAGCACCGGGGCCGCGTCCTTGGGCCGGTGTGCGTCCAGGAGGGACTCACCCAGGCGGGCGCGGGCGCGCACGGCCAGGGCGGGGGAGGCCTTCTCCAGGGCCCGCTCGAAGTCCTTCGCCGCGCCGTTGGGGTCGCCCGCGTAGAAGCGCGCCTGGCCCAGGTAGAAGGCGTGGAAGGCCTCAAGGGGCGCGGGGGGCGCGTGGCGGGTGAGCAGGTCCCGCGCCTGAACGGCGTCCCCGTCCGAAAGTACCAGGGTCCCGGCGAGCAGGCCCAGGCGGCCCGCGTCCGGGCACTTCGCCTGCTCGCACGCGGCGAGCTCCGCCCGGGCGAGCGCCGCCGCGTCGGACCGGTGCAGGCGGACGGCCTCCAGCGTCGCCGGGGACTGCCCCAGCGCCACCCCCGTCACCCAACCCGCCACCCAGCCGGTCCAACTCATGGGATTCTTCCTTTCACTTCGCGGCCTTGCGGCTTCGGAACGAGAGGTTTGCAGTCGACATTCCCCACCAGGTGGGCGGGGGTCGGTTTGACAGTCGGCCCGACAAGTCCTAGATCCCGCGCCCACGGGCTGGTCCCGCGGGGTTGTCGGCCCGTTGCGCTATCCGGAGGGAATCCTTACGTTGCGCCGCTGTTGAGCGCTACTCCGGACCGCCGTCGTGTCAGGAAGACCTGTCGTCGCAGGAAGACCTGTCGTCGGTAGCACCTGCTCGTTCACAGACCTCGGGGGGGGAAACAGCTCATAGGGGAGGCTCCATGAAGCCGTGTCCATCCGATCTGCCGCAGACCATCAATCCCGAAGCCGGCCCGAAGCGGGCAGGCGTCGAGACGCATCGGAACCTGAACTGCAACCACTACGACAACTGCCTCGATGAGGCCGTCCGTCGCGGCTGGCAGTCGTTCACGTGCATGAAGTGCCCGATGTACGCCAACCTCGCTCCTCCGCAGATGGGGCTGGAGGCGTACGCCACGCAGCGCCGTCCTGTCTAACCGGGACGTCTGACATGGGGCCCGTTCCACCGGGCCCGCGCGAGCTTGCACCCGGTCACGCCCGAAGCCCGGTCGTGACCGGCGTCCGCGTCGGCGTTCCTCCCGGAAGCCTCCGCTTCAGGGGACCGCGGCGTAGATGACGGCCACCCAGTACTGGCCCTGGCCGAAGCGCTTGGAGTTGCCCCGCACCAGCCCCACGCCTACCCGGGTGTAGGTGGCGGTGGCCAGGCTGCGTGACTCCGGTACGGCGCTCGGGTCTCCCACGACGAAGAAATCCACCGAAGCGGTGCCCGCGTCCGGCAGCGCGGAGAACACGCGCTCGTGCAGCGGGGACGGGTCTCCGTCTCCGGCGGTGGGCTCGTCCTGCGCCAGCGCGCGGCGGGCGTGGTCGCGCGCCAGCCGCTCCAGCGCCTCGCTGCGCGCCAGGGGCGGCAGCTTGAGCGTGGCGCGGTGCCGGGACAGGGCGTCGTAGACGTCCGACACCGGGTCCGACGGAAGCGTCGCGCCGGGGGGGGCCGCGGTGAACACCTCCGTGACGACCGCCTGGTCGCGGCCGTCCACTTTATGGAAGACGACGCCCACGCCCATGAAGCGGAACGCGGGGTCCATCAGGTTCTTGCGGTGGCCGGGGCTGTGCTCGATGCCGAAGTGCGCCGCGAGCGGGCCCGCCGCCAGCCCCAGGTTCTCTCCGGCGCGCACGTAGCGCGTGCCCTCCGGGAGGCGGCGGGTGAGCGTGGAGCCGTCCGGCGCGATGTGCGCGAAGAAGCCCTCCGTCGCCATGCGCGTGCTGTAGCGCAGCGACACGTCCTCCAGCGTGGGATTTGGCGTGAGCTCCGGCAGCTGGTGCGCGCGGCGCAGGGTGTTGATGCGCTCGTAGATGGCGGTGCGGGCCTCGGCCAGCGTGGTGGGTTCGCGCTGGGACTCCTGTCCGCCGCGCGCGGCACGGGCTCCCACCTGCACCAGGAACAGCGACGCCACCTCCGGCCCCACGTTCGCCTGGCCCACCACCTCCACGGTGTAGCTGCCGGGAGTGTTGAAGCCCACCAGGGCGCAGAAGCCATTGGTGCCGGAGGGTGCGCGGCTCAGGGCCACGGCCTCCACCTCCCCATCCGGCCGGGTGACGAAGACCTGCGGGCTGAGCAGCGGCGGCACGAGCCGTCCGCACACGCGCTTCTCCGTCCCGGCCTTGGCGATGACCCGGGGGAAGGGGAGCACCTCCGCTTTTCGGTCCGCGACGAGCAGCACCAGCGCGGCGCGCTCGCCCAGGAAGGCCACGCCCACGCCGAAGTGGCTCACACGCTCGTCGTTGAAGTCCGTGCGGGCGAGGAACGTCTCGATGGCGTGCGCGTGCACCCAGGCGCGGATGACCAGCACCTTCGGGGAAGGATCCGCGGCGCCCGAGTCGCTGACCGCCTCCGTCAACGTGAGCAGATCCGGGGCGCCGGTGGTGAACTCGCTCAGCGCCTCGCGCGCGAGCCTCCGGGCCGCGGCCTCCAGCGCCTTGTCGCTCGTGGGGGCGCGGCGGCCCACGCGTTCGAACTCGCGCAGCACGTGCAGCCGGGCCCGGGCCTCCTGGGCCTGGGGCGTCTCCTGAGGGACGGGGGGCGGGGGCGCATGGCCCTCCGGGGCGGGGACGGACACGGAGGCCACCGCCGGGGACGGCGGCGCGGCGGACGCGGGAAGGACGGAGGCACCCGCGAGCAGCAAGCCCAGGAGCGCGCGCTTCATCGCGACTCCAGTTGGAAGACGAGCGCCTTCACGGTGCCAGCGCCCAGCTTCTCGTTGATCCGCTCGAGCAGGGAGTCGGCCTGGCGGGAGAGGACCTGGGCCCACTCGGCGCTCTCCACGGTGATGATCAGCGTGCTTCCCTCCAACTGGTGCGGCCGGCTGTGGCGCGCGATGTTCTCTCCCACCGCGGCGGTCCAGAGCGGCATCAGCGACGACGCGCGGCCTGACTCTCCCGCCAGTCGCGCCAGCACCCGGGGCAGCAGGCTCTCCAAGGTCTTCGGTTCACCACGCGCCATCGTCGGGCGATTCTGGAACTCCTGGCGACGGAAGCCAACCGACACTTGCCTGCCCGCCCGTCCGATTTTCCCGGGGCCCCGGTTCCGCCCCGGTGCGGGGTGTCCAGCGAAGGCGGTTCCGGTGCCATCGCCGGTCGCGTCGCGGTCCTTCCCCCTGTAAGGTCGGGGCAAGGCCGGTCCCCCTCGGAGTTCCCATGCGTTCCATCCCCCATCCGGTCCGGTCCCCCGGCCTCGTGCTCGCATGCCTGCTGGCGTGCGCCATGGGCTGCGCGATGTCCGACATGGATGCGCCGTTCATCCATGGGGGCAGGGCGGACGCTTTCTGCACGGTGGATCAGGACTGCGCGGATCCAGCGCTGTTCTTCTGCAACACCGCCCTGTCGCGCTGTGAGCCCGCGTGCCGGACGGACCTCGACTGTTCGGTGAAGCGCCGCGGGGAGCTCAACACCATCGCCGCCTGTGAGTCGCAGGCGCTGGGCTGCCGCTGTGACGCCAGCCGCTGCGTCCCCGCCCTCTGCACCGGAGACGGTGACTGCGAGGACGGGGAGCTGTGCCGCGACGGCGCCTGTGGGCCGCCCCCGCCGTCGTCCAGCGCCGCGGCCTGCCGCGTGGTGCCCGAGCGCATCATCGCGCCCGTGGGCACCCCCCTGCGCTTCGAGGCCTGGGTGTCCGATGCCGCGGGCCAGCCCTTCGTCCCGCGGAACGGGCTCACCTGGTCCGCCGTGTCGGCGCGCGTGAAGGGCGGAGGCACCGGCTCCGGGGCCACGTTCACGCTGGAGACGGCGGGCGCGGAGGAGGAGGCGGTGGAGGCCCGGGTGGGCAGTGTCGCGTGCCGTGCGCGTGTCACCGTGCTGCCCCCGCACACGGCCTCGGAGCAGGTGCGGGTGGTGGTGACGGACGCGCTCTCGGGATACCCCGTCGAGGGGGCCTCGGTGGTGGTGGCGGACGCGCTGGGTGGCGTGACGGCGCGCGAGCCCACGGACGCGCTGGGCGTGGCCGTGCTGGCGGCCCGGAGCGATTCGACGGTGTCCGTCTTCCATCCGGACTTCGGCTACCTCACCGTGGCGAACTACGACATGAGCGGCTCGCGGGACCTGCGATTGCCGCTGCGCCGCAACCCGGCGGACCGCGTGGGCGGAGTGAGCGCCCGGTTCACCCACCTCGCGCCCGTGGGGACGGGCGGCGCGTTGGCCCTGGGGATGGCGGGGCTGTCCGTGCCGGGCCTCCTGTCCGAAGCGGCCCCCGCCCAGGTGCAGGGGCCCGACCGGAACGTGGAGCTTTCGCTCAGAGGGGTGATGCGCCCGTTCCAGATGCCCGCCAACGTCTGGGTGAACGGGCTGGGCGTCCTTCCGCTGGAGTCCGTGGAGGTGCCGGGCATCTCCGGGGTGTGCGACACGGCGCTCGCGGACGGAACGGATCCGGAGACGGCCACGCGCGCGGGGACCTGTGGCACGCGCACCGCCTGGGCCCTCACCGCGCAGGTGCCGTCCGGCGAGCTTCCGGCGGGGATGATGGATCCCAGCGCGGATCCGCTGCTGCTCCTGGCGCGCGCGCTGCCGCAGTCGGGGCGGTTCTCCTCCGCCGTCCAGCGCGACGTGCGCTTCCCCCTGTATGCGCCGATCGAGGGGATGACTCCCCCTGCCGGGCCGCTCACGTCGCTGGACTTCCAGCAGGTGCCGCTGGCCTTCCCGTTCGTGGTGCGCGTCCCGCCGCTCCCGCGCTTCCGCGACAGCTACCTGTGTCGCGCGCTGGTGGTGGGCTCGGTGACCGCGCCTGGCCAGGGCACGGTGCCGCTGGGCCTGGGCGCCGCCGTCAACGCCAACCCGGTGGATCCGAACACGGACACGCAGCCCCTGTTGTCCTCGCCGGGCCTCGTGCGCGTGCGCATGGCGCCGGCCCATCACGGCCTGGAGGGACAGCCGTACCGGCTGGTCGCGGTCGCGTCGTCCGGAGCGCTGGGCGGCGAGGAGCCCGTGGGCCTGGCCACCAGCGCGGTGATGACGGCGCTGGACGCGCCCCGCTTCGATCCAGAGGGCATTCAGCCGGTGATGCTCGGGGACATGTTCCTCGGCATCCCGGTGGGCGCCCGCTACAACCCGGACGCGTCGCCGTGGCACGGCCTGCTGCCGCGCGAGTGGCGCATGGACGCCTCCCTCCCGGGCGCGACGCTCGTGCGCGCGACCTTCACCAACGCGGCCGGCCGGCGCTGGACGGTCTGGGTGGACGGCCGCCGCTCCGTCACCGGCGTGCGCCTGCCCGTGCCTCCCTCGGGCCTGGAGGACCGCACCTTCCAGGGCGACACGGAGGGCTCGCGCGCGTCGCTGTCGGTGGAGGCGTTGACCGGGGCCATGTCCGACGGCCGTTCGATGAACCTCTCCGCGCTCGCGGAGTCCGGGGGCATGGCGCCCGAGCGGCTCGCCGAGTCGGTGCGCGCCGCGTCCACGCTGAACTACGGCCGGCCCCAGGTGACATGGCTGTCGCCCGCCGAGGGTGCGTCGCTGGCTCGCGCCGCCACCGTGCGCGTGCGGGTGGACGGCTTCCAGGTGGGGACGGACGCCGCCAACGGCGACGAGGGTGGGGTGCTGCTCACCGTTCGTGATGGCGGCCCGGGCTGCGACCTCTCGGTGGTGCGCGGCGACGTGGCCACGGGCTCGGGCGAGGTGGAGCTCTCCCTGCCCACCGCCTGCTCCGGGGCGGAGCTCACACTGGTGGCGTCGCTGGTGGACGGGCTCGGGCTGCCGCTGCGGCCCGCGGTCAGCGCCGCCCGCACGGTGCGGGTGCCCTGACGTGCTGGGGTGTCAGTGCGTCTACGACCTGGCGGGGCACCCGTTCCGGCCGTGAATTCGCTTTCGCGAATTGCGCGGTGATACGTTTCGCTCCATGGGCCAGAAGGAGACGGTCGTCACCGTCATCTCGAAGATCTCCGAGCGCCCCGTCAACCTGGACGCGGCGCTGGTGGTCATCTACGGCCTGGACCTGGGGCGCAAGTACGACCTGGCGCGTGAGGAGACGCTGATCGGCCGGTCGTCCAAGGCGGACATCCAGATTGATCAGGAAGCGGTGAGCCGCAACCACGCGCGCATCACCAACACCACCAAGGGCGTGCGCATCGAGGACCTGGGGTCCACCAACGGCACGTTCGTCAACGACGACGTCGCGTCGTCGGCGCGGTCGCTGCAGAACGGCGACCTGGTGAAGATTGGCCGCACCATCTTCAAGTTCATCGCGGGCGGCAACATCGAGGCGGCGTACCACGACGAGATCTACCGGCTGACCACCATGGACGGCCTCACGCAGATCTACAACCGCCGCTACTTCGACGAGCAGCTGGACCGCGAGGTCTCCCGCAGCCGCCGCTACGAGCGCGTGCTGTCGCTGGTGATGTTCGACCTGGATCACTTCAAGGACGTGAACGACACGTACGGGCACCTGGCCGGGGACTCGGTGCTCAAGCAGCTGGCGTCCACGGTGCGCACGCGCATCCGGCGCGAGGACGTCTTCGCCCGCTACGGCGGTGAGGAGTTCGCGCTGCTCCTGCCGGAGATCAACCTGGCCGGCGCCCGTCAGCTCGCGGAGAAGGTGCGCAAGCTGGTGGAGCGGCAGCGCTTCGAGTTCGACAAGCAGGTCATCCCCGTCACGCTGTCGATGGGCGTGGCCACGCTGGAGCCGCACCACCGCGAGCCCGCGGAGGTGGTGCGCGCGGCGGACGAGCACCTCTTCACGGCGAAGAGCCAGGGGCGCAACCGCATCTGCGGCTGACGCCCCCGGGTGTCTTGCCTTCGGCCTTCACCCCGTGAACACGGAGCGGCGCTCGCGCAGCAGGGCCTGGAGCATGCCCTGGATGGACTCGCGGGTGCGCTCGGTGAGCCGCTGCACCTCGCCCAGGTCGTCCGCGGCCTCCGGAGGCAGGCCCTCCATGGTGATGGGCTCGCCGAAGCGGATGGTCCACTTGGCGGGCAGCGGGCCGGGCGCGGTGAGCGGCAGCGACGGGAACCCGAGGAAGCCACCGGGGAGGCGGCCCAGCAGCGGGGACGTCTCCTCCGCGCCGACGATGGCCACCGGGACGATGGGCGCGCCGGTGCGCAGGGCCAGCTTCACGAAGCCGCCGCGGCCGAAGCGCTTGAGGCGGTAGCGCTCCGCGAACGGCTTGCTCGCGCCCTGGTAGCCCTCCGGGAAGACGACGAGCGGCCGGTGCTCGTCGAGCAGCCGCAGCGCGTTCTCCGGCGAGGCGCGCACGGCGCCCAGGCGGTTGAAGAGGGTGCCGAGCATGGGCGCGTGGAAGACCTGATCCTCCACCAGCCAGCGGGCCTCGGGCAGATCCGGGCGCTCCCGCAGGAGCGCCTGCGCCATCACGAGGCCGTCGTAGGGCAGGGCGCCGGAGTGGTTCGCGACGAGGATGGAGGCGCCGAGCGGCACCTGATCCACGCCCTCCACGGAGACGCGCCAGTACTGCTCGTAGAGGAAGTCGAGGACGGGCTGGAGGCTCTCCACCAGGCCCGCGTCCTTGCCGTAGTCATCCAGCCGGCTGCCGCCGCCGGTGCCCAGGCTGGTGCGCACGGCCTCCATCAGGCCGTGCATGGCGCCCACGGCGCGGCCCAGGCCTTCGCTCGCGAGCGCCTGGCCGGCGATCTCCTTCGCCAGGGAGAACATGCCCGCGGCGCGGCCCGCGAAGCCGGACTGCGGGGCCGGCTCCTCCGGACTGTCGAAGCCCTGCGCATCCCGCTCCGCTTCCTCCTGGAGGGGCGCCTCGCCGGGGTCGCCCACGAGCGACAGGGGCCGGCGGCTGGGGGGCAGCTCGTCGTGCGTCTCGTCGGGCAGCTCCACCTCCGGCTCCACGTCCGTGGGGGCGGCGCCCTCGATGATGGAGACGGAGATGTGCACGCCGTTCTCCTCGACGCGCTCGACGCCGGTGAGCAGGTCGTCGTCCTCGTCGGGGTCCTCCGGCGCGGCCATGCCCTCCGGGTCGCGGCGCCAGGCGTCAGCGGTCCAGGTGTCCCCGGTGTCCTCGGGAGGAGGCACGTCCTTCGGGTCGCGGAGCCAGGCGTCGCCGGGCCAGGCCTCCGCGCCGTCCTCGTCCAGGTCCCGCGCATCGCGATCCTCGGCGGAGGGGAGGGCGCGCTCCTCGGGGCCGTTGGCGCGGCGGTCCAGCACCTCGTCCACGGCGACGCCCGCGGTGGCCTCGGCCACCTGGGTCGCGACGGCGGTGGCGACCTCGCGCTCGGCGCCGTCGCCATTGCCATCTTCCAGCACCTGCCGCACGGCGGACTCGGCCACCTCTGCCACGAGCTCCGTCGCGAGGACGCGCTCGATGTCGCGGTCGGGGCCCTCTTGCCCCTCGAACAGCTCATCCACGGCCGTCTTCGCGGCGGCCTCCGCCGCGTCCGAGGCGAGGGCTTCCGTCAGGGCGCGGTCCACCGTGCGCTCCCTCGGGCGCGAGCCTCGCGCCTCGTCCGCGAGCACCTGGGGCCGCGACGGCGGGGGCTCGGCGGCGGGGCCCGGCACGGAGGGCTCGCGCAGGGGCGAGACGTCCTCGCCGGCGGGATGCTGGCCCGATGCGTGCGCGGCATCCTGGGCGCCAGTCTTCGCGGCCGGACGCCCGTGCTCCGCTTCCGAGGCGTGCTCCCCGTCGCGCGCGTCCTGCTCGTGCCGCGCGCTCCCGCGTCCGTCCGGGCGGGCCTCGAACATGTGGACCTTGGCCGCGGGTGTCTTCGGCGTCGCGGCGGCCTGCTTCGCCTCCGCGGCCTTGCCGCCCTTCGGTGCCTTCGCCTGGGCGCCGGCCTTCGACGCGCCACCCTTGGCGCTCTTCGCCTTGCCCGCTGACTTCGCGCCCTTCGCGGACTTCGGCGCCGCGGACTTCTTCGCGGCCTTCGGGTCGGCCGCGTTGTCCTTCACCTCGCCCGTGCGAGGCGCGGCGCCCCGCTGGAAGGGATCATTCCCGAGGACACCCTTGGTCATGACTGGCTCCTTCTGAGCGCCGAGGCGGCGTCCCTGACATGGTGGAGGGGCACGAACCCCAGCGCGGACTCGGCGCGCTCCCCGTCCGCGACCCAGGAGTAATGCATGTAGTCGAGCAGGGCCACCGGCAACGTGCCCGCTCCCACCACCCCGAGCGCGCGAAGTGCTCCACGAAACAACGGCCCCGGCAAGGGGAGCGGTTGCGCGCCCGCCTGGCGGATGAGCCCCGACAGGGGCAACACCCCGCGCCCCACGACGTTGAACTCTCCCGCGGCTTCCGCCCGCAGGGCCAGGTGCAGCGCCCGGCCCGCGTCCTCCTCGTGGATCGCCTGCCAGAGCGGGTCGAATCCCAGAAGCGTGGGCACCACCGCGTGCGACAGCAACCGCGTCGCCGGATTGTCCAGGCTCGGGCCGAGCAGGGGAGCGAAGCGCAACACCAGCGTGCGGGTGTCCGGGTTGCGCTCGCGGAAGGCCCGCACCTGTCCCTCCACCTCCACCTTGTCGTTCACGAACCGGCTGTGCGGACAGCCGAACAGCGGCGAGCCTTCGCGCAGGAGCGCCGGGTTGTTGCCCCGTGCCCCGTACGTCACCGTCAGCGACGGCACCACCAGCCGGGGCAGCCGGGCGCGGCCCACCGCCGTCAGCACGTTCATGGTGCCAATGACTTCCAGCTCGTGCGCCAGCGGGCCGTTGAGGATGGGCCCGAAGAGGAACGCCAGGTGGAAGAGGGCGTCCACGGGGCGCTCGGTGAGCGCGTCCGTCAATTCTCCCTCCGCGTCGTAGCGGGTGAGGTCCACGCGGTGGAACTCCACCTTGCTCATCCCCTGGGGCTCCTTCGTGTCCAGCACGAGGATGCTCTCCACGCCGGGGTCCGCTTCCAGCCTGGGCAGGAGCAGCCTGCCGTAGTCGCCATTGGCGCCTGTCACCGCGATGCGCATCGGGCCCTTGCCTGCTCGGATCACTTCCATTCGCAGGGGCGGGTGTTAGCCCAGCCGTCCGGGAATGTCAGCCGAGTGCGCCCGTGATGTTCTGGACAACGTCATCCAGGTGGCGGAGGGTGGCTGATCGCCATGTCCCGAATCGCGCGCCTGAGCGACGTGCTCATCAACAAGATCGCCGCCGGCGAGGTGGTGGAGCGCCCCGCCTCCGTGGTGAAGGAGCTGTGCGAGAACTCGCTCGACGCTGGCGCCCGCACCGTGCGCGTGGAGCTGGAGGCCGGCGGTGTGGGCCGCATCACCATCTCCGACGACGGCCACGGCATGAGCCGCGAGGACGCCACGCTCTGCCTGGAGCGCCACGCCACCAGCAAGCTGCGCGAACTGGACGACCTCTTCCACATCGACTCCATGGGGTTCCGGGGCGAGGCCATCCCCGCCATCGCCTCCGTGTCCCGCTTCACGCTGCACACCGCGGAGCCGGACGCGCACGAGGGCACGAAGGTGTCAGTGGAGGGCGGAGGCCCACCCACGGTGGAGGACGCGCCGCCCCGCGTGGGCACGGTCATCACCATCGAGGACCTGTTCTTCAACGTGCCCGCGCGCCGCAAGTTCATGCGCCAGGGCGCCACCGAGCTCAAGCACTGCGAGGAGGCCGTGGTGCGCCTGGCGCTCGCGCACCCGGAGGTCGGCTTCTTCGCCTCGCACGAGGGCAACGAGCTCTTCTCCAGCCCCGCCGCCGAACATGATCCGCGCGAGCGCATCGCCGCGGCCCTGGGCCCCGCGTCCTTCCCGCACCTGTTCCCGGTGGAGGAGCGCCGGCTGGGCGTGGTCGTCACGGGCTACCTCGCGTCGCCGGAGTACACGCTGCCCAACGCGCGCGGCCTCTACACCTTCGTCAACCGCCGCTACATCCGCGACCGCGGCCTCATCAGCACCGTGCAGCGCGCGTTCCAGGACTTCCTGCCCGCGGGCCGCCAGCCGGTGGTGGTGCTGCACATCGACGTGGAGCCCGCCGCGGTGGACGTCAACGTGCACCCGCAGAAGATGGAGGTGCGCTTCGCGGACGCCCGCGGCGTGCAGGACGCGATCAGCGCCGCCCTCTCACGCGTGCTGCGCGCGGCCCCGTGGCTGGGCTCGCCGGAGGAGCAGGCCGCCAACCCGCAGCCCCGGGACGCCGCGCACTACGCGCACGCAGTGGAGCGCTTCCTCACCCGCGCGCAGGAGGCCACCTGGGGCGCGCCGCTGCCCACCGCGATGGACGCACCGGGAGGCTCGACGCCCGCGCGCCCGCTGACGCCGTCCTACTTCACGCCGAACGGTGGAGCGCAGGGCAGCGCGTTCCCCGGTCCGTTCCAGGGCCCCCAGGTGCCGGGCCGCACGCTCGGGTTCGGCGAGGCGCAGCCGCAGCTCAACGAGGCTCCGCCTCCGGGCTACTTCGCGGCGCTGCGCCCCATGGGCCTGTTGGGCAGCCGCTTCCACGTGTGTGAAGGCCCCGGCGGCACGCTGGTGGTGCTGGATCCGCACGCCGCGCTGGAGCGCGCGCGCCTCACCGCGTACCTGCGGCGGCTGGAGGACGACACGAAGGCGCCGCCGCCGTCGCTGTTCGGCACCACGGTGGACCTGTCGCTGGCGGCGGTGAAGGCGCTGGTGGACGGCCGCGAGGCGCTGCTCAAGCTGGGCGTGGACGTGGAGCCCTTTGGCGGCACGGCGCTCGCGCTCAAGTCGGTGCCGGCGGGCCTGGAGGGCGTGGACCCTCGCGCGCTCCTGGAGGCCCTGTCACGCGCGCTGCCACCGCGCAGCGCTCCACTGGACGTGACGAGCCTGGCGGAGGCCGTGCGCGTGATGGCCTGTCACGCCGCGCGCCGCGCGTCTTCTTCGCCGCTCACCGACGCGCAGCTGCGCGCGCTGCTGGGCGAACTGGACCGCGCGGACTTCACCCCCCCGTGCACGCACGGCACGGTGGTGGTGCTGGAGATGCCGCTGCTGGAGCTGGAGCGGCGCGCTCGCTGACGGCTCAGGCCTTGGCCTTCGCCTCGACCTGCGCGCGCAGCGCTTCTTCCTTCGCGCGATGCTCGCCCGTGGGGTCGCTGGGCGCGAAGTCCTCCGCGGAGGCGACCTGGCGGATCTCCACCTCCCCGTCCCGGAAGGGGATGCGGCGCGCCCAGGCGATGGCCTCCTCGCGCGACTTCACCTCGATGATCCAGAAGCCGGCGACCAGCTCCTTCGTCTCAGCGAAGGGGCCATCCGTCACCGTGGGGCCCTTGGCGGAGAACGTCACGCGCGCCCCCTTGGAGCTGGGGTGCAGCCCTTCACCCGCGAGCAGGATGCCGGCCTTCACCAGCTCCTCGTTGTACTTGCCCATCTCGCCCAGCTCCTCCGAAGACGGGAGGCGACCGGTCTCACTCTCGGGGGTGGCCTTGACGATCATCATGAAGCGCATGGGGAGTTCTCCTTGGACGTCGGGTTCAAAATGGCGACGAATAGCAGGGCGCGAAATCGACACGGCGGGTGACGGACCGGAAAGTTGACGCGGCAAGGTACCCGGATACGGTGTGCGACACGCCTGTAGCACCGGGCCGCGAGCGCCCGTGCCGGCAGAAAGCCCCGGGAACCGCGCCTTGATGCTCCGCCGTCTGCCGCTCGTCTTCGCCCTCGCCGCCGCGCCCGCCCTCGCCCAGGAAGAAGGCGATTGGAGCGCGGGGCGGGCTCCCACCAACCTGGACGGCGTGGGCCGCATCACCGTGCAGGCCGGCTACCGGCTCACCTCCAACGGCACGCTCTACGACGCCTGGTATGGCGCCAAGGGGCCAGGCAACGGCCTGGAGCGCGCGCCGGAGTCCTCGGGTGGGCCCCTGGGCGTGGCCACGTTCGCGTACGCGATGTCGGACCTGGTGGAGGTGGGCATCGACCTGTTCGGCACCGCGCAGACCCTGCGCCTGTCCGAGCCCGGGCCCGACGGAACCACCGTGTCCCGCAAGGTCAGCACCGTGTCGTACGGCGCGCTGCTCGGCGTGCGCTTCCAGGGCGTGCTCGACATCGGGCCGCAGGGGCTGATTCCCTCTGCGGGCGTGCTCACGGGGCCCGCGGTCATCTCCTCGACGCGCGAGGGCTCGTCCATCCAGGAGCGGGTCTCCCAGGCCTGGGTGGGCTCGCTCGGCGCCACGCTTCGCCTGTCCGCGGAGTGGGGTATCACCGCTGAGTACCGCTTCATGCTCCTTCGCGGTCCCGTGGAGTCCCCGAACACCGACGCGTTCAAGGGGCCCTTCAGTTTCAGCCACGGAGGCAATTGGTTCGCGCTCGGTGTGACGTATACGTTCCCGCCGAATCCGTCCCGTCCCATGGCCTCGTTCTAGAGGCCTGGGAAAGTTCCAACACGAAAGCAGGCGAGCGCGCGCGGAGCAGGGGCTTTCGGGGAATGGTGGGCACCAAGGGCCCTGTTTGGGAGCGGAAAAAGAACCCGCCCCTCATCCCGGAGAGTCCCCTAGCATGCGTGAGTCGGCCGAAGTCATTTCCGGTCCCAGGAAGATGTCCATGCCCCCCTCTGAACAGCCGAAGACCGACCTTGAGAAGGAACTCTCCGAGCTCCGCCGCGAGGTCATCGAGTCGCGCAACCTCGTCATCAAGACGGACAACCTGCTGAAGAACCTCCACGCGGAGGTGAAGGCGGTCGGCAAGCGTCACGAGGACTTCCAGAAGCGGCAGTGGCTCTCCTCGGCGGTGGCCTACGCGCTCTTCGCGATTCTGGCGGTCGGTGGCGCGGTGCTGGTGAACGGCGCGCGCAGCTCCAGCAACACCAACGAGCGCGAGCGGCTGGAGAAGCAGGTGGCGGACCTCTCCGCGCAGCTGGAGAAGCAGCGCGCGGACACGACCTCGCACCTGACGGCCCAGCGCGCCGCGAACGAAGTCTACAAGATGATGACCACGCTGCCGGGTGACGAGCGCCTCAAGGGCATCGACGCGCTGGTGAAGCTGGACACGCAGAAGCTGTCCTCGCTGGAGCGCCAGGCGCTGAACGACCGCGCCGCCATCCTGCGCCGCGAGACGGGCGACGCCGCCCTGGAGCGCGGGAAGATCGCCTTCCGCAAGAACGAGATGCCCGCCGTGGTGGAGAACCTGTCGCGCTTCCTGGCCATGAACCCGCAGGAGTCGGATGCGCTGGACGCGTCCTTCTTCCTGGGCACCGCCTACAACCAGCTGCGTCAGCACGACAAGGCCGTGCCGCTGCTGGCCCGCTTCGTGGAAGGCGACAGGAAGTCCAAGACGCGTGACTACGCCATGCTGCTGCTGGCCCAGTCGTACCAGGAGACGGGCTCGTTCGATAAGGCGGCGGACACGGTGCGCGACGCGCTGGCCACGTACCCGGCCACCCAGTACCTGTCGCAGTTCCGCGGCCGGCTGAACTCCGCCAAGCGCGCCGCCGCCGGTGGTGACGCCGCCGCGGTGCCCGCCGCCGCTCCGGCCGCCGCGCCCCAGGCCGCTCCGGCCGTGGCCGCCCCCGCCGCGGGCCAGTAGTCCCCACACCGCCGCCGTCCGGGGAGGGTTCGCCTTCCGGACGGTGTGCAAGGGAAGCATTGCCACCCGGGGTCCAGGGTCGTAAGACCTGGGCCCCGTGTCCGCTCCCGACTCGCAGAAAGACCCCCGCTTCCGCCGCTACCGTGGCGCCGCGTACGCGGTCCACATCACGCTGGCCACGCTGGTCTCGCTGTGGATGATCTGGAACGTGGGGCACTCCGTCGCGGCGATGACGCCCGCGAGGCCCCCGGCCGTGATGCCACCGCTCACCGTGCGCGAATGTCTGGACGCCGCGGACGCGCACTGGAAGGACCTGGAGGCCGAGCGCGAGAAGCTCGTGCACGTCCTCCCCGCCCGCAAGGTCGACCAGGAGTGGATGCGCTTCCGCACGGACTGGCTGACGCGCGTGCGCAAGTCCGAGTCCGAGTGCGCCCTGGAGTCGAGAGATCCGTCGCGCGTGGAGCTGCGCTCGGTGTACCGCCACCTCACGCGGGTGCAGGACCTCTACACCATCCACGCGGTGCAGTACGCGGGCGAGGTGGGCGGCGCGGTGGACGCGCTGCACGCCGCCTTCGACACCGCGCGCCGCAAGGACAGCGGCCGGTAGTCGCGGCTTCAGCGCGTGGGCAGCACGGTGGAGTAGCGCCCCGTGCTGTCGGACACCGTCTGCGCCAGCAGGATGGACTCCGGCCGTCCCCCCACCGTCACCACGCGGAAGAAGCGCACGGAAGCGTTCGCCGCGATGCCGTCCGGGGCCAGCGCCGGGTCCGGGGGCAGGGTGATGCGGCCGCTCAAGGAACGGCCTCGTGACAGCGTGAAGGCGGCCAGGGTCATCACGTCTGACCCGGCGGTGCCGGCAGGCACGGTGACGAAGCGGCTGACGCGCGGCAGGTTCTCCCCGGGCAGGAAGTCCAGCCGGTACTCGCCCGGATCCAGGGCCAGCGAGAAGTTGCCGTCGCTGCTGGTGGTGAGGGGCGACTCGAAGCCCAGGGGCGGCTGCGGATAGCCTTCCAGGGCCCCCACCGGCTCCGCCACGACGCGCACGCCCGACGCGGGGCCGGTGCCCTCCGGGTTCTTCACGCTGCCCACCACCGTCATGCGCTCCGGGCACGTCACGTCCGGCAGCACCGTGTCCACCGCCGCCACCGTCACCTGCTGGGGCGTCAGGCGCGAGAGCGAGCTGGGCGGCGGGACGATGACCAGCGTGAGCGGGGACTCCGTGACGCCGGGCAGGGACGTGAGCTGGTAGCGCCCCTGCGCGTCCGTCAGCACCGGCACGCCCTTGAAGGTGCCTCCGCCGGCCACGCGGCCCTGGAGCGACACGCGCGCGCCGGCCATGGGCGTCTGGCCGTCCATCTCCAGCACGCGGCCCTCCACCTTCACGGCCGCGCCGGGGTCTCCCAGCTCCAGCGGAGCGGGGAGGGCGGCGGACGGCTCCACCACGAAGGTCTTCCAGGGCACCAGGTCCCCGGCGTTCACGGGGGTCGCGCGCAGGAGGACCGTGGCGCGCGCGGCGTCCTCCGCGCTCAGTACCAGCTGGAACGCGCCCGTGCCGCGGGTCACGCGGGCGCGTTGGGACAGCGGGCGCAGCGACTCATCCAGCACCTGCACCTCCATGTCCGCGTCCACCTGCTTCGAACCCTGGAGCACCAGCGTCCCCGTCAGCGTCACCACGCGCGAGCCGGTGGGCAGGTCGAAGGCCACCATGCCGCCCGACGAGGGATCCACGAAGGCGTCGCGCGACAGCGGTGGCAGGGCCGGGTCCACCGGCGTGAGCGTCACGGTGTACCTGCCACTGCCCACGGGCAGCACCCACGCGCCGTCGTCCGGGGTGAGCGTCGTCTCATAGCGCCGCGCCACGCCGGGGATGAGGCGGCTGTCGCCCGTGGCCAGCAGGTGGATGGGGGCGCGGTAGGGCATGGAGGCCGTGCCGCCGTCCGCCGTGGCGGTGGTGCCGCGCGTGACGGTGCCCATCAGGCGCACGGGGCTGAAGAGCTCCAGGTTCTGCTCCGCCCGCAGCCGGTCCACCGGGAAGTCCTGCGCGAGCAGGCCCGCCTTGGGATGGGGCTGCACCTCCACGACGATGTCGCCGCCGGGGTTGCCGCAGCCGTCCACGAAGCACACCTGGCCGGCGGCGCACTCCGCGTCGGAGCGGCACACGAGCTGCTCCGGGGGAGGCTCGTCCTCCAGGAAGCCGCACCCGGCCCCGGTCAGCCCGAGCGCCAGCGCCAGGGCCCGGAGCGCGCGCCTCACTGGCAGTCCCCCGCCACCGTGTTCACCACCCACGAGTACGAGGTGACGAAGCCCGGGTTCTTCACCACGCCGCCGTCCGCGAGGATGACCTCGTCCGGCGGATCCGGCTGGCGGTTGGTGAGGTGCCGGTCGGTGACGAACGCCTCCACCAGGTGGATGCCCGGCGGGGCCAGCGGGTTGTTGGCCGAGCGCAGGTCCATGCGCAGCGTGCCGCGGTCGTCACGGCGCGGCTGGCCGGTGTTGGCGAGGACGATCTGCCGGTAGTAGCCCGTGGGGTTGGACGGGTTGTAGTCCACGTACCACTCCACGGTGATGCGGTCGTCGACGTCCAGGTCCTCCACCACCACGTTGAAGTCCTGGATGCAGCTGCCCACGCCGAAGGCGCGCAGGATGCGCTCGGAGGGCTCCACCTGCTCCTCCAGGATGCGCGGCGGCCGGTTCCTGAACTGGGGCAAGCTCTCCAGCAGCGCCACTTCCTGCGGGATGAGGCACCCGGAGCCCGTCGCGAGCGCCGCGAGCCCCAGGGCCGTCACCAGCGGCTGGAGGATGCCCCGGGACTGTCGCGTCGCGTGACGGTGCATGGCGTGGCTTGGGGGAACGCTATAGCAGTTCCTCGTTCTCCTCGGGAGGAAGCGGACCGCCCGTCTTCTCCGCCTCCAGCTTCTCCAGGTGGCGGAAGATGGTGCGGGGGTCCACGCCCAGGTCCTTGGCCGTCTTGGTGCGGTTGCCGTTGTTCCGGGCCAGGACCTCGTTGATGTAACGCTTCTGGAACTCTTCCTTGGCCTGGAGCAGCGGCATGATGGGCTCCAGGTTCTCCGGCTTGAGGTCCAGGTCGTCCGCGCCCAAGAGCGGCTTGTCCGCCAGCACCACCGCCTTCTTCAGGCGGTTCTCCAGCTCGCGGATGTTGCCCGGCCAGCCGTACTTCTTCATGGACACGGCGGCGGCGGGCGTGAAGCCGCGCGCCTTGGAGTTGAACTCGCGCGCGTACTTCTGGAGGAAGAAGCGGCCCAGGACGATGACGTCCTCGCCGCGCTCGCGCAGGGGCGGCAGCTTCACGGTGACGACGTTGAGCCGGTAGTAGAGGTCCTCGCGGAACGCGTTCCGCTTCACCTCTTCTTCGAGGATCTTGTTCGTCGCGGCCACCACGCGGATGTCCACCGGTTCGCCGCGGTTCTCGCCGACCTTGTAGACGATCTTGTCCTGGAGCGCGCGAAGCAGCTTCACCTGGAGCTGGAGCGGCATCTCGCCGATTTCGTCCAGGAAGAGCGTGCCGCCGATGGCCGCCTGGAACTTGCCGGGCCGCGTGGCCACCGCGCCGGTGAAGGCGCCCTTGGCGTGGCCGAACAGCTCGCTCTCCAGCAGGTTCTCCGGGATGGCGCCGCAGTTCACCGTGATGAACGGGCCCTTGGTGCGCGGCGAGCGGCGGTGGATCTCCCGGGCGATGAGCTCCTTGCCCGTGCCCGTCTCGCCCGTAATCAGCACGGAGATGTCCGTGGGCGCGATCTTGTCGATGCGCTTGTACACGTCCCGCATGCCCTGGCACGCGCCCACGATGTCGCCGTAGCGCTGGTCCTCCAGCTTGCGGCGCAGCTCCGTGTTGTCGAGCTTCAGGTCGTTCACGAGCAGCGCGTTCTGCAGGAGCAGCGACGCCTGCGCCGCGAACACGGTGAGCATGTCCATGCTCTTGGGCTCGAAGCGGTTCACCAGCCGGTCGTTGCCCACGTAGAGCACGCCGAACAGGTCGCCCTTGTGCATCACCGGCACGCACATGACGGAGTGGACCTTGAGGTTCACCACGGACTCGCTGGCCTTGAACTCCGGCGCGTCCAGCGCGTCCGCGACGATGATGGCCTTCTGGTCCTTCACCACCTTGGCGATGATGGAGTCGGACAGCTTCTCCACCGCGTCCTCGATGTTCTCCCGGGCCACGTTGCGCGCGGCCTTCACGCGAGGCTCGCCGCTCTCCATCAGGATGAGGAAGCCCTTGTCGGCGCGGGTGACCTCGATGGCCTCGTCCAGCAGGCTCTCCAGGATGCGGTCCACGTCGTAGCTGCCGAAGAGCCGCTCACTGAACGCGGTGAGCCGCTTGAGCAGCACCAGCTCGCGGCCCACCACGCCGGGCAGCTCCGCCGTGTGCGAGTCCGACGAGGCCGTGGCGGCGGAGGGCAGGGACACCTCGCGCTCGGGCACCTCGCGGCGCACGGGCTCGCGGGGGGCGTCCTCGCGGGAGAAGGTCAGCTCGGTGCCGCCGACCTTGACCACGTCTCCGGTGGAGAGCGCGTGGTTGTCGCGGCGCTTGCCGTTGACGTGGAAGGTGGCGCCCAGGCTGCCCACTTCGTAGCGGGTGCCGTCGAAGGTGACGTGCAGGGCGTTGGCGGGGACGTTGGCGTCCTCCAGCGGCACGTCGTTGTCGGATCCCCGCCCCAGGCTGGTGATGCGCTTGAGCAGGGAGACCGTGCGGACCTTTCCATCGGGGGTGCGGACGGTGAGGCTGGCCATGGGCGGACTTTGGGTTCTTGGGGCTAGAACGTGAGGGTGAAGCCGGCGCCCAGCCCACCCTTGGTGGAGTACAGCCGCACGCGCGGCGGCGCGGCCTGGGAGACGGAGGGAGAGGGCTTTGGTTCGGGGCGGGACTCGACGGTGGTACTGGTCACCACCTGGTCCTCGTGGTGGTAGACGGCGTCCACCACGCCCAGGGTGTAGACGGTGTAGAAGCCGGTGGCGGACGCGAGCTTGAGCAGCTGCCAGGTGTCCGCCTGCCGGGCGCGGTCCGTGGGGATGTAGCGCACCGGAATGGACGCGCGGCCGTCCTCGTCCAGCACGTTGTCCAGGTTGATGAGCCGCTCCTCGAAGAGCGAGTCGTACGCGAAGAACGCGATGATGCTGGTGATGGCCAGCACGCCCTCCGTGGCGGCGAAGGCGATGCCCATGCCGTTGCGGCCCTGCTGGAACTGGCCGGCGCCGAAGGGGACGAAGTTGACCAGGAAGTTGTGCTTCTCCACGGTGCGCACGGTGACCTGGCGGGCCAGCTCCTCCGCGCGGCGGCGCTGCGTCTCCAGGGCGACGCGCTCCTGCTCCCGGCGCTCCTGTTCGGTCTTCTCGCGCTCCAGGCGCAGGCGCTGCTCCTGGCGGAGGAACTCGCGCTCGCCGGACATCTGGTTCTTGAGGTCCTCGAAGTAGGCGACGGCCGGGGGCGGGACGACGAAGGGGTCCAGGCTGAAGTCGGGATCCAGCCGGAGCACGGCGCGCAGGTGGCGTTCGGCTTCGTCCGTCTTGTTGAGGTTGAAGGCGGACAGGCCCGCGAGCTTGTGCAGCTCCACCAGGTCCTCTTCCGGCAGGTCGCCCCGGTCGATGCGCTGGCCGGCGCGCTCCAGCACCTCCGCGTACTTGCCGTATTCGAACGACGAGCGCAGCGCGGCGACCTCCGGATCCGCGCCCATGGGCGTCTGGGCGCGCGCGGACGCGGGGCCGAGCAGGGCGGCCAGCAGGAGGAACACGAGAAGCAGCGGGCCGCGGCTCATTCGGGCGCCAGGCTCCCGCGCAGGGTGGTGGGCTTGCCGGGCTCCAGCAGGACGACGCGCTTCTCCGTCTTGTAGCCGGGGGAGGAAATCTCCACCTCCACGCGGTGCTGGAAGCTGGCGGGGCCGCGAGGGGAGCGGATGTCGAAGGGGTGCTGGAGGCTGTCGTTCGCGGTGCGCTCCACGTCGCCCACGCGCACGGTGGCGTCCGGCGGCTGGTAGTCCATGGACAGCTGCGAGGCCTTCAGCAGGGCGCGCAGGCGGAAGACGTTCTCGCGGTCCGGCTTCACGTCGATGGTCTCCGTGGCGTCCTCGCAGTAGCCGCAGGAGACGGTGACGGTGTGCTCGCCCGGGGACAGGTGCACGTCGTGCTGCGCGAGCTGCTGCGCGCCGGCGGGGCCGCCGTCCACGCGGATGGAGCCGTAGGGGCGCACGAGGATGGACACGGGGATCTTGCCGTTGCGCGTGGACTTGGAGTCGTCCTGCGGGTCGAGGCTGGCGACCACCGCGGGGCGCGAGGGCGCGCGATCCGGAGGGGAGGGGACGCGAGGGTTGGAGTCGGTGGGAGGCAGGAGCGCGTCTCGGCCGGGCGTGCCCGTGCCCTGCGCGCCATTGGGACGCAAGCCCGTGGCCTGCGGGCCCTGAGGGGTGCCCGTGCCGTCAGGCGAACCTGTCGTGCCACCCGTGCCCTGCGCGCCGTGGACCGCGCCCGCGCCTTGCGTGCCCGTCGTGCCACCCGTGCCCTGCGAGCCGCCAGCCGTGGGCTGGGAACCCGGCGCCTTCGAGCCCTCGGCGCGCGGATCCACCGTTTGCACCTTCGGCGTCTCGGGCGCGCTCGCGTTCATCCGGTGCACCTGCCAGCCGCCCAGCCCCAACGCGAGCGCCACGCCCGCCGCGATGCCCACGCGGAGGCCGCGCCTGCGCCACGTGCGCCGCCGCTGCTGACGCTGGATGCCCTTGAGCAACCCCAGCGCCCGTTCATTCGTCGCGTCCAGCGCGAGCACGTGGTTGAGGCACGCCAGCGCGCGCGGTGTCCGCTTCTCCGCGAGCTGCCGCTCCCCGCGCTCCAGCAGCGCCGCGACGATGCGCTGGCGCGCGAGCCGCTGGTACGACGGCGGATCCGCGAAGAACGAAATCAGCTCCTCGCCCACGCGGGAGAAGCCCAGCCCCGCGAGCGCATCCGCCAGCGCGTCGCGCAGCTTCCCCGCGTTGGGGTAGCGCCGCGCCGGGTCGCGCTGGAGGCACGTCGCGCAGATCTCCGCCAGCTCATCCGAAAGCGCGGGCACGCGGCGGCGCGGGTCCTCATACGCCCCATCCAGGATGCGCTTGAGCGTCGCCGTGGTGTTCGACGCGGTGAAGGGCAGACGGCCCGTCATCAGCGCGTAGAACATGATCCCCAGGCTGAAGACGTCCGCCTCCGGCCCGGCCTCCAGGCCCTCGATGATCTCCGGCGACATGTGCGCGGGAGAGCCCACCAGGGCGCCCGTCACCGTCATCCGGTCCTCGATGTCCAGGAGCCGCGCGATGCCGAAGTCCATGAGCTTGAGGACCCCGTCCTCGCGCACCATGACGTTCTCCGGCTTCAGGTCGCGGTGGATGACGCCCGCTTCGTGCGCGTGCGCCAGCGCCGCCGCCAGCTCGTGGATGATCATCGCCGCCAGCTCCGGCGGCTCCAGCGGGCCTTCGTCCAGGTACGTCTTGAGCGTCCGGCCCCGGATGTACTCCGTGACGATGAAGGCGTCGTGCGCCTCCGCCGAGGAGAAGTCGAACACCTCCAGGATGTTGGGGTGGTGCAGCTTCGCCACCGCGCGGGCCTCGCGCGCCAGGCGCCGCCGCGACTCGTCCTTGCCGGCCAGGTGCGGGTGCAGCACCTTCACCGCGACCTCGCGGTCCAGGGCCGTGTCCAGGCCCTTGTACACGACGCTCATGCCCCCGGAGCCCAGCTCCTCCAGGATGCGATAGCGACCGATATGGCGGCCGACGAGCGTCATGGCGTGCGGTGCGCGCTCTCCCCTCAGTCCCCGAACCCGATGCCCATGCTCCGCGCGAACCGCACCAGGTCCCCCTGGACGTCCACGCGTCGCTCCTTGCGAGACTCACTCAGCGGCACGGGGATGACCTCGTTGTTCCTGAGCGCCACCATGTGCCCCCACTGTCCGTCCCGCACCAGGTCCAGCACCTTGCACCCGTAGCGCGTGGCCAGCACCCGGTCCGCCGCGCTCGGGCTGCCGCCGCGCTGCAGGTGGCCCAGCACCGTCACGCGGATCTCCGCCTCGATGTGGCTCGCCAGCAGATCCGCGCACACCTTGCCGGAGCCGCCCAGCCGCACCACGCCCCGACCCGGGATGTCCGCGGCCTCCGCCAGCACGGACAGCGCGCCGCCCTCCGGATACGCGCCCTCCGAGATCGCGATGATGGAGAAGCTGCGCCGCCGCGTGGCCCGCCGCTTCAGCGTCTCCAGCATGGACTCCACGCGGTACGGAATCTCCGGGATGAGGATGAGGTCCGCGCCGCCGGCGATGCCGCTCTCCAGCGTGAGGAAGCCCGCGTGGCGGCCCATGATCTCCACCACCATCACGCGGTCATGCGCCTCCGCGGTGGAGTGCAGCCGGTCCAGCGCCTCCGTGACGATGAGCCGCGCGGTGTCGAACCCGAACGTCTGGTCCGTGCCGGACAAGTCGTTGTCGATGGTCTTCGGACACCCGACGACCTTCAGCCCCTTCTCCGCCAGCTGGTGCGCGATGGACAGCGTGCCGTCCCCACCAATGGCGACCAGGCCGTCCAGCCGCAATTCCTCGCAGCGGCGCAGGACCTGATCCGACACGTCCCGCCCCCCCCAGCCCGAGCCCTCACGCACCGGGTAGGCGAACGGGTTCGCCTTGTTGGACGTGCCGAGGATGGTGCCGCCCTTGGGCAGGATGCCGCGCGTGTCCTCCACACCGAGCGGGCGGACGAGCTCCGGCTCCACCAGGCCCATGTAGCCGTTCTCGATGCCGACGAACGAGTGGCCGAACTCGTGCACGCCTCGACGGACGAGGCCACGGATGAGCGCATTGAGTCCCGGACAATCACCACCGCCGGTGAGGACGCCGAGTCGAAGAGGTCGAGCCATAGGAAAGATGAAAGTCGGACGCGGGTGTCAGTGGGAACGGGCGACACTATGACAGCAACGTCGGTGCGGATTGTAGGTGCCACCCCAGGGGGGTGCAACGCACGAATCAGCGGTTGCGTCGGATCCGCGCTTGGAGGGACGCGGGGGCGACCCCTCAGTCGCGCTTGAGGCGACGCCGGGAGGCCAGCCGGTCCAGGAGGGCCTGGAGGCGATCCTCCTTCTGCGCGGGAAGGGCCCGGTCCGTGGGGGACTGCACGGGCATCTCGCGGGCCATCCGGTACAGCTCTTCCAGCCGCTCCAGCACCAGCTCGTTGCCGGGGCGCTCCTGAAGGGCCCGGCGGTACGCGGCGGCGGCGCCCACGTAGTCACCCAACGTGAAGAGCCGCTCGCCCTCCTGCATGGGGGAGGGAGGGCCCAGCGGGAGGCGCTGGGGTTCGCGCACGCGGTTCTTCAGGTGCTGCAGCTCCTCCGGCTGGAGGCTGTCGCGCAGCTGGGCCAGCCTGGCGGCCAGGGCCTCCTCGCGCGGAAAGGCGGCGAGGAGGTGCTCGAAGAGCTCGAACGCCTCCGCCAGCTCGCCCCGGCGCAGGGCGCGGTCGGCACGTGCTTCCATGTCGGCCCGGACGGCAGGGGTCATCTCGCGCGGGAGAGTAACTGTTGCCCACCCGGGATGTCACATGCGGAAAAGCCTGCGCTCGGCGGGCCGCAAGGCCTCTCAGGCGGGCGTCGCGGAGGACTCCGGCAATACCGCGCTTTCCGTGCTCCGGGCGCTCCGCTTCCAGTGGCGGAAGAGCCACACGGCCACCAGTCCGTGGAGCACGAGCCCGAAGACGCCCTCGCCGTTGAAGACCCAGACCTGACCGCCGAAGAGCCCCGGCCGGCCGTTGTAGACGCTGCCGAAGAGCAGCGGGTTGATGATGTTCCAGCTGATGTGGAAGAGGGCGGGCGGCCAGATGGAGCGCGACGCCATGTAGAGCTGCGCGAACACCACCGCGGCCACGGCGATGGACACGAGGAACGTCACGTTCTGCCCCACGTGCCCGCGCTGCGTGGAGGAGAAGATGAGGGGCAGGTGGAACGCGGCCCACACCGGCATGGTGATGGCCGCGGCCAGCGCCGGCCGGTGCATCCACCAGCGCACCAGCGTCCCGCGCCAGCCCACCTCCTCACCCAGCTCACTGGGGACGCCGAAGCCCACGACGGGCCCCCACACCAGTGCGGCCAGGCCGTAGCGCAGCCATCGCCAGCGCTCGGGCAGCTTCGCGCCCAGCTTCTCCACCCAGCGCCAGCGCACGGACGCGGCGGCCAGCCACCACGTCACCGTCAGCGCCCAGAACAGGAGGATCATCACCGGCACCGTCGCCACGCCCGTGACCCCGAACGGACCCTTGAGCAGCTCCGGCTGGTACGTGATGAAGGACGCGTCCCCCGTGGCGAACCGGATCGCGTAGGCCAGCGGCGCGATGACGGCGCCGTACGCCAGCGGCAGCGCCAGCCCCAGGAACCACCACTTCCAGCCGGGGAAGGAGAAGCCCACCGCGGAGGGCGGCTCGCGACGGAAGAACCAGGAGCACGCGAGGCCCACGATGCCGGGCACGCACATCATCCAGCGCATCAGCCACACGGACTTCTCGCCGCCCGTGATGAACAGCACCGCCATCGTCCAGCTCACCGCGAGCGACACCGCGATGAACGTGAGGGTTTCTTTCCGGGGATTCCTCATGTTCCGGAGCATACCGGTTGGGCTCATGCCGTCGAGCCCTACGTACGAGGGGAGGGCGGACAATCCGCCCTGCACCCGCGTGCGCCTTCAGCCCTTGAGGTGGACCTCTCGCGCGCCCTCGAGTCGTTCGGCCTGGAGGCCGCGCTCGCGGGCGGTGGAGAGCAGCAGATCAGACTCCTTCATGCGGGGCGTCTCCGGCGTGGCGGCGGGCCCGATGATGTGCTCCATCCAGGGCTCCAGGCCCATGGCGTAGTTGAAGATCCGCTTCGCGCCCACGAGCTCCAGCAGGCGCAGGCCTTCGGTGGAGTTGCTGCCGCGGCAGCGGCGGTTCTTCTCCAGCTTGCGGTCGCGCTTCTTGGGGAAGAAGCCCTCCAGCATCCACGTGTGCGGCGCGCCGACGATCTCCGTGTTCATGAAGACCGTGTGCAGATCGCCCACCGTGCCGCGCAGGTCGCGGTACGTCGTCTCGTCCACGCACATGGAGTCGGCGGCGAAGAACAGGCGCTCCTCGCCGGTGCGGATGATCCACGCCGTCTTGGCGTGGGCCACGTCGCCGTGCTCGCCCATGAACGGCGCGGCGATGATCTCCCCGTCCGGGATGGGCAGGGATTCGTAGAAGTAGGGCTCCAGCACGTTCTTGAAGCCGAGCGCCTTGCCCAACAGCCGGGGCGAGTAGTCACCCGCCAGGGCGCCGCTCGAGCGCGGCACCATCAGCGTGCCGATGCGGTGGCGCAGGCGCAGCAGCGTTTCGATGTCCAGGTGATCCGGGTGGCTGTGGGTGATGACCACGTAGTCGATGCGGCGGGGCAGGTCCGCGAAGGACATGCGCGCCAGCGGGCCCATCTTCTCCGGCCGCACCGGCACCACCGCGTCGATGAGGATGGACGTGCCCTTCCACTCCACCAGCACGCACGCGTGGCCCACGTAGCGGATGCGCACCCCCGGCCCGTTCCAGGTCTCGGGAAGGGTCTGCGGCGCCTCCGTGAGCAGGGGCATCAGGTCCGCGTCGGACTTCACGGCGTCGCCCAGCAGGTCGCGGATCCACTCCAGCGGCTTGGGCTCCACGTCCAGGCTGAACAGCTTGTCCAGGCGCTCGTCGTGGAACGGCACCTTCCAGTCCAGCTGCCCCGCCTCCATCAGGCGCGGCGTGGTGAGCAGCGAGTCGCGCTCCGCGTCCGCCTTCAGGCGGCGGAGCCGCATCGACTGGAGCTCCGTCTTGTGGTGGCGGCCGCGGTACAGCAGGCCTTCGTGCACGCGCATCGACGGGCGGTTCACGTAGTCGTACACCAGCTCCACCACGCCCTTGAGCGGCTCCGGCAGCCGCGCGTACAGCGGCTCCAGGGACTGGCCCTTGGCCTCCGCCAGCAGCTGCGTCTGGAACTCGTCGAACGCCTCCGCCAGCTTGATGTTGTCCTCCTGCGCGGTGGTCATCCGCTGCATGAGCGCCCGCACCTCTTCCGCGCGCTCCGGCGCGATGCCCACGAAGGAGCTGCCGCTCAGCTCCGGATCCTTCGCCGCCTTCGCGTGGAAGTCCGGCGTCTGCAGGTAGGCCTTCAGCAGCGGCAGCAGGTAGGCCTGCAGATGCAGGCTCGCGGGCATGGGCGCCACCGTCATCCACCAGGCCTGGAAGTCCTGGACGAGCGGTTCGACGAGAGTGGCATCCGCGAGGCGATACAGAGGAGCAGTCATGGTGGGCGATCGCGAGGAGGCACCCGCACCCGGACTCGATTCACGGCGGTTCCGGGAAGGGAACTCGCGGAGTCAAGGAAGGGCGGGGTGAGTGCAGAAGACCAGGAAGCAGGGCTGACGAGCGAATGTGAGCGATTCGAGCAATTTGTTCAAGTTCGGTAGAACCCAGCCGTAGTGGTATTCTCGTATCCAGTTCTGCTCCCCCGGACACATTGCAAGGGTGCCTGTGTCACTCACATCGTGAGTGTGCGTCGCACAGGAAGTCGGCCCACTGAAGCCTTTGCGGTGTTCTCCGGCCTTCCACATGGGTTCTTCCTTGCCGCGTTCCCCTGAGCTGACGCCCTCGAATTCCACCCTCGTCGAAATCTTGCGGAGCCGGGCCGAGTCGCGGTCCGAACAACCGCTGTACACCTTCCTGGATGACGCGGGTCAGGAAGACGGAACGCTGAGCTACGCGGGACTGGACGCAAGGGCGCGGCGGATCGCGGTGGCGCTGCGCAAGGTGGCGAAGCCGGGCGAGCGCGTGATGCTGCTGTATCCGCCCGGCCTGGAGTACGTGGCGGGGTTCTTCGGGTGCCTCTACGCGGGGCTCATCGCGGTGCCGGCGTATCCGCCGGATCCGATGCGGCTGGAGCGGACGCTGCCGCGCCTGCGGGCGATCATCCAGGACGCGAACGCGACGGTGGTGCTCACCACGTCCGGCATCCTGTCCATGACGGAGTTCGTCTTCGAGCAGGCTCCGGATCTGCGCTCGCTGCACTGGGTGGGGACGGACGAGATCCCGGCGGGTGGGGAAGCGGAGTGGACGCCGCCGGCGGTGGACGCGTCGACGCTGGCGTTCCTCCAGTACACGTCGGGGTCCACGGGCTCGCCCAAGGGCGTGATGCTGAGCCACGGCAACCTGGCGCACAACCTGGCGCTGATCACGGACGCGTTCGAGCTGGGCCCCAGCAGTTCGGCCGTCATCTGGCTGCCGCCGTACCACGACATGGGGCTCATCGGCGGCATCCTCACGCCGCTGTACGCGACGTTCCACGCGGCGCTGATGTCGCCGCTGACGATGCTCAAGAACCCGCGCGTGTGGCTGGAGGCCGTCACCCGCTACAAGGCCACCATCAGCGGCGGGCCGAACTTCGCGTTCGACCTGTGCGTGCGGCGCATCCCGGCGGAGGAGCGGCAGTCGTTGGACCTGAGCTCGTGGAAGGTGGCGTTCACCGGCGCGGAGCCCATCCGTCCGGCGACGCTGGACCGCTTCGAGCAGGCCTTCGGGCCGCACGGCTTCAAGCGTGAGTTCTTCTTCCCGTGCTACGGCCTGGCGGAGGCGACGCTGCTGGTGTCGGGCGGGCGCGTGGAGGCGCCGCCGGTGCGCTGCGCGCTGGATGCTCCGGCGTTGGAGCAGCGCCGGGCGGTGCTGGTGGACGAGGCGAAGCCGGAGGCGCGTGTCCTGGTGGGCTGCGGCGATGAGCGGCCGGGACACCCCGTGGTCATCGTGGATCCCCAGACGCGCGAGGCGTGCGCGCCCGGCGGCGTGGGAGAGATCTGGGTGCGCGGCCCCAGCGTGGCGCTGGGTTACTGGAACAAGCCGGAGGCGACGGCGGAGGCGTTCCAGGCGCGCGTGAAGGGCACGGACGAAGGCCCGTTCCTGCGCACGGGGGACCTGGGCTTCATGCGGGACGGCGAGCTGTACGTCACCGGCCGGGCCAAGGACCTGATCATCATCCGCGGCCGCAACCACTACCCGCAGGACATCGAGCAGACGGTGGAGGAGAGCCACCCCGCGCTGCGCGCCGGCAGCGTCGCGGCGGTGTCGCTGGAGGTGGCGGGCGAGGAGCGCCTGGTGGTGGTGCAGGAGATCGACCTGCGCAAGGCGGGCAACCTGCGCAAGCAGGTGGACATGGCGGAGGCGGCGGTGAAGGAGATCCGCCAGCGCGTCGCCGAGCGCCACGAGGTGCAGGTGCACGCCGTGGCGCTGATCGAGCCCGGCAGCATCCCGAAGACCTCCAGCGGGAAGATCCAGCGGCACGCGTGCAAGGCGCAGTTCCTCGCGGACGAGCTGCGCACGGTGCTGGTGTGGCGCGAGCCGGGGTTCGAGGAGGCGGAGGAGACGGACGCCGCCGCGTCCAGTGAGCCTGCCGCGGCGCCGGTCCGTGAGGACGTGCCGGAGGCCGCGCGGGCCACGCTGACGTGGCTGGTGGATCGCGTGGCGGAGCAGCTGAAGATGCCGGCGAAGACTGTGGACGTGCGTGAGCCCATCACGCGCTACGGCCTGGATTCGCTGAGCGCGGTGGAGCTGGCGCACGCGGTGGAGAAGGGGCTGGGGATCGCGCTGCCCATGGAGCTGCTGCTCCAGGGGCCGAGCCTGGTGGAGCTGGCGAAGCGCATCACGGCTTCGAAGCAGGAGCCGAAGGCGGCGGTGCTCGCGCCCCGGCCGCGAGGGGCCACGCAGCCGCTGTCGTTCGCGCAGCAGCGCCTGTGGTTCCTGGACCGGCTGGAGCAGGGCAGCGCGCTCTACATCATCCCGGGCGCGGTGCGGCTGGACGGCGCGCTGGACGCCGAATCGCTGCGGCGGAGCCTGGAGGAGATCGTCCGCCGGCACGAGTCGCTGCGCACGACGTTCCGCGAGGAGAACGGCGAGGCGGTGCAGCTCATCCACCCGGCGAAGGCCTTCGAGCTGCCGGTGGTGGACCTGACGGGCTTCCCGGAGGCGTCGCGCGAGGCGGAGGCGCGGCGCTGCGTGGATGAAGAGGCCGTGCGCCCGTTCGACCTGGGCGCGGGTCCGCTGGTGCGCGCGCGGTTGCTCAAGCTGGGTGAAGCGAAGCACGTGCTGCTGGTGACGATGCACCACATCGTCTCCGACGGTTGGTCCATGGGCGTGCTCGTGCGTGAGGTCGCCGCGCTCTACGACGCGTTCCGTGGCGGACGGGGTTCTCCGCTGCCGCAGCTGCGCGTGCAGTACGCGGACTTCGCGCAGTGGCAGCGGGAGTGGCTGCTGGGCGGCGTGCTGGAGAAGCAGGTCGGCTACTGGAAGCAGCGGCTGTCCGGAGCGCCCGCCGTGCTGGAGCTGCCGACGGACTTCGCGCGTCCGGCGGCGCAGACGTACCGGGGCGCGACGGTGCCGGTGAAGCTGGGCGCGGAGCTGAGCAAGGCGCTGGGCGCGCTGGCGAAGAAGGAAGGCGTCACGCCGTACATGCTGCTCCTGGCCGCGTTCCAGGTGCTGCTGGGGCGCTACTCGGGGCAGGACGACATCTCGGTCGGTTCGCCCATCACGGGCCGCTCGCGTGCGGAGACGGAGGGCCTCATCGGCTTCTTCGTCAACACGCTGGTGCTGCGCACGAAGCTGGAGGGCAACCCGTCCTTCCGCGCGCTGCTGGCCCAGGTGAAGGAGACGACGCTGGGTGCGTACGCGCACCAGGACGTGCCGTTCGAGAAGCTGGTGGAGGAACTCCAGCCGCAGCGCAGCCTCAGCCACGCGCCGCTGTTCCAGGTGATGTTCGTGTTGCAGCAGGACGTGCTGCCGCACTTCCGTCTGCCGGGCGTGGAGCTGTCGCCGTACGAGGTGGAGTCGAAGACGGCGAAGTTCGACCTCACGCTCTACCTGACGGAGACGGCGGGCGGGCTGGATGGGACGCTCGAGTACAACACGGACCTGTTCGCTGCGGAGACAGCGCGCCGGATGATGGAGCACCTGCGGGTGCTGCTGGAGTCGCTGCTCACGGATCCGGGCGCGAAGCTGTCCGACCTGTCGCTGATGGGAGCGCAGGAGAAGCAGACGCTGCTGAAGGACGTGTCGGGGACGGACCTGTCGGCCCAGGTGAGCGGGACGATGCAGGCGTTCTTCGAGGCGCAGGCGGTGCGTACGCCGGATGCGGCGGCCGTCCACTTCGATGGGCAGGTGCTGACGTACGCGCAGCTGGACGCGCAGGCGAACCAGCTGGCGCACCACCTGCGTGGCATGGGCGTGGGCCCGGACACGCTGGTGGGCGTGAGCCTGGAGCGTTCGGCGCGCATGGTGGTGGCGCTGCTGGGTGTGCTGAAGGCGGGCGGCGCGTACGTGCCGCTGGATCCTGCGTACCCGCGTGAGCGCCTGGGCTGGATGCTGGAGGACGCGCAGGCGCCGGTGCTACTGACGCAGCAGAAGCTGCTGGACGTGCTGCCGGAGCACTCCGCGAAGGCCGTCTGCGTGGACACGGACTGGGCCGTGATCGCGCGGCAGCCGACCACGCCTGTCGCGACGAGCACGGGCGTGGGGAACCTGGCGTACGTGCTGTACACGTCGGGCTCCACGGGCCGTCCGAAGGGCGTGGCCATCGAGCAGCGCAGCGTGGTGGCGTTCCTGCACTGGGCGACGGCGGCGTTCACGAAGCAGCAACTGGCGGGCGTGCTGGCGGCGACGTCGCTGAACTTCGACCTGTCCGTGTTTGAAGTCTTCGCGCCGCTGGTCAGCGGTGGTGCCGTCATCGTCGCGGAGAACGCGCTGGCGTTGCCGACGCTGAAGGACGCGGGCCGCGTGACGCTGGTGAACACGGTACCCTCCGCGATGGCGGAGTTGGTGCGCAGCCAGGGCGTGCCGGAGTCGGTGCGCACGGTGAACCTCGCCGGTGAGCCGCTGCTGAACCGGCTGGCGCAGGCGCTGTACGGGCTGAAGAACGTCGAAGGCGTCTACAACCTCTACGGCCCGACGGAAGACACGACGTACTCGACGTACTCGCGAGTGGAGAAGGACGGCGCGCGAGAGCCGACGATTGGCCGTCCGCTGACGGGCTCGCGTGCATACGTGCTGGATGCATGGCTGCGTCCGGTGCCGCAGGGCGTGCCGGGCGAGCTGTACATCGCGGGCGCGGGCCTCGCGCGTGGCTACCTGGCGAAGCCGTCACTGACGGCGGAGCGCTTCGTGCCGAACCCGTTCTCGGCGCAGCCGGGCGCGCGGATGTACCGCACGGGTGACCGCGTGCGGTGGCTGGCGACGGGCGAACTGGAGTACCTGGGCCGCATCGACTTCCAGGTGAAGGTGCGCGGCTTCCGCATCGAGCTGGGTGAAGTGGAGTCGGCGCTGGCGTCTCAGCCAGGAGTGCGCGAGTCCGTGGTGGTGGTGCGCGAGGACGTGCCCGGCGACAAGCGCCTGGTGGCGTACGTGGCGGGTGACTCTCTCGACACGGCGGAGCTGCGCAAGGGCCTGAAGTCGCGGCTGCCTGAGTACATGGTGCCGTCGGCGTTCGTGGTGCTGAACGCGCTGCCGCTGACGCCGAACGGGAAGGTGGACCGCAAGGCGCTGCCGGTGCCGGAGGCCCAGTCTCAGAGCCAGTACGTGGCACCGCGCACGGCGACGGAGGAGCAGGTGGCGACGCTCTTCGCGCAGTTGCTACGTGTGGAGCGCGTGGGCGCGGAGGATTCGTTCTTCGAGCTGGGCGGACACTCGCTGCTGGCGATGCAGTTGGTCTCCCGGCTGCGCACGGCCTTCGGCGTCGAGGTCCCCCTGCGTTCGCTCTTCGAGCTGAGCACGGTGGCTTCGCTCGCGTCGTTCGTCGACGGGAAGAAGCAGCAGGCGGAAGGCGCGAACCTGCCGCCGCTGAAGCGGGTGTCGCGCGAGGGCGCGTTGCCGCTGTCGTTCGCGCAGCAGCGCCTGTGGTTCCTGGACCGGCTGGAGCAGGGCAGTGCGCTCTACAACGTGCCGGGCGCGGTGCGCCTGGAGGGCGCACTGAATGTGGAGGCCCTGCGGCTGACGCTCCAGGAGATCGTCGCGCGGCACGAGTCGCTGCGCACGACGTTCCGTGAGGAGAACGGCGAGGCGGTGCAGATCATCCACGCCGCGGGCCGGATGGACCTGCCCGTGGTGGACCTGTCGACCGTGGCCGAAGCGGCCCGCGAGACGGAGACCCAGCGTCGCGTCAACGAAGAGGCCGTGCGCCCGTTCGATCTGGGCACGGGCCCGCTCTTCCGCGCTCAGTTGCTGAAGCTGGGTGAGGCGAAGCACGTGCTGCTGGTGACGATGCACCACATCGTCTCCGACGGCTGGTCCATGGGCGTGCTCGTGCGCGAGATGGCCTCGCTCTACGAGGCGCATTCGCAGGGCCGCGCCATGCCGCTGCCGGAGCTGGCCGTGCAGTACTCGGACTTCGCGCAGTGGCAGCGGGACTGGCTGCTGGGCGGGGCGCTGGAGAAGCAGGTCGGCTACTGGAAGCAGCAGCTGGCCGGGGCTCCGGCGATGTTGGAGCTGCAGACGGACTTCGCGCGTCCCGCGGTGCAGACGTACCGCGGCGCGACGGTGCCGGTGAAGCTGGGCGCTGACCTGAGCCGTTCGCTGAACGCGCTGGCGAAGCAGGAAGGCGTCACGCCGTACCAGCTGCTGCTGGCGGCGTTCCAGGTGCTGCTGGCGCGGTACACGGGCCAGGACGACATCTCGGTGGGCTCGCCCATCGCGGGCCGCACGCAGGCGGAGACGGAAGGGCTCATCGGCTTCTTCGTCAACACGCTGGTGCTGCGCACGAAGCTCTCGGGCAACCCGAGCTTCCAGCAGCTCCTCAAGCAGGTGCGTGAGACGACGCTGGGTGCGTACGCGCACCAGGACGTGCCGTTCGAGAAGCTGGTGGAAGAACTCCAGCCGCAGCGCAGCCTGAGCCATGCGCCGTTGTTCCAGGTGATGTTCGCGCTGCAGCAGGACGTGCTGCCGCACCTGAAGCTGTCGGGCATGGAGCTGTCGCCGTACGAGGTGGACGCGAAGACGGCGAAGTTCGACCTGACGCTCTTCCTCACGGAGACCGCGGGCGGACTGGAAGGGACGCTCGAGTACAACTCGGACCTGTTCACGGCGGCGACGGCGCGGCGGATGACGGAGCACCTGCGCGTGCTGCTGGAGTCCGTGGCGGTGCGGCCCATGGCGAAGGTGTTCGACCTGTCGCTGATGGGCGCGCAGGAGAAGCAGACGCTGCTACTGGACGTGTCGGGGACGGACCTGCCGGCCCCGGTGACCGGGACGATGCAGGCGCTCTTCGAGGCGCAGGTTGCGCGCACGCCGGATGCAGCGGCCGTCTACTTCGACGGAGAGGTGCTGACGTACGCGCAGCTGGAGGCGCAGTCGAACCAGCTGGCGCATCACCTGCGTGGCATGGGCGTGGGCCCGGACATGCTGGTGGGTGTGAGCCTGGAGCGCTCCGCACGGATGGTGGTGGCGCTGCTGGGCGTGCTGAAGGCGGGTGGCGCCTACGTGCCGTTGGATCCGGCGTACCCGCAGGATCGTCTGGGCTGGATGTTGGAGGACGCGCAGGCGACGGTGGTGCTGACGCAGCAGAAGTTGCTGGGCGTGCTGCCCAAGCACTCGGCGCGCAACGTGTTCCTGGATACGGATTGGGAGAGCATCTCCAAGAACCCTGCTTCGCGCGTCGATCCGCGCACGGGCGTGAGGAACCTGGCGTACGTGCTGTACACGTCGGGTTCTACGGGCCGTCCGAAGGGCGTGGCCATCGAGCAGCGCAGCGTGGTGGCCTTCCTGCACTGGGCGACGACGTTCTTCACGCCGCAGCAGCTGTCGGGCATGTTGGCGTCGACGTCGCTGAACTTCGACATCTCGGTGTTTGAAGTCTTCGCGCCGCTGAGCATCGGTGGTTCCGTCATCGTCGCGGAGAACGCACTGGCGCTCCCGACGATGAAGGACGCGAGCCGGGTGACGCTGGTGAACACGGTGCCCTCCGCGATGGCGGAGCTGCTGCGCAGCCAGGGCGTGCCGGAGACGGTGCGCACGGTGAACCTCGCCGGTGAGCCGTTGCTGAACCGGCTGGCGCAGGCGGTGTACGGGCTGAAGAACGTGGAGGCCGTCTACAACTTCTACGGCCCGACGGAAGACACGACGTACTCGACGTACTTGCGTGTGGAGAAAGGCGCGACGCGGGAGCCGACGGTGGGCCGTCTCCTGACGGGCTCGCGGGGGTATGTGCTGGATGCATGGCTGCGTCCGGTGCCGCAGGGCGTGCCGGGCGAGTTGTACATCGCGGGTGCGGGCCTCTCGCGAGGCTACCTGGCGAAGCCTGCTCTGACGGCGGAGAGGTACGTCCCCAATCCCTTCAGCCAGGAGCCCGGCGCGCGGATGTACCGCACGGGCGACCGCATCCGCTGGTTGCCGAATGGCGAGCTGGAGTACCTGGGCCGCATCGACTTCCAGGTGAAGGTGCGTGGCTTCCGCATCGAACTGGGCGAAGTGGAGTCGGTGCTGTCCACGCAGCCCGGCGTGCGCGAGTCCGTGGTGATGGTGCGCGAGGACGTGCCCGGCGACAGGCGCCTGGTGGCGTACGTGGCGGGTGCGTCTCTGGACGTGGCGGAGCTGCGCAAGGGGCTGAAGGCGCGGCTGCCGGAGTACATGGTGCCGTCGGCGTTCGTGGTGTTGAGCGCACTGCCTCTGAATCCGAACGGGAAGGTGGACCGCAAGTCGCTGCCGGTGCCGGAGGCCCAGACGGCGCAGGGCCAGTACGTGGCTCCGCGCACGGCGACGGAAGAGCAGGTGGCCACGATCTTCGCGCAGTTGCTGCGCGTGGAGCGCGTGGGCGCGGAGGACTCGTTCTTCGAGCTGGGCGGACACTCGCTGCTGGCGATGCAGCTGGTTTCCCGGCTGCGCACGGCCTTCGGCGCCGAGGTCCCGCTGCGTTCGCTCTTCGAGCTGAGCACGGTGGCTTCGCTCGCGGCGTTCGTGGATACGGCCGTGTCAGGACGTGATGCGTCCAAGGCCCCGGCGATCACGCCTCGGCCCCGGAGCGCCACGGAGCCGCTGTCGTTCGCTCAGCAGCGTCTGTGGTTCCTGGACCAGCTGGAGCAGGGCAGCGCCTTCTACAACGTGGCGGGCGGTGTGAAGCTGGACGGCGCGCTGCATGTGGAAGCCATGCGGCGGGCCCTGGAAGAGATCGTCCGCCGGCATGAGTCGCTGCGCACGACCTTCCGTGATGAGAACGGTCAGGCGGTGCAGGTCATCCACCCGGCGAAGGCCTTCGAGCTGCCGGTCGTGGACGTCTCCGGAGCACAGGACACGGAAGCGCGGCGGCTGGCGGAGGAAGAAGCCGCTCGCCCGTTCGATCTGGGCACGGGCCCGCTCTTCCGCGCGAAGCTGCTTAAGCTGGGTGAAGCGAAGCACGTGCTGCTGGTGACGATGCACCACATCGTCTCCGACGGCTGGTCCATGGGCGTGCTCGTGCGCGAGGTCGCCGCGCTCTACGAGGCCCAGGTCCTCAACCAGAAGTCGCCGCTGCCAGAGCTGGCGGTGCAGTACGCGGACTTCGCGCAGTGGCAGCGGGAGTGGCTGCTGGGCGGGGTGCTGGAGAAGCAGGTCGGCTACTGGAAGCAGCAGCTGGCCGGAGCACCGGCGGTGCTGGAGCTGCCGACGGACTTCGCGCGCCCCGCGGTGCAGACGTACCGCGGCGCGACGGTGCCGGTGAAGCTGGGCGCTGACCTGAGCCGCACACTGAACGCGCTGGCGAAGCAGGAAGGCGTCACGCCGTACCAGCTGCTCCTGGCCGCGTTCCAGGTGCTGCTGTCGCGCTACAGCGGGCAGGACGACATCTCGGTGGGTTCGCCCATCGCGGGCCGGACGCAGGCGGAGACGGAGGGCCTCATCGGCTTCTTCGTCAACACGCTGGTGCTGCGCACGAAGCTTTCGGGCAACCCGAGCTTCCAGCAGGTCCTCAAGCAGGTGCGCGAGACGACGCTGGGCGCGTACGCGCACCAGGACGTGCCGTTCGAGAAGCTGGTGGAAGAACTCCAGCCGCAGCGCAGCCTCAGCCACGCGCCGCTGTTCCAGGTGATGTTCGCGTTGCAGCAGGACGTGCTGCCGCACCTGAAGCTGTCGGGCGTGGAGCTGTCTCCGTACGAAGTGGAGTCGAAGTCGGCGAAATTCGACCTGACGCTGTCGCTGACGGAGACGGCGGGCGGACTGGAAGGAACGCTCGAGTACAACACGGACCTGTTCGCTGCGGCGACGGCGCGGCGGATGACGGAGCACCTGCGGGTGCTGCTGGAGTCCGTGGCGGTGCGGCCCATGGCGAAGCTGTCCCAGCTCGCGCTGATGGGCCCGCAGGAGCGTCACCAGGTGCTGGTGGCGTGGAACGACACGCGCGGCGACGTCGCTGGCGACGTGACGTTCCCGGCGCTCTTCGAGGCCCAGGTGCGTCGCGCGCCGGACTCGCAGGCGCTGGTGTTCGAGGATGCCTCGCTGACGTACGCGCAGTTGGACGCGCGGGCGAACCAGCTGGCGCACCACCTGCGCACGCTGGGCGTCGGGCCCGAGGTGCGTGTGGCGCTCTGCGTGGAGCGTTCGCTGGAGCTCGCGGTGGCGATGCTCGGCATCCAGAAGGCCGGTGGCGCCTTCGTGCCGTTGGATCCGTCCTACCCGCGTGAGCGCCTGTCCTTCATGCTGGAGGACAGCGGCGCGCCCGTGCTGGTGACGCAGGAGTCGCTGAGCCAGCAGCTGCCCTCCGACGGCCTGCGCGTGGTGCGCATGGACGTGGAGGCGGCGCACCTCCGGACGCTTCCGGAGACCGCTCCGGCTTCCAGCGCCAACGCCGACACCCTGGCGTACGTCATCTACACGTCCGGCTCCACGGGGCGCCCCAAGGGCACGCTGCTGCCGCATCGCGGCCTCAACAACACCGCCCGGCAGGCCGCCGCGGCGAAGGGTCTGGGCACGGGCCGCCGCGCGTTGCAGTACGCGGCGTCCAGCTTCGACGCCAGCGTGTGGGAGGTGTTCAGCACGCTCGTGTCCGGGGCCACGCTGGTGCTCGCGCCTCGCGACCGGCTGCTGCCGGATGAGCCGCTGCGCACGCTGCTGAAGTCGCAGCGCATCACCACCGTGACGCTGACGCCGTCGGTGCTCGCGCAGTTGAGCACGGATGGGCTGGAGGGCCTGTCCACCATCGTCTCCGCCGGTGAGGCGCTGAGCGTGGAGATGGCTCGCAAGTGGGGGCAGGGGAGGACGCTGATCAACGCGTACGGCCCCACCGAGACCACGGTCTGCGCGACCCTCACGCACGGCGGCGTCCGGGCGGAGCGCCTGACCATCGGCAAGCCGCTGGCGAACGTGCAGGTGTACGTGCTGGATGCCCTGCACCACCCGGTGCCCGTGGGTGTCGCGGGCGAGCTGTACGTCGCGGGCGAAGGCCTGGCGCGCGGCTACCAAGGCCGGCCGGACATGACGGCGGAGAAGTTCGTCCCCAACCCGTTCAGCCAGGAGCCCGGCGCGCGGCTGTACCGCACCGGCGACCGCGTGCGCTGGCTGGCCGAGGGTGAGATCGAATACCTGGGCCGCATCGACCACCAGGTGAAGGTGCGTGGCTTCCGCATCGAGCTGGGCGAAATCGAGGCCGTGCTGCTGCGCCACGCGGACGTGCGCGAGGCGGCGGTCGTGGTGCGCGAGGACGTGCCGGGCGACAAGCGGCTCGTCGGCTACGTCGTGCCGCAGCCGGGGCGGACGGTGGACGCGGCCTCGCTGCGCAAGCACCTGAAGGACGGCGTGCCGGAGTACATGGTGCCGTCGGCGTTCATGGTGCTGGACGCACTGCCGATGACGCCCGCCGGCAAGGTGGACCGCAAGGCCCTGCCGGCCCCCACGGGCGCGCTCACGCGTCCGGATGCCTACGTGGCCCCGCGCACGCCGACGGAAACGCGCGTGGCGGCCCTCTTCGCGCGCGTGCTCACCGTGGAGCGCGTGGGCGCGGAGGATTCGTTCTTCGAGCTGGGCGGCCACTCGCTGATGGCCACCCAGTTGGTGTCGCGCCTGCGTGGCGAGTTCCAGGTGGAGCTGCCCCTGCGTGCGCTCTTCGAGTCCCCGACGGTGGCCGCCCTGGCCGCTCGCGTGGACGAGGCCACCGGCGCCGAGCGGAAGTTCAAGACACCGCCGCTCAAGCCCGCGTCGCGTGAGGGCTCGCTGCCGCTGTCGTTCGACCAGGAGCGCCTCTGGCTCTTCGAGCAGCTCACGCCGGGCACGCCCATCTACAACGTGCCCAGCGCGGCCCGCTTGAACGGCGACCTGGACGTCGACGTGCTCCGCCGCGGCCTGGAGGAGATCGTCCGGCGCCACGAGGCGCTGCGCACCGTCTTCCACCAGGATGCGTCCGGTTCTCCCGTGCAGGTCATCTTGCCGGCGAAGCCGTTCGTGCTGCCCGTGGTGGACCTGTCCTCGCTGCCCGCCGACAAGGCGGAGGCCGAGGCCCGGAAGCACCTGAACGCGGAGGCCGCTCGGCCCTTCGACCTGGTGCAGGGCCCGCTCCTGCGCGCCCAGCTCCTGAAGCTGAGCGCGCGCGAGCACGTGCTGTGCCTCGCCATGCACCACATCGTGGTGGATGGCTGGGCCGTGGGCGTGTTCATGAACGAGCTCCAGGCGCTCTACACCGCGTTCTCGCGCGGCGAGCCCTCGCCGCTGCCCGCGCTGCCCGTGCAGTACGCGGACTACACCCTCTGGCACCGCCAGTGGCTGAGCGGTGACGTGCTGGAGCAGCAGATCTCCTGGTGGAAGAAGCAGCTCGCCGGAGCGCCTCGCATCGCGCTGCGCACGGACGCGCCGCGCCCCGCGGGCGACCGCTTCCACGGTGACAGCCGCCGCTTCCACCTGTCCCCGGACCTCACGTCCCGCATCGAGGCGCTGGGACGAGGGGAGGGCGCCACGCTGTTCATGGTGCTGCTCGCCGCGTTCGACGCGCTCCTGCACCGCCGCACCGGCCAGGACGACATCGTCGTGGGCACGGACATCGCGAACCGCGCCCGCGAGGAGCTGGAGTCCCTGGTCGGCTTCTTCACCAACCAGCTCGTCCTGCGCACGCAGGTGTCGGGCGACTTGTCCTTCCGCGCTCTGCTGGACCGCGTGCGCAAGGGGACCCTGGACGCCTACGAGCACCAGGACCTGCCCTTCGGCACGCTGGTTCAGGCGCTCAAGCCGCCGCGCGAGCCGGGTGGTCAGCTCTTCAACGTGAAGTTCGTGCTGGAGAACGCGCCGCTGCCGCCGCTCCAGCTCCCGGGCCTGGAGCTGAGCCTCCTGGACGCGGAGACGAACGGGACCGCGAAGTGGGACCTGCTCGTCGTCGTCTTCCCGTGGCAGGGCGGGCTCACCGTCACGGTGGAGCACAACACGGACGTGCTCGACCGCGCGTCGGTGGAGCGCCTGTTCGCCCACTTCGAGTCGCTGCTGCGCGCCGTCGTGGACGACCCCGAGCTCCGCATCGGTACGCTGCCGCTGCTCACGCCGGATGAGCGCAACACGCTCGCGGCGTGGAACGACCGCCCGCGCACGTACCCGCACGGCCAGCCCGTGTCGCGCGTCTTCGAGGCGCAGGCCGCCCGCGCCCCGGACGCGGTCGCTGTCAGCTTCGAGGGCGGGACGCTCACCGCCGGCCAGCTCAACGCGCGCGCCAACCAGCTCGCGCACCACCTGCGCGCCCTGGGCGTCAGGCCCGGCAAGCGCGTGGGTGTGTCCCTGGAGCGTTCGCTCGACCTCGTCGTGGCGGTGCTGGGCATCGCCAAGGCGGGCGGCGCGTACGTGCCGCTCGACCCCAGCTTCCCCACCGAGCGCCTCTCGATGCTCATCGAGGACGCGGGCCTGTCCGCGCTTGTCAGTGTCTCCGCGATCGCGGACGAGCTGCCCGCGCAGTGGCTCCAGGTGATCTGCCTGGATGACGACGCGGCCGCGCTCGCGAAGCGTTCGGACGCGAACCTCGACACCGCGCCGAGCGGCGAGGACGAGCTGTACGTCCTCTACACCTCCGGCTCCACGGGCCGCCCCAAGGGCGTGTCCGTGCCCCACCGCGCCGTCGTGCGCCTGGTGTGCGGCCCGGAGTGGGTGAACCTGTCGTCGAAGGAGGTCTTCCTCCAGCTGGCGCCGCTCGCGTTCGACGCGTCCACCTTCGAGCTGTGGGGCGCGATGCTCAACGGCGCGAAGCTCGCCGTGTTCCCGCCGCGCGCGCCCACCCTGGACGAGCTGGGCCAGGTCATCACCCGCGAGGGTGTGAGCACCCTGTGGCTTACCGCCGGTCTGTTCCACCAGATGGTGGACGGCAACCTGGACGGCCTGCGTCCCGTGCGCCAGCTGCTGGCCGGTGGTGACGTGCTCTCTCCCGCGCACGTGCTGCGCGTGATGGAGCAACTGCCGGGCTGCCGCGTCATCAACGGCTACGGCCCCACGGAGAACACGACGTTCACCGCGTGCTACCCGGTGGAGGACGCGAGCGCGCTGGGCATCTCCGTGCCCATCGGCCGTCCCATCAACGGCACGCGCGTGCACGTCCTCAACGCGTCCCTGCAGCCCGTGCCCCTGGGTGCCCCCGGCGAGCTGTTCGCGGGCGGCGACGGCCTGGCGCACGGCTACCTGAACCAGCCGGAGCTGACGGCCGAGAAGTTCATCCCGGATCCGTTCAGCTCCGTGCCGGGCGCGCGGCTGTACCGCACCGGCGACCAGGTTCGATTCCGCGCGGACGGCTCGCTGGAGTTCCTGGGCCGCATCGACCAGCAGGTGAAGGTGCGCGGCTTCCGCATCGAGCCGGGCGAGATTGAGACGGCGCTGCGCGGACACGCGTCCGTGCTCGACGTCACCGTCGCCGTGCAGGAGGTCGCGGGCGAGAAGGCCCTGGTCGCCTACGTCGTCACGGAGGAGGGCGCGGAGCCCCTGGGCGTGGACACGATGCGTGCGTTCCTGCACGACAAGCTGCCCGCGTACATGGTGCCTACGGCGCTGATGGCACTGGACGCGCTGCCGCTCACGCCCAACGGCAAGGTGGACCGCCGCGCGCTGCCCGTGCCCGGCAGCGAGCGTCCGCAGATGTCCACCGCGTACGCCGCTCCTCGCACCATGGAGGAGACCGCGCTGTGCGAGGTCTGGGCGGAGGTGCTGGGTGTGGAGCGCGTCGGTATCGACGACAGCTTCTACGACCTGGGCGGTGACTCCATCCGCAGCATCCAGCTCATCGCGAAGCTGCGTGAGCGCGGGCTGGATCTGCCCATGGTGGAGCTGCTGCGTCAGCCCACCATCCGCGCGCTGGGGAACCTGGTGCACGCGGCCCCGTCGAAGGCCGCGGCGCAGGCCGTCCCGGGCTCGGAGCCCTTCAGCCTGCTGTCCGACGCGGACCGCGCGCGGCTGCCTTCGGACGTGGAGGATGCGTACCCGGTGGCCGTGCTCCAGGCCGGCATGCTCTTCCAGAGCGAGCTGGACCAAGCGTCCGGCATGTACCACGACGCCACCAGCTACCACCTGGAGATGGCGCTCGATGAGGCGAAGATGCGCCAGCTGCTGGCCGAGCTGGCCCGCCGCCACGCCATCCTGCGCACGTCGTTCGACCTCACCGGTTACGAGCAGCCGTTGCAGTTCGTGCACCGCGAGGTCCAGGTGCCGCTGGAGCTCCACGACGTGCGCCACGTGCCCGCCGCGGAGCAGGACGCGCTCCTGCGCAAGCTCGTGGAAGAGGACCGCTGCCGCCCGTTCGACTGGAGCCGCGCGCCGCTGCTGCGCTTCGCGATCTACCGGCGCACGGAGAAGACGCTCCAGTTCTCGCTCATCTTCCACCACGCCATCCTGGATGGTTGGAGCCTCGCGACGCTGCTGTCGGAGCTGTTCCGCGGCTACGTGAACCTGCTGCGCGGCACGCCGGCCCCGGAGGCGGCGCCGCTGGCCGTCACCTACCGTCAGTTCGTCGCGCTGGAGCACCAGTCGCTCACCTCCGGCGAGGGCGAACGGTTCTGGAAGTCGCGCCTGGCGGAAGTGGACCGTCCTGCTCCTCGCGCGCCGCTGCCCGCGGGCCAGGAGCCGGTGCTGAGCATGCGGCAGGTGGACGTGCCCGCCGCGCTCCAGGAAGGACTGCAGCGCGTGGCGCAGGCCGCCAACGTGCCGCTGAAGACCGTGCTGCTGGCGGCGCACCTGCGCGTGCGCGCGCTGATGGAGGGACAGCGCTCGGTGGTGACGGGCGTGGTCTCCAACGGCCGTCCGGAGACGGCCGACAGCGAGCGCATGGTGGGCCTGTTCCTCAACAGCATCCCGTTCCCGGTGACGCTGGCTGACGGCTCGTGGCTGGACCTGGTGCGCCAGGTGTCGAAGGCGGACGGCGACATCTGGCCGCACCGCCGCTACCCCATGGGCCGGTTGCAGCAGCAGCTGGGTGGCCAGCGGCTGTTCGAGACCATCTTCAACTTCGTCCACTTCCACGTGGCCGGAGGCCTGTCGCAGCTCGAAGGCGTGCGCCTGCTGGAGGAGACTCCATCCACCGCGTGGATGGAGCTTCCGCTGAGCACGCTGTTCCTCCAGCGCCCGGACACCGGCGCGCTGATGCTCGTGCTGCGCACCAACGGCACGCAGCGCGACGCGGACCAGACGGAGGCGCTGGCGGGCTACTACTTCCGCGCCCTCGAAGCGATGGCCGCCAACCCGCACGCGCGTCACGAGCACGCGCGGCTGCTGCCGGACGCGGAGCGACAGAAGCTGCTGGTGGAGTGGAACGCCACGGGCACGCAGCCCGCGGGCGACACCTGCGTCCATGAGCGCTTCGCCGTCCACGCGGCCCGCACGCCGGACGCCGTGGCGGTGGTCTGCGACGACGGCCAGCTCACCTACGGGGAGCTGAACCGCAGGGCCAACCAGCTCGCGCACTGGCTGCGCGCGCGCGGCGTGGGCCCGGATGCGCGCGTGGGCCTGCTCACCGAGCGCACCCCAGATGCCATCGTCGGCATGATGGGCATCCTCAAGGCCGGCGGCGCGTACGTGCCGCTGGATCCGTCGCATCCGCCGGAGCGCCTGCGCACGGTGCTGGAGGACGCGGCGGCTTCGCTCGTGGTCACCCAGGCCTCGCTCGCCGCGCACGTGGCGGACGCCTCCAGGGGACACGTGTGCCTGGACTCCGACGCTGGGTTGCTCTCGCGCGAGCGTGAGGACGACCCGAAGCGCCTGGGTGACGCGGGCTCGCTGGCCTACGTCATCTTCACGTCCGGCTCCACGGGCCGGCCCAAGGGCGTGGCCATCGAGCACCGTCAGCTCAACCACTACGTGGAGGGCGTGTCGCTGCGCCTGGAGCTGCCCCCGGCGGCGAGCTTCGCGTCGGTGTCCACGCTGGCCGCGGACCTGGGCCACACCGCCGTCTTCCCGACGCTGAGCGGCGGCGGCACGCTGCACCTCATCTCCCGCGACCGCGCCTCTGATCCGGCCGCGCTGGGCGACTACTTCGAGCGCCACGCGGTGGACTGCTTGAAGATCGTCCCCTCGCACCTGACGGCGCTGCTGTCGTCGCCGTCGCCCGAGCGCGTCCTGCCTCGCAAGCGGCTGGTGCTGGGCGGTGAAGCGTCCGATCCGGCGCTCGTGGCGCGCGTGCATGCGCTCGTGCCCGGGCTTGAAGTCTTCAACCACTACGGCCCCACCGAGACCACGGTCGGTACGCTGACGTGGAAGGTGGAGCGGGGCACGCAGCTGTCGGCCACGGCCTCCGTGCCGCTGGGCCGGCCGCTGCCCAACGCGCGCATGTACGTGCTGGACGCTGCGCTGCAGCCCGTTCCCGTGGGTGTGCCCGGCGAGCTGTTCATCGGCGGCGCGGGCGTGGCCCGCGGCTACCTGGGACAGCCGGGCCTCACGATGGAGCGCTTCCTGGCGGATCCGTTCCACGCGGAGCCCGGCGCGCGCGTGTACCGCACGGGCGACCGCGTGCGCTACCTGCCGGACGGCGCGCTGGAGTTCCTGGGCCGCGTCGACTTCCAGGTGAAGGTGCGCGGCTTCCGCATCGAGCTGCCGGAGATTGAAGCCGCGATGAGCGGCCTGCCCGGCGTGGCGGAAGTCGTCGTGCTGGCACGCGAGGACGTGCCCGGCGACAAGCGCCTGGTGGCCTACGTCGTCGCGGTGCCCGGCCACACGCTGGAGGCCGGGGCGCTGCGCCAGGGCCTGAAGTCGCGGCTGCCGGACTACATGGTGCCGTCGGCCTTCGTCATGCTGGACGCGCTGCCGCTCACGTCCAACGGCAAGGTGGACCGCCGCGCGCTGCCCGCGCCGGAGCAGGAGGCCGAAGCCGGCCGCGCCCACGTGGCCCCGCGCACTCCCACCGAGGAGCTGATCGCGGGCCTGTGGTCGAAGCTCCTGGGCGTGGAGCGCGTGGGTGCGAAGGACGACTTCTTCGTGCTCGGCGGCCACTCGCTGCTGGCGACGCAGATGATCTCCCGCATCCGGAGCGCGTTCCGCGTGGAGCTGCCCCTGCGCGCGCTCTTCGAAGCGACCACGGTGGAGACGCTCTCCGCCCGCGTGGACGAGGCTGTCCGCCAGGGCTTCGGCCTGGAGGCGCCGGCCATCGTGCCGCTGTCTCGCGAGCACACGCTGCCGCTGTCGTTCGCGCAGCAGCGCCTGTGGTTCCTGGATCAGCTGGAGCCGGACAGCGCGTTCTACAACATCGCCGCGCCGGTGATGCTGGACGGCGCGCTGGAAGTGGCCCCGCTGGAGCAGGCCTTCACGGAGCTGGTGCGCCGTCACGAAGTGCTGCGCACCACCTTCCGCGCGGAGGGTGGCAACCCGGTGCAGGTCGTCCACCCGGCGGCCTCCATGCCGCTGCCGCTCGTGGACCTCACGCACCTGCCGGAAGCCGAGCGCGAGGCGAAGGCGCAGCGTCTGGCGGACGAGGACGCGGCCAGGCCGTTCAACCTGGCCACGGGCCCGCTGCTGCGCGCCACGCTGGTGCGCATCTCGGACGTGCGCCACATGCTGCTGCTCACGGTGCACCACATCGTGTCCGACGGCTGGTCGCGCGGCGTGCTCGTGCGCGAAGTGGCCGCGCTCTACGAGGCCTTCCGCCAGGGCAAGCCGTCGCCGCTGCCGGAGCTGCCGGTGCAGTACGCGGACTACTCGGGCTGGCAGCGCGGCTGGCTCCAGGGCGACGTGCTGAAGAAGCAGGTCGGCTACTGGAAGCAGCAGCTGACCGGCGCGCCCTCCGCGCTGGAGCTGCCCACGGACTTCCCGCGCCCGGCGGTGCAGACCTACCGCGGTGAGACGCTGCCCTTCACGCTGCCGCGCGAGCTGTCGGATGCCCTGCGCGCCCTGGCGCTGAAGGAAGGCGTCACGCCGTACATGCTGCTGCTCACCGCGTGGCAGGTGCTGCTGGCGCGCCACGCGGGCCAGGACGACGTCACGGTGGGTTCGCCCGTGGCCGGCCGTGGCCGCATGGAGACCGAAGGCCTCATCGGCTTCTTCATCAACACGCTCGTGCTGCGCACGCGGCTGGAAGGGGACCCCTCGTTCCGCCAGGTGCTCGCGCGGGTGCGGGAGTCGGTGCTGGGCGCGCACGCGCACCAGGAAGTGCCCTTCGAGAAGCTGGTGGAGGAGCTGCAGCCGGTGCGTGACACCAGCCGCTCGCCGCTCTTCCAGGTGTGGTTCGTGCTGCACCAGGAGTTGGCGGCGAAGCTGTCCGTGCCGGGCCTCACCCTGAGCGCCTACGAGGCGGAAGCGCGCACCGCGAAGTTCGACCTGGCCCTGTCCATGCTGGACGCGGCGGACGGCTTCGTGGGCCGCCTGGAGTTCAACTCCGACCTGTTCGCCCGCGCGACCGCGGAGCGGATGATGGCGCGCCTGCACGTGCTGCTGGCGGGCATCGTCGCGAAGCCCGAGTCGGCCGTGGGTGAGCTGCCCCTGCTGTCCGCCGAGGAGCGGCACCAGGTGCTGGTGGGCTGGAACAGCGTGCGCGCGGAGCTGCCGCGCGAGGCGACCATCCACTCGCTCATCGAAGCGCACGCGGAGGCCACGCCGGATGCGGTGGCCCTCGTGTACGAGGACCAGTCGCTCACGTACGCGGAGCTGGATGTGAAGGCGAACCAGCTGGCGCACCACCTGCGCCGCCGGTACGTCGGACGTGAGGTTCGCGTGGCGCTCTGCCTGGAGCGCTCGCTGGATCTCGTGGTGGGCATGCTCGGCATCCTCAAGGCCGGCGGCGCGTTCATCCCGTTGGATCCGTCGTACCCGGTGGAGCGGCTCGACTACATGCTGGCGGACTCGGGCGCGCCGGTGCTGGTGACGCAGGAGTCGCTGATGGACTCGCTGCCCACCGACGGCCGCCTGACCATCCAGTTGGACATGGACGTGGACGCCATCGAGCGGATGCCGGAAGAGGCGCCGCGCTCGGGCACGTCCGCCCACAACCTGGCGTACGTCATCTACACGTCCGGCTCCACGGGCCGTCCCAAGGGCACGCTGCTCCAGCACGAGGGCCTGGTGAACACGGCCCTGCGTGCCGCCGCGGCGAAGCGGGTGGGGCCGGGCAGCCGCGTGTTGCAGTACGCGGCGTCCAGCTTCGATGCCAGCGTCTGGGAGATCTTCAGCACCCTGGCCGCGGGCGCCACGCTGGTGCTCGCGCCGCGCGACCGGCTGATGCCGGACGAGCCGCTGCGCACGCTGCTGAAGGAGCAGGGCATCACCACCGCTACGCTGACGCCGTCGGTGCTCGCGCAGCTGAGCACGGAAGGGCTGGAGGGCCTGCGCAGCGTGGTGTCCGCCGGTGAAGCGCTGAGCGTGGAGCTGGCGCGCAAGTGGGGCGCGGGGCGCCTCATGATCAACGCCTACGGCCCCACGGAGGCCACGGTCTGCGCGACGCTGACCGAGGGCGGCGTGAACCCCGAGCGGATCACCATCGGCAAGCCGTGGGCGAACGCGCAGGTGTACGTGCTGGACGCGGCACAGCGTCCGGTGCCGGTGGGTGTGGGCGGTGAGCTCTACATCGGCGGCGTGGCGCTGGCGCGTGGCTACCAGGGCCGGCCGGACCTGACGGCGGAGAAGTTCGTGCCGCATCCGTTCAGCACTGACGCGGGCGCGCGGCTGTACCGCACGGGTGACCGCGTGCGGTGGCTGGCGACGGGCGAGCTGGAGTACCTGGGCCGCATCGACTTCCAGGTGAAGGTGCGCGGCTTCCGCATCGAACTGGGCGAAGTCGAATCCGTGCTGCTGCACCACACGGACATCCGTGAGGCGGCGGTGGTGGTGCGCGAGGACGTGCCGGGCGACAAGCGCCTGGTGGCCTACGTCGTCGCGCAGGAGGACACCGAGCTGGACGTGGCGGAGCTGCGCCGCCACCTGAAGGGCGAGGTGCCGGAGTACATGGTGCCGTCCGCCTTCGTGGTGCTGGAGGCGCTGCCGATGACGCCCGCGGGCAAGGTGGACCGCAAGGCGCTGCCCGCGCCGTCCGACGCCCGCACGGAGCGCAGCGAGGCGGAGTTCGCCGCGCCGCGCACGCCGACGGAGGAGATGCTCGCCACGGTCTGGACGGAGATCCTGGACGTGAAGCGGGTAGGGGTGCGCGACAACTTCTTCGACCTGGGCGGGCACTCGCTGCTGGCCACGCAGGTCGCTTCGCGCATCCGCGAGGCGTTCGGCGTGGAGCTGCCGCTGCGCGCGCTCTTCGAGGCGCCCACCATCGCGGACCTGGCCCAGCGCGTGGATCAGTCCGTGCGTTCGGAGCAGGGACTCCAGGCGCCGCCCATCGTGCCGCTGCCGCGCGAGGGCTCGCTGCCGCTGGGGCTTGCCCAGCAGCGGTTGTGGTTCCTGGACCAGATGGAGCCGGACAGCGCGTTCTACAACATCGTGCTGCCCGTCCGTCTGGAGGGCGAGCTGGACCTGGGCGTGCTGGAGCGGACCTTCACGGAGCTGGTGCGCCGGCATGAATCGCTGCGCACCACCTTCCACGCGGAAGGCGACCAGCCCGTGCAGCGCATCCACGCGCCCGCGCCTGCGTCGCTCAACGTCGTGGACCTGAGCAGCCTGCCCGACGCGGAGCGCGAGGCCGAGGCGAAGCGCCTGGCCGACGCGGAGACCAACCGCGGCTTCAAGCTGGCCACGGGGCCGCTCATGCGCGCCCTCATCCTGCGCATGTCGCCGACGGAGCACGTGCTGCTCCTGTCGCTGCACCACATCATCACGGACGGCTGGTCCATGAGCCTGCTCGTCCGGGAGATCGCCGCCATCTACGCGGCCTTCCGTGAGGACAAGCCGTCGCCGCTGCCGGAGCTGCCGGTGCAGTACGCGGACTACGCGGGCTGGCAGCGCGACTGGCTGCGCAGCGACGTGATGGGCAAGCACGTGGAGTACTGGCGGCAGCAGCTGTCCGGCGCGCCCTCCGCGCTGGAGCTGCCCACGGACTTCCCGCGTCCGGCGGTGATGACGTACTCGGGCGGCGGCGTGGCGGTGAAGGTGCCGCAGACGCTGTCGCAGCGGATCAAGGCGCTGTGCCGCGAGAAGGGCGTGACGCCGTTCATGTTCCTGCTGGCGGCGTGGCAGGTGCTCCTGGCGCGTCACGCGGGCCAGGATGACATCAGCGTGGGCTCTCCGGCCGCGGGCCGCGGGCACTCGTCGACGGAGGGCATCATCGGCTTCTTCGTCAACACGCTGGTGCTGCGCGCGAAGCTGGAGGGCAACCCGTCCTTCCGCGACGTGCTGACCCAGGTGCGTGACACGGTGCTGTCCGCGCACGTCCACCAGGAGGTCCCGTTCGAGAAGCTGGTGGAGGAGCTGCACCCGGTGCGCGACACCAGCCGCTCGCCGCTCTTCCAGGCCATGTTCGTGCTCCAGGCGGAGGAGCTGTCCGGTCAGGTGTCCGTGGCCGGCCTCACGCTGAAGACGTTCGAGGCGGAAGCGCGCACGGCGAAGTTCGACATGTCCCTGTCGCTGGCTGACGCGTCCGAGGGCTTCCTGGGCCGGCTCGCGTACAACTCCGACCTGTACTCCCGCGCCACCGCCGAACGGCTGATGCAGCACTTCGTGATGATGCTGGAGGGCATCGCCGTGGACATGGATCAGCGCGTGATGGCGCTGCCCCTGATGACGGAGGACGAGGCGCGGCAGGAGCTGGTGGTGTGGAACGACACCCGCGTGGACTTCCCTCGCGAGGCGTGCATCCAGTCGTTCATCGAGGCGCATGCCCGCGCCACGCCGGACGCAGCGGCGCTCGTCTACGAGGACACGTCGCTCACGTTCGCGCAGTTGGACGCGAAGGCGAACCAGTTGGCGCACCACCTGCGCACCCTGGGCGTCGCGCCGGAAGTGCGTGTGGCGCTCTGCCTGGACCGCTCGCTGGACCTGGTGGTCGGCATGCTGGGCGTGCTCAAGGCCGGCGGCGCGTTCGTGCCGCTCGACCCGGCGTACCCCATCGACCGGCTCGACTACATGCTGGAGGACAGCGGCGCCACGGTGCTCGTGACGCGCGGCGAGCCCATGCCGGGCCTGCACGCGGAAGACCGTGTCGGGCTGCACCTGGATGACGTGCGGGACGTCCTCAAGGCACTGCCCACCACGGCGCCGTCCGTGAACATGACCTCCGCCAACCTGGCGTACGTCATCTACACGTCTGGCTCCACGGGCCGTCCCAAGGGCACGCTGCTCCAGCACCAGGGTCTGGTGAACACGGCCATCCAGGCGGGCCGCGCGCACCGCTACGCGCCGGGCAGCCGCGTGCTGCAGTACGCGGCGTCCAGCTTCGACGCCAGCGTGTGCGAGGTGTTCGGCACGCTCGTCGCCGGGGCCACGCTGGTGCTCGCGCCGCGCGACCGGCTGCTGCCGGATGAACCGCTGCGCACGCTGCTCCAGCAGCAGCGCATCACCGCCGTCACCCTGACGCCGTCGGTGCTCGCGCAGCTGGGCACGGAGGGGCTGGAGGGCCTGCGCACCGTCATCTCCGCCGGCGAGGCGCTGAGCGTGGAGCTGGCGCGCAAGTGGGGCGAAGGGCGCTTGATGATCAACGCCTACGGCCCCACGGAGGCCACGGTCTGCGCGACGCTGACCGAGAACGGCGCGAACCCGGAGCGGCTCACCATCGGCAAGCCGTGGGCGAACGTGCAGGTGTACGTGCTGGATGACGCGCTCCGGCCCCAGCCGCCGGGCGTCCCGGGCGAGCTGTACGTGGCGGGCGTGGGTCTGGCGCGTGGCTACCAGGGCCGGCCGGACCTGACGGCGGAGCGGTTCATCCCGAACCCGTTCAGCCAGGATCCCGGCGCGCGGCTGTACCGCACGGGTGACCGCGTGCGGTGGACGTCCCTGGCCGAGCTCGAGTACCTGGGCCGCATCGACTCCCAGGTGAAGGTGCGCGGCTTCCGCATCGAGCTGGGTGAAGTCGAGTCCGTGCTGCTGCACCACGCGGAGGTGCGTGAGGCGGCGGTGGTGGTGCGCGAGGACGCGCCGGGCGACAAGCGCCTGGTGGCCTACGTCGTGCCCCAGGCCGCGGGCACGCTGGACGCGGTGGAGCTGCGCCGCCACCTGAAGACAGAGGTGCCGGAGTACATGGTGCCCTCCGCCTTCGTGGTGCTGGAGGCCCTGCCTCTGACGCCCGCGGGCAAGATCGACCGCAAGGCCCTGCCCGCGCCGACGGGCGAGGTGTCGCGCACGCGCACCTTCGTGGCCGCGCGTACGCCGACGGAGGAGCTGCTCGCGGCCCTCTTCGCGCAGCTGTTGAGCGTGGAGCGCGTGGGCGTGGAGGACCACTTCTTCGAGATGGGCGGCCACTCGCTCATGGCCACGCGGTTGGCGTCGCGCATCCGCGAGGCCTTCGATGTGGAGCTGCCGCTGCGGACGCTCTTCGAGGCGCCCACGGTGACGGACCTGGCCCGGCGCGTGGACGCGCTCGTCGCGCAGGGCAGGGGCGTGAGGGCGCCGCCGCTCGTGGCACTACCGCGCGCGGAGCGGATGCCGCTGTCGTTCGCGCAGCAGCGCCTGTGGTTCCTCAACCAGCTGGAGCCGGACAGCGCCTTCTACAACCTCCCGCTGCCGGTGCGGCTGGAGGGCGCGCTGGACGTGTCCGCGCTGGAGCGCGCCTTCACGGAGCTGGTGCGCCGCCACGAATCGCTGCGCACCACGTTCCCCATGCGCGACGGCCAGCCCGCTCAGGTCATCCAGCCTGCGGCGACGCTGTCGATCCCAGTGGTGGACCTGTCCGGTCAGCCCGAGGATGTCCGCGAGGCCGAGGCCCAGCGTCGGGCCAACGAAGAGGCGCAGCGTCCGTTCCATCTGGCGAACGGCCCGCTGCTTCGCGTGAAGCTGCTCAAGCTGGAGGCCCAGCGGCACGTGCTGCTCGCGACGATGCACCACATCGTCTCCGACGGCTGGTCCATGGGCGTGCTGGTGCGGGAGATGGCGGCCCTCTACGAGGCCTTCGCGTCCGGCCGCGCGCCGTCCCTGCCGGAGCTGCCGGTGCAGTACGCGGACTACGCGGGCTGGCAGCGCGGCTGGCTGCAGGGTGACGTGCTGGCCCAGCAGATGGCGTACTGGAAGCAGCAGCTGACCGGCGCGCCCGCCGCGCTGGAGCTGCCTACGGACCGTCCTCGTCCGGCGGTGCAGACGTACCGGGGCGCCAGCGTGAACCTGCGCGTGGGCAAGCCGGTGACGGACACGCTCAAGGCCCTGGCGCTGAAGGAGGGCGCCACGCCCTTCATGGTGCTGCTGGCCGCGTGGCAGGTGCTGCTCGCGCGCTACTCCGGTCAGGACGACGTGAGCGTGGGCACGCCCATCGCGGGCCGTGGCCGCACGGAGACGGAAGGCCTCATCGGCTTCTTCGTCAACACGCTGGTGCTGCGCACGAAGCTGGAGGGCAACCCGTCCTTCCGCGCGCTGCTGGCCCAGGTGAAGGAGACGACGCTGGGCGCGTACGCGCACCAGGAAGTGCCGTTCGAGAAGCTGGTGGAGGAGCTGGCGCCCACGCGCGACACCAGCCGCACGCCGCTGTTCCAGGTGCTGCTGTCGTTCCAGAACGCGCCGGTGCCGGAGCTGGAGGTCAAGGGCCTCACGCTGCGCGCCGTGCCGCTGGAGCACCGCACCGCGCAGTTCGACCTGAACATGACCTTGTCGGAGGTGGACGGCGAGCTGCGCGGAGCCATGGAGTACAACTCCGACCTGTTCGACGCCGGCACCGCCGAGCGGATGCTGGAGCACCTCCGCGTCCTCCTGGAGGGCGTGGCGTCCCAGCCGGACGTGCCCGTGCAGCGCCTGCCGCTGCTCACCGAGGGCGAGCGGACGCAGCTCCTGACGACGTGGAACGACACGCGGGCCGACTTCCCGCGCGACGCCTGCATCCACCAGCGCTTCGAGGCGCAGGTGGCGCGCACCCCGGACGCGATCGCCGCGACCTTCGAGGGTGAGCAGCTCACGTACCGGCAGCTGGACGCGAAGGCGAACCAACTGGCGCACCACCTGCGCCGGCTGGGCGTGGGGCCGGAGGTGAAGGTCGCCCTGTGCCTGGAGCGCTCGCTGGAGATGGTCATCGCCGTGATGGGCGTGCTCAAGGCCGGCGGCGCCTACGTGCCGCTCGACCCGAAGTACCCGCTGGACCGCCTGTCCTTCATGCTGGAGGACACGCAGGTGCCGGTGGTGCTGACGCAGGACTCGCTGGCGGACGAGCTGCCCGTCACCACCCAGCAGCTCATCAGCCTGGATGGCGACTGGAAGCGGAGCATCTCCCGCGAGCGCGAGGACGCGCCCGTGACGGCGGTGACGGCCGGCAACCTGGCGTACGTCATCTACACGTCCGGCTCCACGGGCAAGCCCAAGGGCGTGGCCATCGAACACCGCGGCGTGTCCAACTACCTGACGTGGTGCTTGTCCGCGTACGGGCTGGATACGGGCGCGGGTGCACCGGTGCACTCGTCGCTCGCGTTCGACCTGACCGTCACCAGCATGCTGGCGCCGCTGGTCGCGGGCCGGGGCGTGGTGATGGTGTCGGAGACGCGAGGCGTGGAAGGCCTGGCGGACGTGCTGCGTGAGGGCACGGGCTTCAGCCTGGTGAAGCTGACGCCCAGCCACCTGCGGCTGTTGTCGGACCTGCTGGGCGCGGACGCGGCGGCGGGGCGCACGGGCGCCTTCGTCATCGGCGGCGAAGCGCTCTTCTCGGAAGAGCTGGCGTTCTGGCGCAAGCACGCGCCGGCCACGCGGCTCATCAACGAGTACGGCCCCACGGAGACGGTGGTGGGATGCTCGGTGCACGTCGTGGCCCCGGAGGATTCCGCCTCCGGCGCGGTGCGCATCGGCAAGCCGCTGCCCAACACGCGGATGTACGTGCTGGATGCGCAGCTGCAACCCGTGCCGGTGGGCGTGCCGGGTGAGCTGTACATCGGCGGCGTGCAGGTGGGCCGCGGCTACCTGGGCCGCCCGGAGCTCACGGCGGAGAAGTTCGTCCCGGATGCGTTCAGCACCGACGGCGGAGCGCGGCTGTACCGCTCCGGCGACCTGGCCCGTTGGCGCGCCGACGGCACGCTGGAGTACATGGGCCGCGTCGACCACCAGGTGAAGGTGCGCGGCTACCGCATCGAGCTGGGGGAGATCGAATCCGCCCTCATGGGCGCCTACGGTGTCCGCGAGTCCGTCGTCGTCGTCCGCGAGGACGTGGCCGGTGACAAGCGACTGGTCGCCTACGTCGCGGGTGACGTGGAGTCCCTGGACCGCAAGGGCCTGCGCGAGCACCTGGAGCGCACGCTGCCGGAGTACATGGTGCCGTCCGCCTTCGTCGTGATGGAGGCGCTGCCGGTGACCTCCAACGGCAAGGTGGACCGCAAGGCGCTGCCCGTCCCCAGCGACGAACGCGCGCAGGACGACGCGTTCATCGCGCCGCGCACTCCCACGGAGCAGCTGCTCGCCGGTGCGTGGAGCGAGCTGCTGAACGTGGACCGCGTGGGCTCGACAGACGACTTCTTCGAGCTGGGTGGACACTCGCTGCTGGCCACGCAGGTGCTGTCGCGCGTCCGGAGCATCTTCCGGATCGACCTGCAGCTGCGGGACGTCTTCAACGCGCCCACGGTGCAGAAGCTGTCCGTCCTCATCGACCAGGCGCTCCAGGCCGGCGCGGGCACCCAGGCGCCCGCCATCGTGCCGCTGCCTCGCGAAGGCCGCCTGCCGCTGTCGTTCGCCCAGCAGCGCCTGTGGTTCCTGCACCAGCTGGATGCGTCCAGCCCGGCCTACAACGTGCCCATGGTCCTTCGCCTGAAGGGCTCGCTGGACGTGATGGCGCTGGAGCAGAGCTTCACGGAGTTGGTGCGCCGGCACGAATCGCTGCGCACGTCGTTCCACCTGGACAACGGACAGGCCACGCAGGTCATCCACCCGGCGGTGTCGCTGCCGCTCCCGGTGGTGGACCTCTCCGACATCGCGGAGCCGGAGCGCCATGACGAGGCCCGCCGGCTCGCGGACGAGGAGGCGGTGCACCCGTTCCAGCTGGCCACCGGCCCGCTGTTGCGCGTGAAGCTGCTCAAGCTGGACGAGGAGGAGCACATCCTCCTGCTCGTCATGCACCACATCGTCTCCGACGGTTGGTCCATGGGCGTGCTGGTGCGCGAGATGGCCGCGTCCTACGAGGCCTTCGCCTCCGGCGGCACGCCGTCCCTGCCGGAGCTGCCGGTGCAGTACGCGGACTACGCGGGCTGGCAGCGCGGCTGGCTCCAGGGCGAGGTGCTGGAGAAGCAGCTCGGCTACTGGAAGCAGCAGCTGTCCGGTGCTCCCTCCGCGATGGAGCTGCCCACGGACCGTCCGCGTCCGGCGGTGCAGACGTCGCACGGCTCCAGCGTCCCGGTGAAGGTCAGCCGGGAGCTGACGGAGACGCTCAGGGCCCTGGCGCTGAAGGAGGGCACCACGCCCTTCATGGTCCTGCTGGCCGCGTGGCAGACGCTGCTGTCTCGCTACTCCGGACAGGATGACATCAGCGTGGGCACGCCCATCGCGGGCCGCCAGCGCGCGGAGACGGAGGGCCTCATCGGCTTCTTCGTCAACACGCTGGTGCTACGCACGAAGCTGGACGGCGACCCCACGTTCCGCGAGCTGCTGGGCCGCGTGCGGGAGACGACGCTGGGCGCGTACGCGCACCAGGAGGTCCCGTTCGAGAAGCTGGTGGAGGAGCTGGCGCCCACGCGCGACACCAGCCGCACGCCGCTGTTCCAGGTGTCCATGACGCTGCAGAACGCGCCAGAGGGGTCGTTCAACCTGACCGACCTGGCACTGGAAGGCGTGGAGGTGGAGCACCGCACCGCGAAGTTCGACCTGTCGCTGGGCCTCACGGAGACGGCGAACGGCATCGAAGGCGGGCTCGAGTTCAACACCGACCTGTTCGACGCGAGCACCGCCGAGCGGCTCGCCCGGCACCTGGGCGTGTTGCTGGCGGGCATCGGGGCGAACCCGGACGCGCGGCTGCACCAACTGCCGCTGCTCACGGAGGAGGACCGCACGCAGGTGGTGACGGACTGGAACACGTCCTTCCGCTTCCCGGTGGACGCGTGCCTGCACACGCTGTTCGAGCGCCAGGCTGCGCGCACCCCGGATGCCATCGCGGTCACCTACGCCGAACAGCGCCTCACGTACCGCGAGCTGGACACGCGGGCGAACCAGCTGGCGCACCACCTGCGCACGCTGGGCGTGGGGCCGGAGGTACTGGTAGGCCTCGCGGTGGAGCGCTCGCTGGAGCTGATGGTGGGCCTGTTGGCCATCCTCAAGGCTGGCGGCGCGTACCTGCCCATGGATCCGGCGTACCCGCGGGATCGCCTGGAGTTCATGGTGGAGGACGCGCGCGTGCCGGTGGTGCTCACCCAGCAGCACCTGCTGGACGTGGTGCCGTCGGGCGCGGCGAAGCGCCTGTGCCTGGACTCGGATGCCGCCGCGTGGGCCTCCGCGCCCACCACCACGCCGGACAGCGGCGTGGCTCCGCATCACCTGGCGTACGTCATCTACACGTCTGGCTCCACGGGCCGGCCCAAGGGCGCGCAGATTGAGCACGCCCAGGTGGTGCGCCTCTTCGACGGCACGAAGCACTGGTTCGACTTCGGCGCGAAGGACGTGTGGACGCTGTTCCACTCGTACGCCTTCGACTTCTCCGTCTGGGAGATGTGGGGCGCGCTGCTGTACGGCGGCAAGCTGGTGGTGGTGCCCTACGAGGTCAGCCGCACGCCCGCGGACTTCCACGCGCTGCTCAAGCGCGAGGGCGTCACGGTGCTCAACCAGACGCCGTCCGCCTTCCGTCAGCTCATCCAACACGAGGAGCGCACGGGCGACCACGAGGGCCTGTCCCTGCGCACGGTCGTGTTCGGCGGCGAGGCGCTGGAGTTCGGCAGCCTGCGTCCGTGGTACGCGCGGCACGCGGACAACGCGCCGGTGCTCGTCAACATGTACGGCATCACCGAGACGACCGTTCACGTGACCTACCGCGCACTCAAGGCGGCGGACGCGGAGGGCGGGCGCGGCAGCGAGGTCGGCGTGGCGATCCCGGACCTCCAGGTGTACGTGCTGGATGCGCACGGACAGCCGGTGCCTCCGGGCGTCACGGGTGAGATGTACGTGGGCGGCGACGGCCTGAGCCGCGGCTACCTGGGCCGGCCGGAGCTGACCGCGCAGCGCTTCATCCCGGATCCGTTCAGCACTCGGCCCGGGGCGCGGCTCTACCGCTCCGGCGACCTGGCGCGGTGGCGTCCCGACGGCACGCTGGAGTACCTGGGCCGTGCGGACTTCCAGGTGAAGGTGCGCGGCTTCCGCATCGAGCTGGGCGAAATCGAAGCGGGCCTGCTCTCGCACCCGAGCGTGCGCGAGGCCGTGGTGCTGGTGCGCGAGGACGTGCCGGGCGACAAGCGCCTGGTGGCGTACCTGGTGGGCGCGCCGGGCCAGAGCGTGGCGGGAGTCCCGGAGCTGCGCGAACAGCTGCGGCGCACGCTGCCGGAGTACATGGTGCCGTCCGCCTTCATGACGCTGGAGTCGCTGCCGCTCACGTCCAACGGCAAGGTGGACCGCCGCGCGCTGCCCGCGCCGGACACCACGCGCGCGGAAGGCTCCACGCTGGTGGTGGCGCGCACGCCGCTTCAGCTGCAACTGGTCCGCGTCTGGGAGGAGACGCTCGGGATGTCGCCCATTGGCATCCGCGACGACTTCTTCGACCTGGGCGGCCACTCCATGCTGGCGGTGCAGCTCATGGGCCGCATCCAGCAGCTCACCGGCAAGAACCTGCCCCTGGCGTCGCTGTTCCAGGCGTCGACGGTGGAGCAGCTGGCCGCGCTGTTGGAGGCCGAGTCACGCGCCTGGTCGCCGCTGGTGGCGCTGAAGCCGGAGGGCACGAAGCCTCCGCTGTTCGCCATCCACCCGGCGGGCGGCGGCGTCCTCTGCTACGTGGACCTGGCGCGTGAGCTGGACGCGGATCAGCCGTGCTACGGCCTGCAGGCGCGGGGCACCGAGGGCGAGGAGCCCCTGGGCACCGTGGCGGAGATGGCCGCGCTGTACCTGGCGTCCGTGCGCGAGGTGCAGCCGCACGGGCCCTACCACCTGGCGGGCTGGTCGCTGGGCGGCATCATCGCCTTCGAGATGGCGCGGCAGCTGCGCGCCGTGGGCGAAGAGGTGGCGCTGCTGGCGAGCATCGACGCGTACACCGTGCAGCACATGGTGCCGGACAAGACGCCGGAGCAGGTCCTGGAGGACATGCTCACCTCCGAGCTCACCATGATGCTGGCGGCCACCACGGGCCGCGACCCCCTGGAGCTGCGCGAGCGCATCTCGCAGATGACGCAGGCGGAGCGCGTGAACTACTTCTACGAAGTGGGCAGCCAGGGTGACACGCAGATCGCCGACGTGGGCGTGGAGCGCGTGCGCAACCTGTACCGGGTGTTCGAGTCCACCTCGCGCGCCTTCACGCAGTACGACGCGAAGCCGCTCGACGGGAAGCTCGTGCTGCTGCGCGCCAGCCAGCGTCCGGACACGCGTGAGCACACCGGCTGGGAGGAGTTCGTCACCGGCGGCGTGGAGGTCGTGGACATGCCGGGCACGCACATGACGATGATGCGCAAGCCGCTGATCACCAACGTGGCGCGGGAGCTCCAGTCCCGCATCGTCACGCACACGACGCCGGTGGACGATCTGAAGAAGAAGATCGGGTAGCGGCGGGGCAGGGGAGCGGGCGTGGCGCGGGCTTCGGGGTTATCCTCGGGGCCCGTGCTCCTGCCCGTCCTCACCGGTGTGTGGTTGTCGCTGTCCGGTGCGCTCGGCACGGAGCTGCGGCGGGACGGCTACAGCTTCCGGCCTCCGGACACGTTCCGGATGACGCGCTGGGAGCGCTACACCGGTTCGCAGGTGGGCGCGGTGTCGGAGGACGGCGTGCGCACGCGCGGCCTGTCCGCGGCGCTGGCGGACGGAGAGGGCCCGGACGCGGCCACGTTCCTCATCGCCGTGGTGGACGGGGACTTCTCCGCCAGTCCATCCGAGCGCGATTCCTTCTCCACCGCCGTGGTCCAGCACTTCCAACGGGAGCTGGGCGTGGCGCTGACGCCGGAGCGGGTGGACCGCGTGGGCGGGCCCGTGCCTCGGGTGGAGGTGCTGGGGACGCTCCGTGAAGCAGGGCAGGTGCGCACGGTGCTGGTGACGGGGCTGGCCTCCGAAGGCCGCCACGCAGTGGTGACGGTCAGCGCGCCCGCCGCCCGCTGGGACGCCCTGGCCCCCGGGGTGCGCGCCTCGCTGGAGACCTTCCGCATGGAGGCCCCGGTGGCGGGCGTCGTCTCCCGGCGGCTTGCAGGAGCTTTGGCGGGCACCCTGGCCGGGGCCCTGCTGGTGTCGTACGCGGCCTGGCGCCGTCGCCGGCAGGGGGAGGGGCCGGCCACTCCGTAGTGTGGCCTGACAGGAGGGCCAAGGCGTCCCCCGGTGGGGCTCGCGGTGGGATACGGTGCCACCGCCCATGTTCTCCCTTCTCCTTGTCGCCGTGCTCGCGCAGGGGCCCGCGGCTCCTCCGGAGCCTTCGGCGTCCCCAGCCCCGCCGGTCCTTCCGGCGCCGGACGCTGGCGTCGCGGACGCGGTGGTGCCGTCCCTGCCGGTGGCGTCGCTGACTCCGGCCACGCACGAGCTGTTCCGCCGCATCCAGGGCCGCGTCTCGCAGGTGCGCATCATCGAGCGCCGCTCCGGGACGAAGTCCTCCATTGGCTCCGCGTTCTTCGTGAGCGCGAAGGGCCACGCCCTCACGAACTACCACGTCGTCTCCGACCTGGTGCTCCACCCGGAGGACTACACCGCGGAGCTGGACCGCGGCGACGCGACGGTGCCGGTGCGTCTGCTCGCGGTGGACGTGGCGAGCGACCTGGCCGTCATCCAGGTGGACGCCCCCATCAGTGACTACTTCACGCTGGAGGAGCACGAACCGCCGCAGGGCACGCGCCTGTTCGCCATGGGCAACCCGCGCGACCTGGGCACCACCATCGTGGAGGGCACCTATAACGGCCTGGTGCGCGACGCCCTCTACGAGCGCGTGCACTTCACCGGCGCCATCAACCCCGGCATGAGCGGCGGGCCCACGCTCAGCGGAGAAGGCGGCGTCGTGGGCGTCAACGTGGCCACCATGGGCAACCAGGTGGGCTTCCTGGTGCCGGTGGCCCGTGCACGGGCGCTGCTCGACCGGGCGCTGGAGCAGGAAGCGCCTCCGGATCCGGCCGCGCTGATGACGTCCGTGAAGGATCAGCTGCTGGCCAACCAGCAGCGCATCACCGACCGGCTGATGGCCACGGACCTGCCGAAGCAGTCGCTGGGCGAGTACCGCGTCCCCGGCCGCTGGAGCCCCTTCCTCAAGTGCTGGGGCGACACGCCGCATGATCCGGAGACGCCCTACACGGTGACGAGCTACCAGTGCTCCTCCGAGGAGGACATCTTCCTGTCCTCCAGCCACCGCACGGGCGTGGTGGCCTACCTGCACCAGCACGTCGAAAGCCAGAAGCTGGGCGCGATGCGCTTCTCCGCGCTCTACAGCACGCTCTTCTCCCAGGACCCGGACGCGGTGGCCGCCACGCGCGAGGACGTCACCAACTTCCGCTGCAAGTCGGAGTTCGTGGACGTGAACGGCCTCACGGTGCGCGCCGCCATCTGCCTGCGGGCCTACCGCCGCTTCCCGGGCCTCTACGACCTGGTGCTGCGCGCGGCCACGCTGAACGCATCCACGCGCGGCGTGGACACCAGCCTCACGTTGGGCGGCTTCTCCGCGGAGAACGCTCGCAAGCTGGCGCGCCGCTACCTGGAGGGTCTGTCGTGGGCGAAGTGATCTTCTTGGAGGTGCTGGAAGGGGACGCCGTCCAGTCCCGCCACCGGCTGGACATGCTGCCGGTGACGGTGGGGCGCGGCTATGCCAACGACATCATCCTGGACGACCCGAAGGTCTCCGCCGAACACCTGCGCCTGGAGCGGCGCGAGGACGGCGCGGTGGTGCTGCATGACGTGGGCAGCGTCAACGGCACCTTCAGCGTGGAGCCGTGGGCGGCGCTGAAGGAGCTGGTCATCACTCCGGACGCGCGTGTGTCCGTGGGGGACACGGTGCTGCGCTTCCGGCCCCGCTCCTTCGTGGTGGAGGACACGGTCGTCAACGAAGCCCCCGAAGCCCCCAGCGAGCGCCTGCTCGAGCGCCCCCGGGCCTTCGCGCTCACGTTGCAGGCGCTGGTCGTGACGTCCTTCATCTCCGAGCGGGTGACCCAGTTCCGGAAGACGGACTGGGGCGACCTGCTGATGTCCGCGGTGGTGCCCCTGGGACTGGCGCTCCTGTGGGCCGGGGGCTGGTCGCTGGCGAGCCGCATCGCGCGCAAGCGCTTCCACTTCCGCGTGCACACCACCATCGCCGCCCTGGTGCTGCTGGGCTTCGCGCTTCTACCGCCCCTGTTCGCGCTCGTGAGCTTCAGCTTCTCGCTGGGCTCGTGGCTGGCTTTCGGACGCATGCTGGCCGTGCTGGGACTGGTGGGGTGGGGGCTCTACTGGCACCTGCGCTACGTGACGCGCTGGAGCGGCAAGCGGGTGGTTCGCGGGCTCGTCATCGCGTCGGTGGGCGTGATGGTCCTCACGAACGCGTCGGATCTCCTGGGCAACGAGCCCTTCAGCGAGGAGCTGGAGTTTCCCCGCTCGCTCCTGCCGCCGGTGCTGCGCCTGGCCCCGGCGCACTCCATGGACTCGTTCTTCGAGGACGTGAAGCCGCTGGAGAAGAAGGTGGACGCGCTCGTGAAGGAGCGCTGAGGCGCGTCCACCCCTGGCACCGCCTACAGGCCGCGCACCGCGTGCGGCTTGTAGGGGGCCTCCAGCGCCTTCACCTCTTCCGGCGCGAGCTTGAGGCTCACGGCCTTCACCGCGTCCTCCAGGTGCTCGGGCTTCGTCGCGCCGATGATGGGCGCGGTGACGACGGGCTTGGACAACAGCCACGCCAGGGCCACCTGCGCGGGCGGGGCCTTGCGCGCCTCCGCCACCTGCTTCACCGCCTCCACCACGTCCCAGTCCCCGGGCTGGTTGTAGAGGATGGGCGACAGCGTGTCGGAGCCCGCGCGCGTCGTGGCCTCCTTGTCGTCCAGCGACTTGCGCGAACCCGCGAGCAGCCCTCGCGCCAGCGGCGACCACGGGATGACGCCCACGCCCTCCGCCTCGCAGAGGGGCAGCATCTCCCGCTCCTCCTCGCGGTAGACCAGGTTGTAGTGGTTCTGCATGGACACGAAGCGCGCCCAGCCGTTGCGCTCGGACGCGCTGAGCGCGCGCATGAACTGCCACGCGTACGCGGAGCTCGCTCCCAGGTAGCGCACCTTCCCCTGGCGCACGAGCTGATCCAACGCGGCCAGCGTCTCCTCGATGGGCGTGTTCGGGTCCATCCGGTGGATTTGATAGAGGTCGATGGTCTCCACGCCCAGCCGCTTGAGGCTCGCCTCGCACGCTTGCGTGATGGCCTTGCGCGACAGGCCGCGCTCGTTCTGGCCGCTGCCCGTGGGGAAGTAGACCTTCGTGGCCAGCACCACTTCATCCAGCTTCGCGTACTTGCGCAGCGCGCGGCCCGTCACCTCTTCACTGACCCCGTCCGAGTACATGTTCGCGGTGTCGAAGAAGGTGACGCCCAGCTCCACCGCGCGGCGGAAGAAGGGCTGCGCCGCCTCTTCGTCCAGCACCCACGGGCGCCACTTCGGGGTGCCGTAGCTCATGCAGCCCAGGCAGATGCGGGAGACCCGCAGGCCGGTGTGTCCCAGGTTGGCGTACTTCATGGGTCCGCTCCTTCGTGTGTGGTGCCAGAGAGGTTCGCTGCTTGCGTATGCCCAGCATGAGCGAGCGCTTCAACCTCCTGTCGCCGGAAGTGAAGGCCAACCCCTATCCCACCTACGCCCGCATGCGCCGCGAGGCCCCCGTGTGTCAGGTGGAGCCCGGTGGCATGTGGGCCGTGTCGCGCCATGAGGACGTGCTGCGCGTCCTCAAGGACCCCCAGCGCTTCTCCTCGCAGGGCTTCCGCGTGGCCACCAACCCGCCCTGGCTGGGCGGCAATCCCTTCTCCGAGTCCATGCTCACCATGGACCCGCCCCAGCACGGCCGCCTGCGGGTGCTGGTGCAGAAGGCGTTCGGCGGCGCCGCCATGGCCCGGCTGGAGCCCCGCGTGAGGGACATCTGCCGGCAGGCGGTGGCGGAGCTGCCCCGCGGCGTGCCCGTGGACCTGATGCCTCCGTACGCGCTGCGCATCCCGGCCGCCGTCATCAGCGAGCTGCTGGGCCTGGACCCCTCGCGCGCCACGCGCCTGAAGCAGTGGGCGGACCTGATCACGGGTGGCGTCACCACCGTCCGGCCGGACGAAGAGGACCGCAAGCAGAAGGCCCGCGACGCGGTGGCGGAGCTGCGCCAGTACTTCGGCGAGGTGCTGGACGCCCGCGCCCGCGCGCCCGGCACGGACCTGGTCAGCGAGCTGCAACAGGCCCGCGTGGATGGCGAGGCCCTGTCGAAGGACGAGCTCATCGCCTTCATGGCGCTCCTGCTGGTGGGCGGCATCGAGACAGTGGTGCACCTGCTGGGCGCGTCGCTCGTCGTGCTGAGGGAACACCCGGAGATCTGGGCCCAGCTGCGCTCGGACCGTTCGCGCATCCCCGCCTTCATCGACGAGGTGCTGCGCTACGAACCGCCCGCCCAGGCCGCGCCGCGCCTCACCACGGAGGCGGTGGAGCTGGGCGGGGTGAGCCTGCCCAAGGGCGCCCCGGTGCTGGTGCTCCTGGGCTCCGCCGCGCACGACGAGGCGCACTTCCCGGACGGCGACCGCTTCAACCTATCCCGCCCCGGCCCGCAGAACCTGCCCTTCGGCCACGGCGTCCACTTCTGCCTGGGCGCGCAGCTGGCGCGCATGGAGGGCCGCCTGGCCCTGGAGGCCCTGCTGGACGCCTTCCGCCACCTGCAGGCCGGCCCGGAGCCCATGACGTGGCACCGCACGCTGGTGGTGCGTGGGCCCGCCACGCTGCCGCTCGTCCTGCACCCGCACTGATGCGAAAGCAGGGCAGGGCAGCCCCGAAAAGACGACGGGCAGGTCCCCGATGAAGGGAACCTGCCCGCGTCACTGCTTCACGTCAGGGACTTACGCCCGGACTTCCGCCGGGGGCGTGTCCGTGGTGGGCGCCGTGATCGCGGCGCCCTCCTTGAACGGAGACGTCTCCAGCGCGGCGTTGAGGACCTCGTCCATCTTCGTGGCGAAGATGAACTCCAGCTCGTTCTTCGCCTGATCCGGCACGTCGATCAGGTCCTTGCGGCAACGCTCCGGCAGGATGACGCGCTTGATGCCCGCGCGGTGCGCCGCCAGGACCTTCTCCTTGATGCCGCCCACCGGCAGCACCAGGCCACGCAGCGTGGCCTCGCCCGTCATCGCCGTGTCGTGCCGCACCCGGATGCCCGTCAGCAGGCTGGTGAGCGCGGTCAGGATGGTGACGCCGGCCGAAGGACCATCCTTGGGGATGGAGCCCGCGGGGAAGTGCAGGTGCAGGTCCGTCTTCTCCAGGAAGTTGGACGGGATGCCCAGCGCCTCCGCCTTGCTGCGCAGGTAGCTCAGCGCCGCCGTGGCGGACTCCTTCATCACGTCGCCCAGCTGGCCGGTCAGGGTCATGCCGCCCTTGCCCGCCATCTTGGTCGCTTCGATGAAGAGCAGGTCGCCGCCCGCCGCGGTCCACGCGAGGCCCGTCGCCACACCGGGAACCTCCGTGCGCTCCGCGACCTCCGAGTAGAACATCTCGGGCCCGAGGATCTCCTTCACGCGCTCCGCGCCGATGGTCTGCTTCTCCAGCTTGCCACCGGCCACTTCCACCGCCACCGCGCGGCAGATGTCCGCGATGCGGCGCTCCAGGTTACGCACGCCCGCCTCGCGGGTGTACGACGTGGTCAGGATGAGCAACGCCTCGTCCTGCACCTCGATGTGGTCCCCGTTGAGGCCGTGCTCCTTGAGCTGCTTCGGCACGAGGTGGATGCGGGCGATGGCCTGCTTCTCCTCGAACGTGTAGCCCGTCAGCTCGATGATCTCCATGCGGTCCCGGAGCGGCCCGGGGATGGGATCCAGCTGGTTCGCCGTGGCGACGAACATGACCTTCGACAGGTCGAACGCCACGTCCAGGTAGTGGTCGCTGAACGTGCTGTTCTGCTCCGGGTCCAGCACCTCCAGCAGCGCCGCGCTCGGGTCGCCGCGGAAGTCCGCGCCCAGCTTGTCGATTTCGTCCAGCATCATGACCGGGTTCTTCGTCCCGGCCTTCTTCATGCTCTGGATGAAGCGGCCCGGCAGCGCGCCCACGTACGTGCGGCGGTGGCCACGGATCTCGGCCTCGTCACGCACGCCGCCCAGGGACAGGCGCACGAACTTGCGGCCCGTGGCCTTGGCCACGCTCTGGCCCAGCGACGTCTTGCCGACGCCCGGGGGACCGACGAGGCACAGGATGGGCCCGCGCATGTCGTTCTTCAGCTTGCGGACGGCCAGGTACTCCAGGATGCGCTTCTTCACCTTCTTGATGCCGAAGTGATCCTTGTCCAGCTGCTGGCGCGCGTTCTCGATGTCGAGGTTGTCCTCGCTGATCTTCGACCACGGCAGGTCCGCGATCCAATCCAGGTAGGTGCGCGCGACGGTGTACTCGCTGGAGGCCGCCGGGATCGTCTTCAGGCGGTTGAGCTCCTTCTGGGCGACCTTCTCCACCTCAGGGGGCAGGGCGGCCTTCTTCAGGCGCTCCTGGAGCTCGTCCAGCTCCTCTTCCTCTTCGCCCATCTCGCCGAGCTCTTCCTTGATCGCCTTGAGCTGCTGGCGCAGGTAGTACTCGCGCTGGGTCTTCGACATCTCGCCCTTCACGGCGGAGTCGATCTTGTTGGAGAGCTTGAGGATCTCGCGCTTGCGGTTGAGCAGCTCCAGGACGAGCTTCATGCGCGCCTTGAGGTCGACCGTCTCCAGCACGGCCTGCTTCTCCTCGATGGGCACGTCCACGTTGGCGGCGATGAGGTCCGCCAGGTGGCCCGGATGCGTGATGCTCTCCACCAGCTCCGTGGCGGCGGCGGGCAGCTCGGGCATCAGCTCGATGACCTCGCGCGCCAGCTTCTTCAGGTTGATGCCCAGGGCCTCCACTTCGACGTTCTCGCTGGAGGTCTTGTCCTCCACCGCGTCGACGCGGGCCTTGAGGTAGGGCGCTTCCTGGACCAGCTCCATCACGCGGAAGCGCGCGAGGCCCTGGACCACGAGCGAGTAGTTGTCCTCGCCCATCTTCAAGAGCTTCACGATGCGGGCGACGGTGCCCATCGTGTACAGGTCGGACGCGCCCGGATCCTCTTCCTCGGCGCGGCGCTGCGTCACGACGCCGATGACCTGGTCGTCACGGACGGCGTCCTTGATCAGCGCGATCGTCTTCTGGCGGCCGACGGCCAGGGGCAGCACACCGCCGGGGAAGAAGACACTGTTGCGCAGCGGCAGGATGGGCAGCACCTGCGGAATGTCTTCCTTGTTGATGAGCCCCGGAGGGGCCATCGCGGTGGGCATGGCGCTGGCCGCGGTGCCCTTCTTCTTCTCGTCAGACATGGGAGTTCGGCCTCTTCCTTGCTTGAACCCGGTCAGCAAGCGGCCGGGCCGGTGAACCATCCGGTTGTTTTCTGCGGCGGATGAACCAACGTAACAACCAAAAGGGACATGGCAAACGCGATGTGCGTTATTTCCGTGCCTCGTCGGCTGTACGACTCTCCTCTATGTAACGGCCCAGAAGTCTCGCGTCCGGCGAAGGGGTGGGGCATGCTCGCCCCCTCTCACGCCTGATGCGGTGCGCGAGCGCGCGTCCCCGCACTGGAGGACGATGTGAAGCTCCATACCTGCGCCCACCTGATGTCGCTGTCCGCGCTCCTGGCGCTCGGATGCCACTCCCCCGTGGATGACGATGGCTCCACGGTTCCGGATGCCTGCGAGGCGACCCCTCCAGTGGTCGCCCCCCAGAAGACGGACATCCTCTTCGTCATCGACAACTCCGGATCCATGAGCGAGGAGCAGCAGGGAATCGCCACGGAGTTGCCCGCCTTCCTGGCCGCGCTGAAGGAGGGCAACGGCGTGTCCCAGGACTTCCGCGTGGGGGTCATCACCACCTCCGTGTACCAGCGCCAGATCTTCCCGGACGGGGCGGACGTGATCCGCTCCTTCCCGGATCAGGAGGGCCGGCTGCAGCCGGTGAAGGACGAGGCGAACCAGCCCACCGCCGAGCGCTTCATCGAGGGGTCGGATCCGCTGCTGCTGCCCAAGTTCCAGCGGTTGGTGGACCAGGGAATCTCCGGCAGCGGTCAGGAAGCGCCCTTCGAGGCGGTGCGGCTGGCGGTCGCCTCGCCCCTGGCCAGCAAGCCCCTGGAGGAAGGGGGCAACGGGGGCTTCCTGCGGGACGACTCGCGCCTGCTCGTGGTGGTGGTGTCCGACGAGGAGGACTGCAGCTCCAAGCAGCGGCCGCCCCCGGTGGCGCTGGGGCAGGACCGGGCCGTGGACTCGTGCACGGAGCAGGGGGACAAGCTGACGCCGGTGTCGGAGTACTACCAGGACTTCCAGGGCCTGCGTGACAGCCAGGGCGCGTCGCGCGAGGTGCTGTGGGCGACCATCGGGCCGGTGGCGGTGACGGACAAGCGCGCGGAGCTGACCGTGGACACGACGGGCGGCACGACAAACGTACGCAACGTCGACTGCCCGACGTCCTACGGGCCCGGCTACCGGCAGAGCGACATGGCGAAGGCGTTCGACGAGACCCGGTCGAACCTGGATTCCATCTGCAAGCCGAGCTACCGGCAGACGCTGCTGGACATCGCGGACATGGCCACGGTGGCGCAGAGCGTGGCCGTGGTGAACCTGCCGGATCCGCGGCTCGCGGTGGTGTACGTCACGCGCGCGGACGGCTCCGTGAAGACGTGCACGGCGGCCAACGGCGACTTCCGCTACGAGCCCCCCAGCGGCGACCGCTCCGCGCGCATCTTCTTCCTGGGCCCGTGCCTCAGGCGCGTGGGCGACACGAAGGTGGAGGTGAAGGTGCTGTGCGCCGGGTAGTCCGGAGCTGATCCGCCAGGCCTCACCCGGAGGGCCCCGCGAAGGACGCGGGGCCCTTTTTCGTGGGCCCGCACGTGACCTGTCATGTCCGGTGCCAAAAAAAGAATGCGCGCGGATCCGCCCCGTTCCGTCGAGCGGAGCACCCGACGCAACAGGTCCGACGCACCCGGAATGCCGCCTGTTCGGGTGTCAGATGGCTTCGGATACTGGCCCCATGCGCGCGCGGTGCGCGAGGCGAGGAGGCCACATGGGCGCGGCGGTCGAACGGTCGGGGTTGGCGGTGGTGGAGGAGCTGCGCGAACGGATCCGCCAGTTGCAGGCGGCGCCCCGTAGCGCGCTGTCGGTGCTGCGCACGGGCGTGGACGCGGTGGACGCGCTGCTGCCTCAAGGGGGCCTGCCGTTGGGGCACTCGGTGGAGCTGTGCGGCGAGGCGGCGTCGGGGCGCACCAGCCTGGCGTTGCGCGCGGTGGCGTCCGCGCACCGGGAGCTGCGCCTGTGCGCGTGGGTGGATGGTCCGAAGGAGCTCTATCCCCCCGCGGCGGCGGCGCTGGGCGTGGACCTGGAGCGGCTGCTCGTCGTGCGGCCCCAGGCCTTCGCGCAGCGGGTGTGGGCCGCCGTGCAACTGGCGCGCAGCGGTGCCTTCACGGCGGTGGTGGTGGATCTGACGCTCGGCGTGGGCGCCCCGGGGCGTCCGGAGCGGCTGGCCCTGACGGAGGCGCGCAAGCTCGCGGACGCGGCGTCGCGGGGCGGGACGCTGGTGCTGCTGCTGACGTCGCCGGAGGCGCCCGCGGACGGGCTCGCGCGGCTGCGGCTGGAGGCCCGGGGCGTCCAGGGCTGGTCCGTGGAGTTGGAGCGCAGCCGGGGCGGGGGCGTGGGGACACGCGTCGTGAGCCCCTGGCGGGAGCTCTACCCGGAGGTGGGGCTGGATGCCGGGGCGCGGCTCTTGGACGCGGACGCGGCGGAGCCGGGGGACTCGGGGCCGGGCTTCTACCGGGACCCCGCCGATCGCGTGCGCAATGGCATGGGCATCCTGGGCCAGCGCCCCGGCCGGGACGCGCCCATGCCTTCGCTGGGGAGCGCGCTGTCCCCGGACGGCCGCTGACAGGAAAGAGGGTGGGCCATGCGGAGGGGCTACCTGCACGTCACGCGCTTCCCGGTGCAGCGCAAGGTCATTGAGTCGCCCGCGCTCGCGGGCCAGCCGCTGGTGCTGGTGGAGGAGGTGCGCGGCCAGCGCCGGGTGGCCTTCGCCTCCACGCGCGCGCTGAAGGCCGGCGTGCGGCCGGGGATGACGCTGACCGCGGCCACCGCGCTGGAGCCCGAGCTGAGGAACTTCCCGTACCGGTTGAAGGACGAGGCCCAGGCGCTGGCCGCGCTGGGGGAGTCGCTGCTCGGCCTGTGTCCTGGCTTCCAGCGCGACGCGCCGGACGGGCTGTGGTTCGACGCGAGCGCGGCGCACCTGGTGGGCGGCGAAAGGGAGCTGGGCGCGCGTGTGCTGGAGGTCTGCGGTGAGCAGGGCTACCGGGCGCACGTGACGGTGGCGTCGGAGGCGTTCACCTCGCGGGTGCTGGCGCGGTATGGCTCCCAGCGGGTGGTGGTGGTGCCGGAGGGGCAGGGCGCGCGAGCGCTGGCGCCCCTGCCGCTGGGCGCGCTGGAGGACTCGGCGGCGAAGGCCTTCTCCGTCCTGGGGTTGTCCACGTTGGGCGAGGTGGCGGCGCTGCCGGCCGGGGCGGTGACGGCGCGCGGAGGCGTGGGCGCGGCCCGGGCCCATGCGCGGTGCCGGGGCGTGGACGACACGCCCTTCACTCCGGAGCCGCTGGAGGAGGCGCTGGAGGACCGGGTGGTGCTGGACGCGCCCGCGGACACCTTCGAACCCGTGCAGTTCGCGCTCAAGACGCTGCTGGACCGGATGGGCGCGCGGCTTTCCGGGCGGCAGCGGGCGGCGGTGCGGCTCACCTTCGTGCTGCGCCTGGACCCCACCGGCGAGGCCCAGGTGCCGCTCCTGCTGGCGCGGCCCACGGCGCAAGCGAAGCTGCTGTTGGACCTGGCGCGGCACCGGCTGGGGGAATTGCGGCTGGAGCGGCCGGTGGCGGAGGTCGCCGTGCGGGTGGACGCGCACGACGAGGACCTGGGCCAGCAGCTGGCGCTGGGGGACGCGCCGGAGGGGGACGCGGCCCTGGAGAGTGTGCTGTCGCGGCTGGCGACGACGCTGGGTGAGGGGGCGCTGTTCGCCGCGTCCCTGGAGGCCGTGCACCGGCCGGAGTCCGCGCATACGCCCCGGGCCTTCCATCCCCCGGAGACGCGGCGCGGCCTGCTGTCCCCGTCCGGACCGCTGGCTCCGGCGCCGGAGCCAGCAGCGCCCGTCACCGTCTGGCGCGAGACGGGGGCCGCCCGGGAGCGGCCGTCGCGGCTCCTGGCCCAGCCGGCCCGGCTGGACGCGGAGGTGACGGCGTCCGGGGAGATGGTGGCGGCGCGGCTCGCGGGGCGGCGGCACCGGGTGACGGCGATGGCGGGGCCGGAGCGACTGGGTGGCGAATGGTGGACGGACACCCCGTACCAGCGGGACTACTACCGCGTGCACTTCGAGGGGCTGGGGCCCGCCTGGGTGTACCGGGACGGGCGGGACGGGGACTTCTACCTGCAGGGGTTGTTCGATTGAGGGGCGGGCGGGTGCGGTCGGGGTGGAGGCCCCGCCGCTTGTGGCCTAGCGTGACGGCATGAGCCCCGCACGACTCCTCCCGCTGCTCCTCGTGTCTCTCGTCCTTCCGGCCTGCGCCGCCCGGCAGGTGCGTCCGGAGGGAGCCATCCGCAAGGTGGTGGTGGTGTCGGGCTCGCGCGTGGACGTGCTGCCCACGGGCTCGTTCCGCCAGGACATCATCGGGGAGAGCAACCCGCGCACGGTGCTGGCCCGCCAGGCGGAATCGGAGCTCCTCTCGCGCGGCTTCGAGGTCGTGGCCACGCGCCAGTCCCAGGCCCCGGTGCCGCTCACGGACGAGGTGGCGTCCTTCATCCAGCAGAACAAGGCCGAGGCCGCGGTGGTGGTCATCCTGGACTGGCTGGACGTGTCCGGCGCGACGGTGCTGAACCGGGTGGACGTGGTGCTGCGGCTGGGCATGGTGGACCCCAACGGCCAGGTCCTCTGGACGGACACGTTCCGTTCGCAGCCCATCGTGAGCGCCTACCAGTCCGCCACGGACTGGAACTCGTTCCTGCGCCGGGCCGTCATCGACGCGATGCCGGCGGTGCCGTGATGGCCGTCCTCCTTTCGCGCGGGAAGAGGGGGGCATGCGGGTCCTGGTGACGGGCGCGGCGGGCTTCATCGGCGCCCACGTCTGCGAGCGGCTCCTCTCCCGGGGCGACACGGTGGTGGGCCTGGACGCGCTGGACGCGGCCCCTGGGGACGTGGCGCTGCGGCGCTCGCGCCTCCAGCGGCTGTCCGGGGTGCGCGGCTTCACCTTCCTCTCCGGGGACATCACCGACGCGGCCCGGCTGGGCGAAGCGTTCACGGCCTCGCGTCCGGAGGGCGTGGTGCACCTGGCCGCGCGTGTGGGCGTGCGGGCCCCGGACGCGGAGGCCCCGGCGTACGCGGACACCAACGTGACGGGCTTCGTGCGCGTGCTGGAGGCCTGCCGCGAGGCGCGCGTCCAGCACCTCGTCTATGCGTCCTCCAGCTCCGTGTACGGCGCGGCCACGCCCGCTCCGTTCCGCGAGGACGCGCCCGTGGATCAACCGCTCAACCTCTACGGCGCCACCAAGCGCGCCAACGAGCTGATGGCGCACGCGTACAGCCACCTGCACCGGCTGCCCACGAGCGGCCTGCGCTTCTTCACGGTGTATGGGCCGTGGGGACGTCCGGACATGGCGCCGCTGCTCTTCCTGCGCGCGCTGGCGAAGGGTGAGCCCCTGCGGCTGCACGGCGACGGGCGGATGCGGCGCGACTTCACCTTCGTGGACGACGTGGCGGAGGCCGTGCTGCGCGTGTTGGACCGACCGCCGGCGGGGAGCCCGCCGCACCGGCTGCTCAACGTGGGCCATGGCGAGCCGGTGGCGCTGGGGGACTTCGTGGGCCTCCTGGAGCGGCACTGGGGCACGAAGGCCCGCGTGACGTCCGTGCCCTCGGCGCCCGCGGAGATGGTCTCCACGTGGGCGGACACCTCGCGGCTGGAGGCGGAGACGGGCTTCCGGCCGCGCGTGTCCGTGGACGCGGGCGTGGCTCGGCTGGTGGCGTGGTACCGCGAGTGGAGCGCGACCTCCCGCTGATGCCTGCGTGAAACGGCGGCGGGCGCCGCCCGGGGCTCATGAAGACCCCGGCCGACGCCCGCGCGTCCTACGTACCGCGGAGTGTGGCTACGGCAGCACCGCGAGGAAGTTCTCGACGAAGGCGTTGTTGTCCTCGCGCAGCTCCGTCGCCGACCGCCACGGGTCCACCAGCACGCCCAGGTAGAACAGCCCGGAGTTCTGGTTGCCGGGCAGCGAGTACGCGGAGGTGAGGAGCTGGCGCGTCGTGCACTGCCCCGCCTCCAGATCGCCCACTTCCGTCTGGCCCAGGGTCACCTGGGTGGAGGAGGACGGCATCTCGTCCATGAACGCCAGGGTGGGCTGGGTGGAGAGGTAGAGCTGCACCGCGGTGTTCCACGCCGCGGGCTGCGTGCCCTGGTTGCAGACCGTCACGAGGGTGGTGAACATCTCTCCCCCACGCACTGCGAACGGCGCGGTGACTTCCGTGACGACCAGGTCCGGCGCGTACCCCACGCCGATGCGGCCCCGCACGAAGGCGTTGTTGTCCGTGCGCAGCTCGTCGTTGGGAACCCAGGCGCGCATCAACGCCCCCACGAAGAGGGGCGCTCCCGGCTCCGCGGAGGGCGTATTGGCTTGGAGGGTTCCTTCCTGCGTGATGCACGCGTTCGCGGGCAGGGACGGAATTTCCACCGTTCCCGCCAGGGACACGCCGGAGCCCGGCACAGGGAATTCCGCGGCGAAGCTCAGGTCCGGCGGGGTGGACTCCGTGGAGAGGAAGAACTCCACCATCTGGGGGTAGGAGGGCTGCGTGCCCTGGTTGCAGACGGTGACGGGGGCCTGCGCCTGTCCATAGGGCACGAGGTTCGCCGGACCGCCCATCGCGGTGATGACCAGGTCCGGGCCGCTGCCCACGGCGACGCGCGGCCCGACGAAGGTGTTGTTGTCCTTGCGCACCTCCTGGACGTTCCAGTTCCGGTCCACCATGGCCCCCACGTAGTACGTGCTCTGCTCCGGCCCCGTGCCCCCGTAGAGGTTTCCCAGCACCGGCGTGGTGATGCAGGTGTGCGCTCCCAGGTGGGAGGAGAGGAAGACATCTCCCAGGATTTCCCCGGGAGGCGGCGGGGGCCCGTACTGCGCCGGCAGGGACAGCTCGGGATGGGTCAGCAGGTGCAGCGTCACCCTCACCGGCTGGCCGAACGACGTGGCCTGGGGGCCCTGGTTGCAGACGGTGACGGTGGCGGTGAAGGACGCCTGGATGCTGGGGGGCGTCGTCACCGCGGTGATGACCAGGTCCGGCGCGTACCCCATGCCGATGCGCCCTCGCGAGAAGACATTGTTGTCCTCGCGCAGCTCCGCCCGGTTCTGGAACGGATCCACGGCGGCGCTCAGGTACACGGGCTGCTCCGGCGAGGTCCCATAGGGCTGGTCGGCGGACACCATCCCCATGGCGCTCACGCACTGCCCGGCCTCGAGCGGCGCGACGTTCAGGAACCCCGCGACGGTCTGATTCGGGTTGGGGAACGGCGACGGCTGGCCCGGCGCAGGCAGGGTCCAGGTCTCTTCCGTGGACACGACGAGCGCCACCTCGGTGGAGCTGGAGGGATCGGTTCCCACGTTGCAGACGCGCGCGGTGGCGGCGAACGGCTCCCACGGCGCGACGGTGGGGGGGGCCTCCAGCGCGGTGACCACCAGGTCCGGCCCGTTGCCCACGCTCAGGGCGCCCGCCACGCGGGTGTTATTGTCCCAGCGCATCTCCTGCGTCATCGCGCCCGGATTGACGACGGCCCCCAGGTACAGCGGACGGAACGGAACCGCGTTGGGCGGCGAGTCCGCAGGGCCGGAGATCTGCCGCGTGGTGCAGGCGCCCGCGTTCAGCGACGGCAGGGACGCGTCACCCACGAGCCTCTGGCCGCCCCCCATCGGCATGGACGGGAAGGGCAGGGGGTTCGGCGCCGGCAGGGTGTCCTCCGCGCTCACGTAGACCGCCACGTGCGAGGAGCTGTTCAGCTGCGCCGTGCCCACGTTGCAGACCTTCACGGTGCTGGTGAAGGTGTTCCCGGGCCGCACGCTGGCGGGCCCCTGGAGCTCGGTGATGACGAGGTCCGGCCCGTAGCCCAGGCCCAGGATGCCCGCGGCGAAGCCGTTGTTGTCCACGCGCGGCTCGAACCCCTGCATGTCCACGACCGCGCTCAGGTTCAGGGGCCGCTCGAACGGCGAGGGCATCGCGTCCACCGGACGCTCGGCGTGGAACGTGGAGCGCTGGGTCGTGCACTGCCCGGGCTCCAGCGTCCCGTAGGGCTGGGCGCGGCCCAGGAAGGCGTAGGCCCGCGTGGGCTCCGCGAACACGGGCGGGGCCGGATACGGCCGCGACACGGGCGGCGTCGTCTCCGTGGAGAGGAACAGCGACACCCCGTAGGAGGACGCGGGGGCGTTGCCCTGGTTGCAGACCGTGTAGGTCGCGGTGAAGGACCGGCCTTCATCGACGTTCGCGGGGGCCTTCACGTCGGTGACGACGAGGTCCGCTTCCGGCCCCGTGCCCACCAGCCCCTGGGTGAACGTGTTGTTGTCCTCCTTCAGCTCCTGGACGTTGCTGAACGCGTCGATGGCCGCGCCCAGGTACAGGGGCTGACCCGGCTGCGCCTCCCAGGGCAGGTTGCGGTAGGCATTCACCGTCACCGTCCGGCATTGACCGGCGGAGAGGAAGGACACATCCGTCACGCCCACCTGGGCCTGATTCGGCGTGGGGAAGGGCCCGGACTGCGGCGAGAGCACCACCGCGTCCTCCGTGGAGAGGTACAGCTCCAGGGAGGCGTAGCCCGTCATGTCGCCCGTGCCCACGTTGCAGACCTGCGCCTCGACGGGGAACGAAGAGTACTCCGGGAGGTTGGCGGGCCCCTTCAGCGACCGGATCACCAGGTCGGGGCCATAGCCCACACCCACGGTGCCCTTCGTGAAGGTGTTGTTGTCATCCCGCAGCTCCTGGACGGACTGCATTCCGTCCACGCGCGCACCCAGGTACAGCGGCGACCCGGGCTGGTAGGCGAAAGGCAGGGACGAGCCCCCGAACACCGGCAGCGTGATGCACCGGCCGGCATCCAGCCCTGGCGCCTGCGCCTGGCCGACGAAGGACTCCGTCTGGGAGCTGGGATCCTGAGAGGCGGACAGCGAGGCCTCCGTGGACAGCAGCACGTCCACGCGCACATCCGAGGCCTGGTCCGTGCCCACGTTGCACACCGTCACGGAGCCAGAGACCGGCTGCCCCGGCTCGATGTTGGCGGGCCCCGTCACGTCGGTGACCACCAGGTCGGCCTGGAACCCCAGGGCAATCCGGCCCGCGACGCGCGTGTTGTTGTCCTCGCGCAGCTCGGTGCGCTGCTGCTCCGGGTCGATGATGGCGCCCACGTACAGCGGCTGCTCGGGCTGGGTGGCCGCCGGGGGAACCTGGGCGAACGCCTGCGTCCGGACCGTGTGGCATTGGCCCGCCTTTAGCGGCGGCGCGATGAAGGAGCCCACCTGCTCCTGGGTATCCGTCGGCGTGCCCGGCGTGGGGAGGCTCAGGGTGTCCACCGTGGAGATGTAGACCTTCACCTCGGAGGAGGAGGCGGAATCCGTGCCCACGTTGCAGACGCGCACGTCGGCGAGGAAGGGCGCTCCCGGCTGGACGCTCGCGGGCGCACTCACCTCGGAGACCACGAGGTCCTCCCCGTAGCCCACGCCGATCAGACCGCGGACGAAACCATTGTTGGTCTCATCCAGCTCCTGCACCTGCTGCCAGGTGTCGATGCTGGCGCCCAGGTAGAAGGCGCCGGGAGTCGTTCCTTCCATGGGGGGCAGCGCGTAGGCGTTCACGGTGCGCGTGACGCACTGGTGGGGCTCCAGCGGACCCACGCCCACCTCGCCCACGGTGACCTGCTGGGGCGGAGGCGGACCATTGGGGTCGGGCACCTGCTGGGTGGGGGTCGTGGACAGGTACAGTTGCAGGAACGTGTCGCCGCTGCCCTGGGGATACGCGGCCGCGGAGCCCTGGTTGCAGACCTTCACGGTGGCGGTGAAGGCAGACCCGTCGCGAACGCTGTCGGGGGCGCGAAGCTCGGTGATGACCAGGTCCGAGCCGTGGTCCAGTGAATGGGTTTGACCGCGGGCGGCCTTCGTTTCGGACGAAGCGCCTTCACTTCCGCAGCCGGTCATGACGAGCGTGCCAGCGACGAGCAGGCACGCGTGTCTCCATGACGGCGAGAGCCGTTGCATGTGTTCTCCTTGGGGGTGTGTGAAATCAACGAGGCGCCAGTCGCCGGGCCGGGCGCGACGCCACGCGGACACTAAATGGATGCCCTGACATACGAAAAGCCAATGCGCTTCAAACCCATCGCGTCGGAAGCGTGGCCTGGAAAAGACAAACGCCGGCCGGGGTTCTTGAAGACCCCAGCCGACGCCTGCGTGTTGCACTTCCCGTGAAGTGCGGCTACGGCGTGTTGCTCACCACGAGGGTGCCGCGCACGAAGCCGTTGTTGTCCTTGCGCAGCTCGGGGTCGTACAGCTTCGCGGAGGCCCCCAGGTAGAGGGCCGCGCCCGGCTGGGCCGCCTGCGGCGGGACGGCGTTGACGGAGCCCTCCACCGAGACGCACTCACCGGCGGCCAGCGGGGGGACCTGCACCGAGCCCAGCCGCGACAGGGTGGGCGACTCGACGGGCTCACCCTGGACGGCGGACGCCGGCAGCGTGGCCACCGTGGAGAGCAGCAGGTCCACCGCGTGGGGCGGCGCGGGCGTCGTGCCCTGGTTGCAGACGGTGACGGGCACCTGCATCGGCGCCCACGGCTGGACCTGGGCCGGCCCACCCATGGCGGTGATGACGATGTCCGGGGCGAACCCCACGCCGATGCGCGAACCGACGAACGTGTTGTTGTCCTCACGCACCTCCGGCACCTGCTGCATGCGGTCCACGCTGGCGCCCAGGAAGAACGTCTGCGTGCCCGGGAACCCGGCTCCAGGGGCGAACGCGCTCACCGTCGACGTGACGCAGGCGCGCGCCGCCACGGGCGGAAGGGTGGCCTCACCCATGAAATCCTCGGGCGGGACGGGCGCGTTCGGGGACGGCTGCGACAGCGAGGGCTTCGTCAGCAGGTGCAGGGTCACCCGGGGGCCGGACACGGCCTGGGAGCCCAGGTTGCAGACGGTGACGCCCAGGTCGACCGGACCGGGCAGCGTGTTGATGGGTCCCGTCAGCGACGTGATGATCAGGTCCGGTCCGGTGCCCACGCCAATCCGCCGCCCCGGGGACACGTTGTTGTCCCGGCGCAGGTCCAGCTGGCCCTGGAACGGATCCACGACCGCGCTCAGGTACAGCGGCGCGTCCACGGGCGCATTCCACGGCCGGTCCGCGTGCAGCGTCACCGGCGCGTCCTGGCACTGGCCGGCGGGGATCGACGGAGCGTTCGCCATGCCCGCCATGTACTGGCTCAGCGAGGGGAACGGCGTGCCCGGCGCGGGCAGCGTCACGTTCGCCTCCGTGGACACCACGAACATCATCGGGACGATGCTCGAAGCTTCCGTGCCCGTGTTGCAGAGGCGCGCGGTGGCGGTGAACGGATCCATCGGCGCGACGGTGTCCGGGAACGTCAGCCCGGTGACCACCAGGTCCGGCGCATCGCCCACGCCCATCAGGCCCGCGACGAACGTGTTGTTGTCCTCGCGCAGCTCAGTCAGGGACGCCCCCGGGTCGACGACGGCGCCCAGGTACAGCGGCCGCAGCGGTGTGGCCTGCGCCGGTAGCGTCGCCGGTCCGGTGAGGCTCTGCGTGACGCAGGCCCCTTCACCGAGCGACGGCACGCTCACCGTGCCCACGAGCGCCACGGTGGCGTCGAGCGACGGCTGCGCCATGGGCGCCGGCAGGGTGGTACCCGTGCCCAGGTAGACGGCCACCTGCGACGTCCCGGGCGACGGCTGCGTGCCCACGTTGCAGACGCGCACGCTGCTGGTGAACGGCGCGTTGGGCCGCGCGCTGGCGGGACCCTGGAGCTCGGTGACGACGAGGTCCGGCCCGTTGCCCACGCCCACGGGACCCACGGCGAAGCCGTTGTTGTCCGTGCGCTGATCCGGCGCGCCATCCACCACCGCGCTCAGGTTCAGCGTGGAGGACAGGGGCAGGGGCCCCAGCTCCATGGGGCGCAGGGCATGGAACGTTCCGCTCTGCGTGGTGCACTGCCCCGGCGTCAGCGCCGTGTTGAGGATGGACCGGCCCTGGAACATGTACCCGGGGATGGGACGCATGGGATCCGCGGGGTCCACCGCGAGCGGCGCCGCGTCCACGGAGAGGTACAGCGCCACACCAGCGGAGGACGCGGGGCTGAGGCCCACGTTGCAGACGGTGTAGCTCGCCGTGAAGGACTGGCCGTCGCGCAGGTTCGCGGGCGCCTTCACGTCCGTGATGACGAGGTCCGCTTCCGGCCCCGTGCCCACGAGGCCCTGGGTGAGGACGTTGTTGTCCTCCCGCAGCTCCGTCTGGGTCCGGTTCGAGTCAATGACCGCGCCCAGAAACAGGGGCTGGCGCGGCCGTGCGTCCTGGGGCGGGTTGGCCATGGCATCCACCGTCAGCGTCTTGCACTGGCCAGCGGGGAGGACCGGCACGTCCGCGCTCCCCACGGGGACCTGGGTCCGCGAGTCGAACGGCTCGGGGGGCGCCGGGAAGACCACCGCGCTCTGCGAGGAGAGGGCCAGCTGCAGCCGGGCGGGGCTGCCCAGGTCCGCCGTGCCCACGTTGCAGACCGTCGCCTCGACGGGGAAGTGCGTCCCCGGTGCGACGTTGGCCGCCGCCTTCAGCGACCGGACCACCAGGTCCGGGCCGTTGCCGAACCCCACCAGTCCCTTCACGAAGGTGTTGTTGTTGTCCACCCGCAGCTCGGGGACGAAGCGCGGCTCCTCCACGCGCGCGCCCAGGTACAGCGGCGTGTTCGGCTGCCAGGAGGTGGGCGCGATCCCGTAGCCCTGCGCGGACAGCGTGACGCACCGTCCGGCGTCGAGCCCCGGTGCATCGAAGTAGGCGGCGGTGAGCGCGGTCGCCGGGTCGGGGGTGTGCCCCGTCGGCGGCAGGGTGGGCAGCGTGGACAGGAGCACGTCCGCGCGCACCTCCGGCGCCCGGTCGAAGCCCACGTTGCACACCGTCACGGACAGGGGACCCATGGGGCCCGGCTGGAAGGTGGTGGGGCCCGTCACGTCGGTGACGACCAGGTCGGGGCCGTCACCCACGCCCAGCCGTCCCGCGACGCGCGTGTTGTTGTCCTCCCGCAGCTCCGGGACGGACGTGGAAGGATCCACGATGGCGCCCACGTACAGCGGCTGTGTGGACGAGATGGCGTCGGGAGGACGCTGCGCGGACGCCTGGGTGCGGACCCGCACGCAGCGGCCCGCGTCGAGCGACGGCACCAGCGCCTGTCCCACGCGCGCCTGCGTTGGCGGGATGGGGCCGGAGGCTGGCGCGTCCAGGGTGGCCTGCGTGGAGATGACGACCGCCGCTTCCGTCGGTGACGAGGGCGCCGTGCCCACGTTGCAGACGCGCACGTCCGCGACGAAGGACGCGTTCAGCCGCACGTCGGGCGGCGCCTTCACCTCGGTGACCACGAGGTCCGGCGCCTGACCCACGCCCATCACGCCGCGGACGAAGCCGTTGTTCGTCTCATCCAGCTCCGTCACGGACTGCCACGGGTCGATGCTGGCGCCCAGGTAGAAGGCGCCGGGAAGCGCTCCTCCCATGGGGGGCATCGCGTGCGCGGTGAGGGTGTGCGTGACGCACTGCTGGGGGGGCACCATCCCCACGTCCAGCTCGCCCACGGTCATCTGTTGTGGCGAGGGAGGTGCGCCAGGCGCGGGCGCCTGTTGCGTGGGCGTGGTGGACAGGTACACCTGCAGCAGGTTGGGTCCCTGCTGGGGGGACGCGGGCTGCGTGCCCGTGTTGCAGACCTTCGCGGTGACGGTGAAGGACTCTCCCGGGCGGGCGGCGTCGGGCGCGCGCAGTTCGGTGATGAGCAGATCCGCGCCCTGCTGAAGGGCGGAGCCCTGACTCCGGATGACAGCCGCGCCGGACGACGCGCTTTCACTTCCGCAGCCGGTGACGACGAGCGTGCCCGCGACGAGCAGACACGCGTGCTTCCATGCCGGCATGAGCCGTGACATGTGCTTCTCCTGATGGATGTGAGGATTCAACGTCCCCTCGCGCGCTGGCCGCCGGGCCCGGTTCAACGTCGCGGGGACATCCAAAGGATTCCCTCAACGGCGCGAAGCCGATGAAATTCAAACCATCCACGAAGATTCGCGCCGTAAAAGACAATCGTCGGCCGGAGGCGTGGAGGCCCTCCGGCCGGCGAATTCCATCTCAATCGACAGGGAATCCCTCTCGGAGAAATCCCTTTACTGCGCCTGGCCGATGGGCGTGGCCCTCTTCCAGACAGAGTCTGTCTTCACTCCACCACCACACGTCCGTTCGCCACGAGCCACCGCGTGCGGGTGCAGGAGCGGGCGAAGGGCGCGTCGTGGGTGACGAGCAACAGCGCGCCCGGGTAGTCGTGCAGCGCCGCCTCCAGCCGTTCGATGGACGGCAGGTCCAGGTGGTTGGTGGGCTCGTCCAGCACCAGGGCCCAGGCGTGCTGGCCCAGGCCGCGCGCGATGGCCAGCTTGCGCGCCTCGCCGGGCGACGGCTGTTCGGACGCGAGCAGCCGGTGCGGATCCACCCCCAGCGCGGCCACCAGGGACATCACCCGGCCGCGCTCCTCCGGGGGCAGCTCTCGCACCGCGTCGATCAGGGCGCGCGTCTCCTCCGCGCCCAGGTCCTGGGGCAGGTACAGGAGCTTCTCGCGAGGCACGCGCGACTGCTTCAGCAGGGCCTTCAGGAGAGTCGTCTTGCCGGCGCCGTTGGGGCCCTCGATGCGGATGCGCGCTTCGCGGTCCACGTCCAGGCGCGTGGGGCCCAGCACCTCCACGTCGCCGGCCTTCAGTCCCGGTGTGTCGAAGGTGAAGATCCACGGGTTGGGCGAGCGCACGTAGTCCACGAACACGGAGCGGCCCACCGTCTTGTCCACGGTGAAGGTGCCCACCGCGGCCTCGGCGCGCTCCAGTTCGCGGCGCTTCACGGTGACCTGGTGGCCCAGGCGGGACTCGGCCCAGCTCGCCAGCGTGGAGGGCCCCAGGCCGCGCGCGTCGCTGTCGTACTTGTTGCGCATCCGCCGCCCGGTGCTGCGTGACAGGGTGGCGCCCTGGTGCTCGCGCCTGGCGGTGTCCAAGAGCTGCGCGGCCCGGTCCCGCTCCGCCTTGGACTGCTGGTGGGCGGCGACCTCCGCCTCGCGCTCCGCTTCCCAGTGGCCCTTCGCGGCGGAGTAGGCGCCCGGGTAAAGGTGCGCCTCGCCGCCGTGCACGCGCAGCGTGGCCTGGGTGAGCGTCTCCAGGAGCTCGCGGTCATGGGACACGACGACGCCCACGCCCCGGAAGCGGCGCAGCGCCGCCACCAGCCACGCTCGCGCCTCCGCGTCCAGGTGGTTGGTGGGTTCATCCAACAGCAGCACGTCCGGCTCGCGGGCGAGCGCCGCGCCCACCTGCCAGCGCTTGCGCTCTCCCGGGGACAACGTGGGCCAGCGCTCCAGCGCGGTGACGTCCAGGCCCAGCTGGCCCTGGAGCCTGCGCGCCAGCGCGTCCCAGGCGTCCGCGAAGGCGGTGATGTCGGGCGTGAGCTCCTCCACGCCCTGCGGACACAGGCACACGAGAGGAGAGTCCGGCTCGAACTGGAGCTGTCCGGACGTGGGCGTCAGCTCCCCGGACAACAGGCGCAGCAGGGTGGACTTGCCGGCGCCGTTGGGGCCGACGAGGCCCGTCCAGCCCGGGGCGAGGTGGAACTCCACGTCGGTGAGGACGGGGATGACATCAGTGAACGAAAAGCAGACGCGGTGCGCGCGCACGGAGGAGGACGAGGGCATGTTGAAGCGACTCCTGAAACCGGAAGCCAGCGCACACGTCCGTCAGGACGCGCGGCGGCGGGGTACAGCCAGGGACCGGGGTTTCAGGCGAACAGCTTCAAGGGTCTGCGAACCTCGTTCAGGGGAAGACCTCTGACATCTCCCCACGTGGACAGCCGACAGCGGGTGCTTCAGGTGTGCAGCATGCGGCACGGCCCGGGCGGATGACAAGGCCGGGCGGTGCCGTGACACGGGGCACCGACGGGGAAACGCCGGTGCCCTGACAACGATTCCCCGAAAGGGGAGTACCTACTCGTCCGACGGGGGCGGCTGCACCCGGCGGGTGGCCGGGATGGTGGCGCTCGCGGCGGCGTTCCGGGCCAGGGCCTGGGCGCTCATCGCGGCGGCGGACGGCGGGCGGGCCGCGGGCAGACGGGGCGCTTCCGCGGGAGCGTCATCCTTGGCGAACACCTCCTTCAGCGTGGCGATGGAGCCCAGCGCGGCGGTGGCCTCGTAGGGGACGAACATCTTGTTGTCGCCCTTGCCCAGCTCCTGGAGCGTCTCCAGGTAGCGCAGCGCGAGCACCTCCGGCGTGGCCCGGCCGGTGTGGATGGCCTCGAAGGTGAGGCGGGTGGCCTCGGCCTTGCCTTCGGCCTCCAGCATCACGGCGCGCTTGTGGCCCTCCGCGCGGGCGATCTCCGCGTCGCGCTCCGCCTCCGCGCGCAGGATGCGGGAGATCTTCTCGCCTTCGGCCTGGAGGATGGCGGCGGCCTTGTCACCCTCGGCCTTGGTGACCTCCGCGCGGCGCTCGCGCTCGGCGGTCATCTGCTTGGCCATGGCGGACTTGATGGCCTGGGGCGGTTCAATCTCGCGCAGCTCCACGCGCGTCACCTTCACGCCCCACTTCTCCGTGGCCTCGTCCAGCACCATGCGCAGCTTGGTGTTGACCGTCTCGCGGCTCGTCAACGTCTGGTCCAGCGTAAGGCCGCCCATGACGTTGCGCAGGTTCGTCATGGTGAGCTGCTCGATGGCGAGCGCCAGGTTCTCCACCTGGTAGAGCGCCCGGCCGGGATCGACGATCTGGTAGTAGATGACCGAGCCCACCTCCATGTTGACGTTGTCATGGGTGATGACCTGGACGGTCTCGAAGCCCATGACCTGCTCGCGCAGATCGACCAGGGTGTTGCGCGTGAAGCGGTTGCCGGCGCGCATCTCCATGGCGCGCGGGCTGTCCATGAAGGGGATGAGGATGTTGAGGCCGCTGGAGGCCACGCGGTGGAACTTCCCCAGCCGCTCCACGACCATCACCTTGGCCTGGGGAACGATGCGCACACCGGTGACGATCCCGAACACGACGGCGGCGGCCAGGAACAGCAGAACAATCGTCAGTCCCATCCTACGTTCTCCTTCTTCTGTTGCGCCGGTTGCAGCGCGACTTCGTTGGACGCCGACGGGCGTCGCACCCACAACTTGAGGCCTTCGATCTGCTCCACGGTGACGCGCTCGCCCTCGGGCAGGGGCCCGGACAGGGAGCGCGCCATCCACAGCTCGCCGTTGATGCGCACGGTGCCCCCGTGTCCGTCCGCCAGCGCCTCCATCACCACGGCCTCCTGCCCCAGCATCGCCTCCACGCCCGTCTTCAAGTGCACGGCGTCCCGCATGAAAACGTTCTTGAAGATGGTGCGGGACGCACCGAAGAGGACGGCGGACACCAGGGTGAAGACGAAGAGCTGGCTGTTGAGGCCCAGGCCCGCCCCGGCCATCAAGGAGGCCATCAGCGAGCCCACGGCGAGCCAGAGCGTCACGAAGCCGGAGAGCTTGATCTCCAGCGCGCCCAGGACGATGGCGGCGATCAACCAGAGCTGCCAGGCGGTGGTGTCCATGGGGTCCTTGTTTGGCAGCGGCTTCGGCCCCCTGTCAAACCGGGCAGCCGAGCATCCGGAATCAATCAAAACGGAGGGTGGGTTCCGGGCAAGGGCCTAAGGGGGTCCAAGCCGGGAGAAAAGCAGATGCCATACCTGTCCATCCGTGGTGCACGACTGTACTACGAGGACACTGGGGGAAGCGGGGAGCCGGTGCTTTTCAGCCACGGGCTGCTCTGGGACTCCCGTCTGTTCCACCGGCAGGTGGAGGCCCTGAGGGGCCACTACCGCTGCATCGTGTACGACCACCGGGGCCAGGGGCAGAGCGAGCCCCCGCCTGGCGACTCGGTCATCGACCTGCGCACCGTGTACGAGGACGCGGTGGCGGTCATCCAGGCGCTGGGGCTGGCGCCGTGCCACTTCGTGGGCCAGTCCATGGGGGGCTTCGTGGGCCTGCGGCTGGCCGCGAGGCACCCGGAGCTCCTGCGCTCGCTGGCGCTCCTGGACTCGTCCGCCGCGGCGGAGCTGCCGCTGACGTTGGCGCGCTACCGGGTGCTGACGACGCTCACGCACTGGCTGGGCCTGAGGCCGGTGGTGGACCGGATCATGTCGCTCTACTTCGGGCGCACATTCATGAGGGACCCGGAGCGGGCCGCGGAGCGGGCGTTGTTGCGCCGGCAGCTGGTGGCGAACCCGCGCGCGGTGTGGCGTGCCATGCAGGGCGCCATCCACCGCCGCAGCGTGGAGGGGGAGCTGCACCGCATCCAGACGCCGACGCTGGTGCTGGTGGGGGAGGAGGACGCGGTGACGGTGCCGGAGGTGGCGGAGCGGCTGCACCAGCGCATCCGGGGCGCGCGGCTCAAGCGGCTGCGCTGCGGCGGGCACATGTGCATCCTGGAGCAGCCCCAGGCGGTCAATGTCGCGCTGGGAGACTTCCTGGAGGAGGTGGAGCGCACCTCGCTCCAGGAAGAGGCGATGGCGGCGGTGAACTAGCCCCGGGCCTCGGGCTCGCGGCAGACCCGGTTGTTTGCCCGGAGCCCAATGACAAATCAAACCCCGCTCCTGGATCCGGTGGGGACACCGAACCAGGAGCAGGGACCGCAATGGCTATCAGCCCTGGGCCTGGTCGGCGGGGGCCCGGCAGACAGCTTCCGCGTCGTCAGCCTGGACGGGCGCGGGCTGCTGCGCGGACGCCTGCGGCTCGGACGGGGCGATCATCAGGTCGCTGCAGATGCCGTAAGCGCCGCACGTGGTGTTTCGGCCATTGTAACAGAGCAGGCTGCAGGAGCTGGTGGGCTGGCACTGCTCGGAGCAGTCCGGGGGGGCGGCGCTCGCGGTCAGCGGGAGGAGGAAGGAACCAACGGCGCCGACGAGAAGGGTCTTGATGAGTTTCATGGTGGAACTCCTGGCTGCATGGGTTGAACGGCGTCCAGCAGGAATTCATACGAAAGCCAATCGCTGTTCTGGTTGTGGCTGGGCGCAAAAACAGTCCAAGAGCGGAAAGGATGGAAATATGCGCCATTGCTGAAGGCAATGACGCGGCGACCTTCTGATGACAGCTCAAGGCCGGGATGGGGGCCTGTCTTCACTCCGCGCATCTGGCACAACCCATGAAGTCGCCCGCTCGCGAAACGGAGATCCAATCTAGCGCCTGAACGCCCGCTCAGTATCTTGATCAGGCGTGAGCTACGCCGAGCTGGTGTGCCGGTCCCACTTCTCCTTCCTGCACGGCGCCTCCCATCCGGAGGAGCTGGTGGCCACCGCGGCCCGGCTGGGGCTGTCCGCTCTGGCGCTGACGGATCGGGACGGGCTCTACGGCGTGGTGAAGGCGCACCTCGCGGCGAAGGAGCACGGCGTGAAGCTGCTCCTGGGCGCGGAGCTGACGCTGGAGGACGGCCCTCCGGTGGTGGTGTACGCGAGGGACGCGACCGGGTACTCGAACCTGTGCCGGCTGGTGTCCCACGGCCGGATGACGCACCCCAAGGGGGAGGCGGGCGTGCCCTGGCGCAAGGTGGCGGAGCACGCGTCGGGGCTGCTCGCGCTGCTCCCGGGCCCCGCGCCGCTGGAGGCGGTGGCTCCGCTGGCGGAGGCGTTTCCCGGGAGCTTCCACGTTGGCCTGAGCCGCTCCCTGTCCGCGGGGGACGCGGCCCGGGAGGCGCGAGCGGACGCCCTGGCCCGCGCGCTGGGCGTGCCCCTGGTGGTCCACAACGACGTGCACACGCACCACCGCGACCGGCAGGTGCTCCAGGACGTGCTCACGTCCATCCGCCACGGGGTGACGGTGGATCAGGCGGGCACGCGGCTGTTCCCGAACGCGGAGCGGACGTTGAAGTCCCCCGGGGACATGGCGCGGCTGTTCGCGGACCGGCCGGAGGCGCTGGCGCGCACGGTGGAGCTGGCGTCGCGCTGCGAGGCGTCCCTGGACGCGCTGCACTACCGCTTCCCGGAGGAGGACCTGCCGCAAGGCCGCACTGCGGATGAACACCTGCGGGTGCTCACGGAGGCGGGCCTGCGCACGCGCTATCCGGGAGGCGTGCCGCCCGCGGTGACGAAGCAGATCGACCACGAGCTGCGGCTCATCGCGGCGCTGGACTTCGCGGGTTACTTCCTGTCGCTGTGGGACATCGTGATGTTCGCGCGGGGGCGGGGCATCCTGTGCCAGGGGCGGGGCAGCGCGGCGAACTCGGCGGTCTGCTACGCGCTGGGGATTACCGCCATTGATCCGGTGCGGATGGGGCTCTTGTTCGAGCGCTTCCTCAGCATGGAGCGCAAGGAGCCGCCGGACATCGACGTGGACTTCGAGCACGAGCGACGCGAGGAGGTGCTCCAGTACGTCTACGAGAAGCACGGCCGTCGCCACGCCGGCATGGTGTGCGAAGTCATCTGCTACCGGGGGCGGCTCGCGCTGCGCGAGGCGGGCAAGGCGCTGGGGCTGTCGTTGGATCAGGTGGACCGGCTGTCGCGGGTCGCGTCGTCGCACGGCTTCCAGGTGACGCCGGACGTGCTCCAGGAAGCGGGCCTGTCGCCGACGGACGGGCGGGTGCTGCGGACGCTGTCGGTGGCGAAGGAGTTGGAGGGCGTGCCCCGGCACCTGTCCATCCACGTGGGCGGCTTCGTGATGACGCGCGAGCCACTGGTGGACCTGGTGCCGGTGGAGAACGCGGCGATGCCGGGCCGCACGGTCATCCAGTGGGAGAAGGACGACATCAACGCGGTGGGGCTCCTGAAGGTGGACCTGCTGGCGCTGGGCATGTTGACGGCGCTGTCGCGCTGCTTCGCCCTGATCCACAAGCACTACGGCCGCGAGCTGTCCCTGGCCACGGTGCCGCCGGAGGACCCGAAGGTCTACGACATGCTGTGCAATGCGGACACGGTGGGCGTGTTCCAGATCGAGAGCCGCGCGCAGATGAACATGCTGCCCCGGCTCCAGCCCCGGGAGTTCTACGACCTGGTGGTGCAGATCGCCCTCATCCGGCCGGGGCCCATCGTGGGCAACATGGTGCACCCGTATCTGCGCCGGCGGCACGGCCAGGAGGCGGTGACGTACCCGAGCGACGAGGTGCGCGGCATCCTCCAGAAGACGCTGGGCGTGCCGCTCTTCCAGGAGCAGGCGATGCGGCTCGCGATGGTGGCGGCGGGCTTCAGCGCGGGAGAGGCGGACGGCCTGCGGCGGGCCTTGAGCCACAAGCAGGCGGAGGCGCGCATCCTCCCGTACCGGGGCCGCTTCGTGGAGGGCTGCGAGGCGAAGGGCTACACACGAAGGCAGGCGGAGGAATGGTTCGACCACTTCCGGGGGTTCGCGCACTACGGGTTCCCGGAGAGCCACTCCGCGAGCTTCGCGTTGATTGCCTATGCATCCAGCTGGCTGAAGTGCCACTACCCGGCGGCCTTCACGGCGGCGCTGCTCAACTCACAGCCCATGGGGTTCTACGCGCCGCACACGCTGGTGGCGGACGTGCAGCGGCATGGCGTGGAGGTGCGGCCGGTGGACGTGCGCCGTTCGAGCTGGGACTGCACGTTGGAGGACGGGGCGGTGCGGCTGGGGTTGAGGATGGTACGGGGGCTGGGCGAGTCCTCGGGCCGGGCGGTGGAGACCGCGAGGCGGGGGGACTACACGAGCGTGGGAGACCTGGCGCGGCGGGCGCGCATTCCCCGGCATGAATTGACGAGGCTGGCGTTGTCGGGGGCGCTGGCGTCGCTGTGCGGGGCGCGGAGGCAGGCGCTATGGGAGATCCAGGCGCTGGGGCCGCTGGACGCGGACGACCTGTTCTTCGGCATGCCCATGGATGGCACCGCGGTGCAATTGCCGCCCATGGGCGTCCAGGAGCGGGTGGTGGCGGATTACGACACGGTGGGTCTGTCGCTGGAGAAGCACCCCCTGGAGCTGCTCCGGCCCACGTTGAAGCGGATGGGGGCGGTGACGGCGGAGGGGTTGAAGCGGGTGTCGGCGGGGAGGCCGGTGAAGGTGGGAGGGATGATGATCTGCCGGCAGATGCCGCCCACTGCGAAGGGGATCTGCTTCATCTCGCTGGAGGACGAGACGGGGATCGCCAACCTGGTGGTGCCTTCGGAGGTGTATGCGCGCTGCAGGCAGGAGATCCACGGCGCGCTGTTCCTCGTGGGGGAGGGGATGCTGGAGCGCTCGGGGAAGGTGACGAACGTGAAGACGCGCAGCGTGGTGTCCGTGAGGCAGTGAGACGTAGGAACACCGCGCTACATCTGCACGTCTGTTCCCGTGATCCGTGGGTGAGGGGGAAAGAAGACCCACGGGGGCATGGAACAACCCGTATTGCTAGCGATATAGGTTGCTTCTGTCTGGAGTGTAGTAGCGTGGATCAGAACGGGAGGGTACTCAGTGCGCAACAGTCTTCGGTGGTTGGGATCGCTGCTCGATCGCGTGGGCCTGTCTGAAGTGGTGGAGGAGGCGAGCGATTGGGTGCGGTACTACGCGCAGGGCAAGCCGCCTGTGAGCGAGCCCGCGCCGACCCGCGTCTCCCGCCCGGTGCACTCCGAGGCCCCGCGCGCGTCCGTGCATGAGGTGATTCAGTCCCTGCGCAACGCGATGCCGGAGCGCCAGGTGGACGCGACGGTGGTGGGGGTCCCCTTCGAGGGCCGCATGGAATTGGCGCCCGCCGCCCGCCGCAAGACGGCGCCCAAGGCGAAGAAGGCCGCGAGCAAGAAGAGCGCGGCGAAGAAGGCTCCTGCCGCGAAGAAGGCTCCTGCCGCGAAGAAGGCGGCGCCCGCGAAGAAGAAGAGCGCGGCGAAGAAGGCCCCGGCCGCGAAGAAGGCGGCCTCGTCCGGAGCCGCGAGCGAGGACGCGGTGTCGGTGCTGGAGACCGCGCTGCGCGGCCACACGCGCCAGAAGGACCTGGTCTCCGCGGGCAAGGAGAAGGATCAACTCCTGCGCTCGCTGATCCCGCTCTACCTGGCGAAGTCGCTGGACGTGGAGGTGACGTCCGGAACGACGTCGCGCTTCTGGAGCGGGCTGGGCGTGACCTACGCCGCGCCGAACGCGGCCAAGGCGCTGCGCCTGCACGCCGGCTACGCCCAGGACACCAAGAAGGGCAAGGCCATCACCGCCAAGGGCATCCGCTACGTGGAAGACGCCCTCGCGCAGGCCGCGAAGTAGCTCCTGCCGGCCTGATGCCGCGTCTTCCTTCATCCAGACGCGGCACGACTCAAATCGCTCTCGGCGTCTTTGTCTGGACGTTGTTCTCCTGCTCGGGAGCCAAACGCTATTACCTGAGTGAGGAGCTGCGCAGGAGGGAGGACAAACTCCTTCCTCTCCATTGCTCCGGGGCCATGGCCAGACGTGCCGTCGGTCATCGAGGACGTGGCGCACGTTCCCGATGACCTGGTGCTGAGCACCTTGTCCTCGCTCATGAGGCTTCCGGGGGCAGCGGATGCCTGCGACGCGTCGACGGGTCGTCCTCGGGCGGATGCCACCGAGTACTGCGTCGCGCTCTATCGAACGCCCAGGGACTGGCGCGTCTCCTGGCCCGTGCGCAGTACTTCAGGCGCATCGAAAACCTGCTGGCCGCCGTTTGGTGGCGTGGATGACGCGGACTTTGGCGATGACCTGCCTGTCTTCGGCTATGCGCACAACCATCCGTGCGGCGCAGGGGCGAGCAGCCAGGATCTTGAGAGTTGGCCTCGATTGAAGGCGGGAGAGGAAGGCTGGGTGCTGGTCGCGTATGCAGCCACCCCCAGTGGTCGCCTTGCCCGCGACTCTCGCGGAGAGCCCATTCCTGCCTGGGGCTGGCTTGCCACAGGGCCTCGGAGTGAGCCTCGTTTCTACAAATGGAACCAGTCTGGGGCGGTGTTCCGCTGGACGGGCCGCGAAACAGGATGGACCTTCCAGGCGACATGCCATCCTGCCTCCTCCAACATTCTCCGTCGCAGTGGAGTGATGCCGAAATGTACTCCCGACCTGATCTGGTAGCGGACCGGGCTCGGCTCTACACCTCAGCTGGAGCGCTCCCGTGATGCTTCGTTCCATGCTGGTGGTGGTGGCCGCACTGCTCTCGGATGCGGGAACACCTTCACCGTCCCAGAAGAGCGCGAAGCCGGATGCGGGGAGCCCTTCGCTGCCTCGTCCCGCCGCTGCATTGGACGCAGGGACGTCCGCCTTTGAGTGGCCAGAAGACGTAGAGCCCATGGCGACGCTGGATGGACCTGCCGTCCTGGCGTCCCATGCGGCTCTTCAGGATGTCGTGAGCCGTTTTCCCAAGGCGCGCCGGAATGAATGCATCTTCACGGCGCGAGCCCTGGAGGTCGTCGTCGGCAAGGGGAAGGGCGTCTACCTCGTCCGGGTGAATCGGCGCGTCGACCACTGTGAGGGAATCGGACCCGGTGGCAACTTCGAGCTCGACTGGTTCGAGCTCTACGCCGTCTCGCCCGAGGGCCGGATCATCGAGCGCTATCAGTACGCGCCTTGAAAAGGACCATGGGCGCTCCCGGGACGAACCCGGGAGCGCCCGTGTCGTGTGACGTCAGGGCTTCAGTACGCGAAGCACTGCACATCCACCCCAGTGGGGAACGTCGGGGAGGGGATGGACGCGGGGTCCGCGCAGTAGCCCCGGTTGTAGGCGACGTTGCAGGCCGGGCCGCCGGGGGTCTCCGTGCCGCTCCCCGAGAAGGTGTTGGGGTAGGAGCCCCACACCGGGCAGCCATAGTCGCTGCAGTACGTGTGGATGCCGTTGTAGCAGGAGCCCAGCGTGGACTGCTGTCCGGGCGTCCCCGAGATGTCGATGGCGTGGCGGAAGTTGCGCAGCTGGTTCCCGTAGATCCAGCTGTTGAGGGTGTTGGACGTCACCACGCCCATGTTCCCCGGAGCCGGTGAACCCTGGGAATCAAAGATGTTGAACCCCACGAAGCCCCAGTTGACCCGGTACAGCGTCATGCCCAGCTCGTTCTTGTAGAAGCGATTGTCCCGGACGTAGACGTGGTCGATGAAGCCGCGCAGCGGCTCCGTCTGGGCGAAGTAGGGCTGCGCCGCGTCGAACATGTGCTGCCGCAGGTCCAGCACGTGCTGGAAGCTCTGGATCTCCGCGGGGTGGTAGCCCGTCAGCCGCTGGAAGGTGCAGTCATCCGCGTGGGTGTACTGGCTCCCGTCCGTCAGGAAGCCCAGCTTGAAGCCCGACACGAAGTTCTCCGTGTAGCTCGTGGACTGCGAATAGGGCAGGTGTCCGTCCGTGCTCATCCCGAAGAAGTTCTCCTCCGAGGTGGGGGTGCGAACCGCGACGTTCTTGAAGACGTCCGTGTGACCGCCCACCACGTTGACGGCCACCTTCACGTCGCAGATGGAGTTGTGGTGGACCTGGGAGCGAGCGTTGGGATTGCCCAGGAACTCGTACGGATGGACCGCGCAATAGCTCGGCGTGCCCCACTCCGTCGTCGGCGCCACGCTCACGCAATAGGTGTCCTCGGACCGCGCGCTGCCGCCTGGCAGCTTGCCATCCACCTCCGGGTCGAACACGTCCGGAGCAGGGCAGCCCGTGGGGGGAGGCGGGGTGGTGCCGTCCGCGTTGCAGGTCTGCGGACGGCAGTACGCCGCGTTGCGGCTGAGGAGCATCTTCTTCTCGAAGGTGCCAGCGGGGCACGTGGACGCCGTCTTCGGCGTCAGGGTGAGCTTCAGCCCGGGCACCGTCTGACATTGAGGGTCCTCCTTGATGTAGACGGTGTTGAAGCCAAACGAGATGGCCCCGCCCACGTGGGCGATCTTCAGGTGGTGCAGGTCGACGGGAGCGCCCGTGGTGTTGCTGGAGGGCTGGACGCGCACGCCCACGGTCACCAACCGGTGCGCCGTGAGGAAGTTCGTGGGCAGCGTCGCCGCGGTGGGCTCGTTCCCATCCAGCTCGAGGATGGAGTTGAGGGTGTGGCCCCGCGGCTGGCAGTCCTGGGCCCGGCTGTACCCGGCCTGCGTCGTGCCCGACAGGGTGAGGTACGAAACGCTGACGTCCGCCAGCTGTTGGGCCGCGGGAAGGTTGGGGTTGTCATCCACCAGGACCAGGGCCTCGAGCTTCACGGCGTCCCCGACGTTGATGACGGTGGGGGCCGTCGTGTAGAGCTGCGAGCCCTCCAGGTGGATGCCACTGGGGACATGGATTCCCACGCCGCCGTTGCCGACGGGGTAGTTCATCCCCAGGAGCTTGGTCTGCTCCGTGATGGTGATGACGCCCGGATCGAGCACGACCTGCTTGTGGCCAGACTGCTTCGCCCAGTCGATGGCCTTCTGGTACCAGATGCCCCGGAGACCCGCGACGGAGCCGGGACCGGTGTTGTCATCCTGGCAGGTCACGTTCGCGCCACGGCAGGTCTGCCCCTGGTTCCCGGTCGCGCAGAACGAGCGCTGCAGGGTCCCCACCGTGTTGTAGACCCGGGCGCACATCACGCCCGGCAATTCATCGGGATTGTTGGTGGTGCCGCCCGGGTTGCCCGGCTCGTTGGGGATCTCCGGCTCCTCCATGGCGGTCACGACGCGGCTGTCGGTGCCGCCAGTGGACGTGGAGTCCGTTTGGGACATGCACCCGGCCGCGAGGACCAGGGGCAGGGTGCAAAGCAACGCCTTCCCCATGGACTGGCGGAAGGCGAGGAAAAGAACCGGCAAGGGTGTTGGCATTGCCGGCCTCTTATTTCAAACATCTATCAAAAGCCAGACGTCAGCCCGCGAGTTCCGAGCGCGACCCCGGAATGGCAGGGTTGTCCGTCCGCCGGTACGTGGCCACCACGGAGTACTTCGTGTCCGCCGTATGGTTCCGGCTCGCCGCGTGGAACAGCCGCGCGTGGAAGAGCAGCACGTCCCCGGGGGACAGCCGCACGTATCGCGCGCTTTCGATGAGCGCAGCGTTCTCCGACAGCTCCGGCCGCAGGAACAGCTTCGCGTCGTAGCGCTCCGGCGCGAACTGCATCCGGTGCGTCCCGGGCAGCACCTTCAGGCCGCCGTTCTCCGGCGTCTCCGCGCCCAATGCCAACCACGTGGAGATGAGCTCCGGCCGCGTGAAGGCCCAATACCTCACGTCCTGGTGCCACCCCGTGTCCGACGAGAAGCGCGGCTGCTTCGTCATCACGCAGTTGTGGTGAGCCCGAGCCTGCACCACCGGTCCGTCCAGCAGCTGCCCCAGCGCATCCAGCATCCGCGCGTCGTCGAACCACGCCGCGAACAGGGGGGAGCGCCCATGCGCCTTCAACAACCGCCGCACGGTCCGTCCGCCCTCGGCATCGATGCTCGCCGGTGAGCCCGGATAGGCCACGTCGGCCTCGTACTCCACCGGGCCGTCACCGGAGACCAGCTGCTCCTGGATGACGGCCCGCATCCGCTCACACGTCCCGCCCTCCACGAAGGACGGCAGGACGAGATACCCATCGGTGGCGAAGCGCTGGCACTGCTCGGGGCTCAGGACGGACATGGCGCCCGCTTCTTAATGGGCGCGCCCGCCGCATGCACCTGTCGCGATGCTCAGCTCAGCAGCCGCGAATCATCCAGGTCGATTTCATCCTGGATGAGGTCCACGCCGTTCTGCCGGAACCGCCGCGCCGCCGCCCGGCTGCGCGGGCCGTGCCCGTGCTCCAGGCACCACTGCGCGTGCTCGCTGAGCAGCGCCAGCTCCAGCGTGCGCCCCAGCGTCAGGGAGAATCGCCGCGCCCCGGCCTCCATCGTGGTGGGGTTCGCCATCGCGCCGGACACCCAGGCCCGCGCGTGCTCCAGCGCGTCGTGCGCCGTCTTCACGCACGGCCGCAGGCCCGCGTCCGTCACCTTCGACAGACGGCCCTCCACCTCGTGGAAGAACGCCTCCAGCGTGCCTTCCTTCGCCAGCGCGCGCAGCGAATCCAACGACAGCACGTTCGTCGTGCCCTCCCAGATGGACAGCACCTGCGCGTCCGCCTGGATGCGCGGCAGGCCCGTGTCCTCCACGTAGCCCGCGCCGCCGAAGGACTCCGTCACCTCCGACGTGATGTGCACCACCTGCCGGCCCGTCGTCAGCTTCGCCAGCGGCGTCACCAGCCGCTGCAACAGCAGCTCCTGCTCCGTTGCCGTACGCGTCTCCAGCTTGCCCAGCAGCTCCACCCCGCGGAACGCCAGCAGGAAGCCCGCCTGGAACTCCGCCTCCAGCCCCGCCAGCGTGTCCATGTGCAGCGGCTTCTCCGACAGCGGCGCGCCGAACTGCACCCGGCGCTTCGCGTAGTCGTGCGCCAGCGCCATCGCGCGGCGCATGCTCCACGTGGCGCCCATCGCGTTCCAGGTGCGCGTCACGTTCAGCATCATCGCCATGTTGCGGATGCCGTCCGTCAGCCCCGCCACCGGCACCGCCAGCGTCCCGTCCAGCGTCAGCTCCGCCGTGGGCACCTTGCGCGTGCCCAGCTTGTCCTTCAGCCGGTTGATCTGGATGCCGTTGAGCCGGCCCTGCGCGTCCCGCGTCTCCACGAAGAAGAGCGCCAGCCCCTTGCCGCCGGGGCCATTGCCCGTGGGCCGCGCCAGCGTCAGCGCCATCTGCGCCGTCGTCGCGGACGTGAACCACTTCGTGCCGTGCAGCCGCCAGCCCTCCGGAGACTGCCGCGCCTCCGTCAGCGTCAGCCCCACGTCCGAGCCACCCGTGCGCTCCGTCATCCACTGGCCCGACGTCCAGAACGTCGCCGGATCCCGCGACGTCAGGTGGGGCAGGGCGTGGTCGATGAGCGCCTGGTTGCCCAGCGACAGCAGCGACCGCGCCGCGCCGTCCGTCATCGCCAGCGGGCACGAGTAGACGTCCAGCGACGGCTGCACCAGGTAGTTCAGCGCGAACTGGTGCACGCGGCTGAGCGCGCCGCTCTTCTGCTCGTAGGCCACCGCGACCAGGCCCTTCTTCGCGGTCAGCGCCTCCGCCTCCTTCCACAGCGGTGACACCTCGATGTGATCAATCCGCTGACCCCACGGGCTCCACTGCGTGAGCACGGGCTCGTTCAGCCGGTCGCGCAGCTGGAACTCGTAGAAGTACTTGCCTCCCAGCTCCCCCAGCTCGCGGAAGTCATCCTGGAGCGAGCGAAACATGTCTTCCGGAAGGGTACGGGCGAGGTAGCCCTGCAGGAACGCGTCGTCGTCGTACTGGTTGCCAAGACCGGGGGGCGCCTGGAAGAAGCTCATGGGCTGAAGTTAACACCGCTGACACGACGGTGGGGTACAGTGACCTCCCCCTCCCGCCGGAGCAGTGATGACCGACTTCCTACGCAGGCCCCCTCCTGGCCCAGGTCCGTCTTCCCTCGACGCCGAGCAGGATGAGAATCGCAGCGTCACCCCGCTGGAGACGCCCGCCGCGACGGCGAATCCCGTCCTGTCCGCGCCGCCCCGTCCGCGCGCGCCCGCCCCGGCCGGCGCGCCCCTGGGCGGAGAGCCGCGTCCGGAGCCCACCCGCTCCCGGCCTGCGCAGCCCGCGCCGCTGCCGTCCGTCATCTTTGATCCGATGCCGCGCCCCCGCGTGCCGCCCGCGCAGTCCGCGGGCGTGGCCCCACCGGGCGCGCCGCCACCCTTCAGCGAGGAGATGCTCGACGTGCAGACCGAGCGGCGCACCGCGCCCCCCGGCCCGCCTCCACTCGCGCAGGAGCCCGAACGTCGCGCGGCCCCTGGCATGGAGCGCCGCGGTCCGGAGGCGGATCGCCGGGGTCCCCCGGAGGCGGACCGCCGTGGCGCTGCCCCGGGTGGCCCCGAACGCCGCGCTCCCGTCGCGGCGCCGCCGCAGGGCTACGTGGGGCCGGAGCGGCGCGGCTTCCGGCGCGGTGAAGCGTCGGATGCGCCGGTGACGAACCGCTTCTGGCCCGCGCAGCCGAAGACGCTCCAGGAGGCCGGCCTCAACGCGACCTTCGTGGAGGAGCTGGTCCTCAAGGCCATCTTCTTCGCGGGCGAGATGCGCGGCATGGATGTGGCCACACGCCTGCAACTGCCCACCACGCTGGTGGACGAGGTCATCGAGGGACTGCGCCGCCAGAAGTACATCGACATCCGCGGCGGTGGCGGATCCGGCGTGGGCCGCTCCACGATGATCTACCAGCTCACGACCTTCGTGACGGACGTGCTGCGGCAGATATTGGACCGCAACCGCTACAACGGTCCGGCGCCCGTGCCGTTCAACGAATGGGTCGCGGCCGTGAAGCAGCAGACCGTGCGCGGCAACCGCATCACCCGCCATCGCATGCAGGACAAGTTCGGCGACCTGATCATCCGCGACTACATCTTCGACGGCATCGGTCCGGCGATGAACTCCGGGCGCGCCATCTTCTTCTATGGCCCCCCGGGCAACGGCAAGACGGCCATCTGCCAGGGCATGGTCAATTGCTACGAGGGGGACATCTTCGTCCCGCACGCGCTGCTCATCGACGACTTCGTCGTGAAGATGTTCGACGCGAACATCCACCGCGCGGTGGAGGACGAACCCGGCATGCCGTCGTATGACCGCCGCTGGGTGCGCTGCCGCCGTCCGCTCGTGGTGGTGGGCGGTGAGCTCACGCTGGAGATGCTCGACCTCGTCTACACGCCGGAGGTGAAGTACTACGAGGCCCCGTTCCAGATGAAGGCGTCCAACGGGATGCTCCTCATCGACGACTTCGGCCGGCAGAAGGTGTCCCCCAAGGATCTGCTCAACCGGTGGATCGTCCCGCTGGAGAGCGACGTGGACATCCTCACGCTCCACACCGGCAAGAAGATCCAGGTGCCCTTCGACGTGTTCGCCGCCTTCTCCACCAACCTGGACCCCAGCGCCCTGGTGGATGACGCCTTCCTGCGCCGCGTCCGCTACAAGCTGGAGGTGCAGCGCCCGGACGAGGAGCAGTTCCACGAGATCTTCCAGGTGATGTGCAAGAAGCGCGGCGTGCCCTACGACGCGCGCGCCGTGGACTACCTCATCGACGAGCACTACCGCCCGAATCACCGGCCCTTCGCCGCGTGCCAGCCTCGCGACCTGTTGGATCAGGTCATCGACATGGCGAACTACCAGGGCCAGACGCCGCGCCTGGATCCCGCGCTGCTGGACTCCGCCGTGCGCAGCTACTTCGTGCGCTTCGACAAGCCGGCGGACTCCGCGCCCACCGCCGCGTCCGCCCGCTGAAGCGGCTGGGGGCCGTCCCCCGCGAACGGCCCCCACGGCGACGGCTGGAGCCACGTGCGCACCGTCTCCACGGGCACGTTGGCCAGCACGTCCACGATGGACAGCCCCGTCACGAAGCGCCCCTCGCGCCCCTGCGCGTAGTCCGGGTGGCGGAAGCGCTGCCACAAGAGGCGCACGTCCACCGCGCGGAAGCGCTCCGGCTTCAGGTACACCGTGGAGCCCGTCCCCGAGTAGTACGTGTGCGCGCCCGTCTGGAGGCAGTACTCCACCAGCCGCTGCGTCTTGTCCTCGCCCCGGCGCTCCAGCGTGGAGGAGAGCACCAGGTTCGGCTCCAGGCCCAGCGGTGCATGGAACAGCGCCATGCTGGACAGGAGCACGCGCAACAGCGACCCCGGGCCGGACTCGCGCGCGGCGGCGTCGTAGAAGGGCTCCACGAGCGGCAACACCTGCGCGCGGAAGTGGGGCCTGCCTCCGTAGAGCGTCACCAGCGCCTGCAAGTGTTTGCGCGCCCAGGGCTGGCTCGAGTCCACCGCCAGGTCGCGGATCCGCGTGTCGCGGTGTGGATCCTCCAGCGGGATGGACAGCCACTGGAAGCCCGGTTCGGACGGGGGCGGCGTGGGCACGCCGTGGGGCAGGGCGACGCGCGTGCGGCGCTGCCAGCCACGCCTCAGCCACTGCACGTCGTCCAGCACCACCAGCGTGCCGGCGCGGGCCACCTGCTCGTAGAAGTCCACCCACGGCAGGTAGTGGGGCTGCTCGGCGACGAGGACTCCAGGGTGTCCGGACACGCCCCGGATGATAGGGCCTTTCAGCCGCCGCGCACCGGGTGACGGAACACCGGAGGGAACACGCGCGGGGCCTTCTTCTTGCGCACGCAGGTGGTGTCCGCGCTCATGTAGCAGGCGGAGAACGCGCGCCGCCGCTGTCCGGGCCGGCCGCGCCCGGAGCGGTGCCAGACGTGGTTGTGCACGAGCAGGGCCTCCCCGGCCTGCACCGGCAGGGGCACGACATGGGCTTCCGCGTCCGCCGCCTCCACGCGGTCCGGGGGAATCACGCCGCCCAGCGCCGTCACCAGGCCCGCGCGGTGGCTGCCGGGGATCACCTCCAGACAGCCGCCTCCCTCCGGCGCGTCGTCCAGCGCGGTCCAGATTTGGAGGTCCGGTTCGCGCGTGAGGCCCCACAGCTTTCCGCCGTCCTGGTGGAAGGGCAGGTTGCTGCCTCCCGCGGGGCCCTTGTGGAAGAGGATGGCGCGGTACAGGACGATGTCGCCGGGGATGCGCGCGCGGGTGATCCGCTCGAACAGCGGGTTCTCCATCCACTCGAGGAAGCGCGGATCCTTCTCCAGCTTCTCCAGCTTGCGGTAGTCCAGGGACGGGCCCTGCCAGCCCAGCCCCAGGGGCGCGTCCTCGTAGCGGCCGGTGGTGGCGTCCGGCTGGAAGAACATCCCCGGATACACCACGCGGCCGAGCATCAGGTCGTCCGCCCGCTCGCGCAGCGCCTCCACGCCCGCGTCGTCCAGCACACGGCCCAGGCGCGCGAAGCCGTGCGCCTCGTAGTGGGCGAGCACGGCCGCCACGTCCAACCCTTCCGCCTCCACGCTGAGCATCGCGCGCACCATTGCCTGGAGGCCCGGGCGCGTCCAGCCCGGCCTGTGCGGATGGGGGAGGGCGCCCTCGGGGGGACGGGCTGTCGGCCCTTGCACCCGCGCCTGCCCGGCCGCATGGTGGGCGGGGATGCCCTACCGTCGCGCCACGCACCTCGTCTCCGCCCCGGATGGCACCCGGGTGGCGGTCCACACCCACAGCTCGGGCAAGCCGGAGGAGGACCGCGACGCCGCGCTCGCGGACCGCCCCACGGTGCTGCTGACCAACGGCATCGGCACGTCGGAGAACTTCTGGCGCCACATCGTCGCCGACCTGGAGCAGGACCACCGCGTGGTGCACTGGGACTACCGCGGCCACGGCATGAGCGAGGAATCGCGCGACAACGACTACCGCGTGAAGGTGCACGTGGACGACCTGGAGCGTGTCACCGAGGCGGCCATGGCGCGCGGCGACGGCCGGCCCCCGCACCACATCGCCTTCTCCATGGGCGTGCGCATCCTGCTGGAGCTGTACCGCCGCCGGCCGGAGCTGGTGCCGTCCATGACGCTCATCGCGGGGACCCCGGGCGTGCCGGGTTCAGCGGATCCGCGCTGGGGATCCCGCTTCGTGTTGTCCGCCGCGAAGGGGATGCTGGCCGCCGGAACGCCCTGGGTGCCGGTGGTAGCGCCCGCGGTGAAGGCCTTCCTCGCCACCCCGCTGGCGGATCCGCTGGCGAGGGCCGTGGGGGCGCTGCGGCCCCGGGCTCCGCGCGAGGACATCGCCGAGTTCCTGGACGCGCTCTACCACATGAGCGCGCAGGCCTATTGGCGCACGCTGCGAGGCCTCACGGAGGGCCACGCCTGGGACGTCCTCCCATCCATCCGGGTGCCCGTGCTGATCATCGCCGCGAGCGATGACGTCCTCGTGCCCCTGTCGGAAGTGCAGCGGCTGCACCGCGCGCTGCCCCAGGCCCACTGGCTCCAGGTGGATGACGCCGGCCACGCGGGCCTCCTGGAGGCTGGGACGGAGATCGCCCAGTCCGTGCGGGGCTTCCTGGATGCGCATGGATTGGGGGGTTCAGCCTCCCCGCAAACCCCCGGGACTCCTGGCTGAAGCAGGGCCGGTCCGGACGACCCACCCGCACTGTCAGGTCTTGAGAAACCGGTGACCCGGAGGGTTCCATGGCCGTGAGCCAGAAGTCACCGGGAGGGGTTTGCGTCGGCCTGTAATTTTGTGGTTTGTGAGGAGGCTCAGTACTCAACACGGAGTCTCCATGTCCTGGTCTTCCCGGCACCTGCTGGTCCCATTGTCAGCGGTGCTGTTGGTGTTGTCGGCGTGCGGTGGTGATGACGACAAGAACCCTGTCTGCGGCAACGGCATCATCGAGAGTGGCGAGGCGTGCGACGACGGCAACCGCGTCGAAGGCGACCGTTGCAACAACAGCTGTCAGGTGACTAAGCCCACGACCGACGCGGGCACCAACACGGACGCCGGCACGGAGACCGACGCCGGCACTGAGCAGGATGCGGGCACGGAGACGGACGCCGGCACTGAGACGGACGCGGGCACGGAGACCGACGCCGGCACTGAGACCGACGCCGGCACGACCACCGACGCGGGCACCGAGACGGACGCGGGCACCGAGACGGACGGCGGCTCCGGCACGGTCGACGCGGGCACCGAGACGGACGCGGGCACGGAGACGGACGCCGGCACGGAGACGGACGCGGGCACCGAGACGGACGCGGGCACCGAGACGGACGCGGGCACCGAGACGGACGCCGGCACCGAGACGGACGGCGGCGCCATCGACGCGGGCCCGGCTACGGACGCGGGCACCGAGACGGACGCGGGCACCGACGCGGGCACCACGACGACGCTCAGCGCGCTGGAGCCGGCCGCGGCCTTCGCGCGCTCGGGCACCACGGGTGAGACGATTCCGGAGCCGCTGTCGGTGACGCTGAGCGCCGAGGCCACCACGGACGTCGTGGTCCAGGTCGCCTCGTCCAGCCCCTCGGTGGTCGTGGCCAACAACGGCCAGGTGACGGTGCCCGCGGGCTCGCGGTCCGCGGCGGTCATCGTGACGGCGGACGACGCGGCGGGCTCCGCCAAGGCGACGCTGACGGCCACGCTGGGTGGTGATTCGCGCACCGCCACGGTGCGCGTGCTGGGTGCGACGGAAGCGGCCTCGCTGGCGTACCTGTCGCCGGAGACGGTGTCCCTGTCCTCCGGTCAGACGGCCAACGTCACCGTGACGCTGGACATCCCGGCCGCCGAGGCCACGGTCGTGGCGCTGTCCACGACGGGCAACGTGGGCACCGTGCCGGCCACCGCGACGGTGCCGGCCAACGAGATCTCCGCGAAGTTCGCCTTCACCGCGGGCGCGTCCGGTTCGACGGGCACCATCGTGGCCACGCTCAACGGCCAGTCCGTGTCCGCCCAGGCGAAGGTCACCGCCGCCCCCACGACGAACCATGTCGTGATCAGCGAGTTCGCCGTTGCCGGCACCGGTGGCGCGAACGACGAGTTCATCGAACTCTACAACCCGACGAACGAGAGCGTGGCCCTCGCCGGCTGGAAGCTCCAGTACAAGGGGCCGGCCGCCCCGAACTACAACACTGCCGCCTTCACGTTCCCCGCGGGGGCGACCATCGCGGCGCACGGCTTCTACCTGGTGACGGGGGGCTCCTACTCCGGTGGCAGCACCGTCGCGGGTGACGCCTCCGCTGGAACCACCATCCCGATGGGCGCCGCGGCGGGCCACATCCGCCTGGGCAAGGCTGGCATCTCCACCGCGAAGGTGGACGCCCTCGCGGTGGACACGGTGGGCTACGGCACCACCGCGGACTCCGCGGAAGGCAATAGCCCTGTCACGGGGACCGTCGCGACCAACGGAAGCTACGAGCGCAAGGCCAACGCCGGCTCGTCCGCCGCGACCATGGAGGGCACCGGCGCGGACGCGACGAAGGGCAACAGCTACGACACGGACGTGAACAGCGCGAACTTCATCATCCGCACCACGCGCGGCCCGCAGAACAAGTCGAGCGCCCTGGAAGTGCCTTGACGCACTGAGCAGTGACCGGCCCCCACCGTCCGTCCAGGAACGGTGGGGGCTGGAAATACCCGCGCGCTTTCGCCATAAGCGGGGGCGTGCGAGTCGTCTCCTGGAACGTCAACGGTCTGCGCTCCATCCACCGCAAGGGCTTCCTCCCGTGGCTGTCCAAGGCCCGGGCGGACATCGTGGGGCTGCAGGAGGTGCGCGCCCGCGTGGAGCAGCTCCCCGCGGAGGTCCGCGCCCCCCGCCGTTGGAAGACCCACTTCGTGGCCGCGGAGCGCCCCGGCTACAGCGGCGTGGGCCTCTTCAGCCGCCACGAACCGGACGACCTCACCACCAGCCTGGACGCGCCGGAGATGGACGCGGAGGGCCGCCTCCAGTTCGCCCGCTTCGGCAAGCTCACCGTGGTCAACGGCTACTTCCCCAACGGCAACGGGAAGGACCGCGACCTCTCCCGCATCCCCTTCAAGCTGGACTTCTACCGCCGCCTCTTCGCGCGCCTGGAGAAGCCGCTGCGCGACAACCAGCGCGTGCTGGTGATGGGGGACTTCAACACCGCCCACCAGGACATCGACCTGGCGCGCCCGCGCGAGAACCGCGAGACCAGCGGCTTCCGCCCGGAGGAGCGCGAGGAGTTCGACCGGTGGATCCGTGCGGGCTGGGTGGACACCTTCCGCCACTTCAACGCCGCGGGCGGCCACTACTCCTGGTGGAGCCAGCGCGCCGGCGTGCGCGAGAAGAACATCGGCTGGCGCATCGACTACGTGCTCGCCACCCCCGCGGCGCTCGCCTTCGTGAAGAAGGCCTCCGTGCACTCGGACGTTCACGGGTCGGATCACTGCCCGGTGAGCGTGGACCTGGACCCCGCGGTCCTCACCTGAACCCTCCTCATCCCCAAGGGACACCTCTCATGAACGCACTGCTCTCCATCTGGACCTGGGTCGAGGTGGGCCTCGTCGCCCTGGTGGGCTTCTTCGTCCAGCTCTTCCTGTTCATCCTCACGTTCCTGTTCGACAAGCGCCGCTACGTGGTGGGCCGCTGCTTCCGCCTGGTGGGTGTCACCGCCGCGAAGCTCACGCCCTACTGGCGCTTCGGCATGCACGGCCAGGTGCCGGATCACGTGGCGGCCAACACCGTGGTGGTGAGCAACCACGAGTCCAACGCGGATCCGTTCCTCATCTCCCACCTGCCGTGGGAGATGAAGTGGCTGGGCAAGAAGAGCCTCTTCAAGGTGCCCGTGGTGGGCTGGATGATGGGCATCGCCGGGGACATCCCGGTGGAGCGCGGCGACCGCGACTCGGCCACTGGCGCCATGGCGCGCTGCAAGGAGTGGATGCTCAAGGGGATGCCGGTGATGATCTTCCCGGAGGGCACGCGCTCCAAGACGGATGAGCTGCTGCCCTTCAAGGACGGCGCCTTCCGGCTCGCCATCGAGATGCAGGCGGACGTGCTGCCCCTGGCGGTGAGCGGCACGCGGCTCGCGCTGCCCAAGCACTCGTGGCGCTTCGCCACGTCGCGCGGACTGGTGACGGTGGGCACGCCCATCTCCACCAAGGGGATGACGATGGACGACGTGGAGTCGCTCAAGAACCAGGCGCGCGCCCAGATTGAGGCCCTGCGCGCGTCGCTCAAGCCGCTGACGGGGGGCTCGGCCCCCGTGCCGGCGGCGGACGCCAACGCTGCCCGCTGAGCGGCCGGCGGGCCGGGGCATGCGTGTTTTGTCCAGGAACGTACGCATCCCAGATTGTTGAGCCTTCACGCGGGGGCTGGACTATGGAGACCACCCGGGGCCGTTCCTCGCGCTCCCGCTGGTCGCATGGCGCCCAGGAAGGAAGCGTGTGATGACGCCGGGCGGTGGACGTGAAGAACAGCGGATGTCCACGGGCATCCCCGGTCTGGACACCGTGCTATGCGGCGGCCTGCGCAAGGGCCGCATGTACATGGTCCTGGGTCTGCCGGGCGCGGGCAAGACCATCCTCGCCAACCAGCTCTGCTTCCATCAGGCGGCCCAGGGTCACCAGGTCCTCTACCTCACGCTCCTGGCCGAGTCGCACACGGAGCTGGTGAGCAACCTTCAGACGCTGTCGTTCTTCGACCCGGCCTGCGTGCCGGGGAAGATCAGCTACCTGAGCGCCTTCACCATCCTGGAGCAGGGCGGGCTGGACGCGCTCGCGGAGCTGGTGCGCAAGGAGATCAAGGCGCACAAGGCCTCGCTGCTCGTGCTGGACGGACTGCTGGCGGCGGAGGAGCTGGCGCCGTCGCGGCAGGCGCTCAAGAAGTTCATCCACGGCCTCCAGGTCGTGACGGGCCTCATCGGCTGCACCACGGTCGTGCTCACCACCGGAGGCGACAAGGGCCTGCGCGCGGAGCACACCATGGTGGATGGCCTGCTGATGCTCCAGCAGCGGACCTTCGGCGTGCGAACCCTGCGCGAGCTGCGCGTGCGCAAGTTCCGGGGCAGCGCGTACAAGCTGGGGCAGCACGGCTTCGAGATCACCGGCGACGGGCTCACCGTCTACCCCCGCCTGGAGTCGATGGTGGACGGCAACCTGGTGCCCGGCGCCGGGAAGCGCGAGCGCGACGCCTTCGGCGTGACCGGCCTGGACGCGATGCTCAAGGGCGGGGTGCCCGCGGGCTCCACCACCATCCTCCTGGGGCCTCCGGGCAGCGGCAAGACACTGCTGGGCCTGTGCTTCCTGGCGGAAGGCGCCCGCCAGGGGGAGCGCGGCCACTACTTCGCCTTCTACGACGCGCCGGAGCGGATGCTCGCGCAGGCGGCGGGCGTGGGCCTGCACCTGCAGCCCCTGATGGAGCGCGGGGACCTGGAGGTGAGCTTCCGGCCGCCCACGGAGAACATCCTCGACAAGCTGGGCACGGAGCTCTTGACCATCGTCCGCAGCGGCCGGGTGCGCCGCATCTTCCTGGACGGCTACGAGGCGCTCCGCCGCGCCTCCACCCGTAAGTCGCGGGTGGCGCGCTTCCTGGCGGCGCTCGTCAACGAGTGCCGGGTGCGCGAGGTGACGCTCCTCTACACCGCGGAGGCCACCTCCGCCTTCGGGCCGGAGGTGAAGTTCCCGCTCGAGGGCATCTCCATGGTGGCGGAGAACATCCTGTTCCTGCGCATGGTGGAGCTGCACTCCGGGCTGCGCCGCTTCATCGCGGCGCTCAAGGTGCGCAACAGCGCCTACGATCCCGCCCTGCGCGAGCTGGAGATCACGGGCAAGGGACTCAAGGTCGGCCAGCCCTTCGCGGAAGGGCAGATGTTGATGACGGGGCTCGCGCGCACGCGGACTCCGGAGCCGACCCCGTTGCCGAAGCCGCGCCGCAAGCCGCGCGCGGGCACCAAATCCTCCGCCAGGGCGACCTCGCCGAAGCCGCGCCGCAACGTCCGCAAGCGCCGAGGCACTTGACCATGGGGCCCGTCCTCATCGTCGACGACGAGTTCGGCATCGTGGAGGCCGTCCGAGACCTCCTGTCCGACGAAGGCTACCGCACGGCCATCGCGCTCAACGGCCGCGAGGCCCTGGAGCGGATGCGCCAGGAGCGCCCGTCGATGATTCTGCTCGACTACATGATGCCGGTGCTCAACGGGCCCGGGGTGCTGGAGTCCATGCAGAAGGATCCGGCCCTGCGTGACGTTCCGGTGGTGATGATGAGCGCCAGCCCGCCGGACTTCTGGCAGCACCTGCCGTGCGCGGGCTTCCTGCCCAAGCCCTTCGACATCGAGCAGCTGCTCGCCATGGTCCGGCGCATGATCGGTCCGCCGCCGCTGACGCACTGAAGTTCTTCAGGCATCGCAGGAAGTGACGCGTGGCTCGCCCCTGACCGGGGCAGGGCCGTGTCTGCCCGCGCTCCCATCCAAACCAACACATTCCTGAAACCACGGTGCGCTGCGTCAATAGATTGACCGCACGGAGCGTGTTCTCGGCTGCTTGCAAATGGGTAAAGGGGGCTGGTATTTCTTCGTTAATCGAACGAACTCGCATGTTCGCGGTGGGCGGGGACGCAGGGCGGCTCCAGGTGGCAGGGGCCCCGGCGGCGGGAGACGGCGGTTTCTCCTCTGGCGTGTGGCCGTTCTGGTGACGCGACGCAGCATGCGGGCGACGGATTCCAGCAGGTTTTGATTTCTTCGCCGTAAGAACGAAGTCATCCCAGCAAGACAACCCGGAGGGGATTCATGCTTCGCACCAAGCGTTTCGCGTGGACATTGGCGGCCGTTGGAGTTTTCGCGACGGCGGGGCTCGTTGGCGCCTGTGACCCTGAGGACGACCCCAAGCCTGGCACCCAGAACGACGGCGGCACCACCAAGCCGGACTCGGGCACCAATACGGACGCCGGTACCAACACCGACGCGGGCACCAACACCGACGCGGGCACGGAGACGGACGCCGGCACCAACACCGACGCGGGCACGGAGACGGACGCCGGCGTGGACGCGGGCACCCAGACGACGCTGCCCCTGGCGGTGGACGGCACCTGGGCGGCCAGCGGCTACATGGGTTCTGGAGGAGGCGAGCAGGGCGGTCTGGTGGACGAGCCCATCTGCCATACGCCCCGCCCGGGCGCGGGCCTGGGCGCTTGCCACAAGTTCACGGCCACCCAGAAGGCGGACGCGTGGGCCGGCGTCTTCTGGCAGTTCCCGGAGGGCGCTTGGGAGGATGACCCGCGCCCGGGCTTCCAGGTGCCGGATGGCGCGAACGCCGTGACCTTCTACGCTTGGAGCGAGAGCGGCGGCGAGATCGTGAACTTCTTCACGGGTTACGAAGGCAAGGACGGGTGGACGAAGAAGATCGAGGTCACGCTGACCACCGAGCCCAAGCAATACACGCTGGACATCAGCAAGATCCGCTACAGCACGGTCGGCGGGGGCTTCGGTTGGTCGGCGGGCGGGCTGGACGTCAAGCCGCTCGTCCTCTTCATCGACGACATCCAGTGGAAGTAGCCCCCAACCTGAGCGCCCGGTGCGCCAAAACAGGAACGTGAGCGGACGATGAAAGCGGGAACGGCGGTGTTGACGGTCGATGCGGCGGGCATGCGTGCGCAGAACAGCGGCCTGCTGCTCAACATGATCTGGCGCGAGCGTCAGATCTCCCGGGCGGAGATCGCCCGGCGCACGGAGCTCAGTCCGTCGACCGTCTCCGCCATCGTCGCGGACCTGGAGCAGGCGGGCCTGGTGCGCAGCATTGGCGCCGGGGTCTCCCGCGGGGGCCGCCGTCCCACCCTCATCGGCTTCTGCGACGAAGCGTTCAGCCTGGTGGGTGTCGAACTGGGCGCCTCCCACGTCACCGTCGTCCTCACGGACCTCCGCGGCCGCGTGCGCACGCAGAGCAAGGCGAGCCACGCGGTGCGCGGCGATCCGGAAGGGTCGCTGCAGAAGGCGAAGGAGCTGATCCAGGAGTGCCTGGACGCCGAGCGCGTCCCGCGCCGCTCCGTGGTCGGCATGGGGGTGGCCGTGCCCAGCCCCGTGCACCCGGCGGCCCCCGGCAAGATGTCCCCCCTCATCCTCCCCGCGTGGAAGCACGTGGACGTGAAGGAGTGGTTCGAGACCACCTTCGACATGCCGGTGTTCGTGGACAACGACGCGAACCTCGGCGCGCTGTCGGAGTGCTTCTGGGGCGCCGGCTCCGGCGGCGAGGACCTCACGTACATCAAGCTGGCCACCGGTATCGGCGCCGGTCACATCATCCACGGCGACGTGTACCGGGGCGCCGGCGGAACGGCCGGTGAAATCGGCCACATCCCGGTGGACTCCAACGGGCCGCTCTGCGTCTGCGGCCTCCGGGGCTGCCTCGTCACCCTCATCGGCTCCACGGCGCTCACCGAACGCGCGCGCGAGCTCATGGGCACCCGCGGCCGCAAGGGCCCCACCGTGCGCGACCTGGTGGAGGGCGCCCGCACGGGCGACGCCGCCGCGAAGCAGATCATCGACGGCATGGGCGCCTACCTGGGCATCGCCGTGGGCGGCCTGCTCAACCTGCTCAACCCCGCCATCGTCGTGCTGGGCGGGGAGATCTCCTCCGTGGGCGAGATGCTGCTCGACCCCTTGCGCGCGTCCGTGCGGCAGCGCGCCCTGTCCGTCTCCATGGCGGAGACGCGCATCGTCACGTCGGTGCTGGGAGAGCGGGCCATCGCCGTGGGCGCGGCCACCCTGGTGCTCCAGGCGGCGCTGCGCGACCGCACCCTCTTTCCCACGCAGAACGTCGGGAGAAGTGCATGACTTCGCGCCGTCTTGTCCTCGCCCTGGCCCTCTCGGGCCTGGGGATGGCTTCGTGTGATCCGGCAGCAGGTCTGGATAATAAGCAAAACGAGCAACCCAAGCCCGTCACGGAGCAGCCGGGCACGGGGTGGGAAGTCGTCTGGCAGGACGAGTTCGACGGACCAGCGGGCTCGCTGCCCGCGAAGGAGCGCTGGGTCCCGGACGTGGGCGGGGACGGGTGGGGCAACGGCCAGTACGAATACAACACCGCGCGCGCGGAGAACGCGTCGCTGGACGGCGAGGGCCACCTGGCGATCGTCGCGCGCCGTGAGCGCTACGGCAACAACGACTACACGTCCGCGCGCCTGACGACGAAGAACCGCTACAGCAAGGCCTACGGCCGCGTCGAGGCGCGCATCAAGCTGCCCACGGGCCGGGGCATCTGGCCTGCGTTCTGGCTGCTGGGCGCGGACGTGGACTCCGTCGGTTGGCCGGCCTGCGGCGAGATCGACATCATGGAGCACAAGGGGCAGATCCCCTCCGTCGTGAGCAGCGCGGTGCACGGGCCGGGCTACTCCGGTGGCTCGAACATCGGCCGCCAGCACGCCGTCTCCGGGCCGCCGCTCGCCGATGACTTCCACATCTACGCGGTGGAGTGGGAGCCGGAGCTGCTGCGCTTCATCGTCGACGACACCGTCTTCTTCGAGGTGACGCCGAAGAGCCTGCCCGCCGGGCGGAAGTGGGTCTACGACCATCCGCACTTCATCATCCTGAACATCGCGGTGGGCGGCTCGTTCGTGGGGCCGCCGGACTCCAAGACGGTGTTCCCGCAGACGATGAAGGTGGACTACGTGCGCGTCTACGAAAGGGCCGCGCAGTGAGGTTCGCCCGCGCGCTCCTGCCGCTGGCGCTGCTGGTGGCGTGCTCGTCCGAGCCGCGCCCCCGGCCGCCGGGAGTGCTCTTCGTCTCCGTGGAGCAGCAGAGCGCGTGGGTGCGCAACTTCAACCCGCTGTTCGCGGGCGCCGGTGCGCGCTGGCCCACCCGGGCGGGCGTGTACGAGTGCATGGAGATCTTCAGCTCCGCGCAGGGCAAGTGGGTGCCCTGGCTCGCCACCGGCCACGCCTGGTCGGAGGATCAGCTCACGCTGCGCTTCAACGTGCGCGATGGCGTCCTCTGGTCCGACGGCAAGCCCTTCAGCGCGGACGACGTCGTCTTCACCTTCGGCCTGCTCAAGCAGCACCCGGCGCTGGACGCGGGCGGCGTGTGGCGCTTCCTCACGGACGTGAAGGCGGAAGGGAAGGGCACCGTCGCCTTCGCCTTCTCACGCGTGTACCTGCCGGGCTTCAGCGACCTGGCGCATCAGATCATCGTGCCCCAGCACGTCTGGAAGGACGTCGCGGACCCGGTGACGTTCACCAACCCGGAGCCGGTGGCGACCGGACCCTTCACCCAGGTGACGCTGTTCCGCAACCAGGTCTACGAGCTGGGCCGCAACCCGCACTACTGGCAGCCCGGCAAGCCCGCGGTGTCCGCGCTGCGCTTCCTCGCGTTCCCCACCAACGACCAGGCCAACATGGCGCTCGTGGAGGGGGAGGTGGACTGGGCGGGCAACTTCGTTCCGGCGGTGGACCGCACCTTCGTGTCGCGAGACCCCGCGCACCACGCGCGCTGGTTCCCGCTCTATGGCAGCACCGTCTTCCTCTACCCCAACACCACGCGCCCGCCGCTGGATGACGTGCGTGTGCGCAAGGCGTTGAGCATGGCGCTGGACCGCGACCGGTTGGTGGAGGTGGCCATGTACGGCTACACCCGCCCCGCGGACGCCACCGCCCTCAACGACGCGTACACCGGCTGGAGGGACGCGGAGGTCGCCAAGGACGCGTGGACGCACTACGACCTGGCCGCGGCGAACAAGCTCCTGGACGAGGCGGGCCTCACTCGCGGCGCGGACGGCATGCGGCGCCTGAAGGACGGGCAGCCCTTCGCGCTGGACCTGGAGGTCGTGAGCGGGTGGTCGGACTGGGTGCGGGCGGGGCAGGTGGTGAGCCGCGACCTGCGCAAGCTGGGCATCGGCGTGACGCTCAAGACGTACGAGTTCGGCACCTGGTTCACGCGCCTGCAGAAGGGCGAGTTCCAGCTGGCCATCTCCTGGTCGCTGGACGGGCCCACGCCATACAACTTCTACAAGTGGCTCCTGTCGCCGCGCACGGTGCGGCCGGTGGGCGAGGTGGCCGCCGCCAACTGGCACCGCATGGGCGACGCGCAGGCGGATGAGCTGCTCGTGCGCTTCGAGCGCGCCGGCACGCCGGAGGAGCAGCACGCGCTGATGTCCCAGGTGCAGCAGCGCTTCTCCGCCACCGCGCCCGCCATCCCGCTGTTCCCCAACCCGTCCTGGGGCGAGTCCAACTCCTCGCGCTTCACGGGCTTCCCCACCGAGCAGAACCCCTACGCGCGGCTCGCACCGCACGCGGAGCCCGACAGCCTGCTGGTGCTGACGCAGCTGTCCCCGAGGGAGCGCTGACCATGGGCCGCTACATCCTCCGGCGAATGGGCTTCTACCTCATCGCCGCGTGGGCCTCGCTCACGCTCAACTTCGTGATTCCGCGCCTGGCCCCCGGCGACCCCGCCGCGGCCATGTTCGCGCGCTTCGAAGGCAAGGTGGCGCCGGAGGCCATGGGCGCGCTGAGGGCCGCCTTCGGCTTCACGGACGCGCCGCTCTACGCCCAGTACTTCACCTACCTGAAGCACCTGGTGCAGGGCGACCTGGGCATGTCCTACGCCTACTTCCCCGCGCGGGTGACGGAAGTGATTGGCACGGGCCTGATGTGGACGGTGGCCCTGGCTGGCGTGGCCGTCATCATCAGCTTCGTGGTGGGGTCCTTCCTGGGCGTGCTCGCCGCGTGGAACCGGGGCGGGTGGCTGGACTCGGGGCTGGCTCCGGCGCTCGCGTTCCTGGGGGCCTTTCCGTACTTCTGGCTGGCCATGCTGGCGCTGTACCTCTTTGGCTTCGTGCTGGGGTGGTTCCCGCTGCGCCACGCGTACGGGCACGACATGGAGCCCGGGCTGTCGTTCGCGTTCGCCGCGGACGTGGCCCGCCACGCGGTGCTGCCCGCGTCCTCCATCGTGGTGGCCACGCTGGGCGGGTGGATGCTGGGCATGCGCAACACGATGGTGGCCACGCTGGGCACGGACTCCATCCGGTTGGCTCACGCGCGCGGCCTGCCGCCCCGGCAGGTGATGCTGCGCTACGCGGCTCGCAACGCGCTTTTGCCCAACGTCACCAGCTTCGGCATGGCGGTGGGCTTCGTGCTGTCCGGTTCGCTGCTGACGGAGATCGTCTTCTCCTATCCGGGCACGGGCTACCTGCTCATCCTCGCCGTGCGCAACCAGGACTACCCGCTGATGCAGGGGCTCTTCCTGGTCATCACCCTGGCGGTGCTCGCGGCGAACTTCGCCGTGGACCTCATCTGCCTCTGGTTGGATCCGAGGACCCGCGCCCATGCGTGACTTCCCGCGAAGGCTCTCCCGCCACCGGAAGGCGGCGGTGGGCGGCAGCCTGCTCCTGTTCTTCCTGCTGCTCGCGGTGGTGGGGCCCTTCTTCGTGATGGACCCCACGGAGCTCGTGGGCCGGCCGCACCAGCCGCCCAACGCGGCGCACTGGTTCGGCACCACCGGCCAGGGACAGGACGTGCTCGCGCAGACGGTGGTGGGCGCGCGCCAGACGCTGGCGGTGGGCTTCGCGGTGGGCGCGCTCGTCACGCTGGTGGGCGCGCTGGTGGGCGTCACCTCGGGCTACCTGGGCCGCCGCGTGGATGACGTGCTGTCGCTCACCACCAACGTGTTCCTGGTGATTCCCGGCATGCCGCTGGCCATCGTGCTGGGCGCGTACCTGCCGTCCGGCCCGCTGCGCATGGTGGCGGTGCTGACCGTGGCGGGCTGGGCCTGGAACGCGCGTGTGTTCCGCGCGGAGTCGCTGGCCCTGCGCGGGCGCGACTTCGTGTCAGCGGCGGTGGTGACGGGGGAGAGCCACTCGCGCATCGTGTCGCGGGAGCTGTTGCCCAACATGGCGTCGCTGCTGGGCTCATCCTTCATTGGAAACACGCTCTATGCCGTGGGCGCGCAGGTGGGCCTGGAGTTCCTGGGCCTGGGCGACGTGAGCGTGGTGACGTGGGGCACCAATCTCTACTGGGCCGGCAACGACGCGGCGCTGCTCACGCGCTCCTGGTGGATCTTCGTCCCCACGGGCCTGTGCATCGCGCTCGTGGGCTTCGCGCTCACGCTGGTCAGCTCCGCCATCGACGAGATGACCAACCCCGCGCTGCGCGTGCACAAACCGGCGGCGCTGCCCGCGAGCACTCCCGCCCGTGCGCACCTGGAGCGGCCGGTGCCGGGCGTGCTCCTGCGCGTTCAGGACCTGTGCATCGACTACGCGACGGAGAAGGGTGCTTCCCGCGTGGTGGACTCGGTGTCGTTCGACGTGGCGCCGGGCGAGGTGTTCGGCCTGGCGGGTGAGTCCGGCAGCGGCAAGTCCACCATCGGCTCCGCGCTGCTGGGCCTCCTGCCTGCCTCCGCGCGCGTCGCGCAGGGGCGCATCCTCTTCAACGGCATGGACGTCACCGCGCTGGAGGGCCCGGCCCTGCGCGCGTTCCGCTGGCGCCAGGTGTCCATGGTGTTCCAGAGCGCCATGAGCGCGCTCAACCCGGTGCTCACGCTGGGTGAGCAGTTCCACGACACACTCGCGGCGCACGGCCGCGTGTCACGCGCCACGTCCTACGCCCGCGCGCGGGAGCTGTTGGGCATGGTGGGCCTGTCACCGGACCTGGTGACGGCGTGGCCGCACCAGCTCTCCGGCGGCATGCGGCAGCGCGTGGGCATCGCGCTGGCGCTGGCCCTGGAGCCCCGGCTGATCATCATGGACGAGCCCACCACGGCGCTGGACGTCGTGGTGCAGAAGGAGCTGCTCCAGCGCATGGTGGAGCTCAAGCAGCGGCTGGGCTTCGCCATGCTCTTCATCACGCATGACCTGCCGCTGCTGCTCGCGCTGTCGGATCGCGTGGGTGTGCTCCAGGGCGGCAAGCTGGTGGAGGTGGACACGTCCGCCAACCTGCGCGCCGGGGCCCGCCACCCGTACACGCAGCTGTTGCTGTCCTCGTTCCCGCACCTGTCCGCGAAGGACGCCGCGCCGCCGCCGGTCCAGCAGGCGCAGGAGCTGTCCGTGTCCCGGCCGTCCACGCGCGTCGCCGCCATCCCCGGAGGTCACCGATGAGCGCGCCCCTCCTGGAGGCGGAAGGCCTCACCCGCAGCTACCTGGCGGGCGGCTTCTTCTCCCGCGAGCGCAAGCCCATCCTCAAGGGCGTGTCCTTCTCCCTCCAGCCGGGGGAGATCGTCGCGCTGGTGGGCGAGTCCGGCAGCGGCAAGTCCACGCTGGCGCGGCTCCTGGCCCGGCTGGACATGCCGGACGCGGGCCAGCTGCGGCTCGCGGGGCGCGACGTGCTGGCGGACGGCAGCGCGCAGGCGTCGCTGGACTACCGCGGCCGGGTGCAGATGGTGTTCCAGGATCCGTTCGCGTCCCTCAACCCCGTGCACACGGTGGCGTACCACCTGGAGCGGCCGCTCGTGCGCCACGGCCGGGTGCCGAAGTCGGGCCTTCGCACGCGGGTGCTGTCGCTGCTGGAGTCCGTGGGCCTGACGCCCGCGGAGGCCTTCGCGAAGCGCTACCCGCATGAGCTGTCCGGCGGCCAGCGCCAGCGCGTGGCGGTGGCGCGCGCCCTGGCGGTGGAGCCGCAGGTCATCATCGCGGACGAGCCCACGTCCATGCTGGACGTGTCCACGCGCAAGGGCGTGCTCCAACTGCTTCGCGGCCTCACGCAGGAGCGCGGCATCGGCATCCTGTTCATCACCCACGACCTGGCGAGCGCGCGCCACCTGGCCGACCGCATCCTCGTGCTCTACGCGGGCACGGTGGTGGAGGCGGGCAGGGCGGACGAGGTGCTGCGCCAGCCGCGCCACCCGTACACGAAGCTGCTGCTGTCCGCGGTGCCGGATGGAGACGACTTCCTCCAGGCCGCGCTGCCGGTGCGCCCCACCACGCAGCCGCCGCCGCTCGTGGGCTGTCCCTTCGCTCCGCGCTGCCCGGTGTCCGAGCCGCGCTGCTCCACCCTCACGCCTCCCGACGTCCTGCCGGCCGCGAATCACCTCGTCCGCTGCCACCTTGAAGTTCCGAAAGGAGTTACCGCCGATGCGTCAGTTTCCTCCTGACTTCCTCTGGGGAGTGGCCACCTCCGCGTATCAGATCGAGGGCGCCACCCGCGTGGACGGCCGGGGCGAGTCCATCTGGGACCGCTTCGCCGCCACCCCGGGGAAGATCCAAGACAAGTCCGACGGCTCGGTGGCCTGTGAGCACTACCGCCGCTGGCCGGAGGACATCGAACTGATGCGCTGGATGGGGCTGAAGTCCTACCGCTTCTCCATCGCGTGGCCGCGCATCCTCCCGGAGGGCCGCGGCCGGGTGAACGCGGCGGGCGTGGACTTCTACTCGCGCCTCGTCGACTCGCTGCTGGGCGCGGGCATCGAGCCCTTCGTCACGCTCTACCACTGGGACCTGCCGCAGGTGCTGGAGGACCAGGGCGGCTGGCCCGCGCGCGCCACCGGTGACGCCTTCGTGGAGTACGCGGACGTCATCAGCCGCGCCCTGGGCGACCGCGTGAATCGGTGGATCACCCACAACGAGCCCTGGTGCATCAGCTACCTGGGCTACGGCAACGGCGAGCACGCCCCGGGCCACAAGGACTGGTCGAAGATGCTGGCCGCGGCGCACACGCTGCTCGTGTCGCACGGCAACGCGGTGAAGGTACTGCGCGCCAACGTGAAGGGCGCGGAGGTGGGCATCACCCTCAACCTCACGCCGGGCGAGCCCGCGTCGCCCAGCCCGGAGGACGCGGACGCGACGCGCGACTTCGACGGCGGCTTCAACCGCTGGTTCCTCGATCCGCTCTACGGCCGGGGCTACCCGCAGGACGTGATTGAAGACCACGTGAAGGCGGGCCGCATCGCGTCCCCGCACCTGGACTTCATCCAGCCCGGCGACCTGGAGACCATCGCCGCGCCCACCGACTTCCTGGGCGTGAACTTCTATTCGCGCGCCGTCCTGCGCAGCAACCGCATCCCGGAAGAGCAGAACGCGCCGCGCACCGTGTTCGTGCGCCCGGACAAGACGGACATGGACTGGGAGGTCTGCCCGGCCTCCCTCACGCGCCTGCTGGTGCACCTGGAAACGGAATACAAGCCGGGCCCCCTCTACATCACGGAGAACGGCTGCGCGTACTCCACCGCCCCCAGCGCGGACGGCCGCGTGCACGACGTGCAGCGCGTGGAGTACCTGCGCGGGCACCTGGCGGCGTGCGGTGACGCCATCGCGCAGGGCGTGAAGCTGGCCGGTTACTTCGCGTGGTCGCTGCTGGACAACTTCGAGTGGGCCTACGGGTACACCAAGCGCTTCGGCCTGGTGTGGGTGGACTACGCCACCCAGCAGCGCATCCCGAAGGACAGCGCCCATCTCTATCGCGACGTCGTGGCCCAGAACGGCCTGGACGTGGAGCAGGCCGCTTGAAAAGGCTCTTCCTGACGACGTGTCTGGCGTTGTGCGGCGGCACCCAGGCCTGGGCCCAGGTGTCCGGAGCGGGCTCGCCCCTCCAGTCCCCGCCCGCCGCGCAGCCTCCCTCCGCTGGCCCCGTGGACGCCGCCGCGCCCGTGCCGGGGCAGGTGCCGCCCGAGCCGCAGGCCCCCGCGGCTCCGGTCGCGCCCGCGGACGCCCCCATCGCGGCTCCGGCACCGCAGGCCGCCGCGCCTTCGGACGCGAAGCGCACGACGGTGACGCGGGTCATCCACGACGAGCGTGGCTTCAAGCTCCAGGTGGACGGGAGGGACTTCCCCGTCCATGGCGTGAACTGGGGCTACACGCCCATCGGTGAGAACTACCGGTACTCGCTCTGGACGCAGCCGGAGGACTTCATCAAGCAGGTGCTGGCGAAAGAGATGGGGATGCTCCGCGACGCGGGCTTCAACGCCATCCGCCAGTTCGACGACATCCCGCCCGTCTGGGTCGAGTACATCTACCGGAACTACGGCATCTACACGCTGCTCAACCCGCTGATGGGACGCTATGGCCACCCGGTGAACGGGGTCATGGTCGTCAACATCGACTATTCGAACCCGGAGCACCGCAAGGCCATCCTCGGCGCGTTGGCCGAGAAGGTGGAGATCTACCGGGACGTTCCCGGCGTGCTCATGTGGCTTCTGGGCAACGAGAACAACTACGGCCTGCACTGGACCTCGTTCGAGATCGAAGCCCTGCCGGGCCAGGAGGACGCCGCGCGCGCGGAGTCGCTCTACACGCTCTACGGCGAGGCGGCCCGCACGGTGAAGAAGCGGGACACGAACCACCCCGTATCCATCGCCAACGGCGACCTCCAGTACATCGACCTCATCGCCAAGCACTGCCAGGACCTGGATGTGCTGGGCACGAACGTCTACCGCGGCCCCACCGCGCGCGACATGTTCGCGGAGGTGAAGGCCAAGCTCAACAAGCCGGTGTTCTTCAGCGAGTTCGGCGCGGACGCCTACGACGCGAAGGCGGGCCGCGAGGACCACGTGGCGCAGGCGGAGTACCTGCGCACGCAGTGGGAGCAGATCTACCTGGAGGGCTACGGCCAGGGCATGTCCGGCACGGCCATTGGCGGCTTCGTGTTCCAGTGGGTGGACGGCTGGTGGAAGCACGGCCAGGAATCCAACCTGTCCATCCACGACACCACCGCGACGTGGCCCAACGGCGGCTACGCGGCCGACTTCGTCCCCGGCCAGAACAACATGAACGAGGAGTGGTTCGGCATCGCGGCCCTGGGCCCGCCGGACTCCAACGGCATCAGCGGCATCCAGCCGCGCACGGCCTACTACGTGCTCCAGGCCGTGTTCCGCCTGGACCCGTACGCGCAGACCACCAACCCGGACGTCATCCGAGACTACTTCTCCGGCATCCGGCCGACCGCGCTCACCAGCGGCTACACCTCGTCGGTGGCGCTGGCGCGCACGGAGGAGCTCAGCGCGGTGCGGGTGTCCAACCTGCGGCTGCTGCTGGACAGCTCGTTGTCGCGCGGAAGCATCGCGACGGTGCGGCCCAACCAGAACTCCGCGGACCACACCGAATCCATCTTCTTCGACCTGGCGATGCAGCCGGCCAGCGGCGTCTACGGCCGCGCGTCGTTCAACGTCGTGGGCAACGTGGCGCAGAACCGGCTCAACAACCTGTTCTACGAGAACCGCGGCACGCCCGCCACGCCGACCGCGGGTGACATCCCCGTGGGCCCCGGCGCTCCGGCGCGCGAGCAGTCCCCGTTGGATCGCTTCGCGCTGTATCAGGCGGAGTTCAAGTTCGACCGCTCCGACTTCGCGCTGGAAGGCTACTACCGCACCGGTCACTACCACTGGGGCGAGGAGGGTGACTTCTTCAACCTCTACCGCGAGGCGAACTACGGGCCGAACCTGGACATCTACCACGGCAACGCGCCCTTCGGCGTGGTGTTCAGCGGCAAGAAGGCCATGGACGGGCTGAAGGTCGCCGTCGGGCCGGAGCTGTACTGGGGCGCCAACCCCTCCGTGGTGGCGAAGTACCGCAACAACGTGGGCCCGGTGAACGTGACGCTGGTGCACCAGGAGGACCTGGCGCAGGGCTCGTCGTCCTCCACGGCCTCCGTGGTGCGCGAGCGCATCGCGCGCAGGACGGCGCTCAACTTCCAGTACGCCACCGGCAAGCTGGTGCTGGACGTGGGCGGCCTGCTCTCCGCGCCCCAGCGCATTGGCGAGACGTTCACCTATACGCGCGCCGCTCCGGAAGGCGGCCCCAGCTACCTCAACAGCGGCTACGACGTGCTCCAAGACAAGGTGCAGTTCCTGGACACGCTGGGCGCCAAGGCGCGGCTCACCTACGACATGGGGGCGGTGCGCTGGCTGGTGCAGTCCTCCTTCCGCGGCCTGGTCGCGGACAGTGGACCGGAGCAGGGCAACATCATCACCGGCTGGAGCCTGCGCGAGAGCGGCCGCGGCAACCACTACGCGGGCCAGCTGGGCGCGGCGGTGCAGTTCGGCTCCATCCAGGTGTCGCCCAACATCCTGTACCAGCGGCCCCTCATCGGGCCGAATCCCACCATCCCGGACGCGTACGACCCGGGCACCGGCATGTACTACTCGGGCGTGCGGCCGCGCAGCGTGCTGGTGGACTCCTTCAGCGTGCTGGACAACCGCGAGACGCTGGGCGGCGAGCTGCTCATCACCTTCGACCCGACGCCGGGCACCTGGTTCTGGTCGTGGGACCGCGACATGCGCGAGGACGCGCCGTTCGCCGCGGGCCTGGACATCGTCTACCGGCACCAGCCGACGTCGCGCGACGCGGGCATCGCCATCCTCGCGGACGGCAGCACCATCGCCTTCGGCAGCGCGCCGGTGGCCCGCGATGAGTGGGAGACGTCCCTGCGCCTGGTGGGCAACCCCACGCAGCGTCTGCGCCTGTACGGCACGGCCTACGTGGGCAGCCAGCAGTCCTCCGGTGAGGACAGCCGGCAGATCCACCGCTTCGGCCTGGACGGCTCCGCGCTCTTCGACACGTTGCTGTTCGCGGCCCAGCTGCGCTTCAACGACTGGGGCCCGTACGACTACCACCGCGTCTTCAACCTCACCTACCCGGTGCAGGTGGGCGGGGACCTGTCCTACGGCTTGAAGAAGCCGGTGCTGGGCGCGGTGACCACGCGCTTCGGTCTGCGCGGACTGGTGCGAATGCTGAACGAGTACTCGGAAGGCCTCAACGATCGGGGCATCACCGAGGGCCTGAACGGTCGCGAGTACGAGGTGGGCGCGTATGCCATCCTTTCTCTCTGAGGGAACACGCATCATGAGGACTGGTTTCCTGCTGGCCGCCGTGGCCGCGCTGTCCGGCTGCTACGACGACCCGACCATCATCTACGGCAAGCCCCTGGACGGGATGACCTTCACGGTCACCGACCCGGCCATGGGCATCTACCCGAACACCTCCGTGCTGGATGACCCGAACAACCCCTTCGCGATGGCGGGGGTGGGCACGGAGACGAAGTGGCAGATCCAGTCCGGCGGGGACCCGGTGGCGGGCTACTACGCTTGGGCCACGGTGCTCGCGAACGGGCCGTATGGCGAAGCGCAGTACTACGTGGCCCTCAACCTGGCGGCCATCTACCAGCGGGGCCGGGCGGACCAGGGCAGCCTGGCGCAGACGCGCGAGATGGCGGTGAAGGCCTACCAGTCCGTGCTCGACTACTTCCCTGATGCGGTGACGTACGACGCGTCCGGCACGGTGGCCTACGACCTGGTGACGCCCGCGTACAAGGGCGTCGTCGAGCTGGGCGGCACCGTGGCGGGCGGCTGGGTGATGGTGAAGACCTCCAGTGGTGCGGACCGGGCGGTGAAGCCATGAAGAAGCCAGTGTGGGGACTGTTGCTGCTGCTCGCCGCCTGCCGCCCGGATCCGGGCCCGGCGGACTACTCCGGCCAGGAGCTGCCGGGCACCCAGAACCCCGACGGCGGGACGCAGCCCGCGGACCTGCTGCCGGGGCCGTTCCCCTACGAGGCCGGCAAGGCCCGCCTGATGGTGGGCATCTTCTACGAGACGGGCCGCTCGCAGGAGATCATCCTCGATAACATCGACTCCAACTTCTACCTCTACGAGAACACCGTCTACGTGGAGTCCGACCCGGACCACGTCGAAGGCAAGTCCGCGGACCGCATCGTCCAGAACGGCAAGCCGTGGATGGGCTTCGGCGTGCACTGGAAGCAGACGCACAACTTCGATGCCTGGAAGACGCTCCACGTCAGCATGAAGTCGTCCGACGCAGCCTTCGCCAACGTGAAGATCGGCATGACCAGCGGCACGGGCACCGCCGAGAAGGGCGCTCCGCTCGCCGTCACCCAATACGGCTGGGCGAACGACGGTGAGTGGCACCACCTGGCCATCCCCGTGGCGGACTTCGTCGCGGCGGGCCTGAAGCTCAATGACGTGTCGTCGCCGTTCACCTTCGCGGCCGAAGGTGGAACGACCGGTCAGTCACTCCTGCTCGACAACCTGTACTTCACCGCGGACTAGGCAGGAACGCAGTGCCAGGAAGGGCGGGCCGGCTGTCTCCGTGTGACAGCCGGAACGCCCGAGCCTTGTCTTGACGCCGCCGTCACGCCCCCGCGTGCGGTGTCGTCAGGGCAGGGATGCGGTCGCTGTTCCTACCCAAGGAGTCATCCCCCAATGTCTGAATCCTTGCCGCAATTGTCAAGCAGGGGCGCAAGCCCATGTCTTCGCGAAGCACCGCGTGTCTGGTTATTACAAGCCTTCGCGGCGGTGCTCACGCTGGTGTCGTTCCTGGGCGCGTCCGACGCCCTGGCGCAGACGAACGTCGCGCTGAACAAGACCACCTATACCTCGTCCGCGGAGGCTCCATTCCTGGGCCAGTACGCGGTGGACGGCGACGGTGGCACCCGCTGGGCCAGCGGCTTCACGGCGAATGAATGGATCACCGTGGACCTGGGCCAGACGCGCACCATCTCGCGCGTGGTGCTCACCTGGGAGGCGGCCTACGCCACGGTCTACAAGATCCAGGTCTCCACCAACAACACCACCTTCACCGACGCGCTGACGGTGAACACCGGCGATGGCGCGACGGACGACCTGTCCCTGCCGTCCGGCACCACGGGCCGCTACGTCCGCATGCAGGGCGTCACCCGCGCGCTGCCCGCGTATGGCTATTCGCTGTGGGAGTTCGCTGTCTATGAGACGGGCGGCACGCCGCCTCCCACCAACACGGACCTGGCGCGCAATCGTCCGGCCACCGCGTCCAGCGTGGAGGCGGATGCGGCGGGGCTCCAGCCGGGCTTCGCGTTCGACGGCGACGTCAACACGCGCTGGGCCTCCGCGCAGGGCGTGGATCCGCAGTGGATCCGCGTGGACCTGGGTTCGTCCCAGGTGGTGGGCAAGGTGGTGCTGGACTGGGAGGGCGCGTACGGCAAGACGTACACGATTGACGGATCCAACAACGACGCCAGCTGGACCACGCTCAACACGGTGACCAACGGCGCCATCGGCCGCCGGGAGATTCCGGTCTCCGGCACGTACCGCTACATCCGCATGCGCGGCACGGAGCGCGGCACGGGCTATGGCTATTCGCTGTGGTCCTTCGAGGTCTACCAGAACGGGGGCACGACGCCGCCGCCCACGCAGACCACGAACCAGACCATCAAGCTGAACTTCCCGGAGCTGGCGTACGCGAAGATCAACGTGTCGCCCGCGCCGCTGTCGGTGACGCCGGTGCCGGAGGAGGGCAACACCACGCCGTCCGTGCGCAACCCGCCCGGGCCCTTCACCTACCAGCTCACGTTCCCGCCCAACACGACGGTGACGCTGTCGAAGAACCAGTTCTCTCCCACGCAGCCCAACACGGACATCCGGCTGGCGGTGGTGGACTACAACGGCGTGCAGCAGCGCGCGCAGTCCGTCACGGCGCTGGCGGTGCAGGGCGCGGATTGGAACGTCGAAATCTTCTCCACGGGCAATGGCCCCACGGACCCTCGCGACCCCACCATCATCCCGGACCCGTACGTGGCGCCCGCGCCGCTGCCGGTGGCCGGGGCGTTCCGGCTGGCCGCGCCGGCCAACAACGCGATGATCACCGCGACCCGCCGTCCCACGCTGTCGTGGGCCACCGTGACGGGCGCGACGAACTACAAGCTCTACGTCAACCTCACCCGCAACGACTACGACTGGATGGCGGCGGGCAACCTGCTGGACAGGTACACGCAGGTGGCGTCGCAGACGGGCACGTCCTTCACCTTCACGGAGGACCTGCCGGACCGCTGGACGTACAAGTGGTACGTCGTGGCCACGCTGTCGGGTGGCACCACGTCGCGCTCGGACATCGGCAACTTCAGCGTGTACCTGCCGGTGGTGGAGACGCAGGCGGACGGCGTCAACCTCATCAACGGCGTGCGCGACCTGAACAAGAACGGGACGATTGAGCCGTACGAGGACTGGCACAACCCCGTCTCCGTACGCGTGAACGACCTGCTGGGCCGCATGACGCTGCGCGAGAAGGCGCTGCAGATGTTCTACGACGCCAAGACGTACCCGGAAGCCGGCTTCCAGATGGGCCCGCTGTCGCCCACGGACATCCCCATGTTCCAGAAGGCGTCCGCGGCCACGCGCCTGGGTATCCCGCACATCGACGCGGGTGACACCATCCACGGCTACAAGACGAGCTGGCCCACTCAGCCGGCGCTGGCTGCCACGCGCGACCTGGACACCATCTTTGAGATGGGTGACATCCAGCGCCGCGAGCAGCTGGCCATTGGCAGCCGAGGCACGCTGTCGCCGCTGGCGGAGGTGAACACCAAGGTCCTGTATCCGCGCACCCAGGAGGGCAACGGCGAGGACGCGGACCTGGCGGCGGGCATCACCCGCGCGCTCATCGCGGGCCTCCAGGGCGGTCCGGAGGTGAACTCGAGCTCCATCTGGGTGACGACGAAGCACTGGCCGGGGCAGGGCGCTGGCGGTGAGGCGGGCATCACCTACGACGGCACCACCATCCACTACCACATGCGTCCGTGGCACGCGGCCATCGAGGCGGGCACCAGCGGCATCATGCCGGGCTACGCGGGCAGCTGGCTGCTGGGGCCGGAGGGCTACGGCGCGGGTGACAACCCGGGCATCCTCAACTACCTGCGCAACCAGTTGAAGTACGACGGCGTCATCTGCTCGGACTGGCTGCCGTCGGGTTCGTGGGTGCGCTCCGCCACGGCGGGCTCGGACGTGATGGGTGGCGCGACGCCGCAGGCCATGGCCAACTTCGAGAACGAGGTTCCGGTCGCGCGCATCAACGACTCCGTGCGCCGCATCCTGGACCTGAAGTTCCGCCTGGGCATCTTCGAGGACCCGTACAAGCAGGGCCCGGCCGGCACGTCCCAGTGGCACACCGCGGACAGCAAGGCGGCGGTGCGCCGCGCGGCGCAGGAGGCCATGACGCTGCTCAAGAACGACGGCGCGCTGCCCATCCGCCTGCCGGCGGGCGGCAGGCTGGTCATCGCGGGTCCGCGCGCGGACGACATGTCCTGCATGGTGACCTGGCGTTCGGACTTCCACGGCACCGAGTTCGGCGACCCGACCATCTACGCGGCGGTGAAGGCGCGCGCGGAGGCCTCAGGGCTCACGGTCTACAAGGACAACGCCCCCGCGGGCGTGACGCCGGACGCGGCCATCGTGGTGGTGGGTGAGAGCTACTTCACGCACGGCACGGAGTGGGACAAGGAGAAGCCGTACCTGCCGGGTGACCCGATTGGCCCTGCCCACGACGCGAAGTGGGGCGACCAGTACGGCATCATCAACAGCTTCAAGTCGCGGGGCATCCCCACGACGGTGGTGTTGATCAGCCCGCGTCCCTACGTGCTGACGAACGTGGTGCCCCTGTCCAACGCGCTGATGCTGGCGTACCGCCCCGGCGACATGGGCGGCTACGCGGTGGCGGACGTGCTGTTCGGTGACGTGCTGCCTCGGGGCAAGACGCCGTGGCAGCTGCCGCGCTCCATGAGCCAGATCGGCACGGACGTGGAGAACAACCAGCTGGAGAAGTGGGACCTGCCGTTCGACCTGGGCGCGACGGACGCGGAGCGCGCGGCCATCCGCCAGAAGATCGCGACGGGCCAGCCGGTGCCGCCCACGTACGGCAACCCGCTGTACCAGTACGGCGCGGGCATCCAGGGCTTCGGCCTGACGGACGCGACGCCGCCCGTGGCGTTCAACCTGCTGACGCCGTCGAACAACATGGTGATCACCGGCACGCGTCCGGCGTTCACCTGGGCGGCGAGCAGCGATCCGCAGACGGGCATCCAGCGCTACGAGGTGTACCTGGATGGCGGCGCGATGCCGGTGGCCATCACCAAGACACCGTCGGCGGCGCTGGATGGGTTGAAGCTGGCGAACGGGACGCACACCTGGTTCGTGAAGGCGTTCAACTGGGCGAACGGCGTCACTCAGTCCGCGACGTTCACCTTCACGCTGAACGACACGACGCCGCCCGCGGCCTTCGCGGCGCTGTCGCCGTCGGCCGGGCAGTCGGTGCCGGGCACGTCCACGCGCTTCATCTGGGAGCAGACGACGGACATGGGCGCGGGCGTGGCGGAGTACGTCCTCATCGTGGACGGCGCGGACCGCGGGCCCTCCATCCTGCGCAGCACGCCGGTGCCGGCGGGCACGAACCTGGCGCGGGGCAAGAATGCCTACGCCACGTCCGTGGAGTTCGGCAGCGCGAACGACGCGGTGGACGGAAGCCTGGCGACGCGCTGGTCCAGCGTGGGCACGGCGACCACGGGTGACACGGAGTCCATCACCATCGATCTGGGGGCCATCTACTCGCTCAAGCGCATCGTGCTGAACTGGGAGGCCGCGTACGGCCGGCGCTACGTGCTGGAGGCGTCGCTGGACAACACGACCTGGACGGCGCTGCGGACGGTGGACACCGGAGACGGCGGCATCGACGACTGGACGGTGGCCGGCGTGGGCCGCTTCGTGCGCATGCGCGGCGTGCAGCGTGCGACGGCGTACGGCTACTCGCTGTGGGAGTTCGAGGTGTACGGCGTGGGCACGGAGCAGACGACGCTGAACGGTCTGTCCACGGGCTCACACACGTGGCGCGTGCGCGCGGTGGATGGCGCGAACAACACCACGCTGTCCTCGGGGCCCATCACGTTCACGAAGTAGGGTGAGCGCTTGAGGTGAGGGAGGGGTGGCCTGAGTTACGGGCCGCCCCTCTTTCTTTTCAGGACGACCCGGGGGAGCGCCCTGGTCCGTATCCGTGTCGTGCTCCTGCCCTGGCTCAGACGCTTCGCGCTGCCGTGCTTGGTCCTGGGCGTGATGGGCTGCGAGTCCGGCGATCCGCCCTTGGAACCGCCGGACGCGGGTGGGGCGCCGCTGGCGTCCAGGGTGGAGCGCTACGACTTCGCGTTCGACCTCACGACAGGGGAGGCATCGTCCCGGTTGTGGCTGGACGTGGAGGCGGGCGCGCGGGGCTGCGTGTCGTTTCCGGCTCGCGCGGAGGTGATGGACGCGCGGTGGGGCGGTGTGCCTCCCGAAAGCTTCCGCATGGCGGACGGTCGGCTGGAGGTCTGTGGCGTGGCTCCGGTGGAGGGGCCCTTGTGGCTCGACAGCCGGTTGCGTGTTCCGGAGGCCACGGTGCCTTACACGCAGGTGGGGTTCTCACGGCGGTTGGATGCGCAGGGCCGTCCCTTCACGTATCTGCTGGGATGGCTGGAGTCCTGCGACCTCTTCGGTCCGTGTGACACTGCGCCCGGGCGGCTGGCGCACTTCACCTTCGACATCACGCATGCGTCCGGTGAGGTGGTGCTGTGTCCGGGGAGCCTGTCGCGGCGGGATGAAACACATACTCGCTGCGAGCTGCTGGGGACGCGGGCCCCCACGTACTCCGCCTTCATGGTCGCGTCGCATCCGGCGTGGGAGCGCACGCGGCTGGTGGACACGAACGCGGGGCGCGTGGATCTGTATGAGCCGCCAGGGGGACTGCTCGGGCCGGCGATCGACGCGGGCGCGGTGGCGGAGTTCCTGGAGTGGATGACGGCGCGCTTCGGCCCGCTGCCCTATGGCCCCGAGCTGCGGGTGGCCAGCGGGCGCACGGACTGGCTGGGCATGGAGCACCCGGCCAACATCGTGCTGCGCGACGACCTGCCAGGGATTGGCGGGGTCTACGCCAACGTGACGTTGCACACGTTGATGCATGAAGTCGTGCACCAGTGGGCCGGAGACCGGACGACGCTGGCGAGCGCGGAGGACTACCCGTGGAAAGAGGCGGTAGCGGAGTATCTCACGTATGTCTTTGAAGACGAGCACCGAGGTGACGATGCCGCCGTGACGCTGGCGTACTGGGACCGGCTGGCCCGGACCGCGTCCTATCACCTGCGTCCACGAGACACGCCCGCGCCGCCCTTCCTGTCCTTCATCAATGACATCTACGGCACGGGCCCAATGATCCTCCTGGTGCAATTGGAGTCCCTGTTGGGACGGCCCCAGGTGCTGGCGGGGCTCCAGACGTTCCTGGCGGAGCCGGGAGTCCGGAGCATCGAGGACCTACGCCGGGCGCTCGAAGCCACTTCGGGCAAGAGCCTCCAGCGCTACTTCGACACCTGGGTGGACGGGGAAGGGGAGCCGGACTGGCCGTACTTCCAGGTGGAGTGGAGCCAGGAGGACGCGCTCACGTTGACCGTGACGCAGCGGACGGTGACGGGAAAGGTGTACCCCTGCGAGGTGGAGCTGGATCTCCAGGGCGATGCGCCGGAAGCGCGGCGGAGGGTCACCGTCTCCTACGGCCTGGAGCCGGAGTCCGCGACGGCCCGGCTCACGGTGACGGGAGTGGATTGGGCGGTCCGCCAGGTCGCGGTGGATCCACGCAATCGATTGGTCAACCGCAGGAGCCTGGGGCAGGTTCGGGAGCCCGCGCCTCAAGCCTGGAGGTTGTGAGAACGAGAAAGCCCCTCGTGCCGGGAAGGCGCGAGGGGCCAGGAGCCACGAGGTGGAGCCGTGGACTACGGGGTGGGCGCGGCGACGGCGGGCGCGGCTGCGGCGGCTTCCTCGGCGGCCTTGGCCTCGGCGACCTTGCGAGCGGCTTCGGCCTCGGCGCGCTTGGTGGCTTCGGTCTGGGCGGCGGTCTTCATGCTGGCGAGGCCCTTCTCGAAGTCCTTGCCGATCATCTGATCCATGTCCATGAACAGGCACATCGCCTTGCTCACGAAGGTGTGCTCGCCGGCCATGGTCCAGGTGACGGTGGTGCCGTCGTTGGCGGGCTTGAACGAGAAGGTGGTGATGCTGCTGTCTTCGAAGGGCTTGATGAACTCCAGCTTGATGCGGACGGACGCGTCGGCGGTGGCCTCCAGGATGGTCATGCGGCCCTCGCCCACGTCGTTGTTGCCCACCCACCCATAGGTGGCGCCAACGCCCGACTCCGCGCCGCCGAAGGTCTTCTTCATGTTCGGGTCGAGGTTGTCCCAGGGAGACCACTGGTTCCACTGGTGGAAGTCATTGACCAGACCGAACGCGACGTCGGGTGCACCCGGCACCGTGGCGGTGCGCGTGACGGTGTAGGTATCGGGGCGGGTGGTGATGAAGCCGGCGAGCAGCGCGAGCACGGCGACAACGCCAATGGCAATCTTCTTGAACATGAAGTTCCTCGAAAAGGGTCCCCTGGACGGGGAGGCCGCGTCTTAGGCCGCCCGTTCGGCCCGGCTCAAGCCCCCCAGCGCGCAGCCCACCATGACGCAGCGTGCGGAGCGGGTCATCGCGGCCTCTTCGTTCGAAACTGCTTCAAGGCTCACTCTTGAGCGGCTATGCGCCATTTCGGATTCGCACCATGCTCACGCCTTCCCTGACGCTGACCCCTGACACCGCGAAGCATCTGTCCCTGCTGCGGACGCTGGGGGAGCCGGAGCTGTCGCAGTACTCGCGGTGGCAGTGGCTGGCGTGGGATGCGTCGTCGCGCTTCCTGCTGTCCGTCCAGAAGCAGGGTGGGACGCCGTTGCGCTGGTGGGACCTGCACTCGGAAGCGGCGACTCCGCTCTTCACGCTCTCCGTTTCCCGCTGCGTGGCCGCGTGGTTCCTCCCTGGCTCCCAGCGCATCCTGTCCGTGACCGCGCGCGGCACCCTCCAGACCTGGTCCGTCACGGACGGCACGCTGTTGTCCTCGGTGGAGACCGGCGGGTCCGTCGCCAGCGCGTGCCTGTCGTCGGACGGAACGCGCCTGCTGCTCACGTCCGGCCAGGGCCGGGTCCTGCTCTGGGACCTGGAGCGCGGCTGGCTCGTGTGGCGGCTGGAGGACCCCGCGTTCCTCTATGGCTGCGCGCTGTCGGCGGATGGCCGGTTCGCGGCCGTGGGTGCCGCAGAGGAGCAGGCCGGTGCCGCGACACGCGCTTCCGTTCGCCTCTGGGATGCGAGGACCGGCAAGGTCGTGGGGGCCCGCACGCTCGATGCCCAGCTGACCTGGAACGTGGCGTTCACTCCGTCTGGAGAAGGGCTGGTCGCTGCCAACTCCGGTGGCAAGTTGCTGTTCCTGGGCCTCCCCGGACTGGAAACCGTTCGGAGCATCGCGGGCCCTGCCTCCGGTGCGATGCAGGTCGAGTTCAGCCCCGAGGGCTCCCTGCTGGCCGCCAGCGCGGACACGAGCGCGTTCGTGGTCATCGACGTCCATGCCGGCCAGCGCGTCTTCGCCTACTCGGACCTGGATGACATGCAGGGCAGCACCGCGAACTTCTCGCCCGACGGGCGCTTCGTGTGCTGGGGCATGGATGACGGCAAGGTGGGCATCTGGGGCGTGAAGCCCAGGCCTGGCGCGGCTCGGGATGTCCGGAATTGATGGTAGCTTGCGCGGCATGCGCCCCATCGCCCCCTGGCTTGCCCTGGCATTGCTGACCGCCGCCCGCGTCCATGCCCAACCCGTCGAGACGGCTCGTGACCTCGAGGTCCAGGAAGGCTGGGTGACCTTCGCAACGGCCAGCGACGCGACCCGGATGGGCTGGGTTCCGGATGGCTCTGGCCGCCTGTTCGTGGCGACGATGTCTGGAAAAGTCCTCGTCGTGAAGAACGGCGTCGTGCAGCCGACCCCCTTCATCTCCGAGTCCTTCACCCAGGGGCACGAGCAGCAAGGCCTCCTGGGCATGACCTTCGATCCGAACTTCGCGAGCAACCGCTACGTCTATTTCTTCGCGGCGATGCCGGGCTTCACGTTGCAGATCTTCCGGTACACCGACTCCGGCGGCGTCGGCGTGAATCGCACCGTCATCGTGGGCGGGCTCCCGGCGGGAGTGCTCGACTATGACGGCGGAGGGCTCACCTTCGGTCCGGATGGAATGCTGTACTTCGGGGTGGGGACGCTCCAGGGCATCCGGAGCGCGGACGTCCTGACGAACGCGGCGGGAAAGATCCACCGCGTGCGCCCGGATGGCACCGTGCCCACCGACAATCCCTTCCACGACGGGGCGGGCCCCAACGTGGACAGCATCTGGGCCCGGGGCTTCCACAACCTCTACGGGCTGGTCTTCCAGCCGGGAACCGGGCGCTTGTGGGCCAATGTCTCAGGCCCGGGGGCCAATCAAATCTTCAGCGTCAGCGCGGGAAACCATGGGGGTTGGCCCGACTATGAGAACAACCAGCCCGCGGGATACCTGGCGCCGGTGTACTCATACCTGCCCGGTGTCAACGATGAAGCCACGTTCACGGCGACAGGCGCGGTGCGGCAGAACGGCGTCGCGACCTACACGCTGGTCGGCGGCTATTACAATTCATCCTGGTATCGCAAGGGAACGCGGGTCTCGATCTTCGATGTCGCGAATCCCAGCTTCAACGGCGAGTTCTACATCAAGGGTCATCCCTCCTCGCAGTCGTTCACCGTGGACCAGCCGGAGCCGGACGCGGTGAGTAGCGGCGGCTATCTCAAGCGATGGCCGGAGGGCGAGTTCGCGATGGGAGGCATGTTCTACAAGGGGACGCGCTTCCCCCAGAGCTACTCCGGCAATTACCTGTTCACGGACTACCGCGGGATGCTTCACCGGATGCAGTTCGCGGCGGATGGCTCCGTGGCCAGGGAACACATCATCATGAATCATGAGACGGGCGGCGGCTTCGTTGACGTGAACGAGGGGCCGGACGGGGCGCTGTATGTCCTCAGCCACCACGGGGGGGTCCATCGGGTCACCCCGGTGCCGGGAACCCAGGCCCTGAGCGTGTCTCCCTTGAACCTCGTCGTCCCGGAGGACGGAACCCAGACGGTCACGGTGTCCCTGGCGATGCCTCCGCTGGTGGACGTCTGGGTCAAGGTGGTGCTGCAAGGGGGCGAGGGTGACCTGATCTTGGTGGAGGGTGGCTCGCTTCGGTTCACGCGAGAGAACTGGAGCGTTCCTCAGTTCGTGACGGTGCGCGCGGCGCAGGACGCGGATGCGCAGGTCGAACACGCGTCCCTCACGTTCACGCCGACCCAGGACATCCCCGTGGTGACCGTCCAGGCCCGCACGGTGGACGACGACCTGCCGCAGGGGCCCGGCGACGGCGGCGTGGCAGGCGACGCGGGTGTGGACGCCGGGACCGGAGTGGACGCCGGCACCCAGGTGGACGCCGGGACCCGTGCGGACGCAGGCACCGGGGTGGACGCCGGCACCCAGGTGGACGCAGGGACCCGCGCGGACGCGGGCACCGGAGTGGACGCCGGTACCCAGGTGGACGCAGGGACCCGTGCGGACGCGGGGACCGGGGTGGACGCGGGCTCCGCGAAGGACGGCGGCACGGTGACGGGCCCCCAGGAGGATGAATCCGGCGGGTGCAGTGCCGGCGCCACCGCGCTTCCAGGCGTCCTGGCGTGGTGGCTGCTCGCGGGAGTCGTGTGGAGGCCCCGCCGCGCCCGGCGGAGCTGAAGCGGAACTGGAGGGAAAAGACTGACGGTCAGACGGGAGGGCACGCTAGCGTGCTTGATATGCGATCCATTGCCCCTTGGCTTCCCTTGGCATTGCTGACAGCCTTCCCCGTCTATTCCCAACCCGTCGAGACAGCTCGTGACCTTGAGATCGCGAACTGGGTGGACTTCGGCACGACCAGCGAGGACGCCTCCCGGATGGGATGGGTTCCGGACGGGTCTGGCCGCCTGTTCGTGACGACGTTGTCTGGGAAGGTCCGTGTCGTGGTGAACGGCGTCGTGCAGCCGACCCCATTCATTTCCGAATCATTCAATCGTAATGCCCAGGAAGGCCTCCTGGGCATGGCCTTCGATCCGGACTTCGCGAGCAACCATTACGTCTATTTCTTCGCGGCGATGCCGGGCTACCAGTTGCAGATCTTCCGGTATACCGACGTCGGTGGCGTCGGCGTGAATCGCACCGTCATCGTGGATGGGCTCCCGGCAGGAGAGCTCGACTACGACGGCGGCGGGATGACCTTCGGTCCGGATGGCATGCTGTACTTCGGGGTGGGGAGTCTCCACGGCTACCGTGAAGCAGACGTTCTGACGAATGCGGCGGGCAAGATCCACCGTGTGCGTCCGGATGGCACCGTGCCCACGGACAATCCCTTCTACGACGGTGCGGGCCCGAACGTGGACAGCATCTGGGCGCGGGGCTTCTGCAATCTCTTCGGGCTGGTTTTCCAGCCAGGAACTGGCCGCCTGTGGGCCAATGCCTCGAGTCCGGAAAACCTTCAGGTCTTCAGTGTGGGGCCGGGCGACCATGGGGGGTGGCCCGACTATGACTACAACCGGCCCGCAGGCTACCTGGCGCCCGTGTATTCATACCTGCGCTACTACGATGTCAATCCGCTCACGCCGACAGGTGCGGTGCGGCAGAACGGCGTCGCGACCTTCACGCTCCTGAACGACTATTTTGACTCCTCCTGGTACCACAAGGGGACGCGGGTCATGATCCGAGACGTGGAGGATCCCAGCTTCAACGGGAACTTCTATGTCACGGGGCATCCCTCCCCGCAGTCGTTCTCCGTGGACCAGCCAGTGCCGGATGCGGTGAGCGGCGGCGGCCAGCTCGAGCGATGGATCGAGGGCGATTTCGTCATGGGGGGCATGTTCTATGGGGGGACACGATTCCCCTCGAGCTACTCCGGCAATTACCTGTTCACGGACTACCGCGGGATGCTTCATCGGGTCCGGTTCGCGGCGGACGGCTCCGTGGCCGCGGAGGACCTGATCATCAATCACGAGACGGGGGCCGGCTACGTCGACGTGAGTGAGGGACCGGACGGGGCGTTGTATGTGCTGGGTTATGGGGTGATTCTGCGGGTCACCCCAACACCAGAAGGTCAGGCCCTGGTCGTGTCGCCCTCGGAGTTCGTCATTCCGGAGGGCGAAACCCAGACGGTCATGGTGTCCCTGGCAATGCCACCCCTGGTGGACGTCTGGGTCAAGGTGGCAGCGCAGGGGGGCGAGGGTGACCTGTCCGTGATGGAGGGCGCCTCGCTCCGCTTCACTACCGAGAACTGGAGCGTGCCTCAGTTCGTGACGCTGGGCGCGGCGCAGGACGCGGATGCGGACGTCGAGCATGCGACCTTCACGTTCACGCCGTCGCAGGACTTCCCCGTGGTCACCGTCCAGGCTCGTACGGAGGAGGACGAGGTGCTTGAGGAGCCCGGCAGTGACGGCGGCGTGGAAGGCGATGCTGGAGTGGACGCTGGGGCTACCGAGGATGCGGGAGCCGTGGAGGATGCAGGGGCTTTCGAGGATGCAGAGGCCGTGGCGGACGCGGGAACCCTGGTGGATGCCGGTTCAGCCTTGGACGCGGGAACCCAAGTGCCCGAGGGCCCCGCGAAGGACGGCGGCGCGGTGCTCGTGCACATGGAGGATGAATCCGGCGGGTGCAGTGCCGGCGCCACCGCGCTTCCGGGCGTCCTGGCCTGGTGGCTGCTCGCGGGAGTCGTGTGGAGGCCCCGCCGCGCCCGGCGGTAGCCCGCCGCACGCAGCACCTGGGGGACGTTGGCTGCCAGCGAACATCCTCCCTCGCGGGGACTCCACCCCCCGGCGGGAGGATGATTAGCGTTCAGCCACGGGGAGGTGGACGTGGCGAAGCCGCGCCAGGCGGTCCGGAAGCAGACGCGCACGCCGCACGAGCGGCGGCATGACACCGCGCTGCTCATCATCGACGTCATCAACGACCTGGAGTTCCCCGGCGGGGAGAACGTCCTGCCCTGGGCGCTGCGCATGGTGGAGCGCCTGGGCCCCTTCGCGGAGCGGATGCGCAAGGCAGGCGTCCCGGTCATCTACGTCAACGACAACTTCGACCTGTGGCGCAGCAGCTTCACGGACGTCTACAAGCACTGCACCCGGAAGGACAGCCGGGGCCAGCGGGTCGCTCGCGCGCTCAAGCCCCGGCCGGACGACTACTTCATCCTCAAGCCCAAGCACTCGGCCTTCTTCGCCACGTCGCTGGTGCCCCTGCTGGAGCACCTGGGCACGAAGAAGCTGCTGCTCGCGGGCATCGCCACCAACCTGTGCGTCTTCTTCAGCGCCCACGACGCGCACATGCACGAGTACAAGATCACCGTGCTCAGCGACTGCTGCTGCGCGGAGAGCGACAAGGACCACGACCTGGCCCTGGATCAGCTCCAGCGCTTCCTGCGCGTGCGCGTCTGCCGCGGGGACGAGGTGCACCTGCAACCCCGCTCGCGCCGCCGCGCCACGCGCAAGCCCCCGCCAGAATGGAAGTGACGGGGGCCGCCTGACACAAAGGAGGACGGCTCAGACGTCCTTGTCGCCGTCGTCGTCCTCGTCGTCATCGAGGATGTGGCACTTGCCCGCATCCTCGTCGAGCGCCTTGCCGACGAACTCCTTCACCAGGTCGTCGCCGTTGAAGACCAGGGACAAGGAGTTCTGCTCGCCGCCGACGTCCTCCTTCTTGTCCACCACGAGCTTGCCGCCCAGCGCCGTCGCGCTCCCGTCGACGTGCGCGCCCGCGGTCACCCGCACCTCGCCGCCAATGGACACCACGTCGCCCTTCACCTTCGCGCCGGGCTCCAGGATGACGCGCCCCCGGATGGCGGCCACGTCGTTGTCCACGACCGCGCCCTTCTTCACGATGACGTCGCCATCCACGGCGACCGCGTCCTTGACCTTCTCCCCGGGCTCGATGACCAGGTTCGTGCCCTGGACCGCCTTGCTCCCGTCCTTGACGTTGACGCAGATGGTCTTGGCGGGAGCCTTGGCCGGCTTCTTCGCCGGTTCCGCCGCCAGGGCGGGCACGGCCAGCGAACAGGCGAGCAACAGGGTGGGAAGGAGCGGGCGGCGCATGGCGGGGACCTCCGGAACGCGGAAGGGGAGCGGCATGCCCTTGCTACGGACGGCCGCGTCCCCCATTGCATCCGGTGCCCCGCGTCAGCCGAGCACGCCCTTCGCCGCGTCGATGGCCTCGTGCGTCCCCGCGAGCGCGAGGATGTCACCCGCGCGCAGCACCTCCTGCGCGGTGGGCACCAGCACGCCCGCTTCGCCCCGCCGGATGGCCAGCACCGTGGCCCCCGTCATGCCGCGCAGGTTGAGCTCCGCCAGGGTCCGGCCCACCGCCGCGCTGGACTCGCCGAGCGCCACCGACTCCGGTTCGCCGATGCCGGGCAGCATCTGACGCACGCCGTGCAGCACGTCCTGTGAAGGCTCGTCCTCGTCGCCCTTGGCGTGGGACTGGGCCGCGAGCGCCTCCACGATGACCTGCGCGCCCGCGCGCATATGCCCCTGCAGGTTCGTGGCGCTCTTCCAGAAGGCGAAGCCCATCACACCCAGGGACACCAGCAGCAGCACCGCGCCCGGCACGCCGGGGATGAACGGCTGGGTGATGGCCAGCACCGGCACGCCCACCATGAAGACGCTGGCCAGTTGGAGCGCGACCACCAGCACCCGCCGGGGCGCCGCCGCCAGGTCCACCTTGCCGTTGGCGGCCGCCGGCAGCGCGCCCTCCGCCAGCACCACGCCCAGCCGCCGCCCCATCCGCACGATGCCCACGCAGAAGGGCAGGGCCAGCGCCGTGGCCAGGCCGATGACGATCCACGGCGTCATCGTTTTGCCCCAGCCCATACGCTCGTCGATGAACTCCGTCACCTGGGGCAGCAGCACGGACGTGCCGATGACGATGATGGTGATGAACGCCGCGTCCAGCAGCATCAACAGCCCCATGCGCCGCACGCGCGCGCCCACCGTCTTCTGGCGCGGCGACGTGCGCAGGTTCTCCACCCAGCTGCCGTACAGCGACGCGAACGTCTGTAGCGGCGCCGGCAGCTTGCGGTCCACCCAGTTGGCGATGGGGTCGGACGCGCGGATGAGCCACGGCGTGGTCAGCGTGGTGATGGCGGACACGGCCACCGCCACCGGGTAGAGGAACGTGCCCGTGGCCTTCAGGGACAGGCCCAGCCCCGCGATGATGAAGGAGAACTCGCCAATCTGGGACAGGCTCAGGCCCGCCTGCACGGACGTGCGCGTGCCGTTGCCCGTGAAGAACGCACCCAGCGACACGCTGAGGATCTTCCCCAGGATGACCACGCCGGTGAGCACCGCGATGGCCAGCCAGTGCTCGCGGATGAGCGCCGGATCAATCAGCATGCCCACCGACACGAAGAACACCGCGCCGAACAGGTCGCGCACCGGCTGCACCAGGTGCTCGATCTCCTTGCCCTCGCCGGACTCCGCCACCAGCGAGCCCGCGAGGAACGCGCCCAGCGCCACCGAGTAGCCGAACGTCTGCGCCAGGAGCGCGCCCGCGAAGCAGATGCCCACGCTGGTGACGAGCGTCGTCTCCGGCCGCTGGAGCTTCGTGATGTAGCGCATCAACCGGGGCACGACGAACAGGCCAATGCCGACCAGCCCCACGAGGAACGCGGCCAGCCGGCCCACCGTGTACGCCAGGTCCCCGGCGGACAGGCCGGTGCCGCTGGACACCGCGGTGAGCATGGCCATCAGCAGGATGCCGATGAGGTCCTCCACGATGAGGATGCCCACCACGATGCCGCGCAGCGCGCCCCGGATGTTCTGCTCGTCGAAGGCCTTGGCGATGATGGTGGTGCTGGAGATGGCGATGCAGCAGCCGGTGAACAGGCTCTCCAGCATCGTCCAGCCGAAGGCACGGCCGATGATGAAGCCCAGCCACACCATCACACTGCACTGGATGAAGGCGGTGAGCCCCGCGGTGGGCCCCACCTGGAACAGCCGGCGCAGGCTGAACTCCAGCCCCAGGGAGAACATCAGCAGGATGACGCCCATCTCCGACAGCGTCTGCACGATGCCCGGGTCCGCCACCAGGGGGATGGGGACGTGCGGTCCTATGATGAAGCCCGCGAGGATGTAGCCCAGCACCACCGGCTGGCGCAGGCGCTGAAAGAGGACCGTGGTGACCGCCGCGACACAAAGGACGGTGGCGAGGGCTTGGAGGAACGCGTGGGCGTCGTGCATGGGGGCGCCTCTGGAGGTGATGGGCTCGCGATGACCGGCCCCGCCCGCGCTGCGCGGGGCCGGAACGACAGGAAGTTAGGGCGGACTCAGCTGCATCGCTCGAGGGCAATGGCCCCGACGATGATGGCCAGGCACAGCAGTCCGCTCCACAACAGGCGCGCGCCCTGCCACTGATCGTGGGTGGAGCCGCCCTGCTGGGCCTGCTGCGAAGGGGTGGAGGTGGGATCGGGGGAAGGGGATGGAGACATGGAAGAAGGTCTCGCGCGGCCGTGAAGGGAGCACCGCGTGCTGGAAGGGTTGTGTCGTGGGAAGGGCCTGCCCGCCTGGTCCCAGGGGTCACACCGGGTTGGAAACGGGCGCGGGCCTTCGAACGGAAGCAGAAGGACGGAAAAGAACCGCTCAGCCTGGGAGGGGCGGACCCTGTGCCGGGCAGTTCACCGTCCGGGGACGGTCCGCCAGCGGCGTGAGCCGGGAGGGCAGCGCCCGGGCAAGCAGGCCCTCGGCCCGCGCCAGCATCCGCGCGTCATGGCGCGCGAGGATCGCGCGCAGCGTGTCCGGCCGGGGCGCGAAGGGCGTCAGGGGACGGAGGCCGGCACCCCCGCCATCCACCTGATCGCGTAAGCCCGTCCGAGGCGCGGCCACGTGCGAGCCATGCAGCAGCCCCGCTTCCTCCCACCCCAGCTTCGGGGTGGATGGCGTGCGCGACACAGCATGCGTCCGGGACGCCGCGGCCTCCTGGCGGGCTCCCCATTGGGCTCCGGTGGAGGGCGCTGACGAAAGCCCCACCATCCCCAGCAGCCCGGCCAGCACCGCCGCGCACACGACCGCCGCCAGGGCGAACCTGAGCTCACGGAGGGCTTCACGCCCGGTGTGGGGAGGGGCCGGCGTCATGGATGGGGGGGTTAAGCGTGTCGTACCCGATGCGACAGTCGGGCGACGACAAAAACGAGTCAGCGGAAGGCCTTTATACGCAGCCGGGTTCTCACGCACCTCGGAAAATCGCGCCCTTGGCGACGAAACTGTCACGTGATGGTGCGCCGGGATGATTTCAGCATCGCTCCAGATTGACGTTGCCACCCGCTAGGGGGTATCCCCTTCCGGCAACCGAAAATGCGAACCATTCTCAACTTCGACGACGGATTGGGTGCTGCCCCTGCGCTGCCGCAAGCTGTGACCGCCCGTGCGGATGCAGTGCGGGGTCCGGCGGGGCTCTTCCAGTCCGCGACCGCGACGGCGGAGGCGGGATGGGGTCGCTGGAGCGGGGCCCTGCTGACCGCGACCGCGGCGCACGTGCTCGCGGTGGCGGTGGGGTTGTTGGTGGTGTCGAACCCGCCGCCGCCGCAGGTCAAGAAGCCGGAGCCGGAGCTGGTGCTGATGGCCTACGCGCCGCCTCCGCCGCCGCTGGGCGGTGGCGCGCTGAAGCAGGCGACCCCGGAGCCCGTGAAGCCGGTGGTGCAGAAGCCGCGCCCCAAGCACCGGGAGCTGGTGGTGCCCGCGAAGGTTCCGGAGCCGGTGAAGGAGACGGCGCCGGTGGTGGAGCAGGTGGAGACGCCGGTCGCGACGGAGGTGGTCGCGTCGCAGGCGCCCGCGGGGCCGGGCGTGCCGGACGGCGCGGTGGGAGGCGTCGTCGGGGGCGTGGTGGGCGGAGTCGTGGGCGGCAAGGTCGGAGGGCAGGGCACCGCGCCGCCCATCTATACGCCGCGCGAGGTGATGAAGCTGCCGGTGCTGCTGTCCGGCAAGCCGGAGTATCCGCGCCGCGCCCGCGAGGACGGAATCACCGGCGTGGTGATGGTGATGGTGATCATTGGCACGGATGGCGCGGTGGAGCCGGGCTCGCCCCGCATCCACCGCTCGGTGCCGGGCCTGGACGAGGCCGCGCTCGAGTCCGTGGCGGGCTGGCGCTTCTCGCCGGCCCTGGGACACGGCGGCGCGCCGGTGCGCGTGAAGGTCGTGATCCCGGTGAAGTTCGCCCTGAGGTAGTTCCTTCGCAGTCCCGTAGAAGCCTTCATGAATCCCAAGCTCCGCTCGATTCTCTTCTGGATCCACCTGGTTTGCGGCCTCATCGTGGGGCTCGTGGTCGGGGTCATGTCGTTCACGGGCGCGGCGATCGCGTTCGAGTCGCAGATCATCGACTGGGCGGACCGTGACGCCCGCCACGCGGCGCCTCCCGCGGAGGGGACTCCCCGCCTGACGCTGGAGGAGATGATCGCGAAGGTGAAGGAGGCGAAGCCCGCCGTGCCTCCCTCCGGCGTGACGGTGTCCCCGGAAGCGGACAGCATGGTGACGGTGGCCCTGGGCCGCGGCGCCGCTGTCTACGTCCACCCCTACACCGGTGAAGTGCGCGAGCCGGGCGCGCAGGGCTGGCGTTCGTTCTTCCACACGATGGAGGAGCTGCACCGCTGGCTCGCGGCGTCCGGCGACAACCGCGCCGTGGGCAAGGCCATCACCGGCGTGGCCAACCTGGCGTTCCTCTTCCTGGGCATCACCGGCCTGTTCCTGTGGTGGCCGCGCAAGTGGACGCTGCGCTCCATGCGGCCCGTCCTGTGGTTCCGCCGCGGGCTCAAGGGCAAGGCGCGCGACTTCAACTGGCACAACGTCATCGGCTTCTGGTCGCTGCCCGTGCTGGTGGTGCTGACCGCGTCCGGCGCGGTCATCTCCTATAAGTGGGCATCGAACCTGGTCTTCACGCTCACCGGCAACGAGCCGCCCGCGGCGCAGGGGCCCATCGCCTCGGCGCCCGCGGCCGTGCCCACGCCCGCGCCGGGGACGCAGCCCCAGCCGCTGGACGCGCAGTTCGCGGCGGTGATGAAGCAGTCCAACGCCTGGGAGACCATCACCCTGCGCCTGGCCACGCCCCAAGGCGCTGGCGCCCCCGGCGGCCGTCCCGAAGGCGCCCCGCGCGGTGAGGGCGCTCCGCGTGGCGAAGGAGGCCCCCGGGCCGAAGGTGGTGCGCGCGGTGAGGGTGGCGCTCGCGGCGAAGGCCGTGCGGAAGGCCGCGGTGGTCCCAAGGGCCCGCAGGCCAGCGCCTTCACCGTCCGCGAGCAGGAGCGCTGGCCGCTCTTCGCCACCAACACGGTGTCGCTGGATCCGTTCACGGCCCAGCCTCTGAAGACGGAGACGTACGCGGACTTCAACAGCGGCCGGAAGCTGCGCACGTGGCTGCGCTTCCTGCACACCGGCGAGGCGCTGGGGTGGGTGGGCCAGCTCATCGCGGCGCTCGCGTCCTTTGGCGCCGTGTTCCTCGTCTACACCGGCTATGCGCTCTCCTGGCGCCGCTTCGTCCCGCGCCGCAAGACGCAGCCCGTGGCATCCGAGGCCCCGGTGGCACCGCCCGCGGAGTCGAACAAGAACGCCGCCTGAAGTCGCGACTCAGCAAACCCATGCAGTCCCGAGGCCCGGACCGCGAGAGCGGATCCGGGCCTCATCGTTTTCACTCTGTGGCCTGTGGCATTCGGCCGTCTGATGCAAAGCAGTGCTGTAACGATCGCCTGCCTTCGCTCCTCACAGTGTCGACGGGAAGAAATTTCTTGTAACGAGAATCAGGGTCCTGCATATGAGAATCATTCTCATTTAGACAGCGCTTCCTATCCCGAGGGGATTCGTGTCCACAGCCAAGCCCGGTCGTACTGGTATCCGCTCATCGAATGGCAACCCTGGAGGCGTGCGCGGCGCGCTCTGGCCCTGGGGGCCCGCTGCCGTAGGCCTTGCCTCCGCCCTGGCGGCGGGCGGCGCGGTGGCGCAGGAGACGCCGGTGACGGGCGAGACGTCGGCGCCGGTGCAGGAGTCCCGGCCGGCGGAGACCGCCCCCGTGGACCAGGACGCTCCGGCCCCTGAGCGCACCCCGGAGTCCGCGCCCATTGGCGCGCCGGCGGCGCAGGCCGGCGAGGACGACGCGTACGTCCTTCCGGAAGTGTCCGTGGAAGGTGAGACGCAGAAGTACAACGTCACCGAGCCCAGCCTGGCCCGCCTGCCGCGGCCGCTGGTGGACACGCCGCAGACCATCACGGTGGTCCCCGAGCGCGTGATGGAGGAGCAGCAGGCGACGACGCTGCGCGATGCCCTGCGCAACGTGTCCGGCATCACGGTGACGGCGGGCGAGGGCGGCCGCCAGGGTGACTCCTTCTCGCTGCGCGGCTTCTCCGCCCAGACGGACACGCTGCGCGACGGCGTGCGCGACCTGGGCTGGTTCACCCGCGACACGTTCAACCTGGAGGGCGTGGAGGTCTACTTCGGCCCGTCGTCGGTGCTGTTCGGCCGCGGCTCCACGGGCGGCGCCATCAACCTGGTGACGAAGAAGGCGCGCAAGGGGTCCTTCACGGACCTGCGCCTGTCCGGCGGTACGGCGCCGATTGGCCGCATCGAGGCGGACGTCAACCAGGAGCTCTCCGACAGCGTCCAGTTCCGCGTGAGCGCCGTGGGGCAGCTGGCGGGCGTCGCCGGCCGTGACGTCGTGAAGGAGAACCGCGTGGGCATCGCGCCGTCCGCGCGCTTCCAGTTGGCGGAGAAGGTCGCCCTGGAAGTGGACTACTTCTACCAGCACGAGGACAGCGTGCCGGACTACGGCCAGCCGTACTTCAACGGCTACCCCGTGGGCGTCACCCTGGACGTGCCCCGTGAGAACTTCTACGGCGTGAAGGACAGCGACACGGAGCTCGTCAATGTCCACATCGGCTCGGCGCGCCTGCTGGCGGACCTGGGCAACACGTTCCGCCTGACGAACACGCTGCGCTACGGCGGCGTGGACCGCTTCGCCCGGCCCACCGCGCCGCGCGGCCTGACGCCGGCCACGGACCCCACCACCATCGGCCGCCAGCGCTTCGAGACGTCCACGGACAACACCTACTTCGCGGACCAGCTGGACGTGCGCGGCGTGTTCAACACGGGCTTCCTCAAGCACACCGCCAACTTCGGCCTGGACGTGTCCCGCGAGCAGCGTGAGCTGGGCCGCATCAACCTCACCACGGCGACCGGCAACCTGCCGGCGGACCTGTTCGATCCGGACAACAGCCCGGACCTGTCCGGCGTGAACCGCGTCCCGGGCGCCACCAACTACAGCCGCCAGTGGAACCTGGGCGCGTACGCGTCGGATCAGATCCAGATCGGCAAGTACGTGGAGGTCCTGGGCACCCTGCGCCTGGACAACCTGCACAGCGACTACGAGACCAAGGCCGCGAACGGTGACGTGGCCGCCTTCGAGCAGGAGAACAGCCTGTTCAACTGGCGCGTGGGCCTGGTGCTCCACCCGGCGGAGAACACCAGCGTCTACGGCATGTACGGCACGTCCCAGAACCCGAGCGCGGAGCTGGCCACGCTGGCCAACGACACCGTCACGCTGGATCCGGAGAAGAACGAGACCTTCGAGATCGGCGCCAAGGCGGACCTCATCGCGGAGCGCCTGAGCGTCAACGCCGCCCTGTTCCGCACCAACAAGCTGAACGCGCGCGTGCCGAACTCGGATCCGGACGGCCCGCCCACGGTGCTGGAGGGCAAGCAGCGGGTGCAGGGCTACGCGCTCGGCGTCGCGGGTTCGCCGGTGCGCCGCTGGAACGTGTTCGCCAACTACACGTTCCTGGACGCGAGCATCCAGGAGCACACCAATGAGTTCCTGGTGGACCAGCGCCTGGTGAACACGCCCAAGCGCAGCTTCTCGCTGTGGACCACGTACGCCATCCTGGACAACCTGTCCGTGGGCGGCGGCGCCACCTACCAGGACGTGGCGACGGTGAACAACCCGGCCAACGCGACGGTGCTGCTCACCAAGGTGCCCAACTTCTGGCGCTTCGACGCGTTCGCGTCGTACTCCATCAAGAAGGTCGACCTGCAGCTCAACGTCTACAACCTGACCGACAAGCTCTACTACGACTCGTACTACGGCGGTCAGGCCGTGCCGGCGGACGGCGTTTCCGCGCTGCTCTCCGCGCACGTGCGGTTCTAGTCGCGCGCATTTCCCGCCGGGCGTAGGAGGACGTTCATCATGATGGTGCACATCCCGCAGGTCCTCACGCCCGAGCAGGTGGCCCACTGCCGCGCCGTCTTCGACAAGGCGGCGTGGGAGGATGGCCGGACCACCGCCGGCAAGCAGTCCATGCAGGTGAAGAAGAACCTCCAGCTGCCCGAAGGCAGCCCCGCCGCCCGGGAGCTGGGGGACCTGGTGCTGGCCGGCCTGGAGAAGAGCCCGCTGTTCATCTCCGCCGTGCTGCCCCAGCGCGTCTTCCCGCCGCTGTTCAACCGCTACGAGTCCGGCATGGACTTCGGCTCGCACGTGGACAACGCCATCCGGCCCATCCTGGGCACGAACCAGCGCATCCGCACGGACGTGTCCGCCACGCTCTTCCTCTCCGAGCCGGACAGCTACGACGGCGGTGAGCTGGTGGTGGAGGACACCTACGGCAACCACTCGGCGAAGCTGCCCGCGGGGGACCTCATCGTCTACCCGTCCACCAGCCTGCACCACGTCACGCCGGTGACGCGCGGCGTGCGGCTGGCGTCGTTCTTCTGGATCCAGAGCATGATCCGCGACGCGGGGCAGCGCTCGCTGCTCTTCGACATGGACACGTCCATCATGCAGCTCACCCGCGAGGTGCCCAAGAGCCCCGCGCTGGTGATGCTCACGGGCGTGTACCACAACCTCCTGCGCCAGTGGGCGGAGCCCTAGCCTCGGACACCGGAGCCGGTAGCCGCTCTACTCCGGGCTGACGTGCAGGGTGAGCACCGGGCACGCGGCGCGGCCCACCACCTTCTGCGCCACGCTGCCCAGAAGCATGCGGGTGAGCCCCTTGCGCTGGTGTGTGCCCATCACGATGAGGTCGTACTTCCCGCGCTCGGCCTCCTCCAGCACCACGTTGCCCGCCTCGCCAATCACCACGCGGTGGGACAGCGCCACGGGCGCGGTGCCGTCCACCTTGCGCAAGAGCGCCTCCAGCTCCTTGCCCGCGGTGTCGCGCGCCATCGCCTCCAGCGACGTGGCGTCCCATCCGGGCGAGGCCACCAGCAGGTCCGGCGCCACGTACTGCGGCGGCTCCCAGGCGTGCAGGATGTCCACCGTCGCGCCGAAGGGGCGGGCGAGTTGCAGCGCGTAGTCCACGACGGACCGGGAACCGTCCTTCAGGTCCACCGGCACGAGGATGCGTGAAGGGCCAGCCATGGGTGTCCTCCTCCAGCGGGAGCAATGAACGCTTAACGCCTGCCCGCCGCCAGGGCAAGGGGGCGTGCAGGAGGAGCCGAGCAGCGGGGCGGGCACGCAGGGTCACCCGCGCATGGGCACCTTCGTGTCCGAGGTCCTGCCCCCATATGCGCCCTCCCATCGACAACGGTACCGTGCTCATCATCGGCGCAGCTGGCGGCATCGGCCGCGAGCTCGCCCGGCTGCTCTCCCCCCGGGTCAGGACCCTGGTGCTCGTCGCGCGCGACGTGGATGACCTGGGGAGCCTGCGGCAGGAGCTGCTCGTCCGGAATCCCACCCTGGGGGTGATGATCCGCGCGTGCCGGCTGGATGATCCATGCGCCGTGGACGCCCTGTTCGATCACCTGGAGCGCCACTACGTCCGCGTGGACGTGCTCATCAACAACGCGGATTACGCCTCCAGCGGCCTGTACGCGGAGGAGCGCTGGAAGCGCATCGAGGAGCTGGTGCAGGCGAATGTGCTGGCCCCGGCCATGATCACCCACCGCCTGCTGGGCCCCATGCTGGAGCGCGGGCGGGGCGGCATCCTCACGGTGGGCTCGGGCGCGGCGCGCCTGTTCCTCCCGGGCGCGGTGACGTTCTCCGCCACGCAGCGCTTCCTGGACGGCTTCAGTGAGTCCCTGCGCCTGGAGTTGAAGGACGCGGGCATCCCCGTCACCTTCGTGGCCCCCGGCCCGCTGGCGCTGGGGCCCCACCTGGACGGAGAGGTGACGCCGTTCTTCGAGCTGTCCCTGCGCCAGTGCGCCCGCGAGGCCCTGGCGGGCTTCGAGCGGGGCGAGGCGCTGGTGTACCCCGGCCTGGGGCACCGCTGGGTGATGCGGCTGTTGCGCTTCCTGCCGCGCTCCTTCAAGCGGGGCCTGGGGCGGCTGGCGCTGGGCGGCCTCAAGCGGACGCTGCTCCTGAAGCCGACCGGGCCCACCGGAACGGATGCGCCCCCCCAGCCGGTGCTGCTGGCCAGAGGGGAGCCTTCGTCCGCGACGTAGACGCTGGGCGACTACAGGCCGATTTCGGCCAGACGCGCCTTCACGCGCGTGGCCTTCACGCCGGTGTTGGCCGTGCCGCGGCCCTGCGAGTTGCCGCCGACGCCGATGTGGTGCAGCGCCACCACCTGGTTCGTGGACGTGGAGATGACGGGCGAGCCGGACGAGCCGCCCAGCGTGTCCGCGTCGTAGGAGATGTCCGTGGTGCTGTAGTTGCCGTTGAGCACCTTGCCCGGCGAGGACTTCTTCGTCGGCGTGCAGGACGATGTCGTGTAGTAGTCGCAGTTCTGGTTCACGACGTACACGGTGGCGTTCGTCGCCGCGTTGGTGCTGGCGACGGTGAGGAAGCCGTACACCTGGCCGGGCAGCTGGCCGTTGACGGCCGAGCAGCGCAGCGCCGTCATGTCGTCACCGCTCCACGTCTTGATGAACGTGGCGCACGGGTACCAGACGCGCGAAGCGGACGCGACGCCGTCCTCGTAGTTGAACGACACGCGCGCGCCCACCGCCTCCGACGCGCTGCCCACGCAGTGGTTGTTGGTGATGACCACGTCGTTGGACACCAGCCACGCCGTGCAGCGGCTGCCCACCGCCGGGATGGAGAGGTAGCCCACCGCCAGGGACTTCGTGCGCTGCGTGCCCGTGAGGGACGTGGCGCTCACCCAGTTCAGCGTGCCCACGATGACGTTGGACTCCTGCGACGCGAGCGGCTCCGCGTCCGGCACGTCCATGGGCTCCACGGAACCACACGCCGTCAGGCCCATCACCAGCATCGCACCCACGAGCTTCTTCGCGGTCATCACTGAATCTCCCCCCGCGCGGCATTGCGCGGCGCGGGGGGCCTAGGCACGCCCCGTGCCAGCGCGCCCGCCAGAGGGGACCCGGCGTCACGCACCCGTGACAGTGGTGCGTGGATGCTCCGTGCAATCCGGTTGCGTTTGTAAAGAAACGTCACGTTCCGCGGCGAATCCCCAGCCATCCCGGCAACTTGCGTGATTTTCCGGGAGTGCCGCTTTTGCGGACATGCGGGGAGCGCCCCTGTCCCAGGCGGAGACAGGGGCGGGGAGGGCGGAATTCTTCAGCCGATGATCATGTCCTCGCGCTCGAGGGTGCCTTCCTCGAAGCGGCGGAGGTTGAAGCGGGTGAAGAGCTCGTCGGAGTCGCCGGAGGTCATCCATTGGGCCATCCGCTCCGCGACGGCGGGGGCCATCATGAAGCCGTGGCCCACGAAGCCGGACAGCTGCAGCAGGTTGTCCAGGCCGGGGGTGCGTCCGAGGATGGGGTTGTTGTCCGGGGTGACGTCGTAGAGGCCACCCCACTGGCGCAGCACCTTCACCTGGCCCACGTGCGGCAGCTGCTCCGTGAGGGCCTGGGCGAAGCGCGCCACGAAGCGCAGGGTGCTGCCCATGTTGGGGCCGGCGGGCTCCTTCGGGTCGCCCATGCCGCCCACGATTTCACCGCGCATGGACTGGCTGAAGTACAGGCCGGTGTCGAGCACCGACACCAGCGGCGACAGGAAGGGCTTGAGCGGTTCGGTGCTGAGGATCTCGTGGCGGTGCGGCTCGTTGGGCAGCTTCACGTCCGCCAGCTTCGCGACCGCGGGGCTCCACGCGCCGGAGGCGAGCACCACGGTGTCGCAGGCGATGTCGCCCCGGTCCGTCTTCACCTTGCGCACCTGGCCGTTGCTCGTCTCGAAGCCGGTGACGTTGGTGTACGTCTCCACCTTCACGCCGCGCTTCACGCAGCCCTGCGCGTAGCCCCACAGGAAGGCCCAGGGGAAGATGACGCCGTCCTCCGGGTTGTAGGCCGCCGTCACGCAGTCCTTCATCGTGAGGTCCGGGACGATCTGGCGCGCCTCGTCCGCGGTGATGATGCGCGTGGGCACGCCGTACTTGTTGTGCAGGGCGGCGTTGCGATCCAGCCGGTACGCGGTGTCCTTGCGCTTGGCCAGGAAGAGATAGCCACCCTGGCGCAGCCACACGTTGACGCCCAGGTCGCGCGCGAAGCCCTTCATCAGGTCGATGGAGCGCTTGGCCAGTTCAATCAGCGCCGGGGTGCCCCACTGCATGCGCACGCCGCCGCCGTTGCGGCCGGACGCGCCCGCGCACAGGTAGCCGCGCTCCAGCACGACGACGTCCGTCTCCCCGCGCAGGGCCAGGTTGTACGCCAGCGACAGGCCCATGATGCCGCCGCCGATGATGACCACCTTCGCCTTCTGGGGCACCGGCCCTTCCGGGCGCAGCGCGGACGGGAAGTGCTCCAGCTCCTGGGGCACGCCGCCCACGGGCGGGACGGACTCGTCCACGGGGGCGCTGGCGAGCACGCGCAGCTCCGTGGGGTACAGCGGCGGGCGCGGCGTGAAGGGCACCACGGCCTCTGGCTTGAGCGACGGGGCCTTCTGCTTGAGCAGCGCGGCCACCGCGGCGTGGCAGCTCTTGCCCTGGCAGATGCCGGTGCCGAAGCCCGTGTAGCGCTTCACCGACTCCACGTCGTGGTAGCCGCGCTCGATGGCGTGCTCCACGTCCGTGACGGTGACGTCCTCGCAGGTGCAGACGAGCGCCTTGCTCATGACAGCCCTCCCATCAGCGCCTGCGCCGCGCGTGCGCCCATGGCCGCGGCGTCCTTCGCCGTGCCGACCTTCGCCACGTCGCCCGCGACGAACACGTCCGCCGCCTGCGTGCGCCCGTCCGCGTCCGCCTCGACCCGGAAGTGGCCCGCGTCCGCGTCGAACTCCACCTTCGCGCCGCCCTGGCGCGCCAGCTCGAAGCCCGGCGTCACCGGCACGGACACCACCACCGCGTCGCACGACACCTTCTGCTTGCGCCCGCCCTGGGGCGTGAAGCTCAGGGCCGTCACGCCGCGCAGGCCGTGGGCCTTGAGCCCGTCACCGACGACGGCCTTCGGGTGCGCGTTCGCGGGCAGCGGGCCCTTCAGGTCCACCACCGCCACCACCTCCACGCCGCGCTGGGTGAACAGCTGCGCCAGCGCGTGCAGCTCCGGGCCGTGGCCCACCAGCGTCGCCACCTGGGGCGCCACGTCGTGCTTGCGCAAAAGCAGGCTCGCCGCGCGGCCCGCGATGACGCCGGGCAGGTCGTTGTTCTCGAAGGGGAGGGTGGGGGGATGGCCGCCCACCGTGAGCAGGAAGCGCTTCGCGTAGACCTTGAGCAGCCGCAGGTTCGCCGCCTCCCTCGACGCCACCGCCAGGTAGCGGCCGTGCTCGTCGTCATACAGGCCGATGACGGTGGCGTTCTTCACCACGCTGCCCTGCGGGAACGCGGTGGCCTCCGGCACGAAGGGCGCGTTGTCCTCCGGGGCGCCGTGGGCCAGCCGTCCGCCCAGGTTCGCGTCGCGCTCGAAGAGCAGGAAGGGCACGCCCTGTCCGGCGAGCACCCGCGCCGCCTCCAGGCCCGCCGCGCCGCCGCCCACCACCGCGACGGGGGTGTGGAAGGTGCGAGGGGGCAGGGGCGCCGGGCCCGCCTCCCGGGGCAAGAGGCCCAGGCCGGCCAGCTGCCGGGCCACGCGCGCCATCACGTCCTCCGCCACCGGCACGCCCGCGAACATCTCGTGGTGATCCAGGCGCTTGGGGAAGAACCAGTCGATGGTCTCGAAGATGTCCACCTTCGCGGACGGGTACGCGTTCTGCCGCTCCAGCCGCATGCCCTCCTTCGCGGGGGTGCGGCAGGTGTAGACGTTGGGCAGCCCGTCCACGCGCATGAGGCAGTGCGAGCAGGCCGCGGCGAAGCAGTACGGCCCGCGTGGGCGGTGGTACTTCACGGAGCGGGAGAGGACGTTCTCGCCCGCGGCGATGAGGGAGCACGCCACCGGCTCACCTTCGATGGCGGGGATGCTCTCGCCCTCGAGGTCCACGGTGATGGCCCTGCCGCGCGGGGTTGCGTCTGGGAGGCGTCGCATGGGTGCCGCGCAAAATGGCGCACCCGACGGAGCCGGTCAAAGCCCGTCAACGGCCGCCCGCCCACCGTCAACACCCGGTCACGACAGCGCAGGTGATGGCGCGCGAGCGTGGCACTTGTTGGAGAAGGAAAAAGCCCCACTCCCGGTGCGCTTGGGAGCGGGGCTTCATGATGCGGTGTGGCAATCCGGGGGCCGTGAGGCCGGGTGCGTCAAACCGGGTTCTCGCTCCGGGGGAAGATGGGCTCCGGCATGCCCCGGCCGCGGTAGCCGAACCGGGTGCGGATGACCGCGCCGAAGGCCAGCGGGATGAGGACGAGGTTGAGGAACACACCCAGCACCGGGATGTGGCTCACCAGGAGGATGAGGCCCAGGCCCAGGGCGAGCACCACCGCCTGCGTCTTGCGGCCGCGCAGTACCGGAAGCCGCGTGCCCACCTCGCTGGCGATGGCCGCGTAGCTCAGCGCCGTGCCCAGCATGGAGGCGACCAGGAGGGCGAACGCCACCGGGATGCCGATGAGCGTGATGCACAGGACGATGGTCAGCGGGATGAGGGCCGCCATGCCGACCAGGCCCACCCAGAAGTTGCGGGCGGGGTTGGCGCGGATCTCATCGCCCAGTTCCTTCATGCGCGCCGGGAAGAACATCTGCCCCAGGAAGCCCAGGCCGAAGAGGAGCGCGAACTGGAGGATGAAGGACGCCAGTCCCCCGCCGCGGTCGTGGTCGTCATCGTCGTCGTGGTCCACCGACGCGTCGTGGTTCTGCCCGTCCTGCATGCCGCGCTTGATTTCACCCGCCACCATGCGGCCCAGGCCCGCGCCGCCGAAGGACTCCAGGCTGCCCTCCACGATGGCGCCGTCCGCCTTCTGCACCTGTCCACCGAAGGCGGACACGTCGCCCTCCACCTGCGCGTTGGGCCCCAGGATGACGTTGCCGCCGAAGGCGTGCGCGTCTCCCTCCACGTGCCCCTGGATCTCCAGGTTGCCGCCGAAGGTGACCGCGTCGTCCTCCACGGTGCCCTTCACGATGAGGTTGCCGCCGTACACGACGGCGCTCTCCACGGACTCGCCCTCCTTCACCTCCAGGTTCTGTCCGCGCGCCACCACGTCCCGGGCGCCGCGCTTGCCCTTCTTGTGCTTGAAGCTGTCGCGGAAGCTGCGGATCTCCTCGCGGATGCGCTGCTTGGCGGCCTCGGCCTCTTCCTTCGCGGCCTGCTTGGCCTCATCGCGGGCGCGCCTCGCCTCTTCGCGGGCCTCCTCGCGCGCCCGCTCCGCCTCTTCGCGGGCCAGGGCGCGCTCCTCGGGCGTCGCGTTCGCGTCCATGGCGGGCGGCTCGGGAGGGGCCGGCGGCGCGGGCGGAGTGGCGGCGATGACGGGCGGGGCGACGGGCGCGGGCGGGGTGGCGGCCGTGCTCGCGCCGGACTCCTTCTCCTTCGCGGTGAGCGGGCGGAGCGTGAAGATGGAGCCGTCCTGCTCCAGGTGGAGCGAATAGGCGCGGGCCACGGTGCGCAGGGCCTGCTCGGCGCTGATGCCGCGCAGCCGCACTTCGGCGGGGGTGTCCAGGTCGCCGGTGACGACCAGGTTCAGGCCGCCCTTCTCCGCGATGGTCTTGAGCGCGTCACGCAGCGAACCGCGGAAGCTCACATCGATGGTGCGGGCCGGAGCGGTGGCGGCAGCGGCGGGGGCCGGGGCGCCTTCCGCGAGCGCCAGGGGAGCGCCGAGGAGGAGGGTCGGAAGCAACAGGCGGGGGAGGATCTTCATGGTCACGCTCAGGCTTCGGAGAGGGACGGAGGAGGGGATCCGGCCAGGCGCTTCAGGCCGAACAGCGACGTGAACACGACGAAGGCGACGATGCAGGCCACCGCCAGCCCCGCGGTGCTCCACAGGGCGTGCGCACCGCTGAACAGGCCTTCCACGAACGCGCGGCTGTCACGCACGCTGGCCGCGAACGCGGTGCCCATGCGGCCGAGCGCCCTGTCGTTGGTGAACAGGAAGCCCAGGCCCACGCCCAGGGACGTGAGCAGGATGGCCAGGCCCGTCCAGACCTCACGGCGCTGGGGCACGGGGCTCTCCGCGACGCGGGCCATCACGTTCACGACCAGCGACGGGGGCGGTAGCGGATCCGCCAGCCGGAACAAGTCGTTCTCCAGCAGGCGGTGGTCCTCCATCAGGGCCGCGCACGCTTCGCACTCCGCGGCGTGATCCAGGGCGGGACCCTCACCGGCCTCCAGCTCCGCGAAGAGGACCTCCAGATCGGGGCAGGGGGTGGGGCTCATCGCGTCTCCTCCTCGGCGGGTGTCATCTTCTTGCGAAGCTTTTCACGGGCGCGGAACAGGCGGGCCATGATGGTCCCGGGCGCGCAGCCCATGATCTGCGCGATCTCCTTCGTGGTGCGCTTCTGGACGTAATAGAGGGCCAGCACTTCACGGTCGTCCACGGAGAGCGTCTCCATGGCGGCCTCCAGTGACTGCCGCTCCTCGCGCGCGATGGCCCCGTCCTCCTGGGAGACCTCGTTGCTGGGGAGCATCTCCTTCATGGGCTCCAGCTCCTCCGTGCGCACCTTGGTGCGGCGGCGGAGCAGGTCCAGGCAGAGGTTGCGCGTGATGGCGAGCACCCAGAGATCGAACGGGCGCGAGTCGTCGTACCGGTGGAGGTTCTGGTACGCGCGAAGGAGGGCCTCCTGCGCGACCTCGGCGGCCTCCGCGTCGCTCTGCAAGAGGCGCAGCGCCAGGCCGTACACCGGGCGCTGCACACTGCGAACGAGCGCTTCGAAAGCGGACGGGTCCCCCTTGCGGGCGGCCTGCACGTCCGCCTTCCAGGGGAGCGGGGCGGCGTCCTCAGCCATCAGCATTCCGATGGCCATGGGGAGCGAGTCGAGGGCAAGAGCGTTCACACCCTGGACTACGGGCGCGGCCAAAGGCCATTGCGCCGCCCTCGATCATCACTTCCGCTTCTGTTTTTTCGCGGACTTGGCGGCGGCCAGGCGCTGCTTTTCGGCCTTTTCCGCCCGGCTCTCGGCCTTCACCTGCTTGCGCTGCTTCTGCTTCGCCCGGAAGCCCAACGGAATCTCCGGCTCGGGAGCAGGCGAGGGGGCGGCCCTGACCTCATCCAGGTCCGGCAGCTCCTCGCGGGGGGCGCGGGCCGGCCGGCCGATGCGGCTGGGGGGACGGGCGTCCTTCGCGGGCGGTGCGGCCCGGTCGTCGCGACGGGAGGTGCCCGGGCGGGCGGGGCGCTCGGACGTGGCCGGACGCTCGGTCGTGGCCGGACGCGCGGTGCGGGGGGTGGCCCGGTCCGCCAGGGTGCGGTGGCGTGAAGGTCCTTCCGAGGCACGCGCGACGCTCCGGGCCTCTTCCACCCGGGCCTCTTCGCGCTCGGTGGTGACGAGCCGCGGGCGCTGCGAGGTGCGGATGTCCTCCTTCGAGTCCTCCGTGTACTCGAAGTGGAACAGGCGCTTGATGACCAGCGTGGCGTACGCGCCCGGGGGCAGCGTGAAGGCCACGTTGACCTTGATGTCTCCGCGGTTCACGTCGTCGTTCTGCGTGCGGCCCACGACGAGCTTGTGCGGGAACATCACCAGCGGGCGCTGCTCCTCCTTGAAGTAGAGCATCCGCTCCGCGCCCTTGATGCGCAGGTCGGGGAGCTTGAGCTTCTCCTTGCCCAGCACCCAGGTCATGGCCTCCGCCACCTTCGGATCCTGGAAGGTGGAGTCCGGCCCCACGAGCGGGAAGGTCTTCTCGCGCAGCGTGTGCAGCACGTCCGGCGTCGCGTCCCGGAAGTGCAGGAGCGTGCCGGCCTGGTAGCGCATGGGGAACATGGCTTCGCGCGGCAGCATCAGCTGGAGGTAGCGCCGGACGCCCTCGTTCCAGAGGAAGCTCTGGTACTCGAAGAGGATCATCGCCCGGTAGTCCGAGTCGATCTGCAGGAACGCGCGGAGCCAGTCGCCCGGGTGCTCACGCAGGCTGCGCAGGATGCGGTGGTACTTCTTCGCGCCCTCGAAGGGCACGCGCGCGTCCCACTTGCCCCAGTTGTCGCGCCAGAAGCCCTTCACCTTGGCGTCCTCGGTGCGGTCCAGGTCCGAGGGGCGGGCGAAGTAGTTGTGCAGCGCGGCCTCGAAGTCGCCCCGGATGAGGTCCTTGGCGATGAAGCCCTGGCCGTGCTTGAGCGCGCCGAAGCGCTGGCTGTCGAAGTAGTTCACCACGCCCAGCCGGTTCACCTCCGCGGCGGCCAGGTTCAAGGGCGCCAGCGAGTCGCGCGTGAGGGCACGCACGGTGACGGAGAAGCGGTTGGAGGTGATGTTCCTCGCGGACAGCGGCTTGTCCGTCCGGCCCAGGAACTTCAGGCGCAGGTCGGGCTCCTGCATGTCCACGTCCGCGCCATCCACGGCGATGATCTGCTCGGTGCGGCCCTGCTTGTCCTTCAGGCCGCAGTAGCTGATGGCGCCGGGCTTCAGGCCGAACGCGTCACGGATTCGGTTCACCGCGTCAAAGGTGGACAGCTTCTGCTTGTCCATCAGGTAGACGCGATGCTTGCCGCTTTCGACCTCGTCGAAGCGGTAGGACTCCTTCACGGAGAAGTCCTCGGGTTTTTGCTTGATTCGCACGATGCCCCCTTACCACGTGGGCGCGCGGATTGAAGCGTTCGCGCCGGAAATGGGCTTAACCTGCAACCCCATGAGAAACCTTCCCGCCCTGATCCTTTTGGGGCTCGCCGGCCTCGCCGTGGGGTGCGCGACCCCGTTGTCCACCATGCAGACGGCGAAGACGCTCTCGCCCGGGCAGGTCCAGGTGACGGGCAGCATGGGTGTGTTCGTCCCGGTGGGGACGCTGGCGTCGGTGGTGGACGTGGGCATCGACCAGGGGCGCGCGGCGAAGCGGGCCATCGAGGAGGACCGGCCCTACACCCTCACGGAAGAGGACCAGCAGCGCCTGCTGACGGCGGGCCTGGCCCTGGTGGTGGCCCCTCCGGGGGTGAACCCGGAGCTGATGGTGCGGGTGGGGCTCCTGGACGGGTTCGACGTGGGCGGGCGCTACAACGGCAACGCGCTGCGCTTCGACGGCAAGGTGCGCCTGGCCCACGGCGGCCCGGGGCCGCGCCGCTCGTATGACCTGGCGCTGGGGCTGGGGGTGTCCAAGTACCTGTTCTCCGGGGCGGTGATGGACGTCCTGGAGGTCGTCCAATTGGGGGACTTCAGCCGGACCGACGTGGAGGTGCCGCTGTACCTGAGCGCCGAGTACGGCGACGTGTTCAAGCTCTACGGCGCCCCCAAGTACGTCTTCAGCCACACCCGGCTGGACGCCCAGCTGGTGGACTTCTCCCAGCAGGGCAAGCCGGTGACGGGCTTCGACGCGAGCCTGCCGTCCACGGTGAACAGCCACTTCGTGGGCTCCACGGTGGGCTTCGCGGTGGGCTACAAGTACGTGCACTTCTACGCGGAGCTCACCGGGGGCTACGTCTTCTGCAACCCCGTCGTCTTCGGGCAGAAGCGGGACCTGGGTGGGATGACCTTCCTGCCGTCCATTGGCCTGGGGTTCCGAGCCCCCGAGCGCCGCCCGGCCGCCTCCGTGGACCCCGCCGCCCCGGGGACGGTGGCCCCGCCGTCCCTATGAGCCACCCGGCGGGGGACGGGACTGACCGGCCGTGCAGGGCGTTGGCGGCCTGGAACCGGGGGCGCTTCGCGAGCGTTCCTTTGGGGCGGAAGGCTCTGGTAGTGTCCGGGCCGGTGAGGATTCGCGCGTGAACCAGGCACCCGCCCCATTCCCGCCCAGGTCCGGGTCGCACCCGCGCGGGCCGCACCTGACGGGGCGGTTCGCGGACGGGACGCTGGGGGAGTTTCCCCTGGGCCCCACCACGTCGCTCGGCCGCCATCCTTCCAACACGCTGCGGCTGGTGGACCGCGAGGTCTCCAAGGAGCACGCCACCATCGAGAAGGTGGGGCGCGACTTCGTGCTGCGCGACCTCAACTCGTCCAACGGCACCTTCGTCAACGGCCGCCGGGTGACAGGCGAGATGCGCCTGAAGGACGGGGATGAGATCGCCCTGGGCTCCTCGCGGCTCATCTTCCACAGCGGCGAGGCCGCGCCCGGCGGAGCCAACCCGCCCACGCTGCCGGGCGTGACGGTGGTGGCCAACGCCGTCTCCATGCCGGCCTTCCTGGCGCAGATGGACCAGGTGCCGCAGAACTTCCGTCCGGCCGACCAGGTGACGGACACCGCCGCGCTGCGCCGGGACTACGAGAAGCTGCGCATCGTCCACGAGTTCCACCGGCAGGTGAGCCTCAAGGGCACCCAGGACGACCTGTTCGAACAGATTCTCAAGGTGGCCTTCGAGCTGCTCGCGGCCGACCACGGCGTCATCCTGAAGGTGGGCCCGCAGGGGGAGTTCATCCCGGCCGCGGTGCACCACCGGCAGGGCAAGCAGGTGAACGTCATGCTGTCGGACACCGTGCTCAAGCGCGTGGTGGAGACGGGCAAGGCGGTGCTCACGGCGGACGCCATCATCGACGAGCGCTTCTCCGCCGCGGAGAGCATCGTGGCGCAGGGCATCCGCTCCGCCATGGCGGTGCCGCTGCTCGTCAACGGCGACATCATGGCGGTGCTGTTCCTGGACAGCCGCCAGCAGATCAACGCCTTCTCGGAGAAGGACCTGACCATCCTCTCCGGCATCGCCGCGCAGGCGGGCATCGCGCTGGAGAACGCGGCCCTGGCGGAGCAGATCCGCAACGAGGCGGTGACGCGCGCGGAGCTGTCTCGCTTCCTGTCCAAGGCGGTGGCGGACGCGGTGATCAACGGCGGCACGGAGGACCTGCGCCAGAGCCGGCTCGCGGAGGTGAGCTGCCTGTTCGCGGACATCCGTGGCTTCACCACCCTGGCGGAGAGCGACTCGCCGCAGGAGGTGGTGTCGATGCTCAACAGCTTCTTCACCGCCATGGCGGACGTGGTGTTCCGCTACGAGGGCAACCTGGACAAGTTCATCGGGGACTGCGTGATGGCGGTGTGGGGTCCGCCGTCGTCGCACCCGGATGATCCGGCCCGGGCCCTGCGCGCCGCGCTGGAGATGCAGGACGCCGTCACGGAGCTCAACCGGCAGCGCGTGCTGGACGGCAAGAAGCCCATTGAAGTGGGCATCGGCGTGAACACCGGCCAGGCGGTCGTGGGCTACATGGGCAGCGCGGAGCGGCACGAGTTCACCGCCATTGGCGACACCGTGAACACCGCGTCGCGGCTGTGCGGCATCGCGAAGAGCGGCGAGGTGCTGGCGTCGGAGGCCACGGTGCGCAAGTCCGGGCCGGGCTTCGACGTGGAGGAGCTGCCGGTGCTGCAGGTGAAGGGCAAGGAGAAGGGCGTGCAGACCTTCCGCGTCCACGGCGCGGAGCTGACCACTTCCACCTCCCGCAAGGTGCGCTGACGGTGCGCTCCTCGTCCATGACGACGACCCAGTCGTGCCCCAACTGCGGCACGGTGCACGACACCCGGGTGTACGTGAGCGGCCAGAAGGTGACGTGCCGCTGCGGCATCCGGTTCGAGGTGCGGCGCGCGGACGTGTCCGGCATCCACCGCCCGGCCGAGCCGTCGGGCATCCGTCCGGCCGACAAGGCCCAGGACGAAGCAGGCATCGCGGTGACGTTCACGCCGCGCACGGCGGATGATCCGCCAGAATCGACGTCACCTTCCGCTGCTCCGGGGGTTGGAGCGGGCAGGACGGACTCGGTGGGACAGGAGATGAGGGCCGGCTCCGTCCCAGGGGGCAACGAGATGAACATCCCGCGACCGGATGGCGTGGGCAGGGCGGACGAAGGCGAGGTTCCCGCGGGGGTGGTGCCTGCCTCCGCCGAGGGCCGCGACGCGCCTTCAGCTGGAGTGGCATTGCCCGCGGCGGACCCGTCGGCTCCGGAGCTGATCGGAGCCACGCTGGTGCGCCCGGAGTCGCTGGGGGTGAAGGCCCCGCGCGCGCCCTTGAACACGGGCCTCCGCGACATCGAGAACGCGGAGACGATGCTGACGGGCGCGAAGCCCCAGCTGCCGGGCCTGGAGCTCCTGGAGATACTGGGGCGCGGCGGCATGGGCGAGGTGTGGCTCGCGCGCCAGCGGTCCCTGGGCCGCACGGTGGCGGTGAAGGTGCTTCCGCCCCGGCTGGCGAAGGACGAGGAGTTCGTGTCGCGCTTCGACAAGGAGGCGACCGCGCTCGCGGCCCTGAGCCACCCGAACATCGTGCAGATCATCGACCGGGGCGTGGAGGGCGAGCACTACTACTTCGTCATGGAGTACGTGGAGGGCCAGTCGCTGCGCCACGCGCTGAGCGGCAGGGAGCCGCTCTCGCCCGCGCAGTCGCTGAAGGTGCTGCTCCAGGTGGCGCGCGCCGTGGAGTGCGCGCACGCGAAGAACATCATCCACCGCGACCTCAAGCCGGAGAACATCCTGTTGGATGGACGGCTGCACGCGAAGGTGGCGGACTTCGGCCTGGCGGGCATCCGCGAGCCGGACTCGGAGAAGCACCTCACCGCGACCGCGGTGGCCATGGGCACGCTCAACTACATGGCCCCGGAGCAGCGCCGGGACGCGAAGAACGTGGATGGCCGCGCGGACCTCTTCTCCCTGGGCGTGATGATGTACGAGGCGCTCACGGGCGAGCTGCCCGTGGGCCGCTTCAAGCTGCCGTCCGAGCGCGTGCGCGGCCTGGACCCCCGCCTGGATCCGGTGGTGGAGCGCCTGCTGGAGACGGACCGCGAGGCCCGCTACGCCACCGCCACGGAGGTGTGCGAGGCGCTGGAGGGGTTGGTGTCGGCCTCGTCGTCGCCGCACGTGGTGGCGCCCGCGTCGGCGCTGGCGCGCGCGCAGCCCTCGCACGTGGCCTCGATGAAGGCCATCACGGCCCCCGAGGCCGCCGTGCTGGAGGCGCTCCACGCGGGCTGGGGCCGGGTGCGCACCGGCCTGTCCGTGGTGGGCGGCCTGGCCGTGCTGGGCTTCGCGGTGCGCGCCTTCGTGGGCTTCGGGAGCCTGACCGGCACTCCGGTCATCTCGGATCCGGTCCCTCCGGTCATGCACTTCCCGGCCAACACGGAAGGGGAAGTGTTCTCCGGCCTGAGGCTCACGCCGCCCGCGGCCGGCTCGGCCAGCGCCACCCTGGAGCTGGGCTTCGAGCAGGGCGAGGAGGAGATCAACGTCCATAGCGGCACGTGGACGATGGACCAGGGCGAGCTGCGCGTCGTGCAGGCCGGCAGGGAGGCGGACGGCAAGCTGGTGCCGCGCGCGTACCTGGCGCACCGCTACTTCACGAGCGACGACTTCACGGCCGAAGTGCTGATGGACGTGAACCCGCTGGGGAAGAAGTGGTCGGTGGAGGAGGACGGGCAGCACTTCGGCGAGCTGGCGTTCCGCATCCGCGACGTGCAGGTGTCCGTCTTCGCCATCCCCGACGCGGGCATGCGCCTGTCGTGGCGCTACTTCTCCCCGGAAGACGGGCATGAGGTGGTGGGCAACAGCGCGGAGGACACCAAGAACCTGGTCCAGGACGAGATGCCGGTGCCCAAGCAGGGCCCCTTCCTGGTGAAGCTCCAGCTCAAGCGGCAGAAGAGCGGCGTGCGGGTGGACGCCTACCTCAACAAGAAGCTCTTCGCCTCCAAGGTGCTGCCGGGCTTCGAGGGCCGCGTGGGCAAGCTGGCCCTGGGCTGCCGCAACCTCGAGTGCACCTTCGATGACCTGAAGGTCGTGGGGCCGCTGCAGGAGCGCCCCGTGCGCCGCGTCGCCCCCGAGTAGTCGCCGCTGCATCCAGCAGGGGATGGGGCTTGCCGCCCCGTCCGCCCGTTCCCATCTTGCTCCCGCCGGGCTCCGCCACCGCGGGGCCGTCCGGCACGCGGGCGGGGGTGGGGCATGGCCGTGGACCTGGACCTGGGGCGCGTGCTCCTGCTGCCGCTCTGTGGCGTGGGACTGGCCCTGCTGCTCTGGGCGACCTTCACCCTGGGGCGGACGCCCACGGGGGCGCGGCCTCGCTGGATGCTCGCGGGCTTCGGGGCGCTGGCCCTGGGGCTGGTGCTCTTCGTCCCGTGGATTCGCGGGACGCCGCTGGTGCCCGTGTCGCCGGACGTGCTGGTGAAGGCGCTGGGCGGCGTGCTGCTGGTGCTGGCCGCGGGCGTGTCCGCCCGGGGTGCCCGGGTGCGCCTGCGGGCGGATGCGCTGCGAGGCGCCGCGCCCATGTCACTTGATGAGGCGGTGGAGGCCCTGCGCGCGGGGCGGTCCCCGGGTTTCGGCGTGTACCGGGGCCAGCTGGATTCCGTGGAGGCGCTGACGTCGCCGGGCGGCGTGCCGTGCGCCTTCTACGACGCGGCGGTGCACGCGGTGGGGACGCACGGCCGCAAGGGGCCGCTCCTGTCGCGGGAGCGCGCGTACTCGCCGGTGCTGATCCTGAAGGGCGAGCGCACACGAGCGACGGTGGGTTTCGCGCCGTCCGCGCTGTTGGCGCCGGTGGAGGTGCGGCGGTGCCTGGCGCCGCCCGCGCTCACCCGGGCGGAGCTGCTGGAGGCGCCCACGCAGGCGCTGTCCTGGGAGCGCGTGGGCGTCCCCGGGGAGGCGTGCCTGGTGGTGGGGGAGCTTCAGCGCGGGTCCCGCGACGGCACCTACGAGCTGCGCGGGCGCGGTGGGCGTCCGGCGCTGATGGTGCTGGGGGAGGGCGCCACGGGCACCGGCGGGGTGTTGTCCCGCCGGGCCTGGAGGCACTTCGCGGCGGCCGGGGCGCTGTCCCTGGCCGCCGTGTTCATGCTCGCCCGGACCCTGTGAGGCCCGGGCGGGGGGCTCCGGCCCGGGTGGGCGCCGGAGCCGGGGACGGCGGGACGACTACCCCGGATCGATCACGCAGTTGTTCGGGCAGGCGTCGCGGTCGTTGGTGTTGCCGTCGTCGCACGTCTCGCCGAAGTTGTACTGGGTGATGCCGTCGCCGCAGCGGGCGTTCCAGATGCAGGTGAGGCTGCACTTGCCGTAGCCCGGGCCGTTGGCGTTGCCGTTGTCGCACGTCTCGCCCTGATCGACCGTACCGTTGCCGCAGGTGGACTTGCACTCGGTGCGCTGGGTCTCGAAGTTGTTCAGGGTCAGCCTGTACGAGGACTGGGACGTGTGGCGCTCCGCCTGGAACACGACGACCTCGTAGATCTTGCCCTTCACCAGGCCCAGGCCGGACACGGTGGCCGCGTCCGCCAGGGACACCGTGCCGGAGGTGGCGCCGTGCACGCCGCCCAGGTCCAGGGCGAGCTTGCGGTTGATGAACACCCAGACGTCGTCGTCACCCAGGAACGTCAGCACCTCGTTGCCCTTGAACTCGAACCAGTAGCGCGTCTCGCTGGTGAAGCTGAAGTTGCGCTTGATGCCGTTGTTGTCGTTGAGCTTGTTCTCCTTGCCCAGGCCCACCCAGCCGCTGTCGTCGAGCGGGAAGAAGGTCTGGTCGTCGAACACGTAGGAGTCGTTCGGCTGCTTGGCGAGCTTCAGCGTGCTGACCTCGGTGACGTTGATGTTGGGCGTGTCGCGGTACCACTGGTCGAACGCCGTCTTGCCGTGGGTGGTGCCGGAGGCCACGCCTTCCTTCGCGTAGACGGGCTTGCCGTCCGCGCCGAGGGCGGCGAACTTCGCGCCGACGATGCCCTGCTCCGCACCGTTCGCGTCGTCGAAGTCCGGGTGGATGGTGGCGGGGTAGTTGCCACCGACGGGCTGCCCCTTGCCACGGAAGTCGCGGTAGACGACCGGGATCTCCACCTCGTTCGGCAGGGTGCCCTTGACGTTGAAGCAGGCGAAGCCCGCCTCCAGCTTGCAGTCGGACGAGCAGCCGTCGTTGGAGCGGGTGTTGCCGTCGTCGCACTGCTCGGTGGTGTCACCGGGGAGGATGACGCCGTCGCCGCAGCGGGCCTCGCAGGTGCCGTTCACGCACCGGGGCTCCAGCACGCACAGCGGCGAGCAGCCGTCGCCCATGTCGTGGTTGCCGTCGTCGCACTGCTCGGTGCCTTCCTTCTTGCCGTCGCCGCAGGTCGTCCTCGTGCACGGCTGGTCGATGGCATCGCACTTGTAGCCCGGCTCCAGGCGGCAGGTCTTGCTGCAGCCGTCGCCGTCGGCGCTGTTGCCGTCCTCGCACTCCTCCTCGCCGGCGATGATCTTGTCACCGCACTCGGACGCGCGGCAGCGCTGGCCCTGGAAGGGGCAGGACCAGCCGGTCTCCACCTCGGAGCAGTCCGCCTTGCAGCCGTCGTTGGATTCCTTGTTGCGGTCGTCGCACTTCTCGCCTTCCTCCACGATGCCGTTGCCACACGCCGTCGCGATGCCGCAGGGCCGGCCCCACTGGGGACACTCGAAGCCGACCTCCACCTCCTTGCAGTCGAACGTGCAGCCGTCGCCGCTCACGGTGTTGGCGTCGTCACAGGCTTCGCCCTTCTGGACCTTGCCGTCGCCGCAGATCTGGGGGCCCGGGTCATACGAACCGCCGTCGGGCAGCGTGTCGCCACCATCGGTGGAGCCGCCGTCCGTGAGATTCGTGCCGCCGTCGTTGTCAGAGCCTTCGTCGCCGGGACAGGCTGTCAGTGTGAGGAGGAGGGAAGCGAGCAGAACGCTCGCGAGTCGGGGGAACGGGGGGGAATGTTTCAGCATGAAGGTGATGCTGAAAGCCGGTGACCCCAGGTGTCAAATGGAACAGGTGTTTTCTCACCCAGCCGGTGCGTAAAAATGCAGAAAGCCCGTACGGGTGTACAAGCTTCCGCGTATTGCCCTGTCTCACGGGGCTACATCTGTTCCAGCTCCCGACCCTTCGTCTCGCGGATGAACCTGGCGGCGAAGAAGAGGGAGAACACGGCGGCCGCGGCATACAGGCCGTACGCCCAGCCGAGTCCAACGGCCTGCAGCGACGGGAACGTGGCGGACACCAGGAAGTTGGCCAGCCACTGCGCCATGGCCGCGACGGAGAGCGCGAGCGCGCGGATGCGGTTGGGGAACATCTCGCCCAACAGCACCCAGACGACGGGGCCCCACGAGAAGCCGAAGAAGACGACGTAGAGGTTCGCGGCGATGAGCGCGGTGGTGCCGGCCGCGCCCTGCAGCACGGGCTTGCCCGCGGCGTCCAACGGCGCGGTGCCGAAGAGATACGCCAGCAGGCCCAGCGTGAGCGCCATGCCCACGGAGCCGATGATCAGCAGGGGCTTTCTTCCCACCCGGTCCACGAACGCGATGGCCACCAGCGTGGTGAGGATGTTGGTGACGCTGGTGATGACGGTGATGGCCAGCGAGTTGTGCTCGGAGAAGCCCACCGCCTGCCAGAGGACGCTGGAGTAGTAGAAGATGACGTTGATGCCCACGAACTGCTGGAGCATCGCGAGCACGATGCCGATCCACACGATGGGCAGGAACCCGAAGCGGCCGCCCTTCAGGTCCGCCAGGTGCGGCGTGTAGTTCGTGCGCAGCGAGCGGCGGATCTCCACGACCTTGGAGGGCGCGGCGTCCCCCTCGATGTCGCGCAGCACGCTCAGCGCCTCCTGCTCGCGCCCCATGGCCACGAGAAAGCGCGGGGACTCCGAGATGAAGACGGCGCCGATGCCGTAGAAGAGCGCGGGTGGCAGGCCGCTGAAGAACATCCACCGCCACGCGGTGAAGCCCAGCCAGGTGGGGTTGGAGGCGGAGCCCGCGTAGAGCGCGATGGCGAAGTCCCCCAGCAGGGCCACGAAGATGCCGGTCACGATGGCCAGCTGTTGCAGGGACGCCAGGCGGCCGCGCAGGTACGCCGGGGCGATCTCCGCGATGTATGTGGGCGCCACGACGCTGGCGAAGCCCACGCCCAGGCCGCCCACCAGCCGCCAGAAGCTCAGGTCCCAGAGGGAGAACGCGAACCCCGATCCGATGGCGCTGATGATGAACAGCGCCGCCGCGAGCATCATCGTGCGCCGGCGGCCGTAGCGGTCCGCGAAGGGCCCCGCCGCGAAGGCGCCCGCCGCCGAGCCGATGAGCGCGGAGGACACCGCCAGCCCCAGGCCCAGGCTGCTCGCGGCGAACTCGGCCTTCAGGGCGGCGACCGTGCCGTTGATGACGGCGGTGTCGAAGCCGAAGAGGAATCCGCCCAGGGCGGCCACCACGGAGATGCCAATGATCCTGCCGGTCCGCGCCTCCCGATGCGCCGGGGGCCCGCTTGACTGGGCATCGAGGACATCCGCCATGACGTGCTCCTTCCCCCTGGGACGGGCACGTGTCCGGCCCTCGCGGTACGCACCACGGCCCCGTTGAGAGGTGCCCCCGGTGTCCGCCGAAAGGCACCCCCGGACAGGCAGCCGCCCCGATGGCCGCCTGCTGGGGGGCGGGGCTCGGGTCCCGAGTGTGATTCGACGCTCAGCCCTCGTCCGCCAGGCCGTACTCCTTGAGCTTGCGGGCGAGCGTGTTACGGCCGATCTCCAGCGTGCGCGCCGCCGCGGTGCGGTTGCCCTTCACGGCCTCCAGCACGCGCAGGATGTGGCGCCGCTCCACCTCCGCCAGTGGAAGGAGCAGCGGTGCGTCCGGCGCGGCGGCGGACGCTCGCGGCGCGCCAGGCTCGGTGAACGCGCCTGGCTCGGTGGGCGAGGGCGCCCGGTCCAGGGAGGGCAGGGGCAGGTGCTCCTCCAGGATTTCGCCCTCGGACAGCACCACGGCGCTTTCGATGCAGTTCTCCAGCTCGCGCACGTTGCCGGGCCAGCGGTAGCGCTTGAGCCTCGCGAGCGCGGTGGCGCCGAGGCGGGGCACGGGCAGGCGGTGGCGCTTCGCGGCGGTGGCGACGAAGTGGCGGGCGAGCCGCTCGATGTCCTCCGCGCCGCGCTCACGCAGCGGGGGCAGGAGCAGCTCCACGACCTTGATGCGGTAGTAGAGGTCCTCGCGGAACCTGCCCTCCGCCACCATGCGCGGCAGGTCGCGGTGGGTGGCCGCGACGATGCGCACGTCCACCTTGACGGCCTGCGTGCCGCCCACGCGTTCGAACTCGCGGTCCTGCAGCACTCGCAGGAGCTTGCCCTGCACGGCCTGGGGCAATTCGCCCAGCTCGTCGATGAAGACGGTGCCTCCGTCGGCCGCCTCGAACTTACCGGGCACGCGGTGGTCGGCGCCGGTGAAGGCGCCCTTCTCGTGGCCGAAGAGCTCGTTCTCGATGAGGGCGGCGGGCAGGGCCGCGCAGTCCACCTTCACGAAGGGCTTGTCGCGCCGGGGGCCGTTGACGTGGATGGCGCGCGCGAAGAGCTCCTTGCCGCAGCCGCTCTCCCCGCGCAGCAGCACGGTGGCGTCCGTGGGCGCGGCCTTCTGCACCAGTCGGTAGAGGGCCTTGAGCGGCGGGGCTTCTCCGATGATGCGGTTGAAGAAGTAGCCCACCGGGGCCTGCGGCTGATCCTTCGCGCGCTGGAGCTCCTGGTAGAGGCTGGTGCTCTGGAGCGCGGTGCTCACCTGCGCCGCGATGTCGGTGAGCCTCCGGGTGTCGTCCTCCGTGAAGGGGCCACCACCCAGGCGGTTGAGCACCTGGAGCACGCCGTACACGGCGCCCGCCGCGTCGCGCAGCGGCACCGCGGCCAGGCTGATGGTGCGGTAGCCCGTCATCCGGTCGATGTCCGCGAAGAAGCGGCGCTCGCCGCGCGGATCCGGCACGTGCACGGGCTCGCCGGCCTCCGCCACGTAGCCCGCCACGCCCTGGCCCAGCTTCACGCGGATCTGCGCGACCTCCGGCAGGTGCGCCGCGCGGCTGAAGAGTTCGCGGCGCACGGGGTCCAACAGCCACAGCGTGCCCCGGTCCGCCTGGAGCGTGATGGCGATGCGGTCCACGAGCGTCTGGAGGAAGGCGTCCAGGTCCACCTCGCGCCCGACGAGGCCGCCAAGGGGGAGCAGGACCTGGGACACATCCGGCGGGGACGAGGGCATGGCGGCGGGCAGCGGCGGAAGTGAGAAGGGCGCTGGAGACAGTCTATCGCACGGCTCCGGGCTCGCGGCGCTCATGCGCCCGCCGCGCGGCCCAGGAGCATGCGCTGGCCTTCACGCGCGGGCTCGGTGAAGGGGAACAGGCCGCGCGCCTCCTGGGCCATGTCCTCCAGCAGCTCGTCCGCGTGGGACGGGTCGTGGTGGAAGAGGAAGAGGCGCCCGGCGTGCAGGTCCTTGGCCACCTTGGCCGCGTCCATCATCGTCGAGTGGCCCCAGCCCTTCTTGGACATGCCCTTCTTGCCCTCGTACTCGTCGGGCGTGTACTGCGCGTCCAGGCACAGCGCGTCCGCGCCCTCGAAGTGGCGGGCCACGTCCGGCGTGAGGCGCTCCGGCAGCTCCACGTCCGTGGCGTACACGAAGGAGTGGCCGTCCGCTTCCACGCGGTAGGCCATGCAGCCGTCCGGGTGCGGCACGTCGATGGGCGTCACCTTGAAGGGGCCCACCTCCACGGTGCGGCCGTGCAGCGCGGCGCCGAAGGTCATCTTCGAGCGCATGGTGGACAGCGGCACCGGGAACTGCGGCGGGCGCATCTGCTGCGACAGCGTGGACTCCAGCGCCTGGGCACCGTTCGCGCCGGGGCCGTACATCGTCAGCGACGTGGTGGGCAGGTACGCGGGCGTGAAGAAGGGGAAGCCCTGCACGTGATCCCAGTGCAGGTGCGAGAAGAACATCGTCGCCTTCTGCGGCGCGCCCTCGCGCATCATGACTTCGCCCAGCGCCCGGATGCCCGTGCCCGCGTCGAGGATCAGCCGCTCGCCCTGGCTCGTCACCTCCACGCACGCGGTGTTGCCACCGATGCGCGAGCCCGACACCGCGATGCTGCCCCGAACGCCAAAGAAGCGGATTTCCATGGTGAGTCTCCTGATGCTCCGACACCCGCTGGGGGCGCCCTGACGTGGAGGGGACAGAGCACGTCCGGTGCCAGCGCCAAGGGGCTGGAATCATTGGAGTGGCATGGGTAGGGCAGGGCAGGCTGCTCCATTCTGGAGCGCTCCGGATGGGGCGGTCGGTCCAATCCGGAGCGGCCCCGCGCCGTGGGGGATTCCTGGTAGACCCCGAGGTCATGCCGACGATTGCGTTCTGCACCATCAAGGGTGGCGTGGGGAAGACGACCCTGTGTTCGCACGTGGCGGCGGCGCTGGCGGACGCGGGCCACCGGGTGCTGCTGTTGGATCTGGAGCCGCAGGCGCATGCGTCGCTGGTGCTGGGCCTGGAGTCGCGGGAAGGCCCGTGCGTGGCGGACGCCTTCGGGCCGCGGCCGAAGCACAAGTTGGATGAAATCGTGGTGGCGTCGCCGAAGCGGCAGGGGTTGTTCATCGCGCCGGGGGCTCCGCGCATGGCGGCGCTGGAGCGCGAGTTGTTCGGCTGGGGCCACCGGCTGCAGGCGATTCCGCGCGCGCTGAAGACGCTGTCGTGGACGCCGGACGTCATCATCGTGGACACGCCGCCGAGCATCGGCGCGTTCACGGAGGCCGTGCTGTGCTTCGCGGACGTGGTGGTGGCGCCGGTGCCCACGGGGGCGTTCGCGCTGCAGGGCCTGGGTGAGATTGAGACCGCGTGGCGAGACGTGCGCGAGCAGGGCGGCCAGCTGGTGGCCGCGGTGAACCTGTGGGACCGGCGCACGCCAGCGACCAACGTCGCGATGGAGGAGGCGCTGAAGGACGTGACGGTGCCAGTGCTGAAGGCCCGCGTCCCGCGCTCGGAGGCCATCAACCAAGCGGGCCTGGGCTACGAGGTGGTGTTCGACGTGAGCCCGAACGCGGCGGGCGCGGAGGAGCTGCGCGCCATGGCCCGCGAGCTGGCGAAGCTCGCGGGCCTGCGCTGACGCATCAATCCGCTTGTCCGATGGTGCCGACCCGCAGGGGCCCGACGCGCCGGTAGGTGAGCAGCGCCACTCCCTTGGGCGTGATTTGGGACGCGGCGAGTTGCAGCGTGCGGGGCTGCGTTCCCGCTCCGAAGAGGCGCCGGCCGCTGCCAATCGTCACGGGGATGACGTGCAGATGCAGCATGTCCACCAGGTCATGCTCCAGCAGGGTCTGCAGCAGGCCGCAGCTTCCATGCACCTGCAGCTCGCGGCCGGGCGAGGCCTTGAGGCGGCGCACCGCCTCCACCGTGTCCCCCTCCAACAGCGTCGAGTTCGCCCACTCCACGCGGCGCAGCGTGGTGGACGCCACGTACTTGGGCAGCGTGTTGAGCGACCGGGCGATGGGGGCGTCCGGCGTCGTCACGCGCGGCCAGTAGTTGGCGAAGATTTCGTACGTCCCGCGCCCGAGCAGGAACGCGTCCGCTCGACTGAAGATGTCGACAACGTGCGCGCCGAGCTCCGCGCTGGAATGAGGCTGCACCCAGCCGCCATGGGCGAAGCCGCCGCTCGTGTCCTCCCCCGGGCCTCCCGGAGCCTGAACCACGCCATCCAGCGTCACGAACTCCGTCACCGTCAGCTCCATGGTCGCATCCATCCCTTCCGGGCAGTCCATTTGCCCGTCCAAATTGGCGACGAATGGCCCGGGCGTGGATCGACATGCCGGTGTTTTTCCGGTGCCATGGGGGGCAGGCGGGTGTGCGCTTCTCAGTCCAGGTCCTCCAGGGCCAGTTCTATCTGCTCGCGATAGAGTGGCACTGCCTCCACGGCGAGCAGGTCTTCCAGCAGCTTCCGTGCTCCGGCCTTGTCACCCGCTCGTACAAGGTCCCGCGCCCGCATCTCCGTGATGTTCAGCCGAATGGAGCCTTCGCGAATTCGACCGCGTGCCTCGCGCAGCAGCGCGGTCGCGGTGGCCACGTCCTGGAAGGCAGACTGCGCGTCGGACTCGGGGATGGCCACCTGCCGGGCCGTGCGCAGCAGCAGGTCGCGCACCTCTGGAGTGAGCACCAGCGCTTCTCCCGCTTCCACGCGCGAAGCCAGTTCCCGCACGGGGTCCCAGTCGAGGTCCTCGGACATGCTCAGCGACCACCCTTCCTCTTCCGGCACTTGTCGCGGGGCCAGTCGCCCTGTTGCCCCTCGCAGTACCGGAAGCAGTCGTAGCAGGAGCCTGACCAGTGGTCCTCCTGGCATTGCACGTACGTCTCCAGGCAGGCGCGCTTCCACTCCGGAAGGTCTCGGGAGAGCTCCTCGGCGGCCCGGGCGAACAGGAGGATGTCCTCGGCCTCCAACTCCGTGGCCCCACAGCGAACAGGGTTGCCTGGGTGCGTCTTCACACAGCAGCTGACGGTGGAGTCCTGGGGGCCGCACTGCGCCTGGGCCAAATACACCGCGGTGCCACCAGGCTGGGTGTCGCTCGCCCGCGCATGGGCGCCGCCACCACAGCCCACACCCACGAATGCGAGCGCTACCGCGAGCATGCCCATGTAATGGGCGTTCCGACGTTTTCCGATGCCAATGGAGACGACCATACGCTGGCTCAGGGCTTGGGCAGGCCGGGACCAATCGCCGAGCGCACGTTGGCGTCGGTGAATCTCGTACCCCAGACGGCGTTGAGCTCCTGGGCGATGAAGGCGGCGCCCGGCTGGAGCGCTCCCAGCGTGGGCTCGAACATCAGCACGCGCGGGTCGGTGAGTTCCTGCAGGCGGGGCACCACGTCGCTCACGTCGCGGCCCTGCTCCTGGGCGGCGCGCACGCCCTGCAGCCACGTGCGCACGGTGCCCTGTGCGTGAGGGACGTAGAGGGGGTGCTCCGCCGCGCCCAGCGTCACGAGCAGGTGCCCCAGACTCAGTGTGATGACGACGCTGCCGTGCGCGCTGAGCAACGGCCCGTGGTCCGGCGGCAGGGTGTTCCAGTCCACGGCCGGGAGGTTCTGGAAGTACATGGGCGTGAAGCGCTGCGGGGCCTGGGCGACGAGCGCGCGCGTGTGCTCCACGGGGATGAGCGTGTCCCAGTCGTCGTGGAGGATGAGGAACGGCGTCTGGACGGTGCTGGCCAGGTGGGCGGCGGTCCAGCGCGTGTAGTCCGTGCCGGGGGTGACGGGGTCGCCGCCGGTGGTGGCGTAGATGCGGCGGAAGTAGGGCTCGAAGAACTGCTGGTAGCGCGAGCGCATGGCCGGGTCGCTCACGCGCGCGGGCACCCACCGGCTCACGTAGTCCACCTCCGCGGCGAAGTCGGACAGCGGGCACAGGGCAACGCCCACGGCGGGCACCACGGTGGAGGGGGCGTCCGCCGCGGCGTAGAGCGCCTCGTAGCCGCCCCAGGATCCGCCGAAGATGCCGATGCGGCGGGTGTCCACGTTGGGGGCCTGGGCCAGGAAGCGCATGCCCGCGTTCATGTCGTCGCGGTCATTCTGGAGGTCTCCGCCTGCGTAGAAGCGGCCGAAGACGGCGAGCACGCCGAAGTCATGGAGCAGGTGGATGAAGGCCTCGCCCGCGATGATCTCCGGAGTGGTGGGCGTGAACGCGATGGGTGATGAGCCCGGCCCGTAGTGCGGCTCACTGTCGTCCGGGTGGATGCCGGCGCCGCGCGCGGCCCACTTCGCGTCCACGGCCTCACCGGTCCAGGCGATGCCGTCATAGGGCTTGGTGAGCACGACCGTGGGGGACACGCCCGGCTTCCGGGGCGGGAACCACTGCGCATAGGTCGCGGCGCGGCCGGGCACCTCCAGCTTGAGCAGCTGATAGGGCCAGGTCTGGTCCGCGGCCCTGAACTCCCCGGCGCCGATCTGGGTCACGTGGACCGTGCCCGGGTCCGTCGGCGTTTCCTCCGGGGTCTGGCAGGCGTTGGTGGACGGGCTGGGATTGCTGCAGCACGCGGTGGGGACGGAGCCCAGGAGGGAGAGGGCCAGGAACGTGGTCGAGAACAGGCGCATGCCCAGCAGACACCGCGGCGCGGAAATTCTGAAAGCGTCCCCGTCCTTTCCGGACGAGGATGGCGGGACATGGACTACCAGGCGGTGTTGTCGGAGGTCTGGGATGCGGTGCGGCCGGTGGTGGGGCAGGGCCGCGTGGCGACGTACATCCCGGCGCTGGCGGCGGTGGACCCGCGCCGTTTCGGCATGGCGCTCGCGACGGTGGAGGGGGACGTGTATGGCGTGGGGGACTGGCGCGAGCCGTTCTCCATCCAGAGCATCTCCAAGGTGTTCACGCTGGCGCTCGCGCTGGCGCGGGACGGGGATGCGCTGTGGAAGCGCGTGGGCAAGGAGCCGTCGGGCAACCCGTTCAACTCGCTGGTGCAGCTGGAGTACGAGCAGGGCATCCCGCGCAACCCGTTCATCAACGCGGGAGCGCTGGTCATCACGGACCGGTTGCAGCGGCTCACCGGGGATGCGCGCGGCACGCTGCGGGACTTCCTCCGAGCGGAGAGCGGCAATCCGTCCGTGGACTTCGATCCGGTCATCGCGGCGTCGGAGGCGGAACACGGCCACCGCAACAGCGCGCTGGCCCACTTCATGGCGAGCTACGGCAACATGGAGAGCGCCGTCCCGGAGGTGCTGGAGCACTACTTCTGGCAGTGCTCGCTGGCGATGAGCTGCGCGGACCTGGCCCGGGCCTGTGGCTTCCTCGCCCGGCATGGTCAGCGCGCGGATGGATCAAGGTTGCTCACGCGCAGCCAGGCCAAGCAGGTCAACGCGGTGATGCTCACCTGCGGCACGTACGACGCGGCGGGAGAGTTCGCCTACCGCGTGGGCTTGCCGGGCAAGAGCGGCGTGGGCGGCGGCATCATCGCGGTCATCCCCAACCGCTGCGGCCTGTGCGTGTGGAGCCCCGGGTTGGATGCGCGGGGCAACTCGGTGGCGGGCGTGGAGGCGCTGGACCGGTTCACGACGCTGACCGGCCTGTCCATCTTCTGAGGCCGCACGGACTCAACGCAAGCCGTCAGATTCTACGCCCAGTTACTGGGGCTAAGATGTGTAGAGCCAATGCGACGCGTCCAGCACAACGCCGACTGACAGTGTAGTCTAAGATGCATGAGGGCCAATCGGCAGAACGTGCCAGCAGCATTTGTTTCTAACTCATCGTGCCATGGCATCACGCGAGAACAGCAGAGGCTAATGACAAATGACTTCAAGCAAAAACCATAAGCGTGAAGCCAGTGGCGATCCCCTTGCCGACGCAAAGAATGCTCTCAGGGGCTCGAAGAATGCTTTGCTTGTCTTTAATCGCCTCCGCAGGACAGTAGACGATAAGCTATACAGAGGACTGGCCGCGTGGTTGATAGCCAATCCCACTGTGTCTAAGGGGGTTTTCCACACCCCATTTCCGACTGCCCTCTCCGAACTAAAGACGCATCCCGGGCTGGATGTGCTTCATCCTGCGCGCGAAATTGCTTGGATGGCGGCATACTGTCATGCCCATGCCAAGGCTTTGTCTATTTTTGCGGGCAAGTCGCTAGTCTATCAGAAATACGTTCTTTGTGGGGAATACGCGGAGGCAGCCCGGGTACTCAGTGAAATTGAGCGAAGTCTTGGGCAATCCATCTGGTTGATTAAGAACAGAGTGGCCTTGTTTCAGCTCATGGGCGGGCTTGAAAAACAGAAGGAATACGTGAAGCAGGTCATAAAGGGATCTCCACGCGAGGGCGTGGCCTCCTTTGTCGCATACCAAGTCAGTCAGGGAAACGAGGAGACGGTAACGCCGATAGGCTTTATGAGAAGGCAGAGGAAAATGCTGGCTAAGCATTTCCCGCAGGAATTGGGTGTGTATCTGACGTATCATATTGCTCCTGAGGGGCGTCTGGAGCTGACTGATGTTGCGCATATTCTCAGAAATGAGCAATCAGGGACTATTATTGACGGGTATGAGGCGCTTGTTGCAACGATAACTGCCTCCGTCAATTCTGGACACGAGGCGTTGGGGCCTGCGTGTAAAAGCGCCATTCAAATGCTGGCGGCGTGCGTTGATGACGCGCGACTTCTGACGATCCGGAAGGCCATATTCGGTGACTCGGCCGGCTCCGATGAAGGTAACGTCGCGGTGGATGAGGCCCATAGGCTTCTTCTTCGTGGCAATTATGTGGAGTCGCTTCGCATCTCAATGGACGGATTGCGGAATGACCCCAGCAATCCTGCGCTATTGGTTTTGGCTGCTCAGGCGAGCGCGTCTGAAGGCCCTACAGGACAAGACGCTGGCGAGGGGGATAACTCGCAGGATGGACCGCTCTGGCGGAAAATAGTCGAGAAGTTGAAATTGATTCTTTCGCGCACGGAGGATGTGGAGGAGGCGACCAATAGCTTATTGAGATGGTCTCTGAACTTTCATGGGCATGCTTGGGCTAACGCAATCGCAGAGTTTGTGGGGCGAGAGCGGTCCCCAGAGCCAGGCGCACGACTGATGCACGCCGCTCAGTATGCATTGGCGTTTGGGGTCAGCGAGCCAGGGGCGGCTCTGCCTGGAATGGATTCTGGACTGCGTCATGCGTTTCTACAGAGGTATCTCGATAGGCCTGACGGTGATGAACTCCGTATTTATGCGGAGGCGCTATCTGGAGGGACGATACCTGCTGCTTTGGCTGACGGATTCTGTCAGGAGCAGTTCGCACTGCTTCGTGCGGAGCATCATTTGTTGGCCTCGAGATTTGTCGATGCGCTGGCGGCATCTGCTGGTATTGGCGAGCCCAGCAGTACGGACAGGATGTATGACAGGTATAGGCTTAGAATCCAATGCGGCGTGCTGTTGCGGCTCGGCAGGATCGATGAATGCATAGAGTTGATGGGTGCGACATTCGCATACGATTACACGATGTATGATATGCTTCCTCTTCGAGATGCTGCCGAGGCAATTAATGGAGGCGTAAGGCAGAGGCTGCGATCGAGGCTTGCGCTTGCGATTGTGTATGACATGTATTACGAGTTTGTTTCGCGAGATCTCAAGAAGTATATTGTTTTTGCGTATGAGGATTTCTTGACCGCCCATGGCGTGGCCCGTCCGTCGGAGTTGTCGGGCTTTTTGGATAGGTTTGACTACGACCAGATTGAGTACTTCCTTGCAAATGTCTGCATTGAGTCTGTGATGGGAAAGTCCATTGTCTTCAAGGGCTCTAGGGAGGTCACAGAGGAGAGAATTGCCGTCTGTCGACTTTTGCTGGACATGAAGTCGAGCCAGGCCGATGAACTACAGGCGGAGATTCGCGAACTCCTTGGTGGTCTCATGGTTAGGCGCCGCCTTCGCGATGTTGAACAGCGCAAGATATACGTAGATTTGGCTGGAGTTGTTCGGACTGCAGAAACGCGGCTTCGTGAGGATTTTAATAGGTATGCTGCCTTTTTGAAACATGGCGTCGGAACTGCACGACTCACCACGGCGGCTGCTTTGGCCGAGTCGAAAGATAAGGTTAAGTTGGTTGATGCTGAAGGGCAAGCGCGACTGTCTCTGCCGTCCAATGAGGCTATGGATATATTGGGCTCGATTGTCGCCCGTCTTAGGGATGAATATGTGTCGAGCTCGGCCCATGGCCTCGATGGTTATTTGAGTGTGCGGATACGCCATGGGACGCTGTCGGGCCACCTGAGAAGCCCAGTCGAAGCACAAAAGCTGATTACTCCCTGGGATGAGGCAAGCGGAGAATACCGACCCAATGAGGCTTGGGCTGCAAAGTTCTCTGGTTCGACCAAGGGAGTCCGCGAACATATTGAAGCCCGACTTGGAAGGTTCTCGCGCGACTTTGATGAGATTGTTCGAATGATGTTGAATGAGTGGATAAGGGTTAGGCGAGTCCCCGAAGACAAGGGTTTGTTTAACTTTGTGTTCTATGAGACCGATGCGGTCGGGCTTGCCCAGTTGGTTGGACTTAACGTTGGCTTTGTTGAGCTTGTGAATGCGATTTTTGCAATGTTTGGCAGGCGCCTAGAGCATAGCTTGAAAGTTGTCCGGGAAGCTATTGAGCGAATTGCAAAATCCAAGGTGAACGACTTGCTTGCGGAGTTGCAGTCAGAGATTTCGCAAATACGTGGCGAACTCGATCCAAGAGCATTTAATGACTTTAGCAATGCAATAAGTGCCGCTCGCACTGGAGTCCAGGTTGCATTTGATCGTGTTGTCGAATGGTTTCGAGTATCCGCTGCAACAGCGCAGGATCCATTTTCAATAGAGGATGCTGTACGCGTCAGCGTGGAGAGCGTGCGGACTGCGACTCGTGTTGTAAATGCGCGCATTTCGCTGAACGGGACGGAGCGGCGGCGATTGCTGCAGGGCATACTGCTTCCAGCGTTCGTTGATTTGTTTTTTATTGTTTTTGACAATATCGTGAAGCATTCTGCAACCTCTAGTCCTCACGAGGCGAATATTCAGATTACATATGGTGATGAGAAGATTCATTGTTTGGTGGAGAGCCCCATCGGGGCGGCAGCTATGGCTGCACCGTTAAGAACTCGAGTGGAAGACATACGCACTTCCATGAGGGAGTCCTCCAACTTGGCTGCAGTTAGCCGAGAAGGAGGGACGGGGCTTCTTAAGATCAGGAAGATTCTGACTCACGACCTGCAATTGCCGCCGGTTCTTGATTTTGGATTTCGAGAAGACCGGGTGTTCTTTGTGAGCTTCTCTATTCCCGTTCAGATGCTGGCCCATGGTGCTCGCGACAATGGTTAACGTGTTATTGATTGAGGATGATGAGAATAAGCGCGGCCAGTTGGCGGCGCTTATTGAGGCGGTCGTTCCAAATGTGTCATTATTCATATCCAAGTCGCTGAATAGCGGCTTGCGGTCTCTCGTTGTTGATAGATTTGATTTTGTCATTCTTGATATGACTATGCCGTCGTTTGATATCGGCCCTGATGATGATGGAGGGCGCCCCCAGGCATATGGAGGACGCGAAATTCTCCAGCAGATGGATCGAAGAGGGATTAAGACGCCGGTCATTGTTGTGACTCAGTTTGACAGGTTTGGCGAAGGGAAGAACGTTACTGATCTGTCTGAATTGGATTCGCAATTGAGGCTGGAGCATCCTGATATTTATCAAGGAGTGGTCTATTATAACGTCGCACTTACTGGTTGGAGAGAGGCGCTGCTTGCCATGATTCGAACTGTGTCAGCAGAGACTCTTGTTGTAGGGTGAGGATTGACCTGCCTTTGGGGGTGCTATGAAGGTGCTTGTTGTGGAAGATGACACTGCGAAGCTTCGTCAGATATCGGCAGCTCTGGTTGCGGTTGATGGTTTTTCGCTCAAAGATCTTGTTCATGCTGTTGATGTGCAGTCGGCCAAGGTGGCGCTTCGTGAGGAGCGTTTTGATGTTTTGATTCTTGATATTGCTCTTCCGTTGCGTGTTGATTTGGATGTTCAGCAAGATGCCGGGCTGGTTCTGCTTGAGGAATTGCTGGAGCGGGAACAGTACTTTGTTCCAGAGCATATTATTGGGCTCACTTCGCATGAGGAATTGTTTGCGGCTGGGGTGGAGCGTTTTTCCAGGCGCTTGTTGGTGTTGATCAAGTTCGACGGCGGCTCGGGGGAGTGGATCAGGCGACTTCAGTCCCGAGTTCGGCATGTCCTTGCTGCTGAGGCTGGTCGCGGGGCAGAGGTTCCTGCGTTCTTGTCGCACTTGGCAGTTGTGTGTGCACTAGAATCGCCTGAGCTTGAGAGTGTTCTGAAGATCCCATGGGGATGGAAGCAAATTCGCGTTCCAGGGGATGATACGATTTACTATCAGGGTAAGTTCGAGAAGGACGAGAGTGAGTTTGTGGTTCATGCTGCCGCTGCGCCGCGAATGGGAATGTCTGCTTCTGCGGTGCTTTCGACAAAAATGATTGCTTCCTTTCGCCCTAAATTCATTGCGATGGCGGGTATCGCTGCGGGCGTACGCAATAGGGTGAAGGCGGGGGATGTGATTGTTTCGGATCCATCATGGGATTATGGGAGCGGGAAGTGGGTGTTGCGAGATGGGAAGAATTCCTTCTTGGCTGCGCCGCATCAGATTGCCTTGGATACCTCTCTTCGACATAAGTTCCGACGTTTGGCGGATAATCATTCGCTACTTGGTCGGATTCGAGAGTCGTGGCCTGCAGAGCGTCCTGAGCATGTATTGAGCCTGCGGGTCGGGCCGCTCGCTTCGGGGGCAGCTGTGTTGGCGGATAAGGGGACGATTGAGGGGGTGGTATCTCAGCATAGAGAGCTTTTGGGGGTCGAGATGGAAACCTATGGAGTGTTTTCTGCTGCCAGTGAGGCCATTTCGCCAAGGCCGGCTCCGTTTTCCGTTAAGGCTGTTGTTGATTTTGCTGACGGAGAGAAGGATGACAGGTTTCAGCGATATGGTGCGTATGTGAGCGCTCAGGTGTTGCGTCATTTTGTGGAGGTTATGCTTTAGTTTTGTTGATTTTTACGATTCTGTGGGTTTGTTTGTTGTTGCGTGTGGCTGGGTTGGAGCTGTTTGTGATGGCAATTGTGAGGAGCGAGGTGGGGCTGGATGTAGCAGGTCAAGGCTCGGAGGGCGCATGTGACCCGGATGTCCCCACTCGATGCTTGAGCGCGATCTAGGGTGCTCCGCGTGAGTGTCTCCTCGCCCGTGCCCCGTCCGCGTCCCGCGCTTCTTACGCTTGCCTACCTGGCCTTCGTCAGCCTGGGATTGCCGGACGCGGTGCTCGGGGTCGCGTGGCCGTCGCTGCGCGACACCTTCGGTCTGTCGCAGGCGGCGATGGGCGCGATCCTCGGAACGGCGGCGGTCGCCTATTTCACCTCCGGGTTGCTCGCGGGCCGGCTGATGCGGGCGCTGAACCTGGGGCTGCTGCTGGCGTTGAGCACCGGCTCGGTGGCGCTGGGGCTCACGGGCTACGCGACGGTGCCGCTGTTCGTGCTGTTCCTGGCCGCGGCCTGCTTCATCGGCTTCGGTTCGGGCGCCATCGACTCCGCGCTCAACAACTACGCGGCCCAGAACTTCGGCCCCAAGCACATGGCCTGGCTGCATGCGGCCTACAGCGTGGGCGCCGCGATGGGGCCGGTGTTGATGACCGCGCTGCTGGCTCGGGGTGCGGGTTGGAGGACCGGCTATGCGGTCCTCGCCGTGGTGCTGGGGACGCTGGCGCTGACGTTCCTGTTGATGCGCCGGCTGTGGGACGCGCCGGTGGGAGCGCCGGGCGAGGAGCCTCGCGCGGAGGTGATCACCTCGTCCGCGATGGAGGCCGTGCGCCGGCCCCGCGTGTGGCTGCAGATCTTCACGTTCTTCTTCTACACGGGCGTGGAGGTGACGGCGGGACAGTGGAGCTTCACCGTGCTCACCGAAGGCCGGGGCCTGCACACCGCCGCGGCGGGCACCTGCGTGAGCATCTACTGGGGCAGCCTGCTGGTGGGGCGCGTGCTGTCAGGCTTCGTCGTCGAACACCTCCGGCCGGTGCGGATGCTGCACGGAAGCACGGTGCTGGCGGTGGTGGGCGCGGCACTGTTCGCGATTCCCGCCGTGCCGCCCGCGCTGGGGCTCGCGTTGCTGGGACTCGCTCTGGCGCCCATCTTCCCGGCCCTGATGTCGGAGACGCCGCGCCGCGTGGGGCTGGATGTCTCCGCGCACGCGGTGGGCTTCCAGGTCAGCGCGGCGACGACGGGCGTGGCGGCGCTGCCCAGCCTCGCGGGTATCATCGCGGAGCGATGGGGCCTTCAGTTCATCGCTCCGTACATGCTTGGGGTGGCGGTGGTGCTGGCCCTGCTCCACGGCGTGCTGTCCGCCGTGGCGGACCGTCCCCAGCTCTCCCGCTGAGCGCGGACCTCAGCTCCCGGCCGGAAGGTCCGCGCTGCGCAGCGTCTTCGGGCCCTGATCCGTCCACTGCGACAGCCGCAGCGTCGCGCCCCGCGCCGAGGCGTGCGGCTCCACCTCCACGAAGGTGAAGCGCTGCTCCAGCCTCGCGTGCCTCTGCTTCACCGGGTCCAGCGACGGATTGCCCTGGAGCTCCGCGAGGTACTCGCCCCATTCCTCGTCGGAGGCCTCCGGGGCGGGGAGCCGCAGGAGGGAGATCCACGTGCCGGTGTTGGCGTAGAGGGGGCCATTGCCCTCGTGCCAGCGGGCCGCGTGCGTGTGGCCCATCACCACCGCCTGCGGGTTGTACTTCTTGCCCAGCCGAGCGGTCTCCGCGAGCTCGTCCTTGCCGGGCTCCAGGGCGAAGTAGTCCGTGCCGGTCCTGCCGGCGACCGCGCGGTGCAGGCGTGCGTAGAACGCGAACCCCGCCTTGGCCAGCTTCAGCCGGGCACGGCCCAGGGCCTCCGGATTGTCGAAGGCGTTGAGCTTCTCCGGGTCGAGCACCGACAGCAGGGCGTCCACCTCGTCGTCCTTCAGGTCCACCCGCGCCAGGCTGCGCGCCAGGTGCGCGTCCGCGTCCGACGCGCCCACCGCGTCCATCGGCTCGAGCGCGAAGGCCGGCGCGAGGCCCCGGTTCTCCAGCAGGCGCCGGATGAGCGTGAGCGTCCCCGCGTTGAACAGGACCTTGAGCGCGTCCGGCTTCACGCCGAGCGCCACCATCACCGCGCCCTCGAAGTCCGGCTTGAGCAGGTCCATGTACCGCATGCGGTGCTGGTGCTTGAGCGGGTTGAGCAGCGTCTTCACCAGCACCGAGCCCGGCGGATAGCGGAAGCGGTTCGCCCGCTCCGAAGACAGCAGCGAGGCGTAGTCGATGCGGTTCGCCACGTCGGTGTGCTCACCGTGCGTCACCAGCACGCGCGAACCGCCGACCTCCAGTTGCAGGGGCGCGGTGCCGTCCCGGAACTCCAGCCGCGAGGCGACCTCCCTGGGCTGGCCCAGCGCGGAGCGGATCACCTCCTGGACGTCCGGCAGCGCCAGCTCCAGGTCGTGGTTGCCCACCACCATCGTCGCCCGGCCCCCCGCGGCCAGCACCCGCCCGAGCGCCTTCAACGCGGGCGCCGTCGGCGCGGACGTCACCAGTGCGCGGGCCTGCTCCAGCGTCCGCTGGGGATCCACCGCCAGCGGGTCGTCGTTGAGCAGGAAGTCGAAGCTGTCCCCGTTGAGGACGACGTGGGTGGGCGTGCGGGTGAAGGAGTCGAAGAGGGCGGGCAGCTCGGCGGCGCCCGCGAAGATGTCGTAGGGGCCACCGTTGCCGAGGTGGAGATCGCTGAGAATGAGCGTTCGCATGGGTCGATGCTCCTTTCAGGGAAGCGCCTGCAGGTCGTTGTGCCGGATGCTCACGGCGGGATCGCCGAGCACCACGTAGTTGCGAGCGTCGTTGCGTTCGATCCACCGGTGCAGCAGCTCGCGCGGCTGGAGCTTGCCGTTGGACGTGTTGGCATCCAGGTGCGTCAGCAGGATGTTGTTGGCGGCGGAGAACCGGTCGCGGAAGTCGCGCAGCGCGTGACCCACCGGCATGCCCGCCATGATCTTCCAGAGCGTGTTGCGGAACGGGTGAATCGTCGTCTGGGTCATCTGCAGGGGCTTGATGGAGAAGCCCCAGGCCCGCTCCACGTGGCCGATCACCGCCAGCGCGCCGCCGTTGGGATGCGCCAGGAGCCGCCGTGGCAGGGCCGCGATGAAGGGGGCGCTCGCGAGCGCGTCGCCGCTGCGTGAGGCATGGAGCGGGAACTCGTCGTGCGCGGGCGTGCCCATGCCGAAGCAGGCGAAGAAGAACGCCACCAGTCCATGGAGCCGGGCGTCGTCCTGGATGTCCGACGCCGCCACGTAGTGGGCCGGGGCCATCGCGCCAAAGCCGGCCCAATCCTGGCTCAACAGGGCGCCCTGTTTCGTGAGCTGGAGCGGGTCATTCGCCTTGAAGCCCACGCCATGGGACGCGGTGAAGAGCACCGCCGGGCGCACGTCCCGGCCGTGGAGCGCGGCCAGCAACCATTCGCGGGTCGCGTCGTCCTCGATGGCGTCGCGGCTGGCATAGCGGGCCTTCGCGGCGACCGTCTTCGCCAGCTGGGGAGGCTGATCCAGCGGCGCACCGCGGGACAGCGGCGCAACGAGGCTGTCCGCGCTGAGCTCCGTGGAGCGGTCCCCGGGGTGCTTGGGTCCCCACCAGCTCACCTGCCGGTGATTGGGCACGGAGGCGCCCGTCTCATACGCCACCACGCTGTCCGCGTAGCGCGCGTACTCCGCGGGCGTGTCGAAGGAGAGCCGGCCCACGGCATATGAAAGGGAGAGGGAGTGCTGCACGTCGAACGGGATGGCGTCCGGCCCACCCACGAGCAGGAGGTAATAGGGAACGATGCTCGGGTCCACGTCGCCGATGGGCGCTCCGTGCCGCTCCAGGAGCTGATGCGCCGTCTCACCGGGCTGGTAGGTGAGGACGTGGCACCGGTCCGCTTCTTCCACGCGCCCGCGCCGGTGGGCGAGGAGCGGCTCCAGGCTCTTGCGGAGCTCCTCGGTTGCGGACGCGGGGAACACCACGCCCCAGCCGGCCTTCGTGTAGTCCTCCGGCGGAGCGTCGGGCGGCAGGCCGAAGCTCAGACGCATGGGGAGGAACTCGAGCCACTTCCTCCACGCCTCGAAGTACGCGGCCTCGCCCCGAGGCTCCGCCGCCTCCGCGGCCGCGGGCAACGCGATGGGCGGCACCAGGTACTCCCCGGTGACACCGTCGATGCCGTTGAAGACCAGCGGATCCTCCGGGCTGGCGATGGGGCGCTCCACGTTCACCTCCTCCCCGCCATCCTAGGCGTCCCTGCTGACCTGGAAAGAGCGGACAGGGGCCCGGCTGTCAGGCCCCCGGCGTTCGCGGCGGCGGGTGTTGCGTGGCGGGCTCGCGCTGCGACCCAGAGGCCGACCTGTCACCTGGTCCACGGTCTCCTCGTCCCCTTGGGCAGGGGGCCAGCCGTTTCGTGGTGGCAATCCCTTACGTGCCGTTCGAGCCGTGCTGGACTTGTGGCGTGCGGGCGCAAGTCATTGTGCGATGTCTGACTTTGGCCTGCTGCGTCTGGCATTGCGGGGCGTGTCTGTGTTCACGTTCGATCCGCGTCCGGCGCACATGGCACCCCTCGCCATGACCGTCCGGACGCGAGGGAGAACACTCATGACGAAGAAGCCCGAGTTCCAGGATGTGGTGGAGGGCTGGCTGGCCGGCAATGAGGAGTCCCACGGCATGACCAACCCGGCGGGACCGCTCTTCGTTGGAGGTGAGCGCACCGAACAGGCGCTCACCGAGTCCAACCTGGTGGCGGACACGGGCTGCAGCAGCTGCACCGCGTCCATCGACGTCCACTGTTGTTGATTCCGGCGGACGGCCCCCGTCCGTCCGTTTGAAGCCCCCTCCGGCGCCGCGTCCCGGTGCCGGAGGGCCCTTTGCGCGAATCCCCTCATCCGGTCCCCACCCCCAGGGAGCCCACCCATGGTGCACGAGCAAGCGTCGACCGCCACCGAAGTCCCGCCCGCCGGGTGGCTCGCGCGCCCCGTGAGCGTCCTGCTGGCGCCGCAGCTGGAGACGCTGTCGGAGCGGCTGGCGCGGATGGCGGACCTCTCCGCCCGCGAGCGCGAGGTCGTGGAGACGGCGGCCCGGCAGGCCGTGGGCTTCAGCGCCCAGCTCAAGCTCAACCGGGTGTTGCTCCTGGAGCTTCACGCTGCGGGGTTGGAAGGGTGGCTGGACGCCACGGACACCGAGGGCCGGTGGAACCAGTTCCTCGACCGGGCGTGCACCTCCGGCTTCCACGCGCACCTGCGCGAGCGCTATCCGCCGCTCCTCGAGCGGCTGGCCACCGTGGGCCGGCTCCAGGTCCAGGCGGTGTCGCGGCTCGCGGAGCGGTTCGTCGCGGACCGGGACGCGCTGTCCGCGTTGCCAGGCCAGCCTCGCGGCGCGCTGAAGCGGCTGCGGCTGGGCGAGGGCGACGCCCACCGGGGCGGCCAGACGGTCGCGCTGCTGGAGCTGGAGGAGGGGCAGGTGCTCTACAAGCCCCGGTGCATGCGCGTGGACCGCGCGCTGGAGGGGCTGCTGTCGAGGCTGCTCGCGCCGGACGACGCCGCCACGCGCATCCGCGTGCCGTCCGTGCTGGTGCGCGCGGGCTACGGCTGGGCGGAGTTCGTGGAGCACCGCTTCTGCGAGGGCGAGACCGAACTCGCGCGCTTCTACCGGAACCTGGGCCACTGGCTCGCGGTGATGCGCCTGCTGGGCGGCACGGATCTGCACTCGGAGAACCTCATCGCGCACGGGCCCGTGCCCGTGGTGGTGGACGTGGAGAGCCTCTTCACCCCGGATCCGCCCGTGCCCCCGGCGGAGCGCGGGCTGGCGGTGGACCTGGCGGCGAAGGCCATCCGGGGCACCGTGCTGAGGACCGGCCTGCTGCCCGTGCGCAGCGGAGGCCCGGGCCTGGGCGGACTGGACATCTCCGCGGCGGGTTCCCTTCCGGGCCAGCAGCCGCGCATCCAGGTGCCCACCATCGTGGGCGGCGGCTCGGACGCGGCCCGCCTGGGCATGACGTGGGTGGAGCGTCCGCCGTCGAGGAACCATCCCAGCCCGGAGCCCGTGCTCGCGCGGCATTGGGATCAGGTCGTCGGCGGCTTCCGCGAGCTCACGTCGCGGATGAAGGCGCTGGACGCGGACGGAGCGCTGCGCCCGCAGCTGGAGCCATTCATGGGCGCGGTGGTCCGGCGCATCCTGCGGCCCACGCAGACCTATTCGGAGCTGCTGCGCATGCTCTGGCACCCGGCGTCGCTGCACGACGCGCCCAAGGCCCGCGCGAAGGCGCACGACGTGATGCGCCGCAACGCCGAGGTCTCCCCCGGTGCGCCGTCCTCGGCGCCCGTCATCGAGGAGGAGCTCGCGGACCTGTGCGTGGGGGACATCCCCGTGTTCACGCTGCCCGTGACCCGGAGCGTGATCGACGCCACGGTGGAGGCGTGGCGTTCCGTGGATGAGTCGCTGGAGGAGATGACCATCCAGAGCACGTTGATCAGCGCCTATCTCAACGAGAAGGCCCTGCCACCACGCGTCCCCGCGCCGGTCACGTCCGCGCGCAAGGAGCGCCTGGATGCGCGGCGCCGGGCCCAGCTGTCCACGCTGGTCCGCCGCGTGCGCGACGCGGCCGTGCGGGGACCGGACGGGACGGTGACGTGGATCAGCCCGGTGCTCGCCGAATACGGCTGGGCGGTGCGGCCGCTCTCCGCCGAGCACTACAGCGGACAGGGCGGCGTCGCGGTGGTGCTGGCCCAGTACCTGCGCGAGGTCCACCACGGCCGAGCGGACGCGGTGGAGGGACTGCCGGAGCTGCTGGACGGCACGCTCGCGGTGCTGCGCGCCACGGAGGACCGCGTGCCGGTGAAGTCGCCGGGGGGCTTCTCCGGGCTCGCGTCACAGGTGTGGATCTGGTCCACGCTGCACGACCTGGGCACCGTCCCTGGCGCGCTGGACAGGGCCCGCGAGCGCGCGGCGGTGCTGACGCCCCAGGTGCTGGAGGCCGACGGACTGCTGGAGGTGCTCGGCGGCGTGGCGGGCGTCATCGTCCCGCTGCTCAACCTGGTGGACCAGACGGGCGAACCGAAGTGGCTGGACCTCGCGGCGCACGCGGGGCGGCGGCTGGAGGACACGGCGCGGAGCGTGGCGGGGGACGCGCGGTGGTCCACGTCGATGTTCCCGGAGCCCATCGGCGGCTTCGCGCACGGCACGGCGGGCATCGCCTGGGCGCTGGCGCGGCTGGGCCTGAGCGCGGCGGGGACGGCGGCGGACCGGCGGCGGTGGCGAAGCCTCTCTGAGCGAGCCTTCGACTTCGTGGACGGGCTCTACCGGCGGGACGTGGGCAACTGGACGGACCTGCGCCGCCCGGACGCCACGGATCAACTGACGACCTGGTGCCACGGGAGCACGGGCATCGGACTGGCGGCGGCGGACCTCTTCGCGCGCACGGGGATGCCCCGCTACGGGGACCTGTTCCAGCGGGCCCGGGCCGCGGCCGTGCGCGAGGGCTTCGGCTGGACCCACACCCTGTGCCATGGCGACCTGGGACTGTGGGAGCTGCTGGAGACGGCGCGGCGGCTGTCCTCGGAGCCGCTCGGGCCGGACCGGGAGACGCTGGACGCGGAGCTGATCTCTGGCCTGGAGGCGCGTGGCCCGGTGGCGGGGCTTGCCCGTGACGCCTTCTCACCCGGGCTGATGGCGGGGCTGGGCGGCGTCATCCACACGCTCTTGCGCATGCACCCGGAGAGCCGGCTCGCGTCGCCGCTGCTGCTGGGGCGCGCGGGGGACTTGGACCCGGACGCGTTCTGATGCGTGCGTCACCGGCCCGCCCGTGACGGGAGGCCGGTGACGCGGAAGGGACGTCAGTCGCGGGTGTCGCGGCGCACGGTGACCTTGCGGCCGCGCAGCGTGGAGCCCTTCAGCGCGGAGATGATGCGCGCGGCCTCCGGCTCCGGCACCTCCACGATGGAGTACATGTCCGCGATGTGGATCGCGCCGATGCGCGAGGAGTCGAGCCCCGCCTCGCCCGCGATGGCGCCCACCAGGTCCGCCGGCCGCATGCCCGCGGTGCGGCCCGCGCCGATGAACAGGCGCGTGACGTTCCACTCCGGCGCGCGCGGGGGACGCGCGGGGGCCCGCTCGGACCGTTCGCCGCGCTCGGCGCGCTCGCCCCGGTCGGCGGTGCGGGGGCCTCGCGACGGGCGCTCGGCGTCGCGGTCCGCGAACCGGCCCGGAGGCCCGGAGCGCTCCGTGCGCGGGACCTTCCGCTCCGCCGGCGCCGACACCTGGGGAATGTCCTGATCGGAGGAGTCCTTGCCCTCGTCCTCCTTCTCCTGGAGCAGCTTGATGGCGGCGGCGGCCACGTCCATGACGCTGAACTCGCCGGACAGGTCCTCCGCGATGCCGCGGAACGCGTCCAGCTCCCCGCCCACGAGCGCCTCGCGCAGCGACGAGCGGATCATCTCCAGCCGGCGTGCGCGCAGGTCCGACACGGTGGGGACCGCGGTGACCTCGATGCGCTGGCCGGTGAGCCGCTCGATGTTGCGCAGCAGCCGGTGCTCGCGGGGCTCCAGCAGGGTGATGGCCACGCCCTCGCGGCCGGCGCGGCCCGTGCGGCCGATGCGGTGCACGTAGGCCTCCGGCGCGTTGGGCACGTCGAAGTTCACCACGTGCGTCAGCCGGGGGATGTCCAGGCCGCGCGCCGCGACGTCCGTGGCGATGAGCAGGTCCGCCGCCTGCGACTTGAACTGCTTGATGACGCGGTCGCGCTGCTCCTGGCTCATGCCGCCGTGCAGCGCGTGCGCGCGCCAGCCCCGGCCGTTGAGGGACGTGGTGAGCTCATCCACCTCCGTGCGCGTGCGGCAGAACACGATGGCGGCGGTGGGGGACTCCAGGTCCAGCACGCGGCCCAGCGTGGCGATCTTGAACGCGCGCGGCACGATGTAGGCCGTCTGCCGGACGCGCGGCATCTCCCCGGCCTCCAGCTTCTCCTTCTCGATGCGCACGCGCACCGGCTCGTGCAGGTGGCGCTCCGCGATGCTGGCGATGCGCGGGGGCAGGGTGGCGGAGAACAGCGCCGTCTGCCGCTTCTCGGGCGTCTCGGAGAGGATGGCCTCCAGGTCGTCCGCGAAGCCCATGTCGAGCATCTCGTCCGCTTCGTCCAGGACCACGGTCTGCACCTGGTCCAGCTTCAGCGTCTTGCGGCGCAGGTGATCCAGCGCGCGGCCCGGCGTGGCGACGATGACGTCCACGCCGCGCTTGAGCACGCGCAGCTGCCGGCCGATCTCCTGGCCGCCGTAGAGCGGGAGCACGCTGACGCCCAGCTTCTGGCCGTAGCGGTGGATGGCCTCGGACACCTGCATGGCCAGCTCGCGCGTGGGCACGAGCACCAGTGCGGAGGTGCTGTGCGGCGCGGCGGCGCCGGGCTTCAGGTGCTGGAGGAGCGGAAGCGAGAACGCGGCCGTCTTGCCGGTGCCCGTGGCGGCAATACCCAGCAGGTCCTTCTGGGCCAGCAGCGGCGGGAGCGCGGCGGCCTGGATGGGGGTGGGCTCTTCGTAGCCGAGCGACGTCAGCGCCTCAACGAGGTCGGGCTTGAGCCCGAGGGCGTCGAAGGAGGGGGTTTCAGGGGCAGCGGGAGGCGGGGGAGCTTTCACACGGCGGCTTGTACCACTTCCGCGCCCGGGGGGAGGAGTTGGGACGTCGGGTACGTCCAGGCCTGTACGAAGGACCGGGCCTTCCGGCTTTTCACGTCCCGCCGCGCAGGTGCGGCGTCAACAGCGCGGCGACGGCCCCTGTCCCCAAGGACAGGTCCGTAGAGGACAGTACGAGCCGCCGCCGCCGGCCGCCGTCCATGGACGTGCCCTCCAGGAGGGACGTGAGGCCCCGGGGGCCGCGGTCCAGGTCGAGGACCAGCTCCAGCGCGTCCTCCCGGGGGAACGGCAGGAGGGCGAGCGAGCGAGGCGGGCCGCTCCAGTCCGGGCCGGCGTGGAACTCCAGCTCCTGCACGAAGGGCTCGTCGCGACCGAGGGGCGAGCCGGCCTCGCAGTAGGAGTTGCGCCACTGGAAGCCCAGCTGTCGCACGGCTTCGATGACCGTCTGGAGGGACGGGTGGGGCAGGACGTGGATGCGGTCGCTGTCCTCGGGGTTGAGGGCGTTGTCGATGTCGAGCGCCGTCTTGATCCACACAGGCGTGCCGCGTTCGGTGATGGGCACGTGGGCGGGGATGCGCAGGGAGAAGGGGAGCTCGCGCTCCTCGCGGGGCTGGAGGGTGAAGGGGTTGGAGACGCGCCAGGTGCGCACGACGGCGTTGAGCGCGCTGAGGCGGTCGTTGTCGCGCTGGAGGTACTGCGCCATCAGGTGCAGGTCGATGCGGTCGATGCGCTGGGGCGCGTGGCCGCCCTGGACATGGACGAGTCCGCGCAGGTCGCCGCCCGCGCGCACGGTGTCGTGTTCCAGGCGGGTGTCCACGCGCGCGCTGCCAATGCCAAGGCGGGCGAGCATCTTCATGAAGGGCATGGGGGTCCTCTGGGGACGGCATAGGCCGGATGGGCTCCGCGCGAAAGCCTGTCCGCCTGGCTGCCTGCCCATCATGCGGCCCCTGCACCGGAGGGACGGGCGCGGCTTGCGGGCTGGCCCGGCGCGTCACCAGCGTAAAGCCACACCACGGGAGAGGTGCATCATGGCGCAGGGGACATCCAGGCGGGTGCGGTACGCGGTGGTGGGGGCGGGCAACCTCACGCAGGTGGCCATCCTGCCGGCGTTCCAGCACGCGGAGGAGAATTCCGAGCTGGTGGCCATCATCTCCTCCGACAAGGCGAAGCGGGTCGCGCTCCAGGAGAAGTACGGCGTGGAGCACGTGGGGGGCTACGAGAACCTCGAGCAGGTGTTGCGCGACTCGAAGGCGGACGCGGTCTACATCGTGTTGCCCAACACGATGCACCGGGCCTTCACGGAGCGTGCGGCCCGCGTCGGAGTGCACGTCCTCTGCGAGAAGCCGATGGCGACGTCGGTGGAGGACTGCGAGGCGATGATCCGCGCCACGAACGAGAACGACGTGAAGCTGATGGTCGCGTACCGGCTGCACTTCGAGGAGGCGAACCTCCGCGCCATCGAGCTGGTGCGCTCAGGGCGGCTGGGGGATCCGCTGGTGTTCACGGGGATGCTGACGCAGCAGGTGCGCGAAGGGGACATCCGGACGCGCGTGGACGTGGGCGGTGGAGCGCTGCTGGACGAGGGGCCGTACCCCATCAACGCCGCGCGCTACCTCTTCCGCGACGAGCCGCGCGAGGTGTTCGCGTTCACGGGCGGCGGCAGGAACGGACGCTTCCATGGCGTGGACGCGTCGGCGTTCGCGCTGATGCGGTTCCCGAACGGGAGGGTGGCGCAGTTCGCCATCAGCCACGAGGCCTCCGCGGTGTCGAGCTACCGGCTGGTGGGCACGGCAGGGGACCTGCTGGTGAAACACGGCTTCGGCTACGGCACGGACATCCAGCACGAGCTCACGGTGGGAGGGGAGACGGAGACGCGGACGTTCAAGAACAGCGACCAGTTCGCGCCGGAGCTCGTCTACTTCTCGAAGTGCGTGCTGGAGGACCGGGATCCGGAGCCCAATGGCATCGAAGGCCTGGCGGACGTGCGCGTCATCGTCGCGTTGCAGGAGTCGGCGCGCACGGGGAAGCCGGTGAAGCTGGCCCCGTTCGAGAAGCCGAAGCGCCCCACGCTGGAGCAGCTCATCGTCAGGCCCCCGGTGGAGCCGCCGGAACCGGTGAATGCACCGGCCCCGGCGGAGGGATAGGGGCACGCCTCTACAGGCAGAGATAGGGCCCGCAGATTCCTTCCCCAGGGCCGCACGCAGTATCGGGCGAGTTGCAATCCTTGCAGCTCAAGGAACAGATCCTCGCCCGGGGGGCCGCGCTTGCGTCCGTGTCCTTCGCGGTGGAGGAGGGGACCATCGCCAGGGCCGTGCCCGTGGCGAGGCCCATCAACAACGCGATGCCAGGAATTGCCCGCTTGAGTCGTGACGGGTGCATGCTTCTCCCCTGTTTGGTCTGTAAGACAAGGACAGTCCTATTCCGGGCGAGCAGGAATTGGCAAGTCGCCGCGTGTCATTGACGGTTCTTGGTGAAGGTCCCCTCGCGCGGCATGCTCCCGCAACTTGCCAACACAACCACAGGAGCCGCAGTGGAAGACCTTCAGGATTTCGCGCGTCAGGTGTTCGCGTCGCAGCCCTTCAGCCAGTTCATCGGCGCGCAGCTCGCCAGCTCCGGGCCTGGGACCGCGGAGCTGCGGCTTCCCATCGTGGACCACCTGAAGCAGCAGCACGGCTTCGTCCACGGGGGTGTGCTCAGCTACCTGGCGGACAATGCCATCACGTTCGCCGGAGGCCTGGCGCTGGGCGGCAACGCGCTGACCTCCGAGTACAAGATCAACTACCTGAAGCCCGCAGTGGGCTCGCTGCTCATCGCGCGGGCCCATGCGAAGGCCGCCGGCAAGCGGCAGGCTGTGTGTCAGTGCGAAATCTTCGCCGTGAAGGATGGCGCGGAGACGCTGTGTGCCCTTGCGCAGGGCACGGTGGTCTCCGCGGCCTGAAGGCGCATCAGAACTTGAACAGGTCCTTGATGCCCTTGCCCAGGTCCTTCGCGCCGTCGGCGACCTTGTCCGTGACGTCCTTGGCCTTGTCAGCGACCTTGTCGGTGACGTTCTTGGCCGTGTCGCCAACCTTGTCCGTGACGTTCTTGACGGCCTCGCTGGCCTTGCCGTTGGTGAGGTTGTCGACCGTGCCCTTCAGCTTGTTGAAGTCGATGGTGTACGAGGTGCCGACACCCACGCCCACGCCGAGCGCCGCCTTGGCCTTGCCGCCGATGGTGAGCTTGCCGTCCTCGAAGGCCACCTTCGCGTCCACCGCGGCGCCCACGCCAGCGATGGCGCTGCCCGTCACGGAGCCCTGCACGGGGCCGAACTCGCCGCGGGCCGTGGCGCTCGCCTCGGCGCCCACCAGCGCGCCCGCGCCGACCTCGGCGCCCATGTCGCCGTTCTTGGGGTTCAGGTCGATCTTGGCCTTCGCGTCCGCGTTGGCGCCCACCAGCGCCTCGCCGTGCACGCCGCCGTAGACCTTGCCCTCCACCTTGTCGAGCCCGATGTCCTTCAGGTCCTTGCCGAAGCCGGCGTCACCGCGAAGGCTGGCGATGTTGGCCTCGGCGCCCGCGCGGCCGCCAATCTCCCACGGCATCACGCGGTAGGACGCATCCCCCTGGACCTCGGCGGCGCTCGCCTCGAACTGCGCGCCGGTGCCGTCCTTCGTGAAGCCCGTGCCGGTTTTGAACTCCGCCGCGTCCTTCTGCCACGACACGTACTTGCCGCTCTCGTTGCCCGCCACCTGGCCGGGGCCGGAGTTGCCCTGCGTGACCCGGCGCCCGTCCTTCCTGTCCGCGCTGGCCTGGGCCTTATCGCCCTTGCGCGGGTCCATGAAGATGTCCTGGCCCCACTGCTGGCTGAACTTCGTGTCCGGCTGGTTCTTGTCGAGGAAGCCGGGCTTCTTCTCGGTGGCCGCAGACGGGCCGGCAGCGGCGGAGGTGTTCGAGGCGGGCGTGGACACGGGGCGGTTGGAGACGCGCATGGGAGACCTCGGGGGCGGCGAAGGAGGGGAGGCGGAGGGATTTGGAAGAGGGACCGGAGTGCTGCGTCCGGTCCGTGATGACCAATCCCTAGAGCACGGCGCGTGCCAGTCCTCCGGCGAGGTCAGCGAAGGCCGGCTTCCCTCTGAAGCGCCTGTTTCTGGAGGTGCCCGGGTGGCTCGAAACTGGTGATGCGGATCATCAGCGCTGGTGACACCTGTCACCAGGGGACCCGCCCCGCGTTTCATGACGGTGCGTCACAGCTTCGAGGTCTTTGGGGATGACGTCGGGCTCGCTCCGGGGGAGGTGCTCAGCGACGGGGTACTTGAAGTTCTGGAGGGTGCCGATCCTGCTCCGGGCGGCGAAGGTGACCTCGCCCCCGGTCCTGCCACCAGCTCATAGCGATTCATGACCTGGCGTCAACGTGGTGTGCCCATCAGGTGGGGTGCGCCCACAGGTCGCGGAGGTCCGTCGGCAGCTCACCCGAGATGTCGTCGCTCTCCCCCTCGGAGATCTGCGCCTGGATGGCGCTGAAGACCGCGCGGACGATGGGCTCCGCGTTCTCGTCGTCCACGCCCAGGTCCGTGGCGACCATCGCCAGCATCTCCGCCCGGCCGAACTTATGGGGCGGCGGCCCGGCTTCGTGGCGGTCGCACCGCACCAGGAGCTCCCGCAGCTTGTGGGGCAGCTGGGCCTCCAGGTCGTTGTCCTCCTCGCCGAAGAGGCGCTGCTCCAGCACGCACAGCACGGAGAAGGCGGCTTGCTGGGCAGCCTGCTCGTCCTGGAAGTGCCCCACGTCGCGCAGGTACTTGAGGAAGGCCTTGTAGGTCTGCGACGTGCGGGACTCGTGGCGCATGCGGCGGCGCTCGTCGAGCGGGATGTCCGTGCTGCGGTGCGTGGGGCTTCCTGCCTGCTGCCCGGTGCCGGGGATGTCTTGCGCTGCCATGTCTGATTCCTCGTTCCTCGGAGTGGAGTCCGACCCCAAAGCTGGAGCGCTCGCGAATCCGGAGGAAGGAACGCGCCGCCCTGCGAGCCGCCCGCTTCCCGTGGGCGGGGGCTGACGGGAAGCGCCTGCTCCCACTTCCCGTCATCGCCCTTGCATTGGCGCAAGCGCATCCGAATCTCTCCAATGAGGTGTCGTCATGCGTGAAAGTCTTCGTCCCAGGGGAGAGGCCCTGCGCAGCGCAGCCCGCAGGATCGCGGTGCGGAGGACCGAGGAACCGGATACGCCCTTGTTCCAGATCATCACGGAGGCAGCCCGCCACTTCGACCTGTCGCCCAGTGAGGAACAGATGCTGCTGTCGGACCTGCTGCCCGGGAGCGCGGAGGCGCCCCAGCCCTGACGCGGCATGGCGGATGTCTGTCATTGAGTGGAGGTTCGTGAGTCGGGCGTGACCACGATTGGCGGCAGACGATTCAGGCCTGACTCAGGAGGGGGAAGGCGAGTCCGGCGAGAATTTTCCTCGCAATCCGTTTCATGCATTTCAAAGGCTGGCTGTCTGGACAAGGCTCCCGGGAATCGTTTAACTGATTCTGGGGAAGCGATTCCCCTTCCTTGGGGGCTGTCCATGAAAAGCTTGACGGTGGTGGCTGCGTTCGCGGTGTCGGCGCTGGGCATGGGTTCCGCGCACGCGGCGACGCTGACGTTCACGGTGCAGAACAAGATCACGACCAGCGCGATCACCAACTCGTATTTCAACGGCTGTGCCGCGGTCATCCCGGCCCTGAGCTCGGTGGCGGCCAACTCGATCTCGGGGGTGCACCAGACGGACTGCGGCACCAACTCCGCCGTCGTCTTCGAGTACACGAGCGGCAGCAAGATCTGTCGCTTCAACATGAGCAGCATCTGGACCCCGCCCAACCCGATCCTGGGGACGTCCGGGTACTGGACGCCCGCGGGAAGCGCCACGTCCAAGGGCAGCACCACCGCCACGTGCAAGACGACGCTGGTCGGGCTGGGCTCGAACGGCAACTACACCTGGTCCCTGTCGATGCAGTGACGCGCAGTCGCTGACCTGGGAGCCGTCCTGCCTGTGCGGTGGGGCGGCTCCTTGTGTTTGGGGAGGGGAGGGCTGGAAAGCGCGTGAGGCCCTGGGGTAGATGGGCGCCCATGAACCTGATTCGACTGTCGGTTGTTGGCGTGGGCGTGGCGTTCCTGGTGGCGGGCTGCGGGGGCCACCGGAGCAACTCCAAGGTGGACTTCTCCCAGATGGGGCCGTCCATCAACTCCAAGCGCTATGCGAACCTGGAGAAGATCGCCGCCAAGGATCTCAAGTGCAACGAGGAGCTGACGCCGCAGTACCTGGGTGAGAATCAGTACCAGATGATCGGCTGCAACACCGAGGGCGTCTATGAGCTGCGCTGCATCATGGGGCAGTGCTCCTGGATCCCGGACGTGAGGCTCCGCGCGGAGTTCGACATGGGCTGCGGGAAGGCGGAACTCCAGTCATCCAAGCTGGATCCCGTCACGTTGGGAGTCGCGGGCTGCGGAAAGCGCGCGACGTACCGGCTGCTCAAGGCGGGCTACAGCTATTCGTGGGTCCTGAACTCGCCCGTGGCCCAGGATGAGCTCCCCGCTCCGGCGCCTGCTGCTGCTCCGGAGCCCGCGCCGGCGCCCGCGAACGAAGTGCCGGTCCCGACCGAGCTTTGACCTGCACGGATGTGAATGCCTCAGGACGCGCCCACTTGAGACATGTCTCGACCCCTGAGACATGTCTCAAATCCTGAGAAATGTATTATGAGCACAAATGTCGTGTTTCTTGCGGTCTTGCCGGAAATAATTCGCGAGACCCATGAAACTCTACGGACAGCTAGAAACCTCGGAGCCTGGCAGCCTGGCAGCATGCACGGTGCTGCTGGGCCAGTCGCCCAACGCGCCCCTCTTCACCGCGGAGTTCACGAGCCCGCAGGGTGCGTTCTTCCTCCAGAAGATCACCTCCTCCGCGCTTCCCTTTCCCCTTTCGCTCTATGTCCTCCGCTCGGGGACTTCCGTCGTGGAGCACACCTTCGCTGACAAGGCCGCGCTGGACGCGGTGCTGGTCGCGGAGAGCAAGCCCGCCGCGGCGGACCGGCTGGTCATCCTCCAGCTGCCGGCGCTCGCTCCCGCGGTGAAGGTGGCCCCGCGCACGTCGGTCACGACGATGGAGACCGCGACCGCTTCCCGGCTTGAGCAGAAGGCCCCTCTGTCGCCCCTCACTCCTACCGCGACAGCGCCGAAAGTGGAGGTGGTGGAGTTCATCTCCGTCCTGGGCGCGGTGGAGAGCTCCGCTGGCTCCGTCTCGGGGTACACCCTGGAGATCTCCTGTCCGGACACCATCGCTGGAGACAGCGAAGTCACCCCCATCCACCAGGATTTCCTGCTCGGGCCGACGGGCGCCTTCCAGTTGACGCTCGCCATCACCGACCGCATCTCCAGCAGCCCTCTCACCTTCGTGGTGCGCACCCCCAACGGCCTGCCCACCCGGCTCGTCTCTCCAACGCACCTCACCGTGAGCCAGGCCGCGAAGATGGCGGTGGTGAAGGTGCAGGTGGAGCCGTTCTCGCCCAACGTCCTCGTGCCAGGCTCCAGCGCGCCCACCACCCGTGTCCTCAAGGGGCGCCTGGTGGACCCCACGGGCAGGGCGCTGACGCGGCAGCAGATCCTCTTCCAGGCACTGCGAGGAGACGGGACGAGCCCCCCGCTCAAGGTGTCCCTCGCCGCGGTCACCACGCACAGCAGCGGCAACTTCTCCGTGGTGGTCCCCAACGAGCCGTTCCTCGGGGCCAACGCGGTGGTCTCCTCCCGTCCCGACGAGGAGCTCCCCATCGTGCTCAACGCGGATGGGACGTTCCCCGCGTTCACGCTGCTGGTCGTCGCGACAGGGAGCACGACCGAGGCCGCCAGCGGTGAAGACGACTGCGCCTGCAATGACCCGACCCCGCGCCTGCCGGGCACGGAGGAGCTCGTCGCCAACGAGTCCAGCTACTCGCAGGATATCGGCGGCTCCTGCGTCAACTTCACGGTCCCCAACCGGTCGCTGGAGGAGTTCAGCCACTACGCCATCGTCCGCACCACGGACCCGCGCGGCCAGCTCGTCCCCATCCGCGAAGCCCCCGCCTGGGAGTGGAATGGCGACACCTCCGACCCGGCCGGCTACGCCCGTCATCTCCACCGCACCTTGCGGCAGACGCTGGGGAGCAAGAACCCCCTGCGCTGGGACGACGACGCCAGCGACTATGAGCTGTATCAAGCCGTGTCGCTGGCGCACGGCCACGTGCTCCACTTCAAGCAGACCTTCAAGGCGGACGGCTACTCGATGGGGGACCTGCTCTACTCCCTGCCGCTGGCCCCCGGGCAGAAGAAGCAGCTCGTCATCTACGACTGGAACCGGGAGGACGGGGCCTCGCGCGATGAGGCCACGGTGGCCGAAGAGGGGCTGACCCACAACCTGTCGAGAGACCGCGACATCGACGAAATCCTCAGTGGGACCGTCCAGGAGTCCATGCGGGGGGGCAGCTCGGCCAAGACGCGCGGCTTCTCCTTCGGCCTGGGGGGCGCTGGCAGCGGCAGCAAGAACGGCGTGGCCGTGGGGCTGTCCACCGGCTTCAGCCTCTCCGGCGGCTCGGGGACGTCCTCCGCGTGGCAGGACAACACCCGCGACATGACGTCCAGCCTCCACAACCGGCTGCGGGACGCCACCATGCAGGCGACGTCGTCCGTGCGCAGCCAGCGCTCCACGGTCGTCACCAGCGCGAAGCAGGGTGAGTCGCTCTCCGTGCAGACCGAGGTGGTGGCCAACCACAACCACTGCCACGCGTTGACCATCCAGTACTTCGAGATCCTCCGGCACTTCGTCATCGAGCAGCAGGTGGTGGACGTCCAGGAGTGCCTCTTCGTCCCCTTGATGATGAGCCTCTTCACGGACGCGAAGATCCTCCGCTGGCGGGAGTGCCTGTCCGAGCACCTGCTCTACTCCCCGGAGACGACCCGGGGGCAGGAGCTGCGCCGGGGCTTCGACGCGCTGGATCGCATCGCGCGGAACTACCAGGGCACGGACTTCCCCCGCCGCGTGGAGCCCTCCGGCGCGGTGACCTTCCTGCCCTACAGCGAGGAGTCCATCGAGGAGTTCTCCGGTGAGCTCCAGCTCCGCCTGACGCTGAGCCGGCCGGCGGATCAAGCGGATGGGTCGATTGACGCGGGCGCCTGGGCCACCCTGAGCCATGTCTTCCTGGGGCTGGACATCCGGGGCATCAGCAACCTGTTCGTCAAGCTCGCCATCGAGGAGCGCGAGCGCACCTTCCAGACGCAGCACGCCCCCGCGCTCGCCCGCAACTTCGTCGAGCAGCTTCGCTTCGAGGCCATCCTCGCGGACGGAACGACGGTGAAGGACCTGCGGCTGGACTGCACCCTGCTCACCGACTACGCCCCGGGCCGGCTGTTGACCGTCTCCGTGCGCTCCACGCGGACCACGGACATCAAGGCGCTCAAGGCAGGGGTGGCCCAGCAGCCCTTCACCGGCACCCCCGCGGACCTCAAGCGCAGCCAGATTGTCGGACTGCGGCTGAACTCTCCCAGCCTGAGCCTGTCGGGCAGCTTCGCCGTCGTTGACCGGGGCACGCTGCGCTACCGCACGCCCCACTTCAGCGGGACGCTGGTGAACAACCAGGCCATCCGCAACGACATCGGCTTCGCGGATCAGATCTACCTGCCCACGCCCATGAAGCCCGAGGAGCAGCGCAACCCCTGGCAGGAGGACCAGCGGCTGGCCCAGCAGCTCCGGGATCACCTCAACCAGGAGAACCTGGAGTACTACCACCACGCCATCTGGTGCCACGGCATCACGCCGCACCGCCGGTACATGATGCTGGACCGCATCCATCTGGCGCAGGACGAGTTCAACTCCATCTATGCGCAACGCGGAGTGCTGGGCCGCTCCCTGGCCTCACTGGTGGAGAACCGGCTGCTGGGGGTCGCGGGCAACTCGCTCGTGTTCCCGGTGGCCCGTGGCCTCAACCTGGACCCCACCTACGAGATGGGCACCCCGGACCAGAGCGGCAGTGGGGCCATGGCCCATGCCTCGCTGCTGGAGCACTACCAGACGGAGGCAGAGCGCGAAGGAGGGCAGGGCGCGGTCTTCCGCCTGAGCGTGCCCACGCCCGGAGTCTTCGCGGAGGCCGTGCGCGGCGCCTGCAACGCGTGCGAGCGCATCGATGACACGCGCTTCTGGAGATGGGAGCAGTCGCCCTCGGACGAGCCCACCGCCATCAACCCGGTGAGCACGGACAGCCGCTACCAGGCGCCGCAGAGCACCACGCCCACCGCGCTCCCGCAGCCCATCGTCAACATCCAGAACGCACCGGCCGCGCCGGATCCCTCGGGGGTGGGCTCGCTGCTGACCGCGCTCACCCAGGTGAGCCCGTTCGCCAACCTGACGGGCCTGGACCAGAACCAGCAGAACGCCCTGGCGGCGATGACCTCCAACCAGGAGACCGCGCGGGCCTTCGGAGAGATGGCCACGAAGCTCGCGCTGTCGGCCCAGAGCAGCCGCAACTCCGCTGTCCTGAACGAGCAGATCGACAAGGCCTTCCCTGTCGCCAGAGCCCCGGCGAAGAACCAGGAGTGGAAGGAGCGGTTGCTCAACGCGCAGCTCGGCGGCGATTCCCAGGCTTCGAGCTCGAAGGCGACGCCGCTGGATCAGCTGGACCTGAGGGAGACCATTGACGCGGTCCGTGGTTCGCCTGGCATGGAGGTGGACGTGCAGCCGTCCAAGGTCGCGGTTCGCAACCGCTCGGGCACCCGGAGCGCCAGCTCCGCGACCTCCACCCCGACGGTCCCGGACGAGCAGGAGCAGCAGCCCCCGACGGAGTGGCCGTTCATCGAGGGCTACTCGCAGATCACGGCGGCCTACCCGCGGCTGACGCAGATCCTCGAAAGCTCCAGCGTCTTCCGTCAGTCCGTCATCGAGCCCTTCGCCAACCGAGGCGCCGCCGACTACGTCCCGTTGATCATCGAGGTCACTCCGACCGCCACGCGCGGCATCGATGGTCAGTGCATCATCGAGGTGCGGGACCCTGCCGACACGACGACGCCGGGCGGATCCTGGATTCCGCTTCACCAGCTCACCCGGGACCTCGCCGGGTTCGACCTGTCTCGCGACGTGCGGATCCGCGTCCATATCGCGATGAGGGGACAGGCCACCACGCACCCGGGCGGCATCCTCTTGATCATCTCCCATGAGTGGGCGCTGCATGGGATTAGCAACCGCGAGACGATTCTCCACGCCCGGAGCGGTAACTGGACGCTCCAGGAGCTTCGCGACTGCTACATCGCCGATGTGGTCAGCCATCAGGACCACCGGCAGATCGCCTCGAGCACCCATGCGACGTACGAAGCGGTGAACGATGAGCTGGAGCAGTTGCTTGCCGATATGGACCCGCCGGTCACGGTGAGGATCAAGCCGTCCTTTGTTGACGAGGGGACCCGGCTGCTGCCGCTGCCCGCCCGTGTCACCGCGCCCCAGAACACCCGGATCCACGCATTGAACCGCCAGCACAACCTGTACACGGCCCACCAGATGTTCGCGTTCGAGCGCGACATGGAGAAGACCTACAAATACAATCCGGCACATCCCATGAGCTACCTGCGGGCGGCCACGCCGTCCGACGCCTTCCCGTGGGACTACCTCGATTCCGACCAGAGTCGGCGGTAGGGGACGCCGGAGTCCGCGCAAGCGCGGCCGGGCGGGTGCTCCGGACCCTTCGCAGCAGGAGAGGGTCCGGAGCAGCTCGTCACCCGGTCGAAGCCACGGGGCAAGTCCTTCAGATCATCACGGAGGCATTCCCACCAGGAACGCCCCGCTGCGCACTGATGCACGGGCATGGGCGGGAGAGGGGTTGGAAAGGCTGCGAGGCCATGGAAGTGCGAGGGCATTCATGACGAGCCGGTTGGTGGTATCCGTCCTTGTCCTTGCGCTGCTCGGCGCGTGTGCGAGCCAACCTGGGCTCCGCCTTGACTTAGGGCAGGGACGAGCCATGGATTACGTGCCGCGCGCCTCCGCGCGGCCGGTGGTAGTGGATGCGGGCGCATTCGAAGATGCGCTCTCCGCTTTGGTCCTTGAACTCCCGCTCTCGCTTCGCTCAGAGCGGCAACCCTGGTTAGTTCGGGCCGCCTATCCGGCCAGCACGCCTGACGCTAGCTGGCGAAGTCTGATGCGCAGGAGCTTCGGAGGCATCTGTCGTTCGAGCCAGGAACGCGAAGGCTGTCTCTCGGTCCTCACCGACGTTTCAGCCTTGAGTGGGACGGATAGGCTGGGCGTCGCGTTGGGTCTTTCGCTTGGCCCGTTGAAGTCGAGCATCGCCAAGGCAGTGGAAGATACCTTGGCGCCGCAGCTCTTCTACACCGTCATCGCGACAGGGCTCGTTACCTGGGCGGTGCTCGCGGCCAATCCAGAGCCTGTCTTCACCAAGGCAGCCGCGATCGTTTCCGCAATCTTCCTGGTCTATCTGGGCGTGGAGACCTTCCTGACGGTGCTGGAGGCAAGTCGGGAACTGAAGAGGGCAACGGAGAGGGCGACCTCCGTCGGCGAATTGGATCAGGCGGGGCAGCACTTCGCGAATCGTGTCGGGCCCGAGGTCGCACGTGTTTTCGTTCTCGCGGTGACGGTCGTGGTGAGTCAGGGGATGTCCGGTGGCGCGGCGTCGCTGGCATCACGGCTAGCGCGAATGCCCGGCTACCCCGAGGCATCTGTGCTGGGTGCAACCCGAGTCGGAATCGAACTGGCCAACGTAGGGCAAGTGAGCGCGGTGGCTCTCACGGGCGACACCATCGTCGTCTCACTTCCCGCGACGGCGGTTGCGATGGTGGCCCGGAATGGAGCCAGATCGAACAGCACTCCCGGCGGTCCCCGGTCCTGGGGGTCGTTCAGCGGCCTCAAACGAGCCCTGGGCTCGGCGGAAGAGGGAAAGCAGTGGCACCACATCGTCGAGCAAACACCGGGTAACGTCGATCGGTTCGGGGCCGAGGCCATCCACAACACCGAGAACGTTATTCAGCTGGAACAAGGACTGCACAAAAGGCTGAGTGGATTCTATTCATCGATTCAGCAAGAAATCACCGGCTCGCGGAGCCTGACGGTGAGACAGTGGTTGAGCACGCAGTCCCTTGGGGCTCAGCGCGATTTCGGCCTGCAGGCCATCGAGAAGATCCAGAAGCGAATCTGGGGAGTCTGGAAGTGAAAATGGAGAAGCTCGTGGAGGCGTTCGCCCTGCATGCGGCGGCCCAGAATGATGCGATCCGGCAGGGGGATGCGAAGACTGCGAACAAGCACGCCAAGAAAGTGAACGAGACGTTCGACAAGCTGTGTGCACACGGGAACGCGGGCCGGGATGCGCTCGCGGCCCTGTTCATTCATCCGCGCATGGATGTCCGGGTCAAGGCGGCGGCCTTCCTCCTCCGCCATCGAACGGATGAAGCCACGACTGTTCTCAACGAGGCTGCTCAAGGGCAGGATCTCGTTGCGTTCGCTGCCTCCGAGGCTTTGAAGCGTTGGGCGGAGGGAACCTGGGGGCTGGACCCAAAGTAGAGGCAGCTCAGTCCTTCCAGAGGATCTTCCACGGGTGCTTGCGCAGGTCCGTGACCAGGGTCTTCAGCTCGTCGTAGAGGGCCGGGTCCTTGAGCAGTGCGCCACCGGTTCCCTGACCTGAGTCGAGCTGTCCGAGGATCCGGTCCGCCTTGGTGGCGATCTGCTCCAGCTGGCCCGCCGCCGCTGTGAAGCGCTGGAGGGCCAGCTTCACCTGCTGGCCGTCCTCGGGCGTCAGTGGGCCGGTCACCGCCGCCAGGCCATCCAGGGTCGTTCCGGCGGACTTCGTCAGGCCGGGGAGATCCTTTCGCATCAGGGCCGCTACCGCGGAGGCGTCGTCCAGGAGGCGCGCTCCCTTGCCTCCGGGCTGCATGGACTCCTTGGCCAGTTGTGCGAGCTGCCTCAGATCCTTCGACGCCGCCGACAGCTCCGTGGCCAGGACCTTCACGTCGCCTTTGTTCTCCGTCAGGACCTCGTCCAACGTCCTCGCCAATCGCGACACGTTGGCGGCCAGGCCCGTCACGGCCTCCGGGTCCTTCTCCAGCATGTCCGACAACAGCGTCACGAACTTGGACAGCTGCTCCGACAGCAGGTCCAGGCGCGGCGCATCCACGCCTCGGAGCGCTGCTTTCTCCGGCAGCGGCGCGTCCGCGTTGCCTGGGTTCAACTCCAGATAGGGCTCACCCAGCAGGCCCACCGTTCCCACCGTCACCCTGGCGTCCTTGCGTAGCGCGCCCCTTGCCGCGGGCTCCACGGACAGGTCCATGCGGACGGGGAGGGGGAGGCCCTTCGCGTCCCTTCGGTCCGCCAGGAGATGGATGGTGTCCACCTTGCCCACCTGGACGCCTCCCAGCTTCACCGGGGCTCCCTGCACCACGTTGCCCGTGTGCGCGAAGTCCACTTCCAGCTTCGCGCCCCGGCCCAGCGTCAGCTCTCCCATCAACCAGAGCAACACCAGCACTCCCACCAGCGTCGCGAGCACCAGCGCTCCGACCTTCAACTCCAGCCGTTGCTCATCCATCCGTCGCGCCCTCCATGAACGGCGCTGTCAGCGTCCGCAGCTCCGGGGCAGGGGACTCCAGGAAGCCCTCCGGGCTCCCCAGGTACGCGCTGCGCCCCTTCGCCACCACCAGCACCCGGTCCGCGATGCCTCTCAACTGCCGGTAGTCGTGCGACACCACCAGCGCCCCCAGGCCCTGCTCCTTCAACGACGCCAACACCGCCTCCACCTGCATCGCCGCCCTCCGGTCCAAGCCCGTCGTCGGCTCGTCCAACAGCAGGTAGCGCGGCTTGAGCACCAGGGCCCTCGCGATGGCCGCCCGCTTCTTCGCCCCGGGCCCCAGCTCCGGCGGCAGCCGGTCCGCCCATTCCTTCAAGCCCACCTTCTCCAGCGCCGTCTCCACGGCTTCCTCCGGGGCGCTCGGATCCGCGAGGCGCACGTTCTCCCTCAGCGTCCTCCAGTCCAGCAGCGCGGGGCCCTGCACCAGATACGGCGCCCGGCGACGGAGCGTCACCAGCGTCCTCTCCGGCTGCGTGTCCACCCGCTCCCCGAACAGCGTCACCTTGCCGGCCTGGGGCTTCAGCAGGCCCACCGCCAGCCGGCACAGCACGCTCTTGCCGGAGCCGCTCGCTCCCGCGATGAACGTCAGCTCCCTCGTGGAGACCTGCGCGCTCAGGCCGTCCAGGACGCGGCGGCCCTGCTCGAAGGCGATCGCCACGTCCTCGAAGAGCAGCGTGTCCGGACCGGTGTCATTCACAGGCGCACGAACTGGAACGCAAGCGACACCGTCAGGTCAATCAACAGACATCCCAGACTGGCCGCCACGACGCCTTCCGTCGTGGCCTCGCCCACCGCCTCCGCGCCGCCCCGGGCGTTCAACCCCGCCACCGCCGCCGCGAGCGGGATGTACAGCCCGCAGGCCACGACCTTCAGCCCTCCGACCAGCACGTCCCACCCATCCACGTACCTCGCGTCCATGAACGCCCGGCCGTCGATGTTCAACGCCACGCTCGCCACCAGCACCGCCGACGCCGTCGCCGCGAGGGTCCCCAGCACGCTCAGGAGCGGCACACCGACCAACCCCGCCACCACCCGGGGCGCCACGAGGTCCGCGTAGGGATCCCCCGCGGACATCTCCAGCGCCTCCACCTGCTCGTTCACGCTCATCGTGGCCAGCTCCGCGGAGTGGCTCGCGCCCGCTCGCGACGCCGTCAGCAGCGCCGACACCGCGGGGCCCAGCTCGCGCACCAGCATCTCGAAGTAGGCCGGGCCCAGCACCGCCACGTTGCCGATCAGCTTCTTCGCCTGCGCGTTGGCGATCATCACCAGCACCGCGCCGAAGAAGGCCATGCCGGACATCACCAGCAACACGCTGCGCCCGCCCAGTTCGTGCACCTGCGCCAGGGTTTCACGCCACGGGATTCCCTCCCGCGCGCCCGCCCGCACCGTGCGCGCCAGCATCACTCCCGGCGCCCCGAAGAAGAGCAGCACGCGCTTCATGCGAGCACCTTCGACAGCAGCGACGTCAGCAGGAAGTCCAACAGGAAGATGGCCGCGCAGCCCAGCACCACCGCGCTCGCCGCGGCCTCTCCCACGGCGCGGGCGCCTCCCTTGGCCCTGAGCCCCACCGCCGTGGACACCAGCGAGATGGCCAGCCCGAACGCTCCCGTCTTCACCACGCCCCCCAGGAGGTCGGACGGGCTCAGCATCTGCGCGAACGTCCCGAAGAACACCCGCACCGGCAGGTCCAGCGTGAGCTTCGCCGCCACCGCCTCGCAGAGGATGGACACCAGGAACGTGAACGTGCTCAGCCCGAGCATGCTCAGCTCCATCGCCACCACCCGGGGCGCCACCAGCAGCGCGAACGGATCCAGGCCAATGCCTCGCAGGCCTTCAATCTGTCCGCCCACCTTCAGCGTGGCCAGCTCCGCCGCGTTCCTCGCGCCGATCCGCGCCGACATGATCAGCCCCAGCAGCAGCGGGCCGAACTCCCACAGCACTCCGTAGCCCGCGGCCCATCCCAGGAAGGCCCTCGCTCCGAAGCGCTGGATGTAGAGCGCCGCCTGCACCACCACGATGACGCCCGCCAGCGCCGCCGTCGCCAGCGCCAGGGGCAGCGACCCGTAGCCGAACTGCACCAGCCCTCGCGCCAGTTCGCGCCGCTCCAACCTGCGCAGGCCCCAGGCCGTGCGGCCCGCGACCAGGGCCAGCGCTCCCACGCCGCCCACCGCCTGCATCGCCGAGCGTCCCAGCCAGGCCAGGGCGGTGGTGCTCACGGGTGCTGGGACCGCGGAGTCATGCGAGGGCCTCGTCCGGCGCGCTTTCGAGCTGCGGCGCCGGGGCCCCATCGTGCACCAGTCTGCCGCTTCGCAGGTACAACCAGCGGGGCAGGGGAAGATCCACCGGCGCTTCCGGCGCCGCCACCAGCAGCGTTCCCTGGCCCGCGACCTCCAGGAGCACCCTGGCCACCTGACGCGCCGTGCCGGGATCCAGGCCCGCGAACGGATCATCCGCCAGCAGCACCGCCGGCCTCGCCGCGATGGCCCTCGCGAGCCCCGCGCGCTTCTTCATGCCGCCGGACAGCCGCTCCGGCAGCGTGTCCGCCGCGTCCGCCAGCCCCACCGAGCGCAGCACCGCGTCCGTCCGCTCGCGGGCCTCCGCTTCCGGCACTCGACGGCGCAGCAGCGGCTGCATCACGTTCTGCCGCACCGTCAGCGAGTCGAAGAGCGCGTCCGTCTGGAACACGAAGCCGAACGACGCCTGCTGTGCGCGCCGCTCCGGCGCCGAGAGCCCGGCGACGTCCTGACCGTCCCAGGTCACCCGTCCGGAGGAGGGGCGCAGGAGGCCCGCGAAGGCCTTCAGGAGCGTCGTCTTGCCCGAGCCCGAACGCCCCAGCACCAGCGCCTGCGTGCCGGGCGGGACGTGGCAGTCCGTGGGCTCCAGCACGGTCCGGGTGCCATAGCGGAGGGTCAGGGCTTCGGCGCGCAGGTCCATGGCAGCGGGAGATGGCTCCTCTTCAGGGCCGCCAGTAGATGACGGTTCCATGGTCGCCCACGACTCCGATGTTCGTGGGGGATGTCGAATCCAGGGACCGGAGCGCGTTCGTGCCTGGGTGGGCGGAGAGCCAGGTGCTTCCATCGAAGAAGAAGACGCCTCCCTGCCCGGCGGCCACGTAGACCTTGCCCTGCGCCAGGCCCTGAACGTCCAGGGCGTTGAGTCGGGTTCCCAGGTAGCTGGCCTGGGGCAAGGGGCTCCACGCCCCGCGATATCCCTGGAGCACCAGCCCATCATCTCCCGCCACGAATGCAAGGCGGCTGTTCACGACGTCCACTCCGCGCAGAGAGCCCGCGATGGGAGGGTTGAACGAATCCTCCTGCCAGGCGCTTCCATCTGAATTGGAGCGGAAGACCCGGATCGTCGACTGGCTTCCAACGGTGACAAAGCCCACGGCCATGAGCGTGTCAGGTGTCCCCAGGCCATCAATGGCTCGCAGGTTGGCCGGGACCTGGGTCACGACCGTGGGCGCATCCGGCCTGCGCCAACGCACGATGTTTCCGTTGCTCGCCACGGCGTAGAGGACGGGCTCGCTGCCTGGCTGTTCCAGCCCGACAATCCCATTGAGCATGCTGGTGTTTCCGGCTGCGACCACGGGCACGCAATCGGTGCCGGTCGGGTCTGCTGGCGTGCGGGTGGTGAGCTCTCCATTCGCGCCCGCCAGGAACACCCGCCCGGTGCTGCTGGTCCACGCCGCCTTCCAATCCCCACCACACTTGAAGGACGTCAGGGTGGTGGAGGTGGCGTAGGCAAGCTTGTTCTTGCTCGCGAACCAGGCCCCCTGGGTCCCATGCAGGGTGATGGCGTTCCAGGGGACATCCCCATCGACCTGCTGGTTCTCACGCCAGGTGAGCGTGGCGCAGGTGGCGCCCTCGTCCACGCCGCCCGCGCAGTTGTTGTCCAGCCGGTCGCAGACCTCCGGAAGCCCGTTCGCCACATAGACGGTGCTTTCGTCACAGTCGGTGGACACCGTGCTCGTGCCCGCGGGAATCGGTCCGCACGTCCGGCCCGCCTCCGCGCCCGCCTTTCCGTCGCCGTCCTCGTCCACGTAGTAAGCCGTGGGCGTGACGGTGCTGTTGCAGACGACGCCTCCATTGCCGCAGACGTTCGCGCCGGGGCACTGGGAGTCGTTGAAGCAGTTCCCGCCCACGTCGAACGACTCGTCCTTCACGTCATCGCAGTTGTCGTCCCGGCCGTCGCAGCGGAACTCCGCCTGATCAGGGTGGACGCTCGCGTCGCGATCGTCGCAGTCCCCGGTCCGGGACGCGGTCAACGCGGGGCCCTCGCAGGCCGTCACCCGTGGGGGCAACAGGCGGTTGCCGTAGTTGTCGCCGTCCGCGTCGTCGTACCAGGGCGTGGGGCCCTTGCGGTCCGCATCGCGGTCGTCGCAGTCCGTGCCCTGGTCCTCCCTGCGCACGAAGCCGTCGCCGTCCGCGTCCATCGCGCCCAGTGACAATTCCACCGGCGTGATGCCGTCCTTCGCGAGGCTCGCGGTGGCCTCCGCGGTCGCCACCCGGGCGCCCTCGCAGGACTGCTCGTGCGCCTGGGCCAGGAGCTTCACGTCGTTGCTCCAGCCGGCCTGCCGGAACACCGCCACGGACAGCGTGCCCGGAGGCGCACCGGCGGACACGTTCACGTTCGTCGTGACCTGCCGGGAAACCTCTTCCTGATCCGTGACCGTCAGCGTCACGCACCCCGGCCGAAATCCTTCGTAATGAAGCTTCACGCTCAGCGCGGCGGACTTGAGCTCATCGCCCTTGGGGCACCCCGCGAGGGTGCTCGCGAGCACAGCAACCAGGAATAAACGCATGGGGCACGCATTCTGGGGCGCGCCCACACCCGGAGTAGGGCGATGTCGCCACCCGTCGGCAATTCAACCCGAGAGCCTTCTTCCCCGACCCTTAGTCCGCTGCGCGAGGCATCGTCCAGACACGCTCCGCTCATCACCCCCCAGATGACGGCTTCCGTGTATAGGGGCCGCTGACCTTTCAACATTGGCCCGTTCCACCGCACGCCTTATGCCCACCGTCCGCCGTGCCCTCTTCGCCGCGCCCCTGGGTGCCTGCCTCTGCGCGCTGGCCCCGGACGCCTCCGCCCAGACGCCTCCGGCGCCCGCCACCGAGGCTCCCGCCAGCGCCTTCCCCAAGCCGCCGAAGCCGGACGCCGGTGCCGCGCCGCTGACGCTGGAGCGCGCCGTGGAGCTCGCCTCGCAGAAGAACGAGGCCGTGCTCGCCGCGGGGCAGACGGCCGAGGCCGCCCAGGCCCGCGTCGCCCGCGCCCGCGCCTTCTTCCTGCCCACCATTACGGCCGCTGGCACCTACACGCGGCGCCTGCGTGAGTCCACGCGCGAGGTCGGCGGACAGACCGTCGTGCTCCAGAAGTACAACGCCCTGGGCGCGGTCTTCTCCGGCCGGGTCGCCCTCTTCGACGCGCGCGGCTTCCCGCTCTACAAGGCCGCGAAGCTGGAGAGTGAAGCCTCCAAGCTGGACGCCGTGGAGACGCGCCGCCAGGTGGCCTTCAGCGCCGCCAACGCCTTCCTCGTCACCCTGGCCAACCAGCAGGTGTACCAGGCCGCCGAGCAGCGCCTGGCCTACGCGAAGCAGAGCCTGGCGGACGCGCAGGCCCGCGCCAGCTCCGGGCTCGCCAGCACCAACGACGTCACCCGCGCGGAGCTGGAGCTGGCCACCGCTGAATCCAATCTCGCCGCCGCCCTGGGCACCGCGGAGACGAGCCGCCTGGAGCTGGGCTACCTGCTCGTGGAGCCCGTGCAGGGGGAGCTCACGCCGCCGGAGCCGCTGCTCGCGGACGCAGTGCGGCCCACGCCGCCTTTGGATTTGCTCACGCAGGGGGCCACGGACCGGCGGCCGGACATCCTCTCCGCGCGCCTGCGCGTGCGCTCGCTACGGGAGAGCGCGAAGGAGCCCCTGGCGCGACTGCTGCCGTCCCTGGGCGCGAGCGCGCAGTACCGCCTCACCAACGAGGCGGGCCTCAACGGCAACGTCGGTGATGGCTTCCTCGCCCTGGACCTCACCTGGACGCTCTTCGACGGCGGCACCCGCTACGCGGAGCGCGACGAGCGCGTGGCCATCGCCAACGTCGCGGAGCTGAACACCCAGGCCGCGACGCGCCGCGTGCCGGTGGACATCGAGCAGGCGAGGGTGAATCTGGAGACGGCGCGGGCCGCGCTCGCGCAGAGCGAGCAGGCGGCGAAGGCGGCGCGGAAGAACGCCGCGGAAACAGGCATCCTCTACCGCCAGGGCCTGTCCACCGCGCTCACCCTGGCGGACGCGTCGCTCAGCCTCTTCGAGGCGGAGGTGGCGCTCGCCCAGAACCGCTATGGGCTGGGCGTGGCGCTGTTGGGCCTGCGGGCCGCTGTCGGACTGAATCCACTGGGGAAGGAACCGTGAAGGCAATGCAACGCACTGGAGTGCTGGCCCTGTCGCTGGCCGTGCTGGCCCTGGCCCCTGGCTGCAAGAAGGACGCGCCCGCGCAAGGCGGCAAGGGCGCGGGCCGGGGCCCCACCCAGTTCCCCGTGGAGGTCGCGCCCGTGGAGGCGCGCGACGTGGAGTACGCGGTCAGCGCCGTGGGCGCGGTGGAGGCCTTCGAGAGCGTGCAGATCACCGCGCGCGTCCCGGGCGCCCTGGAGAAGGTGTCCTTCGCGGAAGGCCAGACGGTGAAGAAGGGCGACACGCTCGCGGAGATCGAACCCGCGCGCTACGCCATCGCCGTGCGCGCCGCGGAGGCCGCGCTGCAGAAGGCCCAGGCCGCGCTGGTGGAGGCCAAGGCCGGCGCCCAGCGCCGCGCGGAGGTCAACGCGCAGAGCCCGGGCCTCCTGCCCGCAGAACAGCTGGAGACGTACCAGGCCCGCGCCGCCACCGCCCAGGCGGACGTGGCGGCCGCGAAGGCGGCGTTGGATCAGGCGCAGCTCAACCAGCGCGACGCCTACGTGCGCGCGCCCATGGACGGCATCCTCCAGACGCGCACCGTGCAGACGGGCCAGTACGTGCAGCCGGGCGTGGTGCTGGCCACGCTGCTTCGCCGCGAGCCGCTGCTCCTGCGCTTCAACGTGCCCGCGGCGGACGTGACGCGGATCACCCCGGGGATGCCCGCGCGCTTCACGGTGCGCTCGGATGGCGGGGCGTACGAGGCGAAGATCACCTACGTGTCCGCGAGCGCGGACGCGCAGAGCCGCATGGTGGCGGTGACCGCGGAGGTGACGGGCGAGGCCGCGCAGAAGCTGCGCCCGGGCGCCTTCGCCACGGTGAGCGTGCCGGTGGAGTCGCGCGGGGACAGCCCGGTGATTCCGCAGACGGCCATCCGCCCCAGCGAGCGCGGCTTCCTGGCGTTCGTGGTGACGGACAACAAGGCGCGCGAGCGCATCCTGGAGCTGGGCCTGCGCACGCCGGACGGCCGGGTGGAGGTGAAGGAAGGCCTCAAGCCCGGTGAGACGCTGGTGGTGCGCGGTGCGGAGGCCCTGCGCGACGGCGTGGCCGTGCGCGTGGAGCAGGAGCGCCCGAAGCCGAAGGTGGGCGGTGAGCAGCCCCCGGCAGAGGCCCGCGGCGACACCAAACCGAACGCGGGCGCTGAGGGCCGGCCATGAGCATCACCGACGTCTGCATCAAGAAGCCGGTGTTCGCCTGGATGATCATGGCGGCGACCATCATCTTCGGACTGGTGGCGGCCCAGCGCATCGGTATCAGCCAGTTCCCGGACGTCGACTTCCCCACCATCAACATCTCCGTGTCGTGGGAGGGCGCCAACCCTGAGGCGGTGGAGTCGGACGTCGTCGAGTTCATCGAGGAGGCCGTGACGCAGGTGGAGGGCGTCAAGAGCATCACGTCCTCCGCGCGCCAGGGCAGCGCCAACATCACGGTGGAGCTGGACCTGTCGCGCAACGTGGACCTGGCGCTGCAGGACGTGCAGACCAAGGTGAGCCAGGCCCAGCGCCGGCTGCCGCTGGACATCGATCCGCCCGTCGTCTCCAAGTCCAACCCGGAGGACCAGCCCATCATGTGGCTGGGCGTGGCCGGGCCCTTCTCCCAGCAGGTGGTGAGCGACTTCGCGCGCTACCGCGTGAAGGAGCGCCTGCAGACGGTGCCCGGCGTGGGCGAGGTCATCCTGGGCGGCCTCCTGGAGCGCAACGTGCGCATCTGGGTGGACGCGCAGAAGCTGGACGCGCACGCGCTCACCGTGACGGACGTCATCGCCGCGCTCCAGCGCGAGCACGTGGAGTTGCCCGCCGGCCGCATCGAGACGCAAGGGCGCGAAGTCAACGTGCGCTTCATGGGCGAGGCGCTGGACCTGGAGACCCTGGCGAACGTGGCGGTGCGCGAGGAGAACGGGCGCACGGTGTACCTGCACGACGTGGCCATCGTGGAGGACGGCTTCGAGGACGAGCGCCGCCTGGCGCGCGTGAACGGCGAGCCCGCCCAGGCCATGGGCATCAAGAAGCAGCGCGGCGCGAACGCGGTGGCGGTGGCCCAGGCGGTGCGCGAACAGCTGGCGCAGCTCCAGAAGGAGCTGCCGGAGGGCATGAGCGCGAGCATCAACTTCGACTCGACGCAGTTCATCGAGGAGAGCGTGCACGAGATTGAATTCGAGCTGTTGCTCGCGTGCATCCTCACCGCGTTCGTGTGCTGGGTGTTCCTGGGGTCGCTCTCCAGCACGCTCAACGTCGTGCTCGCCATTCCCATGTCGCTGTTGGGGACGGTGGCGGTCATCTACTTCCTGGGCTTCACGCTCAACACCTTCACGTTGCTGGGATTGGCCCTGGCCGTGGGCATCGTGGTGGATGACGCCATCATGGTGCTGGAGAACATCTTCCGGCACGCGGAGGAGGGGAAGGACCGGGTGCGCGCCGCGCGTGAAGGCACGGCGGAGATCACCTTCGCGGCCCTGGCGGCGACGCTGGCGGTGGTGGCCATCTTCCTGCCCGTCGTCTTCATGAAGGGCATCATCGGCCGGTTCTTCCTCCAGTTCGGCGTCACGCTGTGCGTGGCGGTGCTCCTGTCCTACGTGGAGGCCATCACCCTGGCGCCCGCGCGCTGCGCGCAGCTGCTCAAGACGTCGCGCGAGCACCGCAGCCGCATAGGCGTGGTGGTGGACAAGGCCTTCTCCAAGCTGGAGGCGCTGTACGCGCGGGCGCTGGGCTGGGGGCTGGTGCGGCCCTGGCGCGTGCTGCTGGTGGCGGTGGCCATGCTGTTCCTGAGCGCGTTCGCGTTCAAGGCGCTGCCGGGCGAGTTCGTGCCGTCGCAGGACCAGGGCCGCATGTCCGTGCGCCTGCAGACGGCGGTGGGCAGCAGCCTGCAGGAGACCAACCGCCTCTTCAAACGCGCGGAGGAGTTCGTCGCCAGCCGTCCGGAGGTGACGCGCGTGTTCGTGGTGGTGGGCGGCGGCGGCAGCGGGTCCGCCGTGAACTCCGGCAACATGAACCTGACGCTGGTGCCGACGGATCAGCGCATGTCGCAGGCGGAGTTCGCGCAGGTGCTGCGCAAGGAGCTGAACAGCTACCCGGGCCTGCGCGCGGTGGTGCAGGACCTGTCCCAGGCGGGCTTCACCGCGCAGCGCGGCTTCCCGGTGGAGTTCAGCGTGCGTGGGTCGGACTGGGACAAGCTGGTGGAGGCGAGCCAGTCCCTGCGCGAGCAGCTCCAGTCGTCCGGCAAGGTGGTGGACCTGGACACGGACTACCAGCTGGGCCAGCCGGAGCTGCGCATCACCCCGGACCGCGCTCGCGCGGCGGACCTGGGCGTGCCCATCCAGGTGGTGGCGTCCACGGTGAACGCGCTGGTGGGCGGCGTGCGCGTGGGCAAGTACAGCAGCGGCGGGCGGCGCATCGACGTGCGCATGCGGCTGTTGGCGAGCCAGCGCTCGCGGCCAGAGGACCTGTCGCTGCTGAAGGTCCGGACGTCGAACAACGCGCTGGTGCCGCTGTCGTCGCTGGTGACGCAGGAGGAGCTGCCCGCGTTGCAGGCCATCACCCGGCGCGACCGTGAGCGCGCCATCAGCCTCTTCGCCAACGTGGCGCCGGGGTCGAATCAGGAGGAGGCGCTGGCCACGGTGGAGTCCCTGGGCAAGGATCTGCCCGGCGGCATCCGCGTGGTGGCGGGCGGCGCGAGCGTGGCGTTCCGCGACTCGATGAGCAGCCTCATCTTCGCGCTCTTCATGGGCATCGCCGTCGCGTACATGGTGCTGGGCGCGCAGTTCAATTCGTTCCTGCACCCGGTGACGGTGCTCACGATCCTGCCCCTGTCGGTGGCGGGCGCGTCGTTCGCGCTGCTCATCACGGGGAACACGCTGAACATCTTCAGCATGATCGGCCTGCTGCTCTTGATGGGCATCGTGAAGAAGAACTCCATCATCCTGGTGGACTACGCGCTCCAGCAGCGCGAGCTGGGCGCGGACGCGATGCAGGCCATGCTGCGCGCGGGCCCGGTGCGCCTGCGGCCCATCCTGATGACGTCCACCGCGACGATGATGTCCGCGGTGCCTGCGGCGCTGGCGCTGGGCGCGGGCAGCGAGACGCGCGCCCCCATGTCCATCGCGGTGCTGGGCGGCCTGTCCGTGTCCACCGTGCTCAGCCTGCTCGTGGTGCCCGCGTTCTACGTCGTCGCGGACCGCATCAAGACGCGGTTGGGCAACCGGTTCAGCAAGGGGAAGGGCGGGGACGACTCGCCCGCCGCCCACGAGGAGCCCCGGCCGGTGCCGCACGGGTAGGGTGCTGGTCAGGTTCCTGGAGACATCGCGTCCTTCCGCGCCACTCGGGAGGACGCCATGGGAGACCCACGCAATCCACAGCGGGCACAGGAGACCTGGAACGCGGAACGCCTTCGCATCTCGGAGGTGGAGCTGCGGGCCCTGGCCCCGCTCGTCACGCTCTCCGGCGGCTGGGCCTGGCATTTCATGGCCCCGCCGCACGAAGAGCTGAAGATCGATCACGACCACAAGGACGTGGACCTCTTCGTCGCGCCGGAGCGCTTCGCGGAGCTGATCCAGGTGCTGACCGCCCGGGGCTTCGCGCGCATCTGGACGCGGTTTGATGCGACGTCCACGAACTTCTACCGGTACGCGAAGTACCTGGAGGGCGCGAAGGTCATCCTGGACGTGTTCGTCCGGAACGTGCCGTCCGTCCAGGTGGGCGACATGCGCGTGGTGGAGCCCGCCACGCTGCTGACGTTCTATGGCGACATCCACAGCACGGATGACTGCGTGTCCGTGCTCGCGGCCCGGAAGCTGCTGGCGCGGGGCATCAGTCCCATTGGACGGAAGGAGCTCGTCACCCGGCCCCGCTGAGGAACTGTCTCAGCGGCGGCCTGACTGCCCGCGCGCCCCTGGCGCTGGTGGACGATGCCCGCGCCCTGGCACATGCGCAGCGTCTTCGGAACACGGCCCCGCCTTGGGGGCCCTGAACCTTCGGAGACGCTGCCATGGCCACGCCTGTTCCTCCCGACACCCACGCCGTGCCCGTCAAGGGGCGCGACGAGTCGCTCGATCTCCAGCCCTTCCTGGACGAAATCCAGGGGGACGCCGTCATGCACAGCCAGGGCCTGGAGGCCCGGGAGGCGGCGAGCGCGGTGTTCTGCTCGCTCGCCCGGCGGCTGTCGGATGGCGAGGACGTGAAGCTCTACCGCGCGCTGCCCGGCGGGATCGGCGCCATCCTGGGGGCCTGCTCGGTGCACCGGGGACCTTCACGCGCCAAGCGCATTGGCCGTGATGAGCTCATCACCGACGTGGCGGACCACCTGAACATCAAGCCCGACCAGGCCTTCCGCGTCGTCACCGCGGTGTTCACCGCCGTGCGCGACCGCATCCCCGAGGAAGAGGTCGCCGCCGTGACGTCGCAGCTGCCCGCCGACCTGGGCGACCTGTTCCGCAGACCTGTCTGACAGTCGGACAGGTTTCAGGCCCGCAGGCGCGAGGCGAGCAGCTTCCAGTACGACACGGGGAAGACGCGGGCGAGCATCGCCAGCGCCACGGCGTCCTTGCCCACGAGGATGCGCTGCTCGCGCGCTTCGACCCCTCGCACGATGATGTCGCCCGCGGCCTCCGCCGGCAGCCGCAGCATCTTCTGGAACGACTTGCGCCGGCGGGTGACCTCCTCGGCCGTCGCTCCGGAGGGGACCCGGGCGCTCGCGGCGATGGACGTCGCGACGCCGCCCGGGTGCACCACGGTGACGCCCACGGTGGTGCCCTCCAGCTCGTGGCGCAGGCCCTCGGAGAAACCGCGGACGGCGAACTTGCTCGCCGCGTAGGCCACCTGTCCCGGCGGGGCCACCAGGCCAAAGACGCTGGAGAGGTTCACCAGCCGCGCGTCGTCGCTCTGGCGCAGCAGGGGCAGGAAGGCGCGGCTCAGGCGCACCACGCCCCAGAAATTGATGCCGAACAGCCACTCGAAGTCGTCGCCGCTCACCTGCTCGAACGAACCTCCGAGCGCGACACCCGCGTTGTTGAAGAGCAGGTCGACCCCGGGATGCTCCGCCGTCACCTTCGCCGGGAAGGCTTCCACGGCCTCCTTGTCGGACACGTCCAGCCGGTGGCGGCTGATGCGCAGGTCCGGTGCTCGCGCGAGTTCTTCCGTCTCCGCGAGCCCCGCCTCGTTCACGTCCGCGAGCGCGAGGTTGCAGCCCTTGCGCGCCAGGCAGACCGCGATGGCGCGGCCGATGCCGCTCGCCGCGCCCGTGACGACCGCCGTCCTGCCTTGAAGCCGCATGCGCTCAGCCACGGACCACCTCCGCGTTGGAATGGGTGCTCACCTCCGGAAGCAGCGCCTGTCCCGAGGCGGCGCTCCCGGAGCGCTTGAACTCCATGGCTTCGTCGTCCACGCGGCCGTAGCGCATCATCACCAGGTCGCGGACGTAGTTCTGGTACAGGCGCCACGGGGCGCGCGTGCCCTGGCGGGGCAGGGACTCCAGCGCGCGCTGCACGTAGCCGGAGCGGAAGTCGAGCACGGGCTCCGGCGTCATGGACGGGCCCGTCACGCGGGGCACGCATTGTGTGTAGCCGTGCTGCTTCATGTGGTTGAGCAGGCGGCAGGTGTACTCGGCCACCAGGTCGCACTTCAGGGTCCACGACGCGTTGGTGTACCCGAAGGCCGCGACGAGGTTGGGCACGTCGCTGAACATCATTCCCTTGTACGCGAGCGTCCGTGCCAGCTGGACGGGCTCGCCGTCCACGGACAGCGACAGGCCGCTGAGGATCTTCACGTTCAGCCCCGTGGCGGTGACGATGATGTCCGCGTCCACGTGCGCGCCCGAGCGCAGCTGGAGGCCCGTCTCGGTGAAGGACTCGATGTGGTCCGTCACCATGGAGGCGCGCCCCTCGCGGATGGCGTGGAAGAGGTCGCCGTCGGGGGCGACGCACAGCCGCTCGTCCCAGGGGTTGTAGCGGGGCGCGAAGTGCGTATCGACGTCATACGTCTTGCCGAGCGCGCGCCGCACGCCCAGGCGCAAGAGCCACTTGAACAGTCCCGGCCGGCTGCGCGCGAGGCCGTAGAGGAGCATGCCGCGCAGGACGTTCTTCCAGCGCGCGACCGCGTAGGCCGCGCGCCGGGGGAGGACGTACCTCAACGCCCGGGCGACGCCGTCCTCGGCCGGTTGATCCGCGATGTACGTGGGCGAGCGCTGCAACATCGTGACGTGCGCGGCGCGGTCGGCCATCGCGGGGACCAGCGTCACCGCCGTCGCGCCACTGCCGATGACGACCACGCGCTTGCCGCCGTAGTCCAGGTCATCGGGCCACTGCTGCGGGTGCACGACGCGGCCCTGGAAGCGCTCGGTGCCGGGCCACGTGGGCGTGTAGCCGCTCGCGTAGTCGTAGTAGCCGGTGCAGGCGTAGAGGAAGCCGCACGTCATGCGGACGGGCGCGCGGTCGGGGCCCACCTCCACGTCCACGGTCCAGCGCGCGTCCACGGAGGACCACTCGGCGCGCGTCACGCGGTGGTGGTAGCGGATCCGCTGGTCGATGCCGTACTCCGCCGCCGTCTCTTCGATGTACGCCTTGATGGAGGGCCCATCCGCGATGGCCTTGCCCCCCAGCCACGGCCGGAACCGGTAGCCCAGCGTGTACATGTCCGAGTCCGAGCGGATGCCCGGGTAGCGGAACAAATCCCACGTGCCGCCCATGGCCCCGCGCCCCTCCAGGATGGCGTAGCTCAGGGTGGGGCAGCGCGTCTGCAGGTGGTACGCGGCGCCGATGCCCGACAGGCCCGCGCCGATGATCAACACATCGACGTGCGAGGACGGCTCGGCGGAGGACAGGGGCATCACGCGACTCCTCGTGGTACAGGAAGGTACCCAGCCTATGCGTCTGTTGAACAGAGGTAGCAGTGACGTCTGGTACCGTCAAGTACCAGCCCCGGGAGCCGCATGATGTCCCCGTCCGACCCCTCAGGCGAAGCCCCCCGGGAGCGGCTCGTCGCGGGCCTGGCGCAGGCCATCATCGAGGTGGGCTACGCCCGGCTGACCATCGCGGACATCGTGCGGCACGCGCGCGTGTCGAAGCGCACGTTCTACGAGCACTTCGAGGACAAGGACGCATGCCTGCTGGCGCTCTACGCGGCGCAGAGCGCCCGGCTGTTGGCGGAGATCCAGGCGGCCATCCAGCACGCGCCTCCGGGGGAGATGCGGGCCAGCATCGGCGCGGCCGTGTACCTCTCCAGCCTCCAGAGCCGGCCGGGGCTCGTGCGGACGCTCCTCGTGGAGATATTACATATCGGCCCGAAGGGCTTCGAGCTGCGCCGCCAGGTGATGCGCAGCTTCGCGGAGCTGATGCGGCGGGAGTTCGACGCGGCTGGCACCGGGGAGTCGCTGTCCCCGGCGATCGCCATGGCGCTCGTGGGCGGCATCAACGAGCTCATCCTGGAGGCCGTGGAGGAGGACCGCGTCGACCGGCTCTCGGAGCTGGCTGGCCCCGTCGCGGCGTTCGTGCGGGGCCTGCTGGAGGCACGGCCTCCGGTGAAGTGAACGGCGCTCAGTCCATGTGCTCCATGGGGATGCCCCGAGGCACGGCCCAGGCGTGGCTCCGCTCTTCGTAGACGGAGAAGACGGGGGCCGGGAAGGACGGATCCGAGAAGGCTCCCACGGCGATCGCCATGAGCTCCGGCTGCTGCGAGCTCACGTAGTAGACCGTCGAGCCGCACTCCGGACAGAAGTGGAAGGTGGTGGGGATGCCGCTCTCGTCGCCCTTGCGGATGAACGTCTGGGAGCGGCCCTCGATGGCGGTGATGTCTTCGCGCCGGAAGCGGGCCTGCACGCCGTACACGCTGCCGGTGCGCTGCTGACAGGCGAAGCAGTGACACATGGAGACCCGGATGGGGTCTCCCTTCAACTCCACGCGGAGCTGACCGCAGACGCACGACGCTCGACGCTGGGACATGGGCTGTCTCCTGGAAGGGGAGGGCAGTGTGTCACCCGCGCGGCCCTTCCGCACCGGCCGCGGGGCGCGGTCTTGCCCGGCCTGGATTCACATGCTAGCCGATAGGTTCTCTTGCGAAGCCGCTCACGGAGGCCATGGCACGCTCGACTCCGCATCGCATCTCCTGCGCCGATGGCTTCGAGTTGCATGCCACGCTGCACAGCCCGGAGGGTCCTGTCCGGGGTGTGGTGCTGGTGCATCCCGCCACGGCCATACCCGCGAGCATGTATTTCGCGTTCGCCGCGCGGCTGACGGACGACGGCTTCGCGGTGGTGACCTACAACTACCGGGGCGTGCACCCGTCGGGTGTGGCGAAGCGGACGCGTGCCGGGTTCCTCACCTGGGCCGACCAGGACGTGGACGCGGTGACCCGCTGGGCGGCGGAGCAATACCCGGGGCTGCCGGTGCTGGCCGTGGGACACAGCTTCGGCGGCCACGCCATTGGACTGAGCGCGAGCAGCCAGCAGCTCACCGCGGCGGTGATGGTGGCGTCCCAGGCCGGGAGCCTGCGGTTCATCCCGTCCATTCGGGAGCGGATGCTGGTCGCGCTGTACCTCAAGTTCATCGGGCCGCTGTGCGCACGGTTCCTGGGCTACATGCCCTATGCGCGGCTGGGGCTGGGGGAGGACGTACCCGCCCAGGCGTCGCTGGAGTGGAGCCGCTGGGCGTCGCTGCCCCGCTTCTACTTCGACGATCCCAGCGTGGACGCCGCGGCCCGCTTCCGCCGGCTGCGCATGCCGGTGCTGGCCATCGGCCTGGACGACGATCCCTGGGGGCCACCCGAAGCCATCGACCTGGTCTGCGAGCACCTCACCGGCTGCACCGTGGAGCGCCGGCAGTTCTCCCCCGCGGACAGTCTCGGCCAGGGCATCTGCCACCTGGGCTTCTTCCTCGAGCACCACTCCACCACGCTCTGGCCCACGGTGAGGGACTGGCTGCGCCGCCACGCCCCGGAGCGCGGCTGAAGGCCGTCAGCGCTTGGGGGGCGCCGCGTCCGCGATGGCGCGGGCCTTCGTGTTCGCGCCCTTCGTCTTCGTGGACACCTCGCCCCCACTCGCTCAGACCCTCCGCGCCTTCCGCCACGCGGCCTACTGCAAGCGCTGCCGCGTGGAGTGTTTCTTCAATCGCTTGAAGCAGAGCCGGCGCGTGGCGACACGCTACGAGAAGCGCGCCGCCAACTCCCTGGCGATGGCCCTCATCGCCTCCATCCGCCTCTGGCTCTAGTCCAACCGCACATTGAACAGGAGTGGGCCGTTCGCATAGACGGAGTTGAGCTTGCCCGCGGCATCCACGTAGGGCACGGGCAAGGTCGCGGACGCCCCACCTGTGACTGAAGACGGGAGTTCCAGATAGCGGAAGGTGCTGAAGTCTGTCTCCATGTGTTTCGCCTTGCCGACGCTGATGTAGAAGACGTGGAGCTTGCCACCATAGGTCATGGCTCGTGCCCGACCCACGGCGCTGTCGGTTGCCTTGTTCTCCAAATAGAGCCCGTGCCACGCGCCATCCCCATCCAAGACAGTCTCGATCCACCCTCCGATGCTATTGGGGCGGATGGATACAAGGTCGTGAAGCGTCGTGTCGTCAGCGACGATGAGGGGATCTCCGCCATACATCGTTACGGAGACGGACTGGCCGTACTGACGCGAGCTGGGAATGGTTTCGAACAGCCACCCTGCGCCGGTATAGAAGGCGTGCCTTACCTTGCTGTTTGTTGAGTCGATGTAGACCAGATGGATTTGATTTCCAGCGACAACCGCATCAATGGCGGAGAAGTCAGTCGCAAGCTCAGTGGAGATCCGGCCATCCGCTCCACCTTCGCCATCCAGGATTTCGTAGTTCCAGCGATTGGCGCTGGGATCCCACCAGGCATGGCGCATACACCCGCAGGAGCGCCCAACATAGAAAACATGGGGTTGGCCGGCGTACATGACGGCCTTGATTGCATTGGACATGTGGGTCAAGGCACCGCCACTGACAACATCGCCCTCGATGCCGCCGTCGATCGTCGAGAGGACCCAATTCTGCGAACCATCCACCTTCCGGTAGCGGGACAATACGTCATAGTTGAATCCCACGAGGCCGGTGTTTCGAATGAAGAACTGGCTCACTGCGTTGCCTTCATCCAGCGCAGTCCAGGACTGCCTGTAACTCCCAATGCTGGACGTTGATGTCCCCCCGCTTCCGGTGACGGTGAAGTACGTGTGAGCTCTGGATGAGTATTCGCCGCTCCACGAATCCCGGAAGATTTCGTTCATTCCGTAAAAAACATGCAGCTGTCCGGCGTGCATGGTCGCGCCAGGTGAACCCATGATCCCTGTGTATGCATATGCGTCCGGCTGGGCCAGGGTTGACGACGTGTACGGCTGGGCCGCTCCCACGGATGGCAGTGAGACCAGCGCCAACAGCAATGATGCATAGAGAGTTCGGAACATCTTCTTTCCAGTTCTGGGATTGAGGTGTTTCAGGTGGCGTGGATTGACAAAGCCTGGCGTCAGGCCGACAGGCCTTGAGGGTGGTGGATGGGGGGGGCCGCGACGCACCGCTTGCCCGGGCTGGACGACGCTTCGTTCAGGGCGAAGCACGTCACGCGCTGGAGCGCAGGTCGACGGAGAAGAGCTCCGCCGTAGCGGCCGGGGCCGCGTGCATCAGGAGGACGGGAAGAACGGGGGCCTTGAGCATTCACCAAGGCATACGGAGCCACCGGTCCGGGTTGGTCACGGACCGGTGGTGTTTTGCGACGGCTAGTAGCGGAAGCCCAACTGGAACGACAGGCCGGGGTACTGATCCACGGCGCCACCGGCGACGTACGGGTCGCCCGGCTCCGGGTTGAACTTGAAGAAGTAGCGGCGCAGGTCCGCCTTCACCCTCACGTCCAGGATGCGGTTGAGCCGGTACGCCAGCGTCGCGCTGCCCGTGACGGCGCCCGCGGACATGCGCGGGAACCACGCGTCCGAGGACAGCTCGCCGGAGTCCAGCGGGTGCTGGTAGCCGAGCCGGAAGTTGAAGTCGAACTTCTCCGACAGCGCCGCCCGCACGCCCAGCCCCAGGCCCGCCGTCTTGTACTCCACGTTGGGCAGGTCCAACGGCCGCTCGCCATCCACCGCGTCGATGCGGAACGTGTTCATCCCGTACGTGCCGGTGATCTCGAAGCCGTGGCGCTGCGCCTCGCCGAAGGGAATGACGTAGCGCAGGCCCGCCTGCCACTCACGCGCCGTGGTGGGGTAGGAGACCGCGCCCGTGGAGCCCGTGGACTTCAGCCCGAAGGACTGATCAACGGCGCCCGTGATGCCCAGCCGCGCCAGCGCGCCCTTCTGGAAGGCCGCGAGCGGATACACCGTCACGTCACCCGCCACCTGGGGCGCGCCCGGCAGCGCGAAGCCGCCCACGTCCGGGCCCAGCGTGTACGGCCGCAACACGCCGAACACGTCGTCCTTGTAGCGCAGCGACCGGCCCAACAGCTTCACACCCAGCGCGCCCTCCACGATGGGCGCGGAGGCCCGCTCCTGCTCCGTGGAGACGGAGTCCTCTGTCGTCTCCGGCGCCTTCTTCTCCTTGGGAGCCGCGGCCACCGGCTTGCGGATGGGCTCCGCGGCGGGCGTCTTCGCGGGCGCGGGCGTCTCCGCGATGGGCGCCGCGGGCTTCACCGCCGGCTCCGGCTCCACCGGCGTGGGCGGCTGCGGAGGCGCCACCGGGGCGGCCTCCGGCGCGCTGGACTTCTGCAGGCCGCGCTCCAGCGCCGTCCACTGGCGCTTCACCGCCACGGGCACCAGCTTCGGCGTGGCGGGCTTCGCGGCGGCGGGCGAGGCCAGCGCCTTGCCGTCCTTGCCGTTGCGCACGGTGACGCGCACCTGGTGCTTCTTGCCCACGGTGGACGTGTCCGCCACCAGCACCGCGCTCAGGCCCAGCTCGCTCGCCACGGCGGCGGCGCCGGCGGGCTGCGTCGGATCCCGGCCCATGCGCGAAGCGGCGGCGCGCACCGCGGACTCGGGGACGATTTCGTAGCGGGCCGGACGGCGGGCCAGCTCCGCCTCCAGCGCGTCGCGCGCGGCGTCCGCGTGCGGACCGGAGGCGAGCACCGCCACGCGGCGCGCCTCCGCGGGCTGGGCCTTCTTCTTCTTCGCGGACTGCGCCGTCTTCGCGGACGCCTTCTTCGGCGCGGCGTACGCGGCGGGGGCGAGCAGCAGGGCCGCGCCCAGGAAGGCCGCGGCGGAGGCGTATCGGGTGCGCGTCATCACGGGGAGCCCGGCTTTCCGGCGACCAGCCAATCGGTGACGCACGCGGTGTCCGCGGCGTTCAGCGACGAGCCCAGCGGCATCCGCGCGCCGCAGCCCGGCGACGCCGTGAGCTTCTTCAGGAAGAAGGACTGGGACGGGTTGGCGCTGTCCGCCAGCGGCTGGGTATTGCACGCCGAGTTGGTGGTGTAGAGCCGCCCGGGGAGGCCGGACGCCTGCAGGTCCAGGCCGCCACCCGCGGACCCGTTGGAGTCCGTGGAGTGACACGACAAGCACTGCGCCTGGATGACGCTCGCGCCAGTGGTGCCGGGGGCGCAGGAGCTGGTGCCCCCGGTGAAGCGATCGGGGTCATCGAGCCCGCCTGCACAGCCGGCGGTGGTGGCGAGGAGCGCGGCCGCGAACAGCGTGGCCAGCGGGGCGCGGTACGGACGACGGGCGGCGGTTGGGTTCGCGGACAAGTCGAGCACGGGGGCAAGAGGGGAGAACGACAAGCCCCGCAGACTACCCGGGCCACGCCTGACTGTGCACCCCTCAACGGATCCGTTCGCGCTCGCGTGACACGCGCTCCCCGCGCCCGCCTGCTCCTCCCCAGGTGGGCCATTGTCGCACCCGCCCCGTGCCGAGCGCCGGTGAGGTCCCCGGCTACCTGCGCTTCTTGAGGAAGCGGGTCACGCTGACCTTCCCGAACCGGCCGCCGAACAGGTACCAGGTGAGCACCGCGCCGAAGAGGGCCGCCGCCAGCGCGATGCCGACGATGCCCAGCACCGGCACGTTCCCGTACATGGGCGGCCGGGGCGCGAAGGCGATGAACGCGCCCACGATGAAGCCGCACGCGCACAGGCCCAGGAAGGCGATGACGGCCACGCTGCGCAGGTTCTCGTTGAGCTTGTCGAACTGCTCCGCGCGCACCGTGACGCTGAACTTGCCCGTCTCCAGGTCCAACAAAATCTGCGACAGCTGCGTGGGCAGGTCCTGCGCCATGGACTGGAAGCGCAGGAGCGTGCGCATCAGGCCGCCCTGGAGCTGCGAGGGATCATAGCGGCCCGCCATCAGCTCCTTCGCGTACGGCAGCGCGACCTCCAGGATGTTCAGCTCCGGGTAGAGCCCGCGCAGCATGCCTTCGGTGGAGATGGAGGCGCGCGACAGCAGCGCGTACTCCTTGGGGATGCGGATGCGGTACTTCACGGCCAGGTCCAACAGGTCGCGCAGGAGCGTGCGCGCGTCCACCTGGCCCAGCGTGGTGGGCAGGTGCTGGCCCAGGATGGAGTCGATGTCGTTGCGGAAGCCCATCAGGTTGGCGCGCGCGTCCGGCACGCCCACGCGGTAGAGGATGCGCGCCACGGAGTCGCTGTCCTTGAGCGCCACCGCCAGGCACAGCATCACCAGCGTCTCCTGCATGGGGCGGGTGAGCCGGCCCACCACGCCGAAGTCCAGCAGCGCCAGCCGGTTGCCCTCCATGAGCAGCACGTTGCCGGGGTGCGGGTCGCCGTGGAACAGGCCGTCGTCGAAGAGCTGGCGGAAGCTGGCCTCCAGGATGTGCTGGGCGATCTGCTTGCGGTCCGCCTCTGGCAGGGCGGCGGGGTTGATCTTCTCCCCGCGGATGAACTCCATGGTGAGCACGGTGCGGCTGGAGAGCGCCGCGTGCACGCGCGGAATCTTGAGGTACGGGCGGTCCTTGTGGTTCTCCAGGAACGCGCGGATGTTGGTGGCCTCGTTGATGAAGTCCAGCTCCTCGTGGATGGCCCGGTCGAACTCGTCCACGATGCCGGAGGGCGAGTAGATGCCCGTCTCCTCCACCACGGCCTCCAGCAGGCGCGCCAGCGAGCGCAGCACGCCCAGGTCCGCGTCGATGCGCTGGGCGATTCCGGGGCGCTGCACCTTGATGACGACCTCCTCGCCGTCCAGCGTCACCGCGCGGTGCACCTGGGCGATGGACGCGGCGGCGAGCGGCTCCGGATCCACCTGGGCGAACAGCTCCTGCACGTCCTTGCCCAGGGCGCCGCGGATCTGCGCGTGGACCTGCTCCAGGGGGATGGCCTCCACGTTGTCCTGGAGCGTGGCCAGCTCCTCCACGAACTCCGCGGGCAGCAGGTCCGCGCGGGTGGAGAGCACCTGGCCCAGCTTGATGAACGTGGGGCCCAGCTCCGCGAGGAAGAGGCGGAAGCGGCGCGCGGTGGACTCGCGGCGGGCCTCGTCGGAGACCTCCACCTTCTCCTTGCGGCCGCCGAGCAGGCGCCAGACGCCCGCGCGCTCGGTCACCTCGCCGAAGCCGTGGCGGGCGGCGATGAGGGCAATCTGCCGGATGCGGTTGAGGTCCTGGAGGTTCATGGCGAGGCCTGGAGGGCAGCCTGGGGCGGACGGGCCACGTAGCGCAAGAGGACGTAGCCTACGACGGCGGAGAGGAGTGAGCCTGTCAGGATGCCCAGCTTGGCCTCCGCCAGCAGGGACGGCTGATTGGCGAAGGCCAGCCCGCCCACGAAGAGGGCCACCGTGAAGCCGATGCCGGCCACCACCGACACCCCGTGCAACTGGGCGAGGCCACTGCCCGCGGGCAGCGGGGACACGCCCGCCCGCACCGCCGCGAGGGTGAACAGGAAGATGCCCACCTGCTTGCCCACGAAGAGGCCCACGATGATGCCCAGCGGCAGGGGCTTGAGCAGATCCGCGGGCGACATGCCGGACACGTCCACGCCGGAGTTGGCCAGCGCGAACAGGGGCACGATTCCGTACGCCACGTAGCCGTGCCACAGGTGCACGAAGCGGTTGAGCGGCGGCTCGATGTCCTCCAGCGACTCTTCGATGTGGAGCAGCTGCGCGCCGCGCGCGGCCTCGTCGTCCGGGCGGGACACCAGCCCCTGGACGTATGCCGCCAGCTCCTCCAGCACCTCGCGGCCCGGGCGGCTGGGGAGCGCGGGGATGCAGAGGCCCAGGATCACGCCGGACAGCGTCGCGTGGATGCCGCCGTGGTGCATGGCGTACCAGAGCGCCGCGCCCACGACGGCGTAGGCCAGGCCGTTGCGCACATAGAAGCGGTTGAGCCCCCAGAGCACCGCGACCAGCCCCGCGCCCACGGCGAGCCATTCCACGTGCAGGCCCGTGCCGTAGAAGAGCGCGATGACGAGGATGCCGCCGATGTCGTCGAAGATGGCGAGCGCGGTGAGGAACACCACCAGCCCGTGGCCCACGCGCGCCTTCACCAGCGTGAGACAGCCGATGGCGAACGCGATGTCGGTGGCCATGGGAATGGCCCATCCCCCTTGCGCGGGCGTGCCGTGGGTGAAGGCGAGGTAGAGCGCGGCGGGCACCACCATGCCGCCCAGCGCGGCGATGAGCGGCAGCACCGCGCGGGAGAAGGTGCGCAGCTCGCCCGCGGACAGCTCGCGTTTGATCTCCATCCCCACGAGGAAGAAGAAGAGCGTCATCAGGCCGTCGTTGATGAGCTCGCGGAAGGTGAACGGGCCGCCGTGGCCGGCGATCTCCAGGCGCAGGGGCGCGTCGAACACGGCGGCGTAGGTGGCGCTCCAGGGGGAGTTGGCCCAGACGAGCGCGACCACCGCGCAGAGGGCCAGGAGGATGCCGCTGCTGGCCTCCAACCGGAAGAAGGCCTGCACGGGAGCGAGCGCCACCTGGAACAGGGCGGGGACGGCGGGTCGGGGCTGGCGGGTGGGCTGGGTCGGCATGTCGCCGGGCAGCCTGCCGGGGGGGGGAGGGCCAGCAAACCGTTTTCGGAAACGGGCCCGTCGAAATGTCGGACGCCGGTGGTAGGCATACGCACCAGGTAGGGGCGTCCGTTCGTTGATCCGGGGGTAAGGTCGTGAGAGAAGGTCGGGGATGGCGGTGACGCAGCAGACGAAGACAGGCAAGGCGGCGGACGTGGTGCTGCCCGACGTGGACACGACTCCGGAAGTCGGAACGGGTGAGGCCCCCGCGGGTGCGCGGGAGATCGCTTCCCTGACCCCGATGATGCGCCAGTACCTGGAGGTGAAGGCGCTCCATCCGGACACGGTGCTCTTCTTCCGGCTGGGTGACTTCTACGAGATGTTCTTCGAGGACGCGGTGAAGGCCTCGGAGCTGCTCCAGATCACCCTCACGGCCCGGGCCAAGGGCGCGGACAAGATCCCCATGTGCGGGGTGCCGTACCACTCCTCGCGCCGGTACATCGCGAAGCTGGTGGAGCACGGGCTCAAGGTCGCCATCTGCGAGCAGGTGACGGAGCCGGGCGCGGGGCCGGGCATCGTGCAGCGGGAGGTCACCCGGGTCATCACGCCCGGCATGGTGCTGGACGACGAGGTGCTGGAGCCGCAGGCCAGCAACTTCCTCGCGGCCGTGTGCTGGGGTGAAGCGGGCTTCGGCGCGGCGCTGCTGGAGGCGTCCACCGGCGAGTTCTACACCTTCGAGGCTCAAGGGCTGTCGGAGCTGGTGGAGGGCCTGTCGCGCGTGGAGCCGCGCGAGCTGCTGGTGCCGCAGGGCATGCGGGACGCGCCGGAGGTGGTGCAGGTGTGCCAGCGGCTGTCGCGCGTGCCGGCCGTGGCGGAAAGCGAGGGCGCGGCCTTCGAGCACACCCGGGCCTCCGCGTTCCTGCGCTCGCACTTCAACGTGCAGTCGCTGTCCGCGTTCGGACTGGACGGCTCGCCGCTGGCCACCGGGGCGGCCGGGGCCGCGCTGCGCTACCTCAAGGACACGCAGAAGACGCCCGCGGCGCACGTGGACCGGCTGTCGCGCCAGGAGCGCGCGGGCTGCCTGGTGATGGACGAGTCCTCGCGGGGCAACCTGGAGGTGCTCAAGAGCCTGCGCGACGGCGGCCGCAAGGGGTCGCTGCTGGGCGTGTTGGACAGGACGGCCACGGGCCTGGGCGCACGCAAATTGGCGCGCTGGCTGTCCGCGCCGCTGTGCTCGCTGCCGGAGATTGAAGCGCGGCTGGACGCGGTGGAGGAGCTGTCCGGCAAGAGCGTGTGGCGCGAGGAGCTGGTGGCCACGCTCAAGGAGGTGGGCGACCTGGAGCGGCTGTGCGGCCGGCTGTCGCTGGGCGCGGGCAACGCACGCGATTTGCGCGCGCTGGGGCTGTCGCTGACGCAGCTGCCGAAGCTGGGCGCGGCGCTCGCGCGGTGTGACGCGGCGCTCTTGAAGTCGCTGTCCGGGCCGCTGGGCGCGCTGCCGGAGCTGGCGGACCTGCTGATGCGCGCGGTGACCGACGAGCCGCCGGTGATCATCCGCGAGGGCGGCTTCATCCGGCCGGGCTACCACGCGGAGCTGGATGACCTGGTGGCGCTGTCCACCACCGGCAAGGACTACCTGCTCAAGCTGGAGCAGCGGGAGAAGGACCGCACGGGCATCTCCTCGCTGAAGATCCGCTACAACAAGGTGTTTGGTTACTACCTGGAGGTGACGAAGGCGAACCTCCACGCGGTGCCCAAGGACTACATCCGCAAGCAGACCACGGTGGGCTCGGAGCGCTTCGTCACCGAGGAGCTGAAGGAGTACGAGGAGAAGGTCCTCACCGCGGAGGAGCGCCGCGTGGTGCTGGAGCTCCAGCTGTTCGAGGAGCTGCGCACGAAGGTCATCGCCGCGGCGCCGCGCATCCGCTCCGCGGCGGAGGCGGTAGCCACGGCGGACGCGCTGGTGTCCTTCGCGCGGTGCGCGGCGGAGTACGGCTACACGCGGCCCCAGGTGGACTCAGGGGAAGGGCTGACGATCACCGGCGGCCGGCACCCGGTGGTGGAGCGGATGCTGGGCTCGGGCGAGTCCTTCGTCCCCAACGACGTGCGGTTGGATCCGGAGGACGCGCAGCTGTTGGTCATCACCGGCCCGAACATGGCGGGCAAGAGCACGGTGATGCGGCAGGTGGCGCTGACGGCGCTGATGGCGCAGGCGGGCTCGTTCGTGCCGGCGAAGGCGGCGCGCATCGGCCTGTGTGATCGCATCTTCACGCGCGTGGGCGCGGCGGACAACCTGGCGCGCGGGCAGTCCACGTTCATGGTGGAGATGACGGAGACCAGCCACATCCTCCATCACGCCACGAACAAGAGCCTGGTCATCCTGGATGAGATTGGCCGTGGCACGTCCACGTTCGACGGCTTGTCCATCGCGTGGGCGGTGGCGGAGCACATCCACGACAAGGTGGGCGCGCGCTCGCTCTTCGCCACGCACTACCACGAGCTGGTGGACCTGGCGCGCGAGCGGCCCCGGGTGAAGAACCTGTGCATCGCCGTGAAGGAGCAGGGCGGCAAGGTCATCTTCCTGCGCAAGCTGATTCCTGGCGGAGCCAGCCGCTCCTACGGCATCGAGGTCGCGAAGCTCGCGGGCCTGCCGCCGGAGGTGGTGTCGCGCGCCCGCGAGCTGCTCCAGAACCTGGAGTCCGGCGAGCTGGACGACGCGGGCCGTCCCCGCGTGGCGGTGCGCTCCACGAAGCGCGTGGCGCCTGTGAGCGCGGGGCAGCTGGGGTTGTTCGGGGGGGCGGCTCCGGCCGCCGTGGCCGCGCCGCCCGTGCCTCCCGCGCACGCGGAGGTGCTGGAGTCACTTCGGACTGCATCCATCGACCGGATGACGCCGCTGGACGCGCTCAACCTGCTGGCGAAGCTGAAGCAGACGTTGGGCTGAATACACTCTCTGTCTGCCCGGTCCGTGAGCTTGAGAGCAATGACTGCTCTCCTCACGGAAAAAGGCAGACATGATGAGTCGCTTCAGACTTCCGTCTTCATCCTCTGTAACAACCCTGCTGGCGGTGGCCGCGCTGTCGGCCCCGTCGCTGGCGCTGGCCTCCACGACGGTGACGCTCACGCCCGTCGCGGACTCCTACGTCTCGCCCGACGGGCCCGACGCGAACTTCGGGAACCACGGGACGTTCGTCGTGAACCGGGGGTTCGCCGAGGCCTACCTGCGCTTCGACCTGAGCGGCCTGCCCGCGAACGCGGTCATCACGGCCGCCAGCCTCAGCGCGCTGGCCTACGACGGCTACGCGTACGGAGGGGACGGCAATGTGTACACGTCCTTCGTCGCGGATGACTCATGGCAGGAGATGGGCATCACCTGGAACAACCGGCCCACTCCCGCCACGAGTCCGGTGGGCGAGTGGTTCCTCTGGTACGACTTCACGCCGGAGGACAAGCGGGGCGTCAATTCCAATGCCGCGCTCATCCCCGTCGTGCAGGGCGAACTGGCCGGCGACAAGTTGGTGAGCTTCCGGCTGCACTCGCCGGGATACAAGACGCGTTACCGGTCGCGTGAGTACAGCAACGCGGCCCAGCGTCCGGCGCTGACGCTCACCTATGAGCTGGGACCCGTCACCACGGTGCTGGAGCCGGAGGCGGATGCCTACGTCAACCACGATTATTGGGGGGAGTCCGACTGGAACTACGGTAGCGCGCAGGAGCTGGTCATCAACTACGGCTTCGACAAGAAGATCTTCCTGCGCTTCAACCTAGCCAGCATCCCCGCGGGGGCGATCATCCAGTCCGTGAAGCTGTCCGCCACGGCGTTCTGGGGCGTTTCGCCCGGTGGCGATGGCAACGTCTACACGTACCTGGTGCCGGACAACAACTGGGGTGAGTACAGCATCACGTACAACAACCAGCCCGCGGCCACCGGTTCCCCCCTGGGTTGGTGGTGGCTCTGGTACCCCACCATCAACCCGTACTTCGACCAGGTGGGCGTCACGGAGGATACGAACTTCATCCCCGTGCTCCAGGCCGCCTCGGACGCCACCGACCGGCGCGTCTCCTTCCGGCTCTCCAGCCCGCACTACCTCACGAGCTACTACTCGCGTGAGTCCGCGGACGCGTCGAAGCATCCCACGTTGGAGGTGACGTACCTGCCGTAAGGCCGCGGCCCTGTCCTGAAGGGCAGGGCGCCCCCACGCAATCGCTCCCGTCCTCGTTCGAGCAAGGAACCAGGATGGGAGCGAGGGGGCTGTCTCCACGATGGAGGATGCGCATTGGCTTCGTCATGGCCTTGCCCCGGTTTTGAACTTTTTGAGTCCTTGAGTGTGGACTTTAAAAGTCCACACGCTCAAACTCCTTGGAAGGCGTCACCGCGCCTTTCTCCCGCCTCCCGAGGAGTCATGCCCGAATCGACAACCGACGACCTGGCGCGCACGGAGGCCTCCCCGCGTCGCAGGCAGCTTCCGCCGACGCCTGACAGGCCTCTGCACCTCTTCACCATCGACGGCATCCGCTACGAGGCTGTCCGCGAATTGGTGCTGATGGAGACGGGCGAGTCGCTGATGCTGGCCCGGCGCTTCTCGGGGCGGGTCCCCGCGCTGCCCGGCTTCTGCTTCGTACGGCGGCTGGCGAACCCCTCCACGTACAGTCAGCGCACGCGCCTGGGAGAGGAGATTCAACTGGCGTTCCGGTTGCGCCACCCGGCCATCGCCCAGGTCTTCCACCGCAAGGTGCACCAGGACGCGCTGCATGTCGTCATGGAGTCCGTGGACGGCCCCTCACTGGAGACGCTGGTGAGCGCGGGCGTGGCGCGCGGCCGGCCCGTCTCCGAAGCCCTCGCCCTCTATGTCGGCGGGGAGATCGCGGAGGCGCTGCACCACGCGCACACGCTGACGGACGCGGGCGGCCAGTCGCTGGGCGTCATCCACCGCGACGTCAACCCCCGGCACGTCTACGTGGGGACGCAGGGCGAGGTGAAGCTGACGAACTTCGGCGCGGCGTACTCGCTGGTGGTGGGGCGCCGGGAATCCCCCGCCAACCTCGTCCGCGGAGACGTGGCCTACGCCTCGCCGGAGTACCTGGCGCGAGCGCCGCTTTCGCAGCGCTCCGACGTCTTCAGTCTGGGCGTGCTGCTGGTGGAGCTCTTCACGGGCAAGCATCTCTTTGACGTGGAAGACGTGCCGCGACCGCCCCGTCACCTGGCGTATCTCTTCACGGAGCTCATTCTCTCGCTGCCACTGGCGCAGATGCAGGGGCTGCTGGCCCGCTTCGGCCCGGAGGATGTCGAGGAGGCCGTGGCCTTCCTGTCCCCGGACGTGAAGGCGATGCTGCATGTCGCGCTGCGCGCCAACCCCGACGAGCGTTTTGCCACGGCGGCGGACATGCGGGATGCCATGCGAGTCGCCCTGGCGAGGCGACACCCGGGCTATGGCCGGCAGGAGGCCGCGGCGGAGTGGGCCCAGGTGCTGGCGGAGGGCAGCGGCCTTCGCGACGAGGTGGAGTTGGGTGAGGGTGGCCAGGCGTAGCCCAGGGCGCGTAGGAATGAATGCGGGAGGTTGGAAGCGCTTCAGTGGACTCCACGAGTCGCCAGCGGGATGCGTCCCAACGCGTTGGGCTTCTCATGCCTTGGGTAGGGTGCGCGCCCCGCCGGGAGGCCGCCGCATGCGAATAGGCTGGGAGTCCGAGGGAGGGGAGCCATGATTCAGGGGCCACCTCCCTCCGTGCTGACTCCGGGAGCCCAGGTGCTGGGCTACACGGTGGAGCGCCAACTGGGGCAGGGCGGCTTTGGCACGGTGTACCTTGCGCACTGCGAGGGCCAGCGCTTTGCCCTGAAGCTGCTGCACCTGCCGCGCGTGGGCGAGCGGGCGGAGCGCGAAGTCTCCATCCTCACCCGGCTGCGGCACGCCAACGTGGTGGGAATCCTGGGCCACGGCTACTGGCCGGTGGCCCAGCCTCAGTTCGCCGTCATCGTCATGGAGTACGTGGACGGGCGCAGGCTGGACGAATGGTCCGACGCGGAGAACCCCACGGCGCGGCAGGCGGCGCGCGTGCTGCTGGGCGTGGCTCGGGCGCTCGCCGCCGCCCATGCGGACGGGGTGGTGCACCGGGACGTGAAGGAGGCCAACGTCATGGTGCGCGCCTCGGATGGCGTGGCCAAGCTGGTGGACTTCGGCATTGGCGACTACGTGGGCGCGCGTGACTTGACGGCGGACATCCTCCCGCCCGGGACGGTGGACTACCGCGCGCCGGAGGCGTGGCGCTTCCTGCGTGCCCATCGCGAGGCGCCGGACGCCCGGTACACGGCGGGACCGGCGGACGACTTGTGGGCGCTGGGGCTCGTCGCCTACCGGTTGCTGCTGGCGCGCTTCCCCTTCGATGGGGAGGATGCCGCCAGCTTGACGGAGGCGATTCTCTCCAGCGCGCCCACGCCGCCGCACGAGGAGAACGTGCGCGTGCCCCGGGCGCTGGGCGACGTGTGCCTGCGGCTCCTGGAGAAGACACCCGAGGCCCGTACGCCGAGCGCCCGGAGGCTCTGTGAGTCCCTGGAGGAGGCGCTGCGTGGCGCGGACGCGACGTGGGACGTGCCGCTCTGCGACGCCTATGCCGAGGACTCCGCGACAACGGAGGGGGAGAGCCCCGACAGCTTCGAGCAGTGGCGGAACCACCCCCAGCACCGTCCTCGCCGAGGCCTTCGCCTTCCTCTGAAAGGGGCTGTAGCCGCGGTAGAGGCGCTGCCTCCCGAGCCGGCCGTGGCGGTGGCGCCCACGAATCGCGGGGCCCTCCGCGCCTGGGTGGCGCTCGCCGTGGTGCTCGTCCTGTCGGGGGCCGTGTGGGGACCCAGGACGTGGCGCGGCTCGGGGCCTGTCGCCATTCGTCAGGAAGTAGCGACCTCCGGCGAGTCGCCTCAAGCTGACCGCGCCGCAGCTCCCACCGGGCCGGAGGCCACCGCCGCGGCCGTCGCGCTCCCCGCGACGCTCCAGGAGGATTCAGCCACCGTGACGACGCCGCCGAAAGACACGCAGTCCCTTCAGCTCCCCTCGAAGCCCACGAAGAAGAGGCTGGGCGTCATGGCCCGTGCGGTGAGCACGGCGGCGGCCTGCACGGCGCTCGCATGCCCTGGGACGCAGGTGCGCCAGCCTCCGCCGCCAGAGCCGTGTCCGGTGGGCGCGGTGAAGGCCATGGAGAAACGGGGAATGGTCCTTGGGGACAAACATCCGGCGCTCTTCGTCAGGGGAAGCCCTCGGATCGTTTCAATCGGAGAGGGGCCCGTTGAAGTACACCTCGTTACTGACTGGGAAGGGCTGCCAGACAATAGCGTCTTGTCAGGGCGGAGCATCGTGCGTGACCGCGTCTATGCCCGGCTCACCTGGGCGACGACGCCACAGGGCGACAGTTTCCCTGTATGCCTTGAGGCTTATGCCGAAGAGGGACCGCGAGGCATGGCGCGAGAAGCCGGCGATGACTCTCCCTCCCGGGCCCGGATCTGGACGACAGCTTATTTGAAGGCTGTGAGTGAGTTCGAGTAGCACCTCCAACGGAGCGACTGTCGGGTGCCATCTCCATCATTTGTCGTTCTCCTGGGACTGCTTCTCGCTGGGGATGCCGCGATTGCGCAGGTGGATGTTTCATCGACAGTCCCAGGTTCACGGCGCATCGAATTGACCCCAGAGGGCGCTGGGAGCGTCAGTGAAGTGGTGGTCAGCCCGGGCCTTTCCACGATGCTTCTCTTTGACTCTGAGTTGCAGCGGGAGGGTCTCGATCTGGAAAATCGAGAACGCTTTTCCCTGGTGGACGTGGGGCAGGCCACCATCCGGCTTGTGCCCTCGGCCAACATCACCCCAGGCGAACGGTTCAAGCTGGTGGTGCGATTTCGGGACGGTGCGGCGCCAGGGACAGCGGTGTTCCTGCTGAAAGCACATCCGGCGAAGGCGGAGGCCACTGTCGAAGTCTACCGGAAACCGCGGACGATCGAGACGTATCAGCAAGAGATCCGGGATGCGCGCGCGGAGGCCTTCCGTTGCAAGGAAGACCTGGCGCGAATGACGTCTGCGCATCAGACACCGGGGGGATTGACGGGGCTCCTCTTCAACGGGGGATTGGATCCTCATGGAGTCGCGGGCCAGGTCCTGACCAAGGCTGTCGCGAAAACGGCGGCCAATGGACTGGAGACATCCTTCGTCAACGGTTACCGCTCCAGAATGCTGGTGGCAGTGGATGTCTTGATTGCGGTAAAGGCTGGAGTTTTGCCGTGGAGGGCCGAAGGGGCGACGCTCAAAGGCAGGACGGGCGAGGACTTGAAGATTCTTCAAGTCTGGCAAGTGACGCCAATACTCCCGGGAACCAGTGGGCGCGTCGTGGTTGAGGCCGAGGCTCCGGCCGCCGCTGTCCAAGGTCCCTTCTCGCTCAAGCTCTGGGAAGCAGATGGGCCTCGGAGCATCACGCTCGGCAACATGACGTTCCCCTGAGGGCTCGCGCCAGCAACGGGCTGACGACAAGGGACGCAAGGGGCCGTTAGGGGTCAGGAGTCAACCCCTGGTTTGAAACTCCTTGGCGCCTTCCACCTCCAGGAGCCTTCGCCCGTGGCCCGACGCCCTGTCGGACCGAACGGGGAACCTCTGTCCTTGCGGCCCCTGCTGGGGCCTTCTCGGGAGGCGTCGATGTTCGTGCGTCGGAGCTGGGCCGTCGTGCTGCTGCTGTTACCCGGAGCGGGCTGGGCGGAGGAGGTTTCCGACCTCCGGACCTACGAAGCAGTGGAGGACTCCGTCACCACCGATCCGGATGGGGTCGTTCCGCTTGAGCCTTCCATCAAGGATGCAGGCGCGCAGCCCAAGGAGGAGCCTCCGCTACCGACCCCGCCCGACTCGAGCTCGCGCTGGGCGAACCTCCTGAGCTTGGAGACCACGACGTGGACGTTGCTTCCCCGGAGTACAGCGGGGAGGGATGAAGGATTTCTGCAGGTGGTGCCGAAGTGGGTGGTGGCCAGGCCCGGAGTGCTTCACCTCGGCCTGGGCGCCCCGGTGCGACTGCGGATGTGGGGTGGTGGGAAAGGGGCCGGCCTCGTTCGGAGGGAGGACTGGGACACGCTGTCCGACTGGGGCCAGGTGGTGCGCATCCTCACGGTGGGAGGGGATGCACCGAACTCGCTGTGGATGGGCGCCCTGGAGTCATACACCCTGCTGTCCGGGCACCTGGTGCGTCGATACAACAACCGGGGCAATCCCAACTATCACCCCGCCGGGGCGGTGGTGACGGGCCTGATGGCGCCCGTATATGTGGAGGCTTTCGCCTCGGACGTGCTCGGTGCGCGGCTGATGGGCGCGGAAGTCGTCCTGGATGCGCAGCACCTGCTCTTCGGCCGCCCGCACAATCCCTTGCAGTACCTGCTGTCGCTGTCCGCGGTGCATGACTGGGGGAAGGCTGGAGGGCCTTCGGCGCCGATGACGCTGGCCCACCTGGATGGGACGGCCATTCTCGTGCGGCGCAGAAACCCCGAGGGCGGCTTCGAGCTGCAGGCGATGGGGGGCTGGGGTGGGCGTCCCGGCGAAGGAGGTGCCTGGGGCGCGGTGGCGGGCCTGGGGGTGGAGTCCGTGTCCTCGACGTTGGACCTGCGGGCGCGTCTGGAAGGGCGCCTGCAGCGGGGAGGCTTCCGCCAGGGCTCCTTCGGTCCGGACTACGAGCTGGCGCGCTTCCAGGTGGCGGGACCGTCCGCCCTGCCACAAGCGGATGCCCCCTTCCCGGACGGGGCCTCGGCCCACGGCGAGGTGATTCTCAGCTGGGACGCGGCGGGCCTGGGCGCGCTGGGGAAGCGCCACTTCCGCCTGACGGTGGGGGCGGAGTTCTTCAACTGGGGCCGCGTGGACGTGGATGGGCGCCTGGAGGCACAGGTGTTCCATCGGAACCTCACCGTGGCGGCAGGCGGCGTGGCGATGGGAATGGGTCAGCCTGGAGCCCGCTACCTCGCGTCGAGCGAGGCGCGGTGGCGCATCCTGAATGGGGCGCTGTACGCGGTGGGGCAGGGCGGCACGTTGCTGTTTCGCACGCCAGAGGGGACGCTGCGGCCGGGCGCGTTCGCGGCCGTGGGGCTGGGGGTGGACCATGTGCGCTGAGCGGCGGCTGCATGGCGGACCCTGCATCATGCTGTTGGTGGCCCTCCTCGCTTCGGGCTGCGCGTCGGTCCCCGCGAAGTCGCGCCATGCAACGACCCTGGCTTTCAGTCCCTTGTCCGCGGTCGCCCAGGCGGCGAACAGCACGGCGGCGGGTGTATACCCGCATGAGGAGCCCGGTTCCCCGACTGGGGAGTACGTGGTGGCGCCCCTGGGCTTTCGACGCGGCCCCTTGACGGAAGCCGCCGAAAGGCCGGGGGCGCGCGGCTCGGGTGAGGTGAGCGGTATCGCGTTCGCCTGCGGTGGCAAGGCCGTGCCTTCCGGTTGGCCTCACCTGGACTCCAGCCAGGAAGTGCTGGCGCCCTTCCTGGTGTGTGCGTCTCCAGCCGAGTTCGTGGCCATGCAGCGCGGAGTGGACATGGCCTCGCTGGTGGAGTCGCTGGAGGCCTGGGACGCCGTCCGGCTGGGCGCCCTGGGGCCTCTCGATGCGCGGGCATCGGAGATCCTCGGCCGTAAGCGCGCTGCGTTCCTCGTCGCCGCCACCGAGAAGCATGGCGTGCCGTACGCAGAGGTCCTCGCCCTCTTCGTCCTCCACTCGGCGTTCGATGATGAGTTACGCGAGGTGGTGCGGCTGCTGGCGCGCGACAAGCAGTTGGGGGAGACGCTGGGGAGCATGGCCGCCGTCCGCGAGGAGCTGAAGCGGCGGGGGCTGGCGCTGGAGGGCTTCCCGGAACGAGGAGAGCAGGCCCCAGATGTGCTGCGCGGGCTGGGGCGAGCGGGCCGGGACATGCTCTCCAGCTCTTCCGTGAGTGGTGAGGCCCGGTACACGGACCTGATGGCGATGCGGGGGCAGATGCCATCGCCCTATCAAGTCGCCCTCGACGAAGTGCAGAAGGCCTTGATGGCGCGGCACTACTCGGCCGGAAGCGTCTCGGCTGGGGCCTTCGATCACCTGACGTTTGGCGTGCCGCTGGGCTTCTACCACCTGGTGGCGGGGACGGGGCACGGGGCGTACTCGCTGGCGCAGGGCAAGTACGAGCAGGCCAGCCGGGAGCTCGCACCGGCAGCACTGGCGGTGGCGCTGTACGCAGGAGGCAAGGGCGCCAGGGCCCTTGTGGAGGCTCGCGGAGGGTTGAGGCGGCTCCAGATGCCCGCGCTGGACTTCGAGCGAATGAAGGCGCTGCTCGATCGCCTGGAGGCGCAACTGGGCGTCAACGCCGCTCGCGATCTGCTGCGATACATCCAGGCGAGCCGAGAGGGCGCGCGGGTCGCCGCCGAGTGGGGCGAGGCGGGGCTGCTGGCGCTGCACGAGGCGCGCGGCAATCCGGCGAAGGCGCACGTGGTGTTGGCGGAGGCCCGTCGCGATTCCGCCCGCGCTGCGGAAACGAAGGGCGTGGCCGGGAAGAGTGCCCGCGGCTCCGCATTGCTGGCGCAGGACGCAGGAGCGTCCGCTCTGGAGGCGGCGAAGGCCAAGCTGCTCCAGGCCGAACTGGAGGCCTCGGGCCCACGCCTTCCCAAGGACGTGGAGGTGCTGAAGGGACTGGCGCCCGAACTGGATGCACCTCCGGTGGGAGTCGAGAGGGGCGCGGGCCTCTGGCGCGACTACGTCTCCTACCGAGAGCGGCGGCTCCAGGAGATTCAGAGCGGTGCGGACGTCAAGGGTCCCCTGAAATGGGCGGGCTACCAGGAGATGTTCGCCCACTACGCGCGGGGCCTGGCCTTCGAGAAAGCCATGGTTGCCCTCCTGGAGGAGGATGCGGCCCTTCCACGGGCCCAGCGTCGATGGCTCGGGGGCTTCGACCGACCTCGCATCGAGACGCACGTGGGAGTGATGAAGTCGGACCTGCGCTTCGCGGACGTCCTCGTCATCGAGGAACAGCCTGCTCCCGGCTCTTCTCTTCGCGTGGAGACCTTCAGCTTCAAGAGCCGAGACCTTTCGCAGTCAATAGCTGACGCGCTCAGGGCTCAAATGGTCGAGGACGCGAGCACAGCCTTGAGGTACTACGGCGAGATGCTGAACATCCGACGCCCTGGCATGCAGATGAATGTGCGGGTTCAGAAGGTTCGCTTGATCTATGAGGGTGGAAGACTGAAACCCAGGAACGCACTGGACCTGAATCAGGCTTTGCGTGCCACACGGCGTGCGGTTCAGGAAGTGGAGATCGTGTTTCAATGAGGCATCTGAACCCGTGGGAGTCAAAATCGGCGGACCATCTCGTGCTGTCCTTTGAAGGGACTTTTGACAGCGCGGCTCCAGTTGAGGATGAGCTGGGACCGTTCTTCGAAAGCCTGGAGGAATATGCGGGCGAGTGGATGCCCGATGTTGTGAGCGGGAAGCGTGTCCGCAGGTACTCCAGGGATTCCGTCTGGAAGGCCCTCAGGGAAAGGCGCGTGGAGAGGGTTACGTTCCTCGGACTTTGTCGAACGCAAGAACCTGCGTTGGACATGTCATTGAGCCTTTCTCTCCCTCCGCTCTCACCTGAGCTTTCTGCCTTGATTCACATTGATTCACTCCCGTTGTTTGCTGGGAGGGCGCCGTGCGAGCGACTTATGGAGATGTTTCGCGCGTGGGCGTTGCGCTACCCGCCTTCACACGCGTTTGCTCACAGCTCCGCCGATAACCAACTGTCAGGTTCTCCCAGCTTTGGCCGGGACGATGAGACTGTTTGGAGGGATGGATTCGATAAGGTCTATGAACTTTCCTGGCTCAATGTCTTCGGCTCCAGGCTGGTGGAGACGGTAGGCCGCGAGCGGGTACTCACGACTCCCGCGCACCTCGTGGAGGAGCTCCCCAATGGCTCCGTCCTCTTGGTGCTGCGGCCCACCCCCGCCGACTTCGCCAGTGAAGAGTCGCGCGTCGCCCAGGCACGTGCCCATGTGCACCTGCGGCCGGAGCTCGACTTCGACACGGTGCTGCGGACCCTGCGCGAGCGCAGTGCCGCGCTCGCTCTGGTGGAACCGCGATTCCACCCCGACCTGGCGCCGCTCCTCTCCCGGCTGCCGTACGAATTCGCCCAAAGCGAGCGGCAACAGAAGATTGCTGAGCTCAACGCCTTCCAGCCGCCCGAGCCGGAGGAGTGGCTCCCATCCGCACTCCCATCGGACGTCGAGAATCCGGAGCGTGTCCTCAGCGACTACGACGACCTGTCCGAAGGACTCGTGGCGGTGCTGCACACCAAGGTGCCCAGCATCTTCGAGGAGACGCCTGAGTCGCTCACCGACCTCGACTTCTACTTCTGGAAGGAGAGCTTCCCGACGCGGTACCTGCGAGACCTCATCGACAGTCACACCGCGCCGGCCCTGGGGGCCTACTTGGGCCGTACGCTGGTACGTCGGCTGGGCGGGACATGGGTGCCACGGCAAAAGCTGGAGGAGTCGCAAGTGCGCGTCGGCAAGCGCGTCTGGCTTCCCTTCCTCCGTGCCCGCCGGTACATGCAGTCTTGCGAGGCGCTGCTGGACTATTCGCTCACGCAGTTCTTCCGGGAGGCGGAACGGCACCGGGACTGACTTGAAGCCGGGCGGGAATGAAGCGCGGGCCGCGGTCGTGAAGTAGGCTTCGCGCCCGCCATGCAGCTCGCCATCCCCCATGCCCCCCGCAGCGTCAAACTCGCCCAGGTGCCTGGGGCGGTGGCGCGGTTGGTGCGCGGGGTGGTGCTGGGCCTGGTGATCATCACCGTGCTGGGGCTGGGTGCCAGCTACGCCGGCCGCTACTTCGTCGAAGAGCAGCGCTTCACGTCCAGCGCGGAGCTGGTGGACGCGGTGGTGGGCGCGAGCCACGCGCCCCCTCCAAGCCAGCACGAAGACGCGGAGGGCACGCTGGACGTCCTCTACACGTTCGCGGGCGAGGATCACTCCGTGTCGGGCGTGCGCACCGCCGCGGACCACGCGGCGGGCCTGGGCCACGGCGCCCGGGTGCAGCTGCTGGTGGACCCCTCCCAGCCGGGACGGCCTCGCGAGGCGACTCATGCTCGGGCCCGGGCGGCCCGGGTGGGCTTGCTGCCGTGGGGCCTGGGCCTGGGGGCGCTGGTGGCCCTGGGCGGCTTCGCGTGGGAGGTGCGGCGGCTGTGGCGCCGGGAGGTGGTGCCCCTGCGCCTGGGCGCGCTGGTGTGGCTCACCCCGGACGACGGCTACCTGCCGGAAGGGAAGGGCGAGGCCGTGTTCCCCGCGCACTTCTTCCGCCAGGACGTGAAACACGCCGTGCGGGCTCGCTGCCGACCCCAGCGGGCCCCGGTGCGCAATGGCGGCAAGGTGCTGGCCGCCGTGGTGCCTTCCGAGCCTGGGTGGTGCCGCGTCATCGACGAGGAGCTGGCGCGGACGCTGGGCTGGGTGCGCTGACGGACGGACAGGTGGGGTTGAAAAGTTGCTGGCCCCCGGTGGCCGTGTGACACACGCCTGTAGCTGCAACGTCCGGAGGCTTCCATGCGCGTACGCTTCTCCCACTTCGTGCTGCCCATGCTGCTCCTCACGGCCCCGAGCGCCGTCGGAGCCGGCAAGCGCAACGAGGCGGAGGAGGCGTATCAGCAGGCCCGCCGCGCCTACTACGCGCTGAAGGACGACGCGTCCCGCCGCAAGCTGCGCCACCACTGGCTCAACGTGGTGCACCGCTTCGAGGCCGTGGCCACGCGCTTCCCCAAGAGCGAGCGCGCCCCCGATGCCCTCTTCACCGCGGGCGACCTGCTCCAGGAGCTGAGCCGCATCTCCTTCGTGGACGAGGACCTGCAGTCGGCCATCTCGGACTACTCGAAGCTGGTGGAGGCGCACCCGAAGCACCGGCTCGCGGATGACGCGGCGCTGGCGCTGGCGCGCATCCACGTCAACCGCCTGGACAAGCCGGATGCGGCCCGGAAGATCCTCAACGAATCGCTGGCCACCAACCCCAAGGGCGACCAGGCCAAGGAGCTGAAGTCGCTGCTGGCCTCGCTGCCTCCGCCCAGCAAGACGCCGCCCGCGAAGCCCACGGTGAAGCCGCTGCCCCCGGTGGTGAAGTCCACGCCGGACACCGCCGTCGCCGCCGCGAACCCCAGCTCGCCGCTGGTGGACGCGATCTCCAAGCTCGCTCGCGAGCCGTCGCCGGTGCTGCCGCGCCTGGATCCGAACGTCCCGGCCTCGGGCTCCGAGACCTCCTCGAAGGGCTCCGCGGCGAACATCGTGGACGCGCCCACCGTCGCCGACGCGAAGGCTCCGGAGGCGGTGGCGTCCTCGCACGGGACGTCGCAGCCCTCGAAGCCGGAGGCCCGCGTGGAGGTTCCGGCCGTGGCGTCGAAGGCGCCGGCTCCGGTGGTGGACACCGCCCCGGTGGCGTCGAAGCCTGCCGCTCCGGAGGCCGTGGCCTCCTCGAAGACGACTCGCACCGTGCCGGTGTCTCCCGCTCCGGAGCCTCCGCGCCCGGTGACGGCGCCGGTGGATGCGCAGGTGGCTCAGGCGCGGCTCAAGGCCGTGGCGAAGCAGTCGCGCCACGCGGAGCTGACGCTGGCGGAGCAGCTGGGGCTGAAGGTGCGTCGCGTGGTCATCGACGCGGGCCACGGCGGCCATGACTCCGGCGCCATCGGCAAGGCGGGGACGAAGGAGAAGGACGTGGCGCTGGCCATCTCCAAGAAGGTCGCGGACGGCCTGCGGGAGAAGGGCCTGGAGGTCGTGCTCACCCGCGACGACGACACCTTCATCCGCCTGGAGGACCGCGCGAAGCTGGCCAACGAGGCGCACGGCGACCTGTTCATCTCGGTGCACTGCAACTCGGCGGCGACGCACAAGCTGCGCGGCATCGAGACGTACACGCTCAACACGTCCGCGGACCGCTACTCCATCCGCCTGGCCGCTCGCGAGAACGCTTCCTCCGAGAAGGGCATCAGCGACCTCCAGTTCATCCTGGCGGACCTGGCCACCAAGGCGAACACGGAGGAGTCGAGCCGGCTGGCGAACGCCGTGCAGCACAACCTGGTGACGGGCCTGTCTGGCCAGTACGACGGCATCAAGGACCTGGGCCACAAGGAGGCGCTGTTCTACGTGCTCCTGGGCGCGAAGATGCCCGCCATCCTGGTGGAGACGTCCTTTCTGTCTCACTCGGAGGAGGAGAAGCGCCTGGCGTCCGAGCGCTACCAGGACGAGGTGGCGAAGAACATCGTGCTGGGAGTGGAAGAGTTCCTCGGTGATCGCCGCCGCATGGCCAAGGTAGACTGACGCGTTCATCGTCGTCAGTCCCCATGGCCGAGCAGTCCCCTCCGTCCAGCCCCAAGCCCGCGCAGGATCCCCACGCGCCCCCGTTCCAGACGGAGGCGGACCTGCGCGCGTGGCTGCGGGCGGAGGGCCTGGAGCACCTGTCGCGCCTGAGCCTGGCGCTGCTCACGCCTCGCGTGGAGGCCGCTTACCTGCCGCAGGTGCGCGCGGTGATCTCCCGCCGCAGGCTGGTGGAGGTGCTGGCCCAGGACACGCTCGACCGCTGGACGGCGGAGATGCTGCCCACGCCGCGCATGCGGGACCTGCTGCCGAAGCTCGCCTGGCGCTACGTGGAGGACGAGCGGCAGGGCGCCATCGAGGCTCGGGCCTCCGTCGCGGAGCGGCTCGTGCCCCCGGCCGACAAGCGCACGCACACGGTTCACGGGATGCTGCTTGCGTGGCGCGCTCGGGTGCCTTCGAGCATCGCGCCGCGTCCGGAGCGCGCGCTGTCGCTGGAGGCGCTGGTGGAGGAGCCGGACCTGCCGGGCTTCCGCCTCAAGGAGACGCGCATCTCCGAGCTGCCCGTGTCCCCGCCGGGCTCGGGCTTCATCCTCGCGGAGGCGCGGCTGACGTTCAGTCCGTCCGGCGTGACGGTGGACTGTTCGTGCGGCGCCACGTTCTGCGTGCACCAGCTGGCGGCGGTGGACACGGCGCTCCTGTGGCTGCGGCAGCGCTGGACGGAGGACTTCGGCGAGACGCTGGAGGAGCTGGTGCGGCCCGCGTGGGCCCGCACGCTGCGCGCGCTGGAGCGGGCGGTGGAGGAGAGCCCGGGCGGCGGCGGGGGCGTGGAGATCTCCTGGCGGCTGGACGTCATCGAAGGGTACGGAGTGGAGGTCGCGCCCTACGTGCACCGGCGCACGAAGAAGGGCCAGCGCACGACGGGGGCGAAGGTCGGCCGGCGCAAGCTGTTGCAGGAGTACGGCTCGCAGCTCAGCCCCTCGGACTCGCGCATCACCGCGCTGCTCTCCGACAGCACGGCCCCCGCGTCTCGCGCGCTCCTGTTCGAGCTGATTGATCATCCGCGCCTGTCGCTGGAGGGCACGCAGGACATCCCCGTGCGCATCGAGCGCGAGAAGGTGGGCCTGGTCGCCGAGGACCGGGGCGGCACCGTGCTGGTGAACGCGGGCGTGGACGGCACCGTGCTGCCCGCGCCGCTGCTGGAGCGCGTGCGCAAGGCGAAGCCCGAGGACGCGGTGTTCCTCTGGGACGAAGGCGCGCACGTGCTCACGGTGCTGGACGTGAGCCCGGAGGTGCGCGCCATGGCCACGGTGCTCCAGCGGCACGGCAACGCGTTTCCTCCGGAGAGCCACGGGCCGCTGCTGGAGCACCTGTCGAAGCTCTCCGTACGCCTGCCGGTGGCCATGCCCCGCAGCGTGATGGGGGAATCCATCGCGCCGCGGCAGCTCCCGGTGCTCCGGCTGGAAGGACAGCCCGGGGGCGCGGTGAGGCTGGAGCTGCGGCTGCGCGCGCTGCCGGACGGCCCCGCGTACCTGCCCGGCGAGGGGCCTCGCGACGTGCACGTGCGGCGCGACACGCGGTCCTTCCACGCGGTGCGTGACTTCGGGCGCGAGCTGACGGCGGGCGCGGCGCTCCAGGCCCGGCTGCCCTTGCAGACGGCGGAGCCGCAGGAGCTGCCGTTCTGCTTCCTCTTCCATAGCGCGCAGGGCGGGCTGGCGGTGCTGGCCGCGTGCGCGGAGATGGAGCCCCGGCCGGAGCTGGAGTGGGTGGGCGCGTCCATGCGGCTCGTGCCCAAGCGGGGCGCGGGGGACCTGAAGGTCGTCCTGGAGCGCAAGCGCGAGTGGTTCGGCGTGCTGGGCGGCCTGGCCGTGGAGGGCGAGCGGGTGGAGTTGGCGCGGCTCCTGGACGCGGCCCGGCGCAAGGAGCGCTTCGTCCAGGTGGACGCGCGCACGTGGGTGGAGATCGAAGCGGCGCTGCGCGAGCAGTTGGAGAAGCTGGCGGATCACGCGTACCTGTCGAAGCACGGGCTGGAGGTGGGCCCGTCCGCGGCGGAGGCCCTGGCGGGGCTGGGCACCGCGGGCGCGCTCATCGACGCGGATGCGTCCTGGACGTCGCTGGTCGAGCGCATCTTCGCGGCGAAGGAGCTGAAGCCCCGGGTGCCCGCGGCGCTCAAGACGGAGCTGCGCGACTACCAGCTCGAAGGCTTCCGCTGGCTCACGCGGCTGGCGTCGTGGAACGCGGGTGGGGTGCTCGCGGACGACATGGGCCTGGGCAAGACGGTGCAGGCCCTGGCCGTGCTGCTGGAGCGCGCGAAGCAGGGGCCCGCGCTGGTGCTGGCCCCCACGTCGGTGGCCTTCAACTGGCGGGACGAAGCCAAGCGCTTCGCGCCGTCGCTGAAGGTGACGATCTTCTCCGACGCGGAGGACCGGGGCGGCACGCTGGAGCGGCTGGGGCCTCGTGACGTGCTGGTGCTCAGCTACGGCCTGCTCGTGCGCGACATCGAGCGGCTGGCCGCGCTGCGCTTCTCCACCATCGTCTTCGACGAGGCCCAGCAACTGAAGAACGCGGCCACGCAGCGCTTCCGGGCGGCGCGAGCGCTCCAGAGCGACTTCAAGTTCGCGCTGTCCGGCACGCCGCTGGAGAACCACCTGGGCGAGCTGTGGGCCCTCTTCGCCGTCGTCTTCCCGGGGCTCTTGGGCAGCCTGGAGGCGTTCCGCAACCGCTTCGCCGCGCCGATTGAAAAGCAGGTGGACCCGACGGCCGCGCCCGCGCTGGCCCGGGTGCTCCAGCCCTTCCTCCTGCGCCGCACCAAGGGCCAGGTGGAGGCGCAGCTGCCGCCACGCACGGACGTGCACGTGCCCGTCGTCCTGTCCCCGCCGGAGTGGACGCTCTACGAGGACGCGCGCCTGGCGGCCCTGTCCGATCTGGAGACGCGCAAGGCGAAGATGAAGGACCAGGAGCGGCGCATCGAGGTGCTGGCGGCGCTGACGCGGCTGCGGCTGCTCGCGTCACACCCGCGCCTGTACGACGAGGCGTCCAAGCTGGAGTCCTCCAAGCTGGAGCGCTTCCTGGAGCTCATCCAGGAGCTGCGAGAGGAGGGCCACCGTGCACTGGTGTTCAGCCAGTTCACGTCCCACCTGGCGCTGGTCCGCGAGGTGCTGGACGCCCAGGGCATCGCCTACGAGTACCTGGACGGCTCGACCCCCGCCAGCGCCCGGGCGGACCGCGTGCGTGCCTTCCAGGAGGGCGACGCACCCCTGTTCCTGATTTCACTCAAGGCGGGCGGCTTCGGCCTCAACCTGACGGCCGCCACCAGCGTCATCCACCTGGACCCCTGGTGGAACCCCGCCGTGGAGGATCAGGCCTCCGATCGCGCCCACCGCATCGGCCAGCAGCGCCCCGTCACGGTCTACCGGCTGGTGGCGCGTGGGACGATCGAGGAGCAGATGCTTTCGCTCCATGAGCAGAAGCGGGCCCTGGTGGCCGGCGTGCTGGAGGGCAAGGACGCCGCGGCCCGCCTGTCCACCCAGGAGCTGCTCGGGTTGCTCGCGCAGCGGCTGCCGGGCATCGGCGGGCTCGATTCCGACGCCACGAAGCACTGAACAGTCTTTCCGTGGTTTTTCTCGGACCCAGTCGTACGCCTGAACGGGCACTGAACAGACTTTTAGCCATTTTCAGTGCGCCCTGGCCTGAACGGTCGAGCAGTCCTGGGGTTCTGATCGGCCATGCCTACATGAAACAATGATCAGGTGGGAGGGATGCGCCGTTTGTCGGCGGACAATCCCCGCTGGGGCCTACATTCACCTGCCCGATCAGGATCGCCATGCCCACATGATCATGCCTTCAGTGGGTCGCGACCCACCCGATGAAACATGTATCAATTGAATACATGTTTCATTTCTGCTGTGTCTGTCATTTTGTGCAATCAATTGCATTTAATGTCTGTGTTTTGTTCATGAGTCAGCGGGAAGAAGTGGCCGATCGGGCCGTTCCCGTGGCCCACGGCGAGCGGGTAGCGCAGGGCGGAGGTGACGTACTCCTTCGCCAGCCGCACGGCCTCCAGCGGAGGCGCTCCCAGCGCGAGCCTCGCGGCGATCGCGGCGGACAGCGTGCAGCCGGTGCCGTGCGTGTTCGGCGTGTCCACGGGCGCCACGGACAGCGTCTCCATGCGCGTCCCGTCGAACCACACGTCCGTGCCGCGCAGCGCGCCCGGCATGCCGCCGCCCTTCACCAGCACCACTCGGGAGCCCAGGGCGTGGATGCGCCGGGCTGCCTCGCGCATGTCGTCCAGCGTCTGGATGTCCATGCCCGCGAGCAGCTTCGCTTCATGGCGGTTGGGCGTGAGGATGGCCGCCAGGGGCAGCATGCGCGCGCGCAGCGCCTCCACCGCTTCATTGTCGATGAGCTGCGAGCCCGCGCGGGACACCATCACGGGGTCCACCACGATGGGGCCCAGCGACACGCGGGCCAGTTGATCCGCCACGGCCTCGATGAGCGGGCGCTGGGCCAGCATGCCCACCTTGACCGCGTCCACGCGCATGTCCGACGCGACGGCGTCCACCTGCGCGGTGACGGACTCGGGCGGGAGCAGGTCCACGCGCGTGACGCCTCGCGTGTTCTGCGCGGTGATGGCCGTCACGGCGCTGGTGCCGTGCACGCGGTGGAAGGAGAAGGTGCGGAGGTCGGCCTGGATGCCCGCGCCACCGCCGCTGTCCGAGCCGGCGATGGTGAGGGCGGTTGCGACAGGGAAGGGCTTCATGGGCGCGGCATCCTAGCCGCGCCCCGGCGCCTGGGGCCCTGGAACTAGAACGAGTTCTGCCGGGCCTGGTCGAAGTCCACGCGGTGCTTCAGGTACAGCGTGTCCAGCATGTGGTTGCTGAGGGGGTTCAGGTTGCCGTCGGTGAAGCGGTGCACCACCGCGCCCTTGCCCGCGTCCTTCAGGAAGGCCAGCGGATCCACGTCGCCGCCCAGGCCGGTGAGCGTGGGCACGGGGTCCGCGTTGTTGACGTAGTGCACGTACTGCGGGCCGTCCGGGTACTTCGTGGACGCGGCGCCGAAGGTCTCCACCTGCAGGTGGCTCAGCTTCGCCTCCACCTGCGCCGGGGACAGCCCGTCCTCCACGCGCAGCCGCTTCGCCACGTCGTTCAGCGCGCGCGCCGTGATGAGCCCACCCTGGCTGTAGCCTACGAGGTGCACGTCGCGGCCGGCCTTCAGCTCCGAGTAGAGCGTGTCCGCCAGCGTGTCCACGGCGGGGTTCTTGCCCTTGTCCAGCTTGTCCGTCACGCACTGGCCCAGGTCCTTCACCAGGCCTTCGGTCGCGTTGTGGATGCCCACCACCTTCGCGCCGGAGCTGTCCGCCAGCGCCTGCATCTCGTTCACCTGACCCGCCGTCGGCGTCATGATGCCGTTGACGTAGAGGATGGTCTTGTCCGGGTTCGGGTTGTTCTTCGGCGTGATGCCCGGCACGTCGCCCAGCTTCGTCGTCGCCGGGAGCACCTTGCCGCCCGCGCCCACGAACATGCCGTCCTGCGCGCGGTCCGGCTTCGCGCCGCCAAAGAGGCTGGTGATCTCCTTCACCGTGGTGGCATTGAAGACGTTCGCGCCCATCTCCACGAAGCGGGGGATGTCCTTGATGCCGCCCACCGCCGCGTCGATGAGGCCGCCCAACAGACTGTTCTTCTGCGCCGGCGACTGCTCGAACGAGGACTTCTGGAACGCGGGCTGATGCGCCACCGGCTTCTTCGCGAGCGGCTCCGCGGCCGTCTTCGAAGTGGAGGACGGCACGGCGAGGGAACGGGTGCGGTCGATCGTGCTCATGAGAACCTCCAACCACCGGGGGCAGTGGGTCTGGGGAGGTTATCCGCAGCTGACCCGCGAAGTTGCGTCCCCCCGCGTCATGGCTCTCAGCGCTTCACGACGTGGCGGAGTACGCCGCTGAAGGGCCTCCGGTCCACGCGCTATGCCTGCCGGGGCGCCAGTCCGTGCCCCGCGTCCGCGCGCTCCTCCAGCACCTGGTGGAGGAGACACGCGCCGTCACGGCGTGGTGAGCGCTTCCTTCGCGGCGGGCAGCGAGCGCGCGGGCTCGGCTTCGGGCGCGGGCACTTCCACCGACGCCTCGTTGACCTCCTTGTAGAACCGGCGGCCGAAGATGACGCCCAGCACCAGCGACACCACCATGCCCACAGCGGACACGGCGGTCATCACCGTGCGGCCCTGCGCCAGTCCGCTGCCGAACTGCGCGGTGAGGAAGGTGCCCGGGATGGTGCCCAGCACCACGCCCAGCACGGAGGGCCAGAAGCGCGCGCCGCTCGCCGCTCCGGCGATCAGCATGATGTCCGTGGGGCACAACGGGTTGAGGCACGCCAGGAACGTGAACTGGAAGTCGTGCCGCCGCGCCGCCTTGGCGATGGCCGGGTACTTGCTGCCGCACAGCCGCTGCATGGGCCGCGTGCCCAGCTTGCGAGCAACGAAGTAGAGCAGGGTGGCGGACAGGAAGCTGCCTGTTAGTGAATAGAGGGTCGCGGCGAGGGTTCCGAACATCATCCCGCCCACCGCGGTGAGCACCTGACCGGGCAGCAGCGTCAGGGGCCGCACGGCCAGGAAGGCCACGTAGGCCAGGGGTGCGTAGTCGCCCAGGGGCAGCAGCAGCTCCCGGATGGTGCGCTGGTCGATGAAGTCCGGCCCCAACAGCCGGAGCATCACCAGACCGCCAATGGAGACGACCATGGGCGCGAGGATTCGCAACCAGGTCTTCAGTCCGTTCCTGACACTCGCCAAAGAAACCTCCCCTACCGCCCGCGGACACATGTGTCAGGCGTTGCGCACAAGGTGGGATCCAAGCAGGGAATCGGCAACGTGGGCTGAAGTGTTGTGAACAAAGAGAGCGTCCTGCCGGGCAATCACCCGTCCCGACCGGATGCCCAGCAGGCCTGACAAGCGCGCGAAATCCTTGGGGATTATGCATGCAATGTCAGGAGAGAACGGCTGGCGGTGTACGGAGCTTGCTTGCATCGGGGCGCTTCCGTCCCAAGGTTTCAGGCAAGGGACACCAAGGCGCGGACGGGGTTGGGCAGTCACGAGAGGAGACACGGACATGTCGGACAAGGACAACAAGGGCAGCATGACGGTGGCTGAGGCCGGGCGTAAGGGCGGCGAGACGGTCCGCAACGAGCGCGGTCGCGAGTTCTACGAGACCATCGGCCGCAAGGGCGGAGCGACGGTGAAGGCCGAGCGCGGACGCTCCTTCTACGAGGAGATCGGCCGCAAGGGCGGCGAGACCGTGAAGGCCGAGCGCGGCGCGAAGTTCTACGAGGAGATCGGCAAGAAGGGCGGCGACCGCGTCAAGGCCACCCGCGGCCCGAACTTCTATGAGGAGATCGGCCGCAAGGGCGGGCAGAAGGTCAAGAAGCTGATTGAAGAGGGCAAGCGCGCCGCCCGCGCCGCCATGGAGGGCCAGGCCGGGAACGCCCCCGCGTCCGAGGGCACCTCCGCTCCGGCGAAGCCGCCGGAAGAGCCCGCGCAGCCGGGCGGCAACGAGTAACGGGGGACAGGAAGCGCGGTCTTCCGGTATGACGGCCGCGTGTACCTGCTCATCACGTTCCTCGAACAAGTGGAGACGACCGAGCGGGCGATCCGCCGGCTCCGGGAGTTTGGCATCCCGGAACCGCTGGTCATCCGGGCGCGCAGCGCCGCCGCGGCCCTGTCCGCGGAGGTCCCGGTATTCGCCGGGCTGCGCAGCCTCGCGCTGGGCGCGGACGAGGACCGCATCGTCCTGGTGAGCGTGCTGCCCGCCCTCCCGCAGGAGGAGCTGGACCGCATCATCCAGCGCGTGCAGCTGGAGATGGACGCGGACGACCCTCCCATGGGTCGGCTGGTGGCCCTGCCTGTCCTGGCGGCGCCCACGCATCGGCGTGGATGACGCGCGGGGGCGCACGGGTGTAAGCACGTTGCGTGCAAGCGCTGCTCGTCTTCCTCATCGTCGCGGCGTTGTCGCTGCTCGCGTCCAGCCGGTCGCTCCTGGCTCCGGGCCGCTTCCCGGCGCTGGCGCAGCTGGCGGCCAGCGGCCTGTTGTTCCTCATCTTCGGGGCCCTGCTGGGCCCGTCCCTCCTGGGCGTGCTCACCGCGCGCAACCTGGAATCGCTGAGCCCGCTGGTGGCGATGGGGCTGGGGACGGGGGGCGTGCTCCTGGGGCTCAACCTGGAGCCGCGCCTGCTGCGGCTGTTGCCCCGGCCCGTGTACGCGGCGGCGCTCGCGCACGCGGGCACGGCGTTCCTCTTCGTCGCGCTGCCCCTGTCCGTCCCACTGCTGTTGTCCATGGGCCTGAGGCCCATGGTGGCGGTGGGCGCGGCGGCGCTCCTGGGCGCCGCCGCGAGCCTGTCCTCCGGCCACTTCGCGGTGCTGGGCTACCGCAACGGACGGATGGAGCGCGCGCGGGGCCTGGGCGTGGCGCTGCTCACGATGATGGACGACGCGGTGGGCCTGTGCGTGCTCGCGCTGGGCCTGGTGCTGGGCGTCACCGGCAACGCGGCGGAAGGGCTGGGCCTTCTGAGCCTGACGCTGCTGCTGGGCGTGGCGTGCGGGGCGCTGCTGGCGTTCCTCACGTATTCGCTGGAGGACCTGGCGGAGCAGACCACCGTGACGCTGGGCATGGTGGCGCTGGTGGGCGGCGCGGCGGCGTACCTGCGGCTGTCGTCGCTGCTCGCGGGCGTGGCCTGCGGCGCGACGCTGGCGCTGATGGGCGGGCGCACGGCGGAGCGGGTGGCGCGGGCGCTTTCGCGTGTGGAGCGGCCCACGTACCTGGTGCTGGTGTTCCTGGTGGGCAGCCACATCCACGCGCGCGACGTGTCCGCCTGGGCGCTGCTGCCCGCGTTCGTGGGGCTGCGCTTCCTGGGCAAGGTGCTGGGGGGGCGGTTCGCGCAGCGGCTCACGGCGGGCGTGTTGGATCTGCCGCCGCGCTTCGGCTACGCGCTCATCTCCCAGGGCGGCCTGGCGCTGTGCCTGGTGGCCGAGTACGTGCTGCTGGTGCCCGGCTCGCTGTCGCAGCGGGTGCTGGACGTGGTGGCGGTGGGCGCGGTCGTCAACGAGATGCTCGCGCACGGGGCCTTCCGGCACGTGCTGTCCGCGGAGCCCAGGGCCACGTCCTCGCGGGACACGCCCTCGGCCGGTGACGCGGGGGTGGCGGCGTGAAGGGGTCCATCTTCCGGTTGCTGCTGCTCATGGGGCTGCTGGCGGCCATCACCCAGGCGCAGGTGGTGCGCGCGGACGCGGGCACGCCGGTGCTGCTGGCGGCGGGCGCGCTGCTGTTGTGCGGCCTGTTCGCGGGCAAGGTGGCCAAGGGCATGGGCCTGCCGCGCCTCACCGGCTACCTGCTGGTGGGCGTGGCGGTGGGGCCGTACGCGCTGGGATTCATCCCCAACGCGGGCGTGAAGGGGCTGGAGCTGGTGAAGGGGCTGGCGGTGAGCCTCATCGCGCTCGTCGCGGGCACGGAGCTGCACCTGGGGCTCATCCGCCGGGTGGGCGCGCGCGTGGCGCTGCTCTGCGCGGCGGTGTGCGGGGTGACGTTCGCGGTGTGCTTCGGCGCCACGTTCGCGCTCAAGCCCCTGCTGCCGTTCCTGGCCCCCATGACGGTGCCACAGGCGCTGGCGGTGAGCGCGCTCCTGTCCACGGTGGTGGTGTCGTTCTCCCCCACGGTGACCATCGCCATCGTGCAGGAGACGTCCGCGCGCGGCCCCTTCACGGAGTTCCTGATGGCGCTGGTCATCATCGGGGACCTGTTCGTGATGGTGGCCTTCGGCCTGGCGGCGGGCATCACCCGCGCGACGTTCGGCAATGGGTTGGACGTGACCGCGCTGGTGGGCGGGGTGGGGTGGGAGCTGTTCGGCTCCGTGGCGGTGGGGTGCCTGCTGGCGTTGGCGATGCTCCTGTACATGCGGGGCGTCAACCGGGAGCTGCCGCTGTTCCTCGTGGGCCTGTCGTTCGCGGCGGCGGAGGGCGGGGCGCGGCTGCACCTGTCGCCGCTCCTGGTATCGCTGGCGGCCGGGGCGCTCATCGCGAACCTGGACGAGCGCGAGGGCCGGCGCATCCATCAGGCCATCAACCAGGCAGGCCTGCCGGTGTTCGCGCTCTTCTTCGCCGCGGCGGGGGCGGGGCTGAAGCTGGACGCGCTGGTGACCGTGGGGCCGGCGGCGCTGCTGCTCGTCGCGCTGCGCGGCCTGGCCATCTGGGGCGCGTGCCGCAGGTTCGCGCCCGCGGACGACCCTCGCCTCAAGCGCTACCTGTGGATGGGGCTCATCTCCCAGGCGGGCGTGACGTTCGGCCTGGCGGCGCTCGTGTCGCGCACCTTCCCCACCTTCGGGCCGCAGGTGGAGGTGCTCATCGTCGCGATGATCACCGCGCACGAACTGGTGGGGCCCGTCCTCACCCGGCGTGCGCTCCTGGGCAGTGGCGAAATCCGTGCGGAGGAGGCGGGCGGCGGCGCATAGTGGGGGCACACCCCCTCACCCCGGGGGTGGCCTCTCCCAGGAGCCTCCCGTCATGCCCGCCGCCGCCGCTCCCATCCTCGAGGTGGACGTGGATCACCCCTCGCCCCGCCATGTCGCACGCGCGGTGGAGGTGCTGGAGAAGGGCGGCCTCATCGCCTACCCCACGGACACGTACTACGGGCTCGGCTGTGATTTGAACGCCAAGAAAGCCATTGAGCGGCTGTACCAGCTCAAGGGCCGCGACAAGAAGAAGCCCCTGTCTCTGCTGTGCCCGGACCTGTCGGACGTGGCCCGCTACGCGCACGTGAGCAACTTCGCCTACCGCGCCATGAAGGGGCTCACGCCGGGGGCCTTCACCTTCATCCTGGAGGCCACGCGCCTGGTGCCGGAGGTGATGATGACGAAGCAGAAGCAGGTGGGCCTGCGCGTGCCGGACGCCGCCTTGCCCCGCGAGCTGGCGAAAGCGCTCGGCCGCCCGCTCATCACCACGTCGGCGACCCATACCGACGGTACGGTTCTTTCCGACGCACGGGATATCAAGACGGCGCTGGGGCACGGGCTGGATTTGATTCTTGACGGAGGCGTCACCTTGAACGAGCCGTCCACGGTGGTTTCACTGATAGGCGATACGCTTGAAATCCTGAGGCAAGGCAAGGGTAGTCTGGAGTCCTGAAATCCTTTCTAGAGGGGGAAGCCTTGGCCGAGGGGGACCTACCAGCAACGCCTGTCGTCGACTCACCGGAGCGGGTGCCGGGCGCGCTCGCGCTGCTGGGCCTGTTGGTGTTCCGACCCATTGATTTGCATTACCGGCTGCGCGAGGCGGGCATCCGCTCGCCCGCGGGCCGCATCGGGCAGCTGTGGCGCGAGCAGGCCGAAGGAGGCCGCGCCGCCGGGGCCTTCGTGGCGCGGATGCTGCTGCTGCTCGTCGTCTTGTCGCCCACCCTCACGGTGCTCGCGGGGCTGGGGCTGCGGCTGATGGGCGTGCCGATGCGGGGCGTGTACCTGGTCTCCGCGGCGCTGTGCAGCGCGGTGGGGCTGGTGGTGGCGCTGGTGTCGGGGCTCGCGTCGGGAGTGCTGCTGGGCTCGCTGGCGAGCGTGTCCATGCTGGCGGGGCTGCACGCCACGGCGGGCGGCGCCTTCGGTCCGGAGCACGGCGGCGGAGCGGCCATGACGGTGGGCCTGTGCCTGGGCATCGTGTCCGGCCTGTCCGCGGGGAGCATTGGCGGCCTGGCCAGCGGGCGCGGGCCGTCCGTGCGCAACGTGCAGGTGGCGGCCATCGCCACGAGCCTGGTGCCCATGCTGGTGTGGAGCAGCGCCTCGACGGTGTCCTTCGCGGGCGCGGTGGCGGCGAGCGCGCTGGTGGCCTTCCTGACGTGCGCGTTCCGGCTGCCGTTCTACGCGCTGGAGGTGCTGGCGCAGGCGGTGGCGTACGCGGTGGAGCGCTTCACGGGGAAGCCCACGCTGCGCTGGGTGCCGGTGCGGCATCACAACCTGAGCTACCTGCCACACCCGTTCCTGAGCCGTCACCTGGCGCTGGCGGTGCGCTCGCGGCCGGCGGAGGTGCTGGCGGTGGCGGACGCGTGCCTGCGCTCGCCGGGAAACATCCTGGTGGGCTGGCCCTGGGTGGTGGAGGCGCTGGAGCGCGCGCACGCCCAGGAGGCCTCGGCGGAACCCCAGGCCTGAAGGTGCCTGGGGCCGCCGCCAGGCGCTACTGCTTCTGCACGTCCGTGACGACCTTCGCGCCCACGTCGTTGGGGGCGTAGGTCAGCTTCACGGAGTCCCCGGCCCGGATGCCCTGGAGGGTCTGCGTGAGCTGGGGCTTCGTCGTGTCCACCACGTAGGTGAGCGGCGGGGCGTCCGCGGTGGTGCCCTCCAACTGGATGCTGGACGGGCTGACGCTCTTCACCTTGCCCGTCCGGGTCTTCTGCGCCGTCGCCGTGGGCGCGGGCGTCTGCGCCAGGGACGTCGTGCCCACGCCGCCCAGCGTGAGGACCGCCATCCACATCCATGCCTGTGCACGCATCTTCGTCACTCCTTGAGTGTGGGAAGCGGCAGGGTGGACCGCTTCCCGGGGTGAAGGCAACGTCGTGACGGGTGGGGCCGTCAGGGAGTTGCCCTCGGGAGCACGTCCGGTAGCCTCCGGGGACCATGGAAGGACTGCTCGACGCGTTCATCGCCTTCATCCGCGCGGAGCGGGGCCTGTCCGGCAAGACGGTGGACGCCTACGCGGCGGACCTCACCGTGTACTTCGAGGACCTGCGCTCGCGCGGCAAGGAGGACGTGGCGCGCGTCAAACAGGAGGACGTGCTCGCGCACCTGGTGACGCTGGGCAAGCGGGGCCTGGGGCGCCGCAGCCAGGCGCGCCACCTGGCCGCGCTGCGCGTCTTCCACCGCTTCCTCGTCGCGGAGCGGATGGCGGACAAGGACCCCACGGAGGACGTGGACACGCCCAAGTCGCCCCGCAAGCTGCCCGTGTTCCTCACGCTGGAGGAGGTGGAGCAGCTGCTCGCCGCGCCCGACGAGCGCACCGTCACGGGCCTGCGCGACAAGGCCATGCTGGAGGTGCTCTACGCCACCGGCCTGCGCGTGACGGAGCTGTGCACGCTGGAGCTCAACAATGTGCAGCTCACGGCCGGCTACCTCGTCACCAAGGGCAAGGGCTCCAAGGAGCGCATCGTCCCGCTGGGGCGCGTGGCGATTGAGAAGGTGCAGGAGTACCTGTCCCAGTCGCGGCCGGAGCTGCTGGGCAAGCGCCAGGCGGACGCGCTGTTTGTCACGCCGCGCGGCGGAGGCTTCACGCGGCAGGGCTTCTGGAAGCTGCTCAAGCGCTACGCGCTGAAGGCCGGCATCCTGAAGCCGCTGTCGCCGCACAAGCTGCGCCACTCGTTCGCCACGCACCTGGTGGAGCGCGGCGCGGACCTGCGCGCGGTGCAGCAGATGCTGGGCCACGCGGACCTGGCGACGACGCAGATCTACACGCACGTCAACGGCGCCCGCCTTCGCAAGGTGTACGACGAGTTCCACCCGCGCAGCGACGCGTTCAAGCCCAAGCCCTCCGCGCGCAAGCGTCCGCCCGCGCCGTGACGCCAGGAGTCGAGCCGTCATCCCTCACGGGGTGAGGGGGACCCTGGACCGGGGGGCGGGGAGCGGGGCGTGCGTCGCGCGCGAACGCAATCGCTTGCGGTGAAGACGCGCTCCGGGCGCGGGCGCGGGCCGCCGAAGCCGGTTCGCAGAGGAAACGACGCATTCCAGGGAAGTGGATCGCCGCGTGCAGTGCAGGACGGCGGCGGCGGACATGGCGTCCGCCGCCCTGTCTCACGGTCGTCGCGTTCCACCCCACTCGGGCGCGGTGTGGCCCACGAAGGTCTGCTCGTCCATGAAGCGTTCTCGCCAATCCCTGAAGTCAGGCGTCCTGGGCCTTACCGGCTGCGTGGCGCTGTCCCTCTCCGGCTGCAAGGTGCCGGAGGCCGACGCGGCGGAAGCGAAGTCTCCGCCCAAGAAGGCCCCCACCGCCAACGTGGTGCCGGTCTCCGCCACCGCGCCCGCCGAGCCCGGCAAGGTCCGCACGCCGTTCGCCGCGGCCCGCGAGGCGTACGAGCGCAACTCCGTGAACGCGAACCCCTTCGCGGACAGCAACGGCAACATCCCGCCGTCCTGGCAGTACCAGGGCCCGATGTTCAGCCTGAGCCACGACTATCCGCAGACGCCCGTGGCGCCGCCGGCCAATCCGCCGTGGATCGCCGCGCTCAAGGGGCAGCCCATCTCCAAGGCGAACGCGCTCGCGTACGTCAACGCGCTGAAGGCCTACATCGCGCCGTCCATGCAGACGCTGCTCTACAACTATCCCCGGTGGGATGCGGCGAAGGAGGGTTGGTACAACGAGCCGTGGCTCGCCTCCATCCGCGAGAGCATCCACGGCACGTACGTGGGCTCCGAGTTCCCCGCGGCCACCTTCGCCGCGTCCGGCCTCAAGGTCGACATGACGACGTACGTGCTGACCTACTACGACAAGGTGGCGGCGTACGCGCTGGGGCAGGTGTGGGGCAAGACGGCGATGACGCCCACGCTCACCAACACGTCCGCGCAGTTCCCGGAAGGGTCCATCGTCATCAAGGTGGCGTTGACCAGCGCGCTGGCGAAGGACTGGCCGGTGATGCAGGGCGCGTCGCTGTGGCCCGTCTACGTGCCGCCGCCCAACGGTCCGTCGAACGCGAAGCCGGTGACGATGAACGCGTCGATCATGCAGTTCGACATCATCGTCAAGGACAGCAAGACGTCGCCCAAGACGGGCTGGGTGTTCTCCACGCTCGTCTACGACATGCGAGTGCCGGGCAGCCCGTGGGACAAGATGATCCCCCTGGGCGCGATGTGGGGGGATGATCCCAACGTCAACTCCACGCTGAACCCGGGCACGCCGCTGCAGGAGACGGTCATCAACCCCGCGGCGCCGGCGTACTCCACGGCGACGCTGGGGTGGGGCGGCCGCCTGTCCGGCCCGAACGACGGCGCGGTGGTGGCGCCGGCCTCCATCAACGGGCAGATCGTGCCGGCCGTGCAGGCCTCGTCGTGCATGAGCTGCCACAGCGTGGCGGAATGGCCCATGAAGACGTTCCTGCTGCCCACCACCACGATGCCGCCGACGGTCGTGGGCGACGCCCTGGTGCTCGAGCAGCCCGGGTCCGCGGCCTGGATGAAGTGGTTCCAGGACAACCCGGGCAACGTGCCGCTGGATCCCGGGACGGTGCCCATGGACTTCGACATGGTGTTCGCCTTCAAATCGCTGCCCGCGTGGCAGGCGGCGACGCAGGGCAACAGCGGCATGAAGGCCTTCGAGGCCGTCGACCTGCTCCGCGGCACGCAGCCCGTCAACCCGCGCGACCTCAAGTACAACGGCCAGTAGGCCCGTGACCTCAGGGAGGACCCCATGCCCATCTTCGACAAGGCCATCATCGGTGCTGGTGGCGGTGCCATGTACTACCTCGATGCGCGCATGGGGTCCGACCTCACGTCGGGCATCCGGGAGCAGCTCACGAAGCAGCTCGGTGAAATCGAGAACCTGGAGTCGCGCAAGAAGGCGCTCGAGCACCTGATGTTCGTCGGTGACAAGGACATCGACATGAAGAAGGCCCCGGAGGACAAGTCGCTCCTGGACCTCACGTCCAAGCGCGCCTTGTTCGCGAACACGGTGCTCATCGGCATGAGCAACCCGTGGCACATCAACAAGACCGACACGCAAACGGGACGCGGCAGCAACTACGTCGTCAATCACACCCGCCAGGTGATCAGCACCCGGCCGCTCTCCTCGTTCCAGAACTCCCAGACCCGGACCAAGGTGAAGGAGGAGTGGCAGAAGGTCTTCAGCACGAGCGACCCCGTGGTCGGCGAGGAGGAGCTGTTCGCGCAGTCCCAGGGCTACACGACCCGCGAGAGCTTCAAGGACGAGTGGCTGGACGTGATCGCCCGCGCCATGAACCTGGGCCTGACCCGGCTCTGGGGACACGTGACGAAGATCGAGTTCAAGGACACCGGAGGCGAGGACGACAAGCACTTCGAGATCACCTTCGCGCCAGCGGAGTTCGAGAAGGTGAATGAGCCCATCAAGGCCCGCGAGCTGCTCCTGATGACGGGCAACGGGAGCTACCTCAAGCCCACGGAGGCCAACGGCATCAAGGCCCCCGAGAACTGGGAGCAGGACCGGCGGATCATGGACATGGATCAGCTCATGCGCTACCTGGCGACAAGCGGGGCGACGGGCAAGACCATCTGCATCCAGGGCGGAAACGCGGCCATCGACGCGGTCGAGCAGACCGTCCGGTACGGCCACAAGGTGCACTGGCTGGTGCGCTCCGGGGTGAACATCCTCGCCAACTCCCTGCTCGTGCATGCCCCCAAGCTCGCCGACAACGGGACCCTCCTGAACCAGGGGGTCACGTCGACCTTCCAGAAGAACGTGAGCTACTCGGAGGTCGAAAGCACCGGGGGCACGACCCTGCAGGTGAAGGCCTACAAGGTGGAGAGCAACAAGTCGAAGACGCTCCTGACCACCCTCGACGACGTTCACGTCTACGTCTACTGCATCGGGAATGAGGTGAACGACAGCCCGTCCGGGGTGGCGAAGCTGCTGGTCGACAGCAAGCTCGTGGACGTGAAGTCCAACAAGGTCGACGACTCGAAGCTGGAGGCCATCTACGACGAAGGCTGGCTCTTCCGGAGCCTGTCGAAGCGGAAGGGGGCGCTGAAGGAGGCGGCCATCGGGCTGCGCAAGAAGTTCTCCGAGCGCTGCCGCATCGACGTCCTGGGCGCGGCGTCCTTCATGCTCGTCCCTCCGCAAGGGGAGCTCGGGAGCAAGCTGAAGCCCCTGACGAACTACCAGATCCAATCCGTCGCGGACGTGCGCCAGTTGGCGGCGCTCAAGGACGTGATGCGGGCGTACTGCAACAGCCTGAGTGGCGCCTCGCTGGATCCGACGAACGCGAACTTCCTGGGCGGAACGAAGAACGAGATCGCCGCCTTCATCGCCATGCACTACGAGTTCATCCCCCCGGTCGTCGCGGATGAGCTCACCACCTTCCTCATGCTCGTGCGGACGCGGGACGAGTTCACCAACGGCTACACCGGCACGGAGATTCGGGGCATCCAGGACGCCCTGAAGCGGATCGACGACTACTTCGAAAAGAATGCAGAGGTCCGGAGGTTCCTGGAGAAGAAGATGACCCAGGTGGTGATGGACTACCGCAAGCTGATGCTCACCCCGTTCCAGGTGGAGATCCCCACGTTGAAGTGGCTGGACATCCACTGGGACAGCTGAGCCGCGCCGTCACTATCCTGACAGACGGCTGTCACGAGGCGGGTCCAGGGTGGCGTCATGAACACGAACGCCTTGCCACCCCTGACCCTGCTGGAGCTGGCCGACACCGGCCTGCCGGGCATCGAGAGCTACTCTCCCTTCTGCCTCAAGGCCCACCGTGCCCTGAAGTACGCGGGGCTGCCCTACGCGCGGGGCTGCGAGGACAACCCGGCCTCGCACCGCGCGCACAACCCCACCGGCCAGGTGCCGGTGTTGCTGGTGGGGAAGGAGGCGGTGCCGGACTCCACGGCCATCCTCGCGCGCATCCAGCAGCTGGCGCCGGGCCGCATCGACGCGTCACCGGAGGCGCTGCTCTGGGAGGAGCTGGCGGACACGTCCCTCAACGGCTTCCTGGTCGCCTCTCGCTGGGCGGATGACCGCAACTGGCCCCGGACGCGCGCCGCGTTCTTCCACTTCATGCCGGCGCCGGTGCGCGCGGTGGTTCCGACGCTGATCCGGCGCAAGCAGGTGGAGCGGCTGGTGGCGCGGGATGTCTGGCGCGCGGGCGCGGAGGCCTGCTGGCGACGGTTCGGGGCGTTGTTGGACCAGCTGGATGCGCGGGCGCCGGAGCAGGGCTTCTGGTTGTCCGGGGCGCTGAGCGTGGCGGACCTGGCCCTGTTCGCGCAGCTGCAGAGCCTGCGGACGCCGCTCACGCCCTGGCAGGGCGCGGAGGTGGAGCGGCGCGGGCGCTTGAGCGCGTGGCTCGGGAGGGTGGACGTGGCGACCCGCACCGCGAGCTGAGGCGGGCGAGGGCTTCCGTCCGATAGCGGAGGAGTGCACGGGCGCGGAAGCACACCACCCAACGATCAAACGTTGGACACCGGCATCGCACGGACGTGCCGGTGCGGACGCCTTCTACGGTTCGCGCATGAGCCCGGCCCCGCACACTCCCCCCACTGGCGAACCCTTTCCCCTGCAAGCCACCTCGCTGGAGTCGATCGACGCGCTCATCCAGCGCGTCGACGGCATGTCGGAGACGGAGCTGGATCATCTGCCGTTGGGAATGATCCAGCTCGACGGACAGGGCCGGATCCTCAAGTTCAACCGGACCGAGGCCTCGCTGGCGCGCATCCAGGCGCGCGAGCAGATCGGCAAGAACTTCTTCTACGACGTCGCGCCGTGCACCCGCGTGCGGCAGTTCTTCGGCCTGTTCCAGGAGGGTGTGCGGGCGAAGAAGCTCTACCAGACGTTCGGCTTCGTCTTCCGCTTCGCGCACGGCGCGCGCCACGTGGCCATCACGCTGTTCTACAGCGACAAGACGGAATCGGTCTGGGTGCTGGTGTCCGACAAGAAGATGCCTGACGCGCGCTGAAGCCGCATCAGCGCACGAAGCCCGCGACCGGGCTTTCGAAGACCTTGCTCACGACGTTCATCGTCCGGAGCCAGGCATGCGCCTCCTCGCCAAGCCGCCCGTAGACGCGCACGTCCACGGGCTTCGCGACACCGAGGAGCGCCTTGAACTCCGGCCAGCTGGAGATGCGCCGGATGTGCTCCATGACCTGGCGCGAGTCCGCGAACGTGATGACCGCGCCGACCTCCGTGTCGTCGGGCCGGGCGTGGAACTGGATGCTGAGCAGGCTGCTCACGCCTTCGGTCTCCAGGCGTTGAACCGCGGCCTGAAGGGTGGCGGTGAAGACAGGGAAGGGCGCTGTCCGTTCGAGCACCTCCACGAGGGTGATCCGCTCACGGGCTGCTGGGTCCATCCCTGTGCTCCATTCTTCGAATACCCACCGGGCTTCCCTTGAGGTCAAGCCACACGCTAGGGAGTGGACCCGGAGGGGGCCATGGCCTTTCGAGTCCAGCTCGCTGTCCTGCTCCTCGCGTTGCTCAGTGCGTGTGCCGCCCCAAGGGGCAGGGTGCGGCTGGATACCGGCGACGGTGCTCCCATCGAGTACAGCCCGCCATCTGCCGTCCGGGCGGTGACGGTGGGGGAGGGTGCATTTGAGGAGGCGCTGACGGAGCTGGTTCTGGTCACACCGCTGCGCCTCCGGGCTTCGCGTCCAGGCGACTGGGTGCGCGCCTCCTATTCCACGAGTGATACGGACCGTGCCTTTGGAGGCTTCTGCGAGCCGGGACTCCGGCGGGGCGACTGCATCTCGCTGCTCGAAGACGTAATGGGGCTGAGCGACTGGGACAAGTTCGGCGTGGCGCTCGCCCTGTCCCTCGACCCGCTCAAGGAGAGCATCTCCAGGGCCGTGGAGGAGACCCTGGCGCCGCAGCTCTTCTACTCGGTCATCGCGACCGGACTCGTGACCTGGGCGGCTCTGGCCGCGAATCCCGAACCTGCCTTCACCAAGGCCGCCGCGGTCATCTCCGCGCTGCTCCTGATCTACCTGGGCGCGGAGACGTTCCTGGAGCTGATTGACGCAAGCCAGGATCTGAAGCTCGCGACGGACCAGGCCACCACCTGGAAGGAGCTGGATGCGTCCGGCCAGCGCTTCGCCGCTCGGGTCGGTCCATCCATCGCGCGAGTCCTGGTCCTCGCGACCACCGTCGCGGTGAGCCATGGCCTGACCGGAGGCGCATCGTTGCTGGCGGCCCGGCTCGCGACGCTGCCGAACTTCCCGGGAGGCGCGGCGGTGGCTTCGCGCGCGGGCATCCACATCGCGGGCCTCGATCAGGTGAGGGCGGTGTCCGTCTCGGGCGGAGTCATCACGCTCTCATTGCCGTCCACGGCGGTCGCCATGGCGGCGAAGCCTCCGGCCAGCACCACGCCAGGCGGGGCGCGTTCCTGGAACTCCTTCAGTGCCCTCAAGCGGGCCCGAGGACCCGCGGGGCCGGGGAAGCAGTGGCACCACATCGTCGAGCAGACGGACGGCAACGTGCGGCGCTTCGGTCCCCAGTCCCTGCACAACACTGAGAACGTGATCGCGATCGACGAAGCCATCCACCAGCGGATCAGCAGGTACTATTCATCGAAGGCCCCCGCCCTTACGGGCTCGCAGACTGTGCGGCAATGGTTGAGCGCTCAGTCATTTCAAGCCCAGAAGGACTTCGGCATGATGACTCTCAAGCGATTTGGAGCCATTCCTTGAGTGCCCGTAAGTTCCAGAAGGCTAGCATCGAAGAACTCGTCCAGTGGTACGCGGAGAGCTCGGTCGCATACGAACAATCTCTGAATGCCGCTGACTCGCGCTCCGCCAATCGCGCCGCCGACAAGATCTCAGGGGCATACCGGGAGCTTCGGAGCCGTAGTGCGACGTCCCATCTCATTCCCCTGCTCAAGAGCGAGAACGAAACCGTCCGAACCCACGTCGCGGCCCATGCTCTGGAGTTCGCTCCCGAGCTCGGTGAGCCGGTACTGCTCTGGATCGCGAAACGACCGGGGTTCAATGGGATTGCTGCGCATTACGCCCTCAAGGCCTGGCGCGAGGGCACTCTCAAGTTCCCGTAAGCGCGCATTCCGGCGCTCAGTCTGCGCTACGGAGCCGTTTCGTGAGTACCCGTAAGTTCCAGAAGGCCAGCATTGAGGAACTCGTCCAGTGGTACGCGGAAGGATCGGTCGTGTATGGCCAGTCCTTGGATGCTGCAGACTCGCGGTCCGCCAATCGCGCCCACGACAAGATCGTAGGGGCCTATCAGGAGCTGCGGAGCCGTGGTGCGACGTCCCAGCTCACCCCCCTGCTCAAGAGCGAGAACGAAACCCTCCGGATGCACGCAGCTTTCCATGTCCTGGAGTTCGCTCCCGAGCTTGGCGAACCGACGTTGCTCTGGCTCGCGAAGCGTCCCGGACTCCTTGGGTTCCGTGCGGAGTACGTCCTCAAGGCCTGGCGCGAGGGTACGCTCGAGTTCCCTTGATCAGGTTCCGACCGCGCGGGGAACGGGCTCCTGGCGCTGGAGCTCCACGAAGAAGCGCTCTCCGTACTGATCCAGTGCGCGCCGGAGGACCGCGAGCCGGAGCACGGCCTCGGCATCATCGCGCCCGACCTTCGAGATGGCGCTGGCAATCCGCGCGGGGTTCACCAGAAGTGAGGACCAGTCCTGGAGCTCGGTGAAGGACAGCCGCTGGTGGGCATCCCAGGCCGTGCTCTCGTCGAAGCGGGCCTCGTTGAACTCCTCGATCTTCTACTTGAAGACGACGCGCTGCCCCGGTGCCACGGGCTGCTCACCCTTGATGACGAGCCCTTCCGCCTGGTGCCGGCCAGCGGGGGCAAGCCCAGCATCGCGGGAAGCTTCGTCAGCGCTCGCGTGGGCGCGGCTTCCATCTGCGCCCGGGTTCCTCGCGCCACCAGGGGCGGCACGTGCACCCCGGCGGCTCTCGCGGCCGACAGGGAAGGGCGCTGTCCGTTCGAGCACCTCCACGAGGGTGATCCGCTCACGGGCCGCTGGGGTCATCCGCGCTCCTTCGCTGGGATCTCTCATGACGCGTACCCATGGCCTGCGGTTCAGGAAACCGCAGGCCCCTGCAACGTGACTGGCGCTCGGCTCTTGCCCTGAGGCACGGGCATCACGAGCAGCGATGAAGTCATCGCTGCCGAAGCTTGCGCCCGATGTACCAGAGGCCCACGCCCGCGTAGGGGCGCAAACGGCCGTCCTTGTCCTTCTCTGCATAGTGCTGGCGAAGCTGGAGAAGCCGTGCGGTGCTGGCGTCCTTTTGGAGCTGTCTGCGGATCGCATCGAGCACGGCTCGCCGGTTGCGCTTGAGCCGCGCGAGGTTGAGGTTCAATCGCTCGATGTCCTGTGTTGCGCCGGCATCGTCGCTTTGGATGTCTCCCTGGAGCTTATCGTAGCGGTAGAGCGCGCTGACATCCGGTGGTGCCTTGGCCGGGCTGTATGAAAGAAACTGCCTCTCGGGCGGAAGGTGTCCCCGGTGCGTGTCGCAGTGCGCAGTCCCCGCCTCGTTGGTTCCGCTTTCGCCGGCTGAGCGTCCGACGACAACGCCTGGACACACCCCCAGGAGGTTGTCCCAATCCAGCGTGCGCTGGCCTGCGGCATGCTGTGCCTCGAAGTGCTCGAGCTTCATGCCACCCGCCTCAGGATGTGCGGAGTTCGCACGGGACGTCCCTGAGAGCGGCGACATGCAATACGCACATAATCCACCCTGCTCAAGCCACGCCGCCTCACGCATCGCCTGCTTGCATGAGCCGGGAGGCGACTCCCAGGCGTCGTCGCTCACCGCACCGTGAACCGCCTCGTACTGGGTCCGACTCTCCTTGAGGCAGGCCGGCTCAGCGGCCTTCGTGATCGTCAGCACGCTGGTCGTCCTCAAGATCGCGAACCGCCCACTCGGCACGCACGATGTCTGAATCATCCGCGCCGAGCTTCTCCCGCAGCGCGAGCAGGAGTTTGCGCGCCTCCCCCAACTGCGCCTCATCGATGAACTGGGCGAGACGATCAAGCTCCTTCTGCATGTCTGGTGGACGCGATGGTTCGCCGAAAATGTCCTCGAGCAGTGCGTTCGTGTCCTTCCCTTTTACATGCGAGACGCGCCTGGGCTCCGGCTCCCTGGGGACAAGCAGTCGGACCCATGCGTCATTGGCCGTCGATAGCACCTGTGGCGAGTGCGTTGTCGCCACGAATTGCACGCCTGGAAAGGTCTTTCGAAGATCGCCGATGACGCGCCGCTGCCAGTTTGGGTGCAGGTGCAGGTCGATTTCGTCGATGAGCACGATGCCTCGCGCGAGCTGAGGCGCATGAGCCCCGTGGTGAGGGTTGAGCTGTACGCATCGCCAGGCAAGGTCCGCGGCGAGTGCGACGAGGTTTCGGTATCCGTCCGATAGAAGGTTAAAGGGCAGGGTGCGACCGTCCTCCAGATCGACCAGCACGGACTTGGTGTTCAGGCTGAAGTACAGCCGCTTCGCTCCTGGCAGGCATGTAGCGGCGGCACGTTGAACCGCCTCGAGCTGAGGCTCCTCCACAAGCGAGGGACTCTCCACTCCCAATTTGATCGACGTGGCAAGGCGCTCAATGCGCACCTGCTCTCGCCATTGCATCCACGCCTCGAATTGCCAGGTCGACGAGGCCGGATCCAGGCTCGCGTAGTAGCCGTGCAGGCGTGACGTCACTGAAGCGTCTTCACGATCACGCTTCTTCAGCGACAACCGGGCCGTACCGTAGAAACAGATGACCGGGAGGTCGACCTCTTCCCCCAGGACGACAGCCTCTTCCAGGCTTTCCGCACGCCCGCTGACCGGGGTCCCGCCAACCGATCGCGCGCGCTTCCCCAGCGCGAGGATGTGCCGTGTCCACGTGACCGACTGCCCTTCAACGACCTCACCCTGCGCCGTCACCTTGACCGGGTAGACCGTTTCAATCGAGGGCACGCCCTCGGAGATATGACCCACCTGCCGGACGTCTTCGTCCTTCAAGTAGCGTGTCTGGCCGGCCACCTGTTTCAGCCCCGTGAACCATTCGCCAACGGCGACTGCGAGGGCCTCCAGGACTGCTGTCTTGCCAGCTCCGTTACGACCGAGCAGGAGCGTGAAGTTCGGGTCGAGGTCGATCGCGAAGCGCTCGAACCCGCGGAAATTTTGCAGCTCGAGTCTGTCGATGCGCATCCGGCTCCTCAGGAGGGCGCGCACCGTAGCACAGCCATCCGAGCCTCATCGGCGTCGCGTGGGTTGTACCCTTCAACCTCAGTTTCCGCCCAGGTCCCCCAGATTCAAACCATAGGGCTCCGTCGTCGTCCGCCTGGGCCCAGGCTCCGGCGCACCGGGCGCCAACGGGGCCACGCGGATCAGCCCCGCGGCCCTCAGTCGCTCCACGGAACGTGACGCGGCCAGCTCTCCCATGGCCGCCGTGCGCAGCGCCTGACGGATGCTCCGGCTGCCCCTCAGCTTCGAATAGAGATACAGGTCGTCCGCCGTCAGATCCGGCGGGGAAGGGCGGGGGATGGGCTCGAACACCAGCCTCCCGTCCAACGCGAACAGCGCGTCACTCAACGCCAGCGTCAGCCCCACCTCCGCCTCGCGGTACAGCGCGTGCGCCTCCGGCACCGGCCCCCGCTCCAACACCTGCGCCGCCAACGCCACCGCCAGGTCGTACTTCCGCGACGACAGGAACGCGCGCACCAGCGTCAGCAGCTCCGTGAACTCCGTGGACTCGCCCACCTTGGGGCCCGTCGACCGGTGCGGCGCCAGCGCTCCCCGCCGGTACAGGTGCAACACCCAGCGCGCCGCGAACAGCGGGGCCTCCCTCGCGCTCGCCAGCAGCTCGCCCAGCGTCGCGCCTCCGGCCGCCAGGTCCAGGAGCACGTCCTCCTCCTCGGAGAACGTCTCCACCGCGAACTCACGGAACACCCGGAACGTGGTGTCCAGGCGCGGGAAGATCTCCCGGAACTGCGCCCACTCCAGCACCCGCGCCACCGCGTCCCGGTGCAGCGTGCTCAACGGCAGCCGCAACCCCACCGCCCGCCCGGACAGGGGCAGCCCCGGCGTGAACTCCACCTCGCCTGACTCCCAGGCGTAGCAGTCGAACAGCGCCTCGCGCGCCTTGTGCTCCATGGCCTCCGTCAGCTGCGACAGCTCCACGAAGCAGCGCTGCACCAGGAACGTGCCGTAGGGCAGGTTCGCCCCTTCCGCCGCCTCGAACGCCGCCGCCGCCCGGGGCGCGTCCAGGATGCGCAGGTTCACCAGCACCTGCGCCAGGTGCTCCCTCGGATCCGTGGAGGCCACCCCCACCAGGTGCCCGTCCCGCAGGTAGAACTCCCGGCGCACCGCGCCCCGCTCCACCCGCAGCGTCCCCTCCACCCCAGGCGTCGCGAACAGCGGGGGCAACACCAACTGGAGCCGGTAGCTGGCCAGGTTTCCTGTGAACGCTTCCATCCGTGGGCGCCCTCCAAGGCGGTCCGATGTGCTGCGCCGGCCGCCAGGGTACCTGGGAGACTTGAGACGTCTCAACCCCCTGAAACTGTTGGACTTTTCCTGCCCGGGCGAAATGTTCCACGGAAGCCGGGCGCGCGAGTGTCAGGCATTGGAAGGGCCCACCTGTCCCAACGGAAGGTTGCAGCGTGACGGCGGGTGTGCGAACGAGCCGTGTCCTCCACCCGTCATTGGGAGCGCGAATCGCGATGCGGATTCTCTCAGGCGTCCAGTCGTCCGGAAAGCTGCACATCGGCAACTATTACGGGGCGATGCGGCAGTTCGTGCAGCTCCAGGATCAGGGCGAGGCCTACTACTTCATCGCCAACTACCACGCGCTCACCACCATCCGGGATCCGAAGCTCGCGCTGGAGCTGACGCGCGACGCGGCGCTCACGTACCTGTCGCTGGGCCTGGATCCGAAGCGGGCCGTCCTCTTCCGCCAGAGCGACGTGAAGGAGGTCCTGGAGCTCAACTGGATCCTCGGCACCGTGGTGCCCATGGCGCACCTGGAGCGGGCCACCAGCTACAAGGACAAGGTCGCCAAGGGCATCAGCGCGGACTTCGGCCTCTACGCGTACCCCGTCCTCATGGCCGCGGACATCCTGCTCTTCAGCGCGGACCAGGTGCCCGTGGGCAAGGATCAGATCCAGCACATCGAGTTCGCGCGCGACTGGGCCGTGAAGTTCAACACGACGTACGTCCCCGGCTACGACCCGGCGGATCCGGAAGGGAAGGAGCGGGGCCACGCGCCCGGCATCCTCAAGCTTCCCTCCGCCTTCGTGCAGGAGAACGCCGCCACCGTGCCCGGCATCGACGGACAGAAGATGTCCAAGTCCTACGGCAACACGCTGGAGCTGTTCGGCGAGGAGAAGGACATCAAGAAGCGCATCATGTCCATCAAGACGGACTCCACGCCCGTGGACGCGCCCAAGCCCACCGTGGACGCGCCGCTGTATGACCTGCTCAAGCTGATGCTCCCGCCCGGCGAGTTCTCCGACGTGGACGCGTCCTGGAAGGCCGGCGGCAAGGGCTACGGCGACTTCAAGAAGAAGCTCCTGGACGCCTTCCACGTCACCTTCGGCCCCGCCCGCCAGCGCCGGCAGGAGCTGCTCAACGACCCCGGGGAGTTGGAGCGCATCCTCGCGGACGGCGCCGACCGCGCCCGGGCCGAAGCCACCCGCTTGATGGAGCAGGTCCGCAAGGCCGTGGGAATCCCCTGAACGCCCGTTCCTGTTCAAATGTTTGACCCCCCTGGGAGGCATTGCTAAGGAGGTCTGTCCCCCCGGCGCGCGTAAAGGCCGGAATTTCGGACCCTTACGCATGACGAAGTTCCCATCCCCCCAGAAGGACGCCGGCCGGTGAGCGAAGGTCGCAAGCCCCCACCGCCCGACGACCTCCCGCCGGACCCCGACGGGGAGGGATTGCCGCGCACGCCCGGAGACGCCTTCCGGGTGGCGCTGCCCAACTTCGAGGGTCCCCTGGACCTGCTGCTCCATCTCATCAAGGAGCACCGGGTTGACATCTTCGACATCCCGCTGGCGCTGATCACCGGCAAGTACCTCGAATACCTGGAGCGGATGCGGGAGCTGAACCTGGACATCGCCGGGGAGTTCCTGGTGATGGCCTCCACGCTCGCCCACTTGAAGAGCCGCATGCTCCTGCCCCGGCAGGACGCGGCCCAGGTGCCGGAAGGGGCGGACGCGCTCGCGGCGGTGGAGGAGGCGCAGGACCCTCGCGCGGAGCTGGTGCGCCGGCTGTTGGAGTACCAGAAGTACAAGGACGCCGCGGAGCACCTGGCCAAGCAGGACATCCTGGACCGGGACGTGTTCGCCCGGAAGGTGCCCGTGGAGGCGATCCCCATCCCCGAGGACGAGGTGGGGCTCCAGGAGATCAGCGTCCTGAAGCTGGTGGAGGCGCTCGACCGGGTGCTCGAGCGGCTGACGCCCAAGGTGCAGCACGAGGTGGTGCTGGAGCGCGTCAGCCTGTCCGAGGCCATCCTCCGGTTGGCGGAGCGCGTGAAGAAGGACGGGCAGGTGGTGTTCGAGGCGCTGTTCACGGAGGCGGCCACGCGCCAGGAGGTGGTCATCACCTTCATCGCCATGCTGGAGATGGTGAAGCGCCGCCTCATCAAGGTCTTCCAGGAGGAGCCCCTGGGCCCCATCCAGGTGACGCCCAACGGGGACGCGCTGGAGAAGCTCGTCCCCACGGAGGTCGACGAGAGTGACTACCGGTAACGGTCCCGACGACGGTGACGAGACGCCCGCCCCCGGCACGCCCGGCGGCCCCGGACAGTTCTCCGAGGAGGAGATCGCCGCCGTCACCGGCCCTGGCCCGGACGACGCGGAGCTGGACGGGGTGGAGGCGGCCGCCATCGAAGAGGACTCGGACGACAACGAGAACGTCCCGGACCTCCAGTCCTCCTTCGAGAAGCTGGTCGCCAAGAGCCGCAACCTCTCCCCGGACCGCATCCGCACGGTGCTGGAGAGCGTGCTCTTCGTCGCCGAGCGCCCCCTGTCCGTGGACGAGCTCTACCAGGCCACCGGCATCCCCAGGGATCCCATCCTCCAGGCGATGGATCAGCTCTCCGGCATCCACCGCGAGGGCATCAGCGGCGTCGTCCTCTACGAGGTGGCGGGCGGGTGGCAGTTCCGCACGGACCCCCACTCCGCGGAGTACGTCCGGCGCTACCTCCGGGTGAAGCCGCAGCGGCTCACCCGCGCGGCGGTGGAGACGCTGGCCATCATCGCGTACCGGCAGCCCGTCACCCGGCCGGAGCTGGAGGACATCCGCGGCGTGGACTGCGGCGCGGTGCTCAAGGCGCTGATGGACCGCAAGCTGGTGAAAATCCTGGGCAAGCGGGAAGAAGTCGGCCGCCCCATTCTTTATGGAACCACGCGCGAGTTCCTGGAGTTCTTCGCGCTGAAGGACCTCTCCGCGCTGCCCACGCTCCGGGAATTCCATGAGTTGACCCAGGAGCACCGGGAAATCGTGGAGAAGGAGGCGGCGCCACCGGTACCCGTGGCGTCGGGGACGGTGGCGGCGCTGTCGGACCCGGGGTTCACGAAGCGGATGGAGAAGAACGAGGCGGCCAGCGAGGCCGCTTTGGAGGAGCTGGAGGAGGCCATGGCGGCCGCGGAGCGGAGCCAGAAGGTCAGCTCCAGCATCCTGGAAAGCCCCCCTTCGCCCGAGAAGGGTGATAGCGAGGGGCCCAAGCCCGAGTGATGGGCGGCAACAACTGGAAGAAGGCACGGAATGGCGGCGGAACGTTTGCAGAAGTACCTGGCTCGCGCGGGAGTTGCTTCGCGCCGGCACGCGGAAGAACTCATCACCTCCGGTCGCGTCGGAGTGAACAACGAGACGGTGACGGAGCTGGGCAGCCGGGTGGAGCCCGGAGTGGACCTGGTGACCGTCGATGGGAAGCTCGTCACGCCGCCGGAAGAGTCGTCCTACTACCTGCTGTACAAGCCCGTGGGCGTCGTGACGACGCTGTCGGATCCGCAGGGCCGGCCCACGGTGGCCAGCTACGTGGAGGAGACGGGCCGCCGCCTGTTCCCCGTGGGACGTCTGGACTACGACGCCGAAGGGGCGCTGCTCTTCACGGATGACGGCGCGCTGGCGCACAAGCTCACGCACCCGAGCTTCCAGGTGCCGCGCACGTACCTGGCGAAGGTGAAGGGCTCGCCGGACATGCCCACGCTGGAGAAGCTGCGCGGTGGTGTGCGGCTGGAAGACGGCATGGCCACGCCCGTGTCCGTGGATGTCTTCGAGAAGGCCGAGCGCAACACCTGGCTGAAGATCGTCGTGGCGGAAGGCCGTCCGCACCTCATCAAGCGCCTGTGCGCGGCGGTGGGGCACCCGGTGGTGCGCCTGTTCCGTCCGAACTACGCGGGCGTGGGCGTGGAGGGGCTGCGCCCCGGCGAGCTGCGGCCGCTGAAGGTCGCGGAAGTGCTGCAGCTCACGGAGGTGGCGGAAGGCCGTGCGCAGCCGGCGTCCTCGGACCTGAAGCTGCCGCCGCGCCGTCACGGGCGTTCTGCGCCGGGCTTCGGCGGGGCGGATGACGACGACATCGAGCTGTCGATGGACGATGACGCGCCGGCGGCGCCGCGCAAGACGGAGCGCGCGGCGAAGAAGGCTCCGACGGGGCCGAAGACTCGCGAGGCGCGTCCGGAGCGCAAGGAGTGGAAGGGCGTGCAGGACGGAGGCACGCGTCCGCCGAAGTTCGCGAAGCGCGGGGCGACGCTGGACGCGGACGACGACGCGGCTCTGGATGACGTGCCGACGTTCGACGACGACGGTGACGAGACGGAGTCGGACGCCGCCGAGGGAGCCACCTACGGCAAGGCCGCGCGAGGCGCGGGCCGTTTCAGCAAGCCCGAGGGTGAGAGTGCCCCCCGTGGCGCCGCGCGGTTCGGCAAGCCGGCCGGTGCGGGTCGTTCCGAGGGTGGTGCGTCGCGCGGTGGTAGCCGGTTCGGCAAGCCGGCGGGCCGTGGTGGTGACGAGGGTGGTGCCCCTCGTGGTCGCAGCTTCGGCAAGCCGGCGGGCCGTGGTGGTGACGAGGGTGGTGCCCCTCGTGGTCGCAGCTTCGGCAAGCCCGCCGGTGCGGGTCGTTCCGAGGGCGGTGCTTCGCGTGGTGCTGGCCGTTTCGGCGGCGAAGAGGGCAGTGCTCCTCGTGGCCGCAGCTTCGGCAAGCCCGCGGGTCGCTTCAGTGCCGAAGGCGGCGCGCCTCGCGGTGGCGGTCGGTTCGGCAAGCCGGCCGGTGCGGGTCGTGGCGGTGACGAGGGCGGTGCTCCTCGTGGCCGCAGCTTCGGCAAGCCGGCGGGTCGCTTCGGAGACGAGGGCGGTGCCCCTCGCGGTCGCAGCTTCGGCAAGCCGGCGGGCCGCTTCGGTGACGAGGGCGGTGCTCCTCGCGGTCGCAGCTTCGGCAAGCCGGCGGGTCGCTTCGGAGACGAGGGCGGTGCTCCTCGCGGTCGCAGCTTCGGCAAGCCGGCGGGCCGCTTCGGTGACGAGGGCGGTGCTCCTCGTGGTCGCAGCTTCGGCAAGCCGGCGGGCCGCTTCGGTGACGAGGGCGGTGCTCCTCGTGGCCGCAGCTTCGGCAAGCCCGCCGGCCGCTTCGGTGACGAGGGCGGTGCGCCTCGCGGTCGCAGCTTCGGCAAGCCCGCCGGTGCGGGCCGTGGCGGTGACGAGCGTGCCCCGAGGGGTCGCTCCTTCGGAGACGAGGGCGGCGCTCCTCGCGGCCGCTTCTCCAAGCCGGCCGGTGGCGGCCGTTTCGGTCGTGAAGAGGGCAGTGCGCCTCGCGGCGGTGGCCGCTTCGGCAAGCCCGCCGGTGCCGGTCGTTCCGAGGGCGGTGCGCCTCGCGGTGGCAGTCGGTTCGGTGGCGGAGAGGGTGGGGGCCCTCGTGGCGGCGCCCGCTTCGGCAAGCCCGCCGGCCGCTTCGGTGCAGAAGGCGGTGCTCCTCGCGGTGGTGCTCGCTTCGGCAAGCCCGCGGGCGCGGGTGGTGACCGTCCGGAGCGCCGTGAATGGAAGCCGCGCGGTGAGTCCGCGGGCCGTCCCGAGCGTCGTGAGAGGACGCCCCGGGGTGAAGACTCCGGCAGCCGGTCTCGCGGCGGCGGCGGTGAGTCCTCGTCCAGCGGCTCCGGCGAGCGCATCGTCCGCGCGGGCGTGAAGAAGGCCCCCTCGGGCGAGCGCGGCGGCGGCTACCAGGACTTCAAGGAGCGCAAGACGCGCGCCTCCGAGCCGAGCTGGAGCAGCAAGGCGCCTCGGGGAGGGGCAGGCCGTCCGCCCCCTCGTGGTGGCCGCTCCCGCTGAACCACCCCTCCTCCTGGGTCGCTCCGTCGGTGGGCGGCCCGGGAGGGCGTTGATATAACCGCCGCCTACCTCCAGCGTCCGCCGCTCCGGGAGAACGATGCGAATCCGCGTGCGACCCCTCTTCCTCGCCCTGACCCTGCTCGTCGGGTGCAACGGCAACCGGGATCAGCTCCTCGCGGAGATCCAGGACCCCCGTCCCGAAGTCCGCGCCGCCGCCGTGAGGAAGCTGGCCGAGCAGAACAACGCGGACGACCTGGTCCTCTTCACCCGCGCCGCCAAGGACCTCTCCGCCTTCGTCCGGGGCGAGGCCGCCAGCGCGCTCGGGGAGAGCCAGGACCCTCGCGTCGTGGATCTGCTCGGAGAGCTCCTGGAGGATCCCGACGAGGCCGTGCAGGGCCAGGCCGCCCTGGCGCTCGCCAAGGTGAAGAACGACAAGGCCAAGGCGTACCTCACGCTCCAGTACGGACGGCGGGGCCGCGCCACGCGCCGGGTCATCGTCCAGGCCCTCAAGAGCGCCAACGTCCCCGGCGCCATGGCCACCGTCGTCGCCGCCGAATCCAAGGGCCTCTGGGAGCGCAACCTCCTGGCCCTCACCGAAGGCGCGCTCCCGGAACGCGTGGGCGCCGCCGAAGAGCTGGGCAAGAGCGGCCGCTCGGAGGCGGTGAACCGGCTGCTGCCCATGGTGCGCGACAGCCAGGTCATCCTCGCCGCCGCCGCCGTGCGCGGGCTGGGCGACGCGGGCGACACGCGCGCTGTGGCCCCCATCGCGCTGCTCCTCGACGAGAGCTTCCCGGAGCTTCGCGAGTCCGCCATCGGCGCGCTGATGAAGCTGCAGGACCCGACGGCCGCGACGAAGCTCCAGGCCGTGGCGGTGGAGAAGAGCGCGGTGAGCCCGCTGGCCACCGACGCCATCCTGACCTTCCCGCGCACGCCCACGACGGACGCCGCGCTGTGCGCCATCGCGCTCGACGGCGCCCGGGACGAGGCCGTGGACGCCGCCCGCGCCATGCGTTCGCGAGGCGGCTGCCCGGCGGACCCCATCGCGGACCGGCTGTCGCGCCCGGCCTCCGCGGCGTCAGGGCTCCAGGCGGTGACGGGCCTGGGCCCGGCGGCACAGGCGCTGCTGCCCAAGGTGACGCCGTGGCTCAACCAGCCGGACGCCGGGCTGCGCACGCTCGCGGTGGAGGCGGTGACGCACGTGGGCGACGCCTCCGTGGTGCCCGTCATCCAGAAGCTCTACGAGCAGGAGGTCGCCGGGCTCACGGCGCTGCGCGCGGACTGGATCCCGCAGGTGCTGCCGCGGAAGTACGCCGCGGATCTGGATCCGTCGGCCCCGCGTCCGGAAGTGGCCAAGGGGAAGGAAGACCCACGGTCCGCCAAGCACGCGCAGCTCTTCGAGCGGCTCCAGGCGCTCAACGCGGCCCGCGCCAAGGAGGCCGGGCGCGTGGTGGTGCCGCCGCGAGTCCCCTCGGAGCTGAGCGACGACGTGGAGCCCGCGAAGCTGCAGCCGCTGGCCACGCTGCTCACCGCGCTGGGGGCGCTCAAGGCGCCCGGAGCGCTGGAGATCCTCAAGGGCTACGCGGACGACGTGAGCCCGGTGCTGCGCGCGGCGGCGCTGGTGGGGCTCGCGTCCGTGGGCCCCGAGGGCCTCGAGGTGACCCGCGCGGCGCTGCTGGAGCCCGACCGCGAGCTGCAGAAGACGCTGGCGCTGGCGCTGGCGGAGCAGGGCGAGGCCGGGCAGCTCGCGCTGATCGCGTCGCTGCCGAAGATGGGCAGCGAGAAGCTGGTGGTCCTGGATGCGCTGTCACGCGTGGGGCCGCCGCCCGCGTCCGCGTCGGAGGCGTTGCAGGGCGTGGTGAAGGAGGGTGGGGCGGAGGCGGCGCTCGCGGCGCAGCTCCTGGGGCGGATGGGCGCGAAGGACGCGGTGCCCACGCTGCTCAAGGCGCTGGACGACTCCAACAGCGTGGCCCGCCGCGACGTGCTGCTGGCGCTGGGGGCCATGGGCGACGCGAAGTCCGCGGAGGTGGTGGGGCGGGACCTGTACCACGACCTGCCGGAGATCCGCGCCGCGGCGGCCACGGCGCTGCGCAAGATGAACACCGGCGCGGAGGCCGAGCCGCTGGACGCGCTGAAGGCCGACTACTTCCGCGAGGTCCGAGTCGCGGCGGGCGCCTCGCTGGCGAAGGAAGGCACGGCGGCCGGCGGGGCGCAGTGAATGGAGTCACGCGCGCTCAAGGACAAGGCGACGGAGGCCTTCGGCAAGGGCCGCTTCGCCAAGGCCGCCGAGCTGTACGAGGACTACTGCCAGGCGGAGCCGAAGGACCACCAGAGCCGCCTGCGCATGGGGGATGCGTGGTCCAAGGCCGGTCAGCGTGACCGCGCCGTCTCCGCGTACCAGGCCGCGGCGGAGGGCTTCGCGAAGGAGGGCTTCCTCCCGCGCGCCATCGCCGCGAGCAAGCTGATCCTCGAGCTGGATCCGTCCCACCAGGGCGTGCAGCAGATGCTCGCGGACCTGTACGCGCGAAGGGGCACGCCGGCCACGTCCAGGGCGAAGCCGAAGGACGCAGCGCCCCCATCGACTTCCGAGAAGCTCATCACCCAACGGGAGGTCCCGCCCGAAGCCGCCAGCCCCAGGCCCGAGCCGCTGGAGGCCGGCGGAGCACCGGTGGACCTGTCGGATGCGCTCCCGCCCGAGCTGGCCCTGTCGAGCGCGCCCGCGCCCGTCGCGGACGGCACCGAGGTGGTCCTCTCCGTCGAGGTCGAGCTCGAGCCCACGCAGGACGAGCCCAAGGCGCCAACGGCGACCGGGGCCGCCGCGCCGCCATCCGCCGTCCCCGCACCGACGGGCCAGTCCGTCCGGGTCGCACCGCCGTCCCCATCTCCCATGCCCGAGCTTCCCCAGATCCGGACGCCCAGCGGACGCTGGCAGGCGCTCGCGCCGCCCATCACGGGCCCCGACACCGCGCCGGCCCCCACCGAGCCGAAGTCTCCCTCTCAGGCCGCGCCCCCGGGACTGCGCCCCCGCCGCGTGGACACGCCCTCCAGGCCCACGGCCACGGTCGCCGCCGGAGCCGCCGTGGTGCCCACCACCGCCGGAGCCCCGGAGCCCTGGCGCGCGTCCCTGCGTGTCTCCAGCTTCACGGAGCTGGAGATCGAAGCGGACTCGCTGCTGCACGCGGTGGAGCTCGCGGCCCAGCGGGGACTGTCAGAACAAGCGCTGGAGGAGGAGCCCGTCTACGAGCTGACCGAGGAGGCCGGCCCCGGCACCTGGGACGCGCTGCCGTCCATCCCGCTCTTCTCCGACCTGCCGCGCGACGCGTTCATCCAGCTCTTCGAACGCTGCCCGCTGCGGCGCTTCGGCCCCGGCGAGCGCATCCTCGCGCAGGGCACGCACGGCGACGCCTTCTACGTCATCTGCGAAGGCAGCGTGCGCGTCTTCCGTGAAGAGGACGGCCGCCGCCAGGACCTGGCCACGCTGGTGGTCGGCGCCTTCTTCGGTGAGATGGCGCTCCTGTCCGGAGCCCCGCGCGCCGCCTCCGTGGAGTCCGTGTCCGACGACACGCAGGTGCTCGAAATCTCCGCCGCCGTGCTCGCCACGCTCTCGCTCAGCCATCCGCCCGTGGCGAAGGCCCTCAAGAAGTTCTGCCGCGAGCGGCTCCTCGCGAACGTGATGAACAGCTCCGCGCTGTTCCGCCCCTTCAACCGCAAGGATCGCCGCAACCTCGTGGAGCGCTTCCGGGCCCGCGACGTGGAGCGCGGTGACGTCATCATCCGCGAAGGCGACGCCACGGACGGCCTCTACGTCGTCCTCTCCGGCGAGGTGGAGGTCCACAAGAGCGGGCAGCGGCTGACGACCCTGAAGGAAGGCGACCTGTTCGGAGAGATCTCCCTCCTGCAGAAGACGCCGGCCACCGCCACCGTGGAGGCCACGCGCCACACCACGCTGCTGCGCCTGCCGCGCGAGGACTTCGACTCGCTCATCTCCAGCCACCCGCAGGTCCTGATGCTCGTCTCGGACCTGAGCGACGAACGCCTGCGCCGCACGCAGCACGTGCTGGACAGCCAGGCAGGGACCGCGCCGGACGACGAGGAAGAAGACCTCATCCTCGTCTGACGTGGCCTCGCGGGTCCCCCGGCCCGCATCCCACCCCGCGAGTCACCTGACGCAGCCGGGCAGGGCGCCAGGTTGTGACGCCCGGAAGCGCCCGCTATCCTGGCCGGCATGGCTGGAGGCCAGCACGCGACAGCGGGATTGGGGCCCGACGACATCGCCGAGTTGGAAGCCCTTGGCTCCGAGCTCGGCTACGACGTGTTCCTGGCCCCCGCGCGTGCCCTCGAAGGCTCCGTGGAGGAGTGCCGCTCCAACATCGCGCTCGCCTTCCACAACACGAAGCGCGGGGTGGAGAGCGTCCTGGCCCGTGAGGCGGAGGTCGCCGCGCTCCCGGGCGTGAACGTGGAGGAGCTGCGCGAACTGCCGCTGCTCGCCCAGGGCCTGGCGTGGGCCGCGCTGCGTGTCCAGCGCGACATGCGGGCCAGCTCCTTCGGAGCCCTCTTCGACCGCGCCCAGCAGCTGCGCCGCAAGCTGCTCAAGACCGCGGAGGCGCTCGCGGAGGCTTCCTTCCTCACCGCCGCGGACGTGACGGCCGCCCACGGTGAGGGCCACCGCGACGTGGTGGGGGACTGCCTGGGACTCGTGGCGCTGTTCCGCAGGCACGAGGAGAAGCTCGCCGGCCGCTCCCCCGTCTCCCCCGAGGACGTGAACGAGGTGGAGCGCGTCGCGCAGCAGCTGCGCGCCCTGCTCGCGGCCCCGGGAGAGGCCCGCGAGGACGACAGCTCGCCGCTGCTCTTCGAGGCCACGGAGACGCGGGACCGCTTCTGGACGCTGCTCACCCGGCGCCACGACGTCCTCTGGCGCTGTGGCGCGTGGCTCTTCGGCCGGGACGTGGACATGCACGTGCCGCCGCTCCTGGCCCGCCACCCGCTGGTGCGCGCCGTCGAGCCCACGTCCATCGAACGCGCGAAGCAGCAGACGCCCGCGAAGCGAGGGGCGACCCCCATCGACTACGCCCCGGACAGCAACGTGCGCTCCAAGGTCCGCTTCATGGTGAAGGTCGGCTTCGACTTTCCCTCCCGCTAGACACCCATGCCTTTCGACGTGAAGGACATCCTCCGGCAGCAGGAAGCCGGCTTCGCTCCGGAGTCCGGGGCCCCCAAGTGGTGGCAGGAGAGCTGGGAGGATCCGGAAGGGTTCGCCGTGGCGCTCGCGGAGGCCCACGCGGGCCGGGGCGTCCCGCCGCCCAAGAGCCGCCCGGGCCAGCAGTACGACTTCTTCCATGATCTCATCGTGCGCCACGTCGCGCTGGAGCGCCCCGCGTTCCGCACGCACCAGCGCATCCAGGGCTGGCAGGCCCTGGGCTACCGCACGCTGCACGACCTGGCCTCGCGCCGCGCCAGCGAATGGGCGGATCAGGGCGTGGAGCCGGGCGCCGAGGTGTGCCTGGTGCACGGCGTGGGGCAGGAGATGCTCGTGTCGCTCCTGGCCACGCTGAAGCTGGGCTGCTGCTTCACGCTCCTGCCGCCCATGGGCCCGCGCGCCATGGCCACCCGGCTGGAGTCCCTGACGCCGGACTTCATCGCCGCGGAGCCCCACCAGCTCCCGCTCCTCAAGGGCCACGAGCAGCTGCTGCTCAAGAGCCAGGGGAGGGGAGCGCCGGGCTTCACGTCCCACACGTACAAGCCGTCGGACGTGGTGGGGCTGCTCTTCTCGCCGCTGGTGGATCCGCCGCACACGCCCGTGCCCCTCACCGCGGAGAACGCGTGGAAGGGCGCCATTGGCGACGGGATGCTCACCTTCGGCCTGTCGCCAGGGGACATCCTCGCGGCGCCGGACTTCCCGGTGCTCCAGCACCTGCCGGCGCTCCTCTTCGCCACGCTCCTGCGCGGCGCCACCTACCTGCACCTGGAGATGGCGGACCTGGCGCTCAACCCGGCCCCGCTCCTGGAGCACCCGCTGCGCGCGCTGGGCGTCACGCCGAAGCTGCGCGACCTGCTCCTGCGCCACCGCGCCAACCTGCGCAACGTGCAGCACTGGTTCCGCAATCCGGAGGAGCCCTTCGACGCCCAGGCGTGGCGCGCGTGGGTGAAGCAGTGCGGCCTCCAGGCCGTGCCGTCCTCCAACGTCCTCATCGACGCGTCCGCCGGCGGCGCGGTGCTGGCGTCGTCGCGCGGCGTGAGCGAGGCGACCACGGACGTGCACACGGACGTCTTCCCCGTCCCGGGCCGCGCGTGGACGCTGAAGGATCCGAACGCGAGCGGGCAGGGCGCTCCCACGGACGTGGGCGTCTTCACGCTCCTGCCGGACAAGGAGTACCCGCCGGGCCACGTCCTGCTCGCGCGGATCCGCCAGCGCTACCACTACGCGGGCACGCTGGGCTTCCGGCACGACGGCCGCACGTACTCCGCGAAGGAGGTCACCGCCGCGCTGGAGGGCCTGCCGTTCCTCGTGGGCACCAGCGTGGTGCCGGTGTCCACCGGCGGCCTCGCCAGCCACTCCCGCTTCATCCTCCTGGCCTTCACGGGGGCCACGCCTGCTCCCTCGTCCGGCGAGCAGGAGATCCACCGGCGCATCGAAATGCTGCTCGGCGGGGATTTCCTGCCCGACCGCATCGAGTTCTTCCCGCTCTTTCCCCACCGGGTGAAGGGCGCGGTCGACGACGCGTGGTGCGCCTCGCAGTTCTTCACCGGGGCGCTACACAAGAAGGCGAAGGACCCGATGTTCCAGGCCCTCACCGCCCTGCGGGAACGACTGCTGGAAAGCGCTGGCGCTTCGGGCGAAGATGACCCGTCGCCAGGGCGCTGAAAAAGGAGCGGCACATGGGTGCTCAGGTCGTGATGGGAGCGATGCTCCAATGCAGCTTCGGGATGGCGCCCTCGTCGCTGATGGTGCTGCCCGTGAACCGGATCATGGCCACCACACCCGCGGCGAACATCATGGACAACAAGCCGTTCCTGAACGTGCTGCCCTTCGGCATGTGCCAGTCCTTGGCCAACCCCATGGTGGCGGCGGCGACCGCGGCGGCCTTCGGCGTCCTCACCCCCATGCCCTGCATCCCCGCCACCGCGGCCCCCTGGATGCCCGGGTGCCCCAAGGTGCTCATCGGCAACATGCCGGCGCTGGAGAGCAACTCCAAGTGCATGTGCAGCTACGGCGGCGTCATCCAGGTCGTCTCCCCCGGACAGATGGTGGCCATCGATGGGTAGCCCCGCACAGGCGTTGGAGCCCGTGGACTTCACGCTGCTCGACGTGGAGTTCACCACCGCCCCCGTACCGCTCGACGAGTCCGAGGGCCCGGATCCGCGCCTGGAGGCCATCACCGGCTTCGTCGCCAAGAGCGAGTACGCGGACGCGGCCCACGCCGCCGCGGGGCTCTTGCGCCAGGGCGTGCGCGACGTGCGCGTGGTGGGGCCGTACCTCTTCGGCCACTTCTTCGCGGAGGGCATGAAGGCGCTGCCCGTCCTGTTCCGCTCCCTCAAGCGCACGCTGACGGAGAACTGGGACTTCTTCGGCCCGCTGGAGAAGAAGCTCGTCTTCGCGGACACCGGCCTGCGCTGGCTGCTGAAGATGATGGGCAAGCACCTGGAACACCATTCGCGCCTCAAGGACGCGCAATGGCAGACGTGGAGCGCGCCCGGCAACCGCGAGCCCATCGAAGAGGCCCTGGCCCTGGGCGACCCGCTCATCGCCGCCCTCGCCATCCTGCAGAAGAGCGCGTGCATGGACGCCATGCGCACGCTGCTCGGCGCGCTGCGCTCCCACGCCCAGGCCGTGCCCTTCCTGCCCCCGCCGGAGGAGCCCGGGCCCGCCGCGGCCCCCGAGCCGGAGCTCGCCGCCGCTCCGGACGACGAGGAGGAAGAGGACGACGAAGGGGAGGAGGAAGAGGAGGTCCGCCCCGCGCGCCGCAAGAAGGCCGCCCGCCAGGAGGAACAGGACGCCGGCCCCAGCGTGCCCATGTCGCCCGCGCTCGCGCAGCTGGTCCGCAAGCTGTCTGCCTTTGAAGCGCTGGTGGAGCGAGAGGACTACTCCAAGGCGAGCGTCATCGCCGTGGACGTGCTCGCCACCGTGGAGCGCTTCGACCCGCGCGTGTACCTGCCGCAGCTCTTCTCCGGCTTCTTCAATGGCCTGGCACAGCACGCGGAAGCCATTGAGCCCATGCTGCACAACACGGAGACGCTGTCCTTCCGCGCCATGGATCAGCTCTACCGCGTGGACCTGGACGCGTTCCTCGTCGCCCAGCAGCGCCAGCCGCGCGGCGGCGGCTCGGAATACGACGAATAGCCCCCATGGCACTGGAGCGCGAACAGCCGAACCGCAAGCTCACCGTCGAGGAGCGCATCAGCGAGCGCATCCGCAGCTTCGACGTGCCGGCCCTCCTGGACCTGCTCGCCAAGGAGGGCTACGGCGAGGCGGAGGTGGAGTTCCGCAGCCACCGCAGCACCGTGCACCAACCCCACCTGGTGCATGCCATCGAATTCACCCGCCACCCGCGCAGACGCGTGGTCATCACCGTCAACCTGGGCCTGCTCAGTCTCCAGACGCCGCTGCCATCCTTCCTCTTCCAGGCCATGGACCGCCTGGAGCAGGACACGATGGCTGACTTCCTGGGTTACTTCGACCACCTGTTGCTGCGGACCCGCTTCGCGGGCCAGTTCCCGGACCGCGACGAATCCCTGCTGCCCGGCTGGGAGCACTCCACCGCGCACCGGCTGCGCCTGCTTCGCCTCGCGTGTCCCAGCAGCCTGCACTGGCTGTTCGCCAAGGTCTTCCCGGAGGCGGAGGTGGTGGTGCGCCGCGAGACGCGCCGCCAGCGCATCGAAGCCAAGGGCATCCGCCTGGGCGCCGCCGCGCTCGGAGACGGCAGCGCGGTGGGCGGCTTCGCCACCGTTCCCACGGGCGGCGTGGAGGTGCGGTTGTTCCTCAACGAGCCTCACTCCGGCACCGGCACCCCCTGGGCCGTGGAGGCCCGCCGGCGCCTCAACGCCCGCATCCTCCCGAGCCTCGCGGAGACCCCGCTCGCGCTCGCCGTCATCCTGTGCCTGCGTGATCAGAGCAGCTACGCCCGGCTCATCGACGGAAGTCATCTGGGTTACGAACCGCTGGTAGGCGGTCCGGAACAGACCCAGGAGGTCCTCCTGTTCACGGGGGACACCGCTCAACTGCGATCATCAGAACCCCGCTAGACCTGTCATGTCGGCTGGTTGACGGGAATTCCTGATCGCGCCTAGGCTGTAAATGTTCACTCGGCAGGGCGTACTCCCGGGGCGGCTCCAGTAGGACGGGGGGAATCAAACGCGCTGCGAATGTCAGGGAGTCACCGTGGCCATTCAGGACCAGCTTCCCAAATCCCGCATCACCCTCACGTACCGCACCACCATCAACGGCGAGCAGGAGACGGTGAACCTGCCGTTGCGCCTCCTGGTCATGGGCGACTACTCGCTGGGGACCTCCGAGGACCGCAAGACGGACCTGGAGACGCGCAAGCTGCGCTCCGTGGACGGCCGCAACCTGGACGAGTTGATGAAGGACATGAAGATGTCCGCCAACTTCCAGGTCGCCAACCGGATCAATCCGGACGTGGAGGAGGAGCTGAACGTCACGCTCCCCATCGACCGGATGAAGTCCTTCCACCCGGATGAGATCGTCAAGCACGTGCCGAAGCTCAAGGCGCTGCTGCTGCTGAAGACGCTCCTCGTGGAGATGCAGTCGAACATCGACAACCGCAAGGACCTGCGCCGCGAACTCTACGAGCTGTTCTCCAAGCCGGACGCGCTCAAGGAGCTGCTCAACGAGCTGAAGGGCTACGAGACCATGCGCCTGCCCGCCGGAGAGACCGCGGCGAAGACGGACGCGCCCGCCGCCGCCGCCGGTGCCGCCGCAGCCGCTGGCAAGCCCGCCGGGGGGGCTGCCGCCGCCACGGCCGCGGTCGCCGCCACCGTCGCCGCGGGTGCCAAGCCCCCGGCTGCTTCCTGATCCGACTTCCCAACCCTTCGACTTCTAAAAGGACTCCGCCATGGCTGAGACCACCTACCTGAAGCGCCTGTTCACCAGCGTCCGGCTCGATCCGCCCCAGGAATCGGCGCCGATGATCACCACCAACTTCGCGCCCGCCGGCGACGAGCAGCAGGTCACCCTGGAGAGCCGCTTCCTCTCCAGCGTCGCCGCGCTGCTGCAGAACGTGGCCCCCGTGGAGGGCCCGGACAACACCGCCCGCTTCGACAAGGGCCAGGTGCTGGACGTCATCAGCCGCATCGATCGCATGATCGACGCGCAGATGAACGAGATCCTCCACAACGACACCTTCCAGAAGCTGGAGTCCACGTGGCGCGGCCTGGAGGACCTGGTCGACCACACCAACTTCAAGGCCAACATCGCCATCGACATCCTGGACGTCGCCAAGGATGAGCTGGCGGAGGACTTCGAGAACAACTCCAGCAACATCTTCGCCGGAGCGCTGTTCGACAAGGTCTACATCCAGGAGTACGACCAGTACGGCGGCCGTCCCTTCGGCGCCATCGTGGGCCTGTACGACTTCTCCTCGTCGCCCGCGGACCTCACCTGGCTGCAGCGCATGGCCAAGGTCTCCAACGCCGCGCACGCGCCGTTCATCTCCGCCGTGAACCACAAGTTCTTCGGCTGCGAGACCATCGAGGAGATGGAGGCCATCAAGAACCTGGAGGGCGTGCTCGCCCACCCGCGGTTCGGCCGCTGGAACGCGTTCCGCGACACGGAGGAGGCCGCGTACGTGGGCCTGACCTTCCCGCGCTACGTGCTGCGCCTGCCCTGGCACCCGGACAAGAACCCCTGCGACGTCCTCAACTTCACCGAGACGGCGCGCGGCGACTCCGACAAGTACCTCTGGGGCAACTCCGCCATCCTGCTCGCGCGCAACATGGTGAAGGCGTTCGAGATCAGCGGCTGGTGCCAGTCCATCCGCGGCCCCAAGGGCGGTGGCCTCATCTCCGGCCTGCCCGTGGACACCTTCTCCCTGCGCGGCCAGGAGGAGATCAAGGCCCCGGTGGAGATCGCCATCCCGGACTACCGCGAGTACGAGTTCGCGCGCTCCGGCTTCATCCCGCTCGTGTACCGGAAGGGTTCCAGCGACGCGACGTTCTTCAGCACCCAGTCCGCCAAGGTCGCCAAGACGTTCAAGGACCCCAAGGACTCGGAGAACTCGCAGCTGGTCACCAACCTGGCCTACACGTTCTCCATCACGCGTCTGGCGCACTACGTGAAGTGCATCATGCGTGACAACATCGGTAACACGGCGGACGCGCCCTACATCCAGCGGCAGCTGGACTCGTGGCTGTCCAACTACGTCACGACCGTGGCCAACCCGGACGACCTCACCGTGCGCCGCTTCCCGTTCAAGGCGAGCAGCGTGGTCGTCTTCCCGCGCCCCGGTGAGATCGGCTGGTACGACTGCAAGCTGGCCGTGCTCCCGCACATCCAGTTCGAAGGCCTCAACGTGGAGCTGATGCTCGAGTCGCGGCTCGGTTAAGCCGCATCCCACTTGGGGCAGGTGAGAGCCTGCCCCGCTTACCCTGGAGTGAACGATGCCCCAGTTTTCGCGCAACCTGGACGTGTATCAGGGTTTCAACTTCAAGAAGGACAAGCAGAGCCCCGTGGGCTACATCACCGCCATCACCATTGGCGGCGAGGCGCTGGCGGCGGACCAGGAGACCATCAAGGATCCTGAGAATCCGGACGCGGCCATCGCGGACAAGGTCGTCGCGGTGCTCAACCACTACCTGTGGGAGACGGGCGTGACGGACGCCATGTACTTCTCCGGCCAGGTGTCGGTGGCGAACAAGCAGAAGATCGCGGAGATGCTGCTGGGCAACTTCAGCAACATTGAAGTCAACTTCAAGTACGTCATCTACGAGTACGACCCCATCGGGAAGAAGTACTTCAAGTCCAACTTCCTCGACGCGGAGATGAAGGGCCTGCTCGAGAAGAACGGCGACGACCTGAACATGTCCGTCGCGGACAACGAGTCGCGTGAAGTGCAGTCGCCCAAGAACTTCACGTTCCAGATCGGCATCAAGCCCCAGGCGAGCGAGCAGTCGCTGAACCTGGCCACCTCCTCCGCGAAGAAGATCGCGAAGAAGTGGGGCATCACCGAAGCGGCCGCCAAGTAGCATCGGCCGCGGTCCGGGTCTAAACCGGGCCGGGAGCAGGATTCGCTCCCGGCCGGGTCAGGCGGGTGGAAGGAACACAAGGCGCATGCAGCGGTACAAGCTCGCACGGGTCCGCTGGCACGTAGGCCAGACGCTTCTTCCGGAGCATTTCGTCGCGCAGGAGGACGCGCTGGACGCGGAGATCCGCCTCCACTCCACGCTGTCCGGCCTGCCTTCCTACGGCGTCGCGAACCTGGCCTGGAACGAGTCGCTCCTGCAGAGCGGCAGCCTGTCCATCTCCGCGCTCACCGTCGTCACCAAGTCCGGGGACCTGCTGGACGTCCCTGGCAATTCCGTCATCTCGCCCCTGTCGCTGGAAGCCGTGGGCAAGACGGAGTTCATCATCTACCTGCACGTGCTGAAGGAGACCGTCAGCGCGGAGGGCATCCGCCTGTACGCGGATGATCCGCCGGTGCTCCAGCGCGTGCTGCACAAGCTGCAGCTGTCCACGGAGCCGGTGCTGGACGGGACCATTGGCTCCCTGGGGCTGGCCGCCGTGTCGCAGGACGAGGACGGCGCGTGGCACACGTCCCCGGACTGGGTGCCGCCGCTCTTGCTCGTGGGGCCCAACCCCTTCCTGGAGAAGCTGCTCTCCACGCTGGATGACCTGTTGGATCAGGTGCGCCAGCAGCTGCTCACCAACATCTCGGACACATACCTGCGCACGGACCGGCTCACCAACGCGCGCCGGGCGCTCTTTGAAGTGCAGCGGCTCATCGCGCTGCGCCGGGACATGTTCCGTCAGGTGTACGTGCACCCGTACCACCTGTTCGACGCGCTTCGCCGGTTGTACTTCGAGGCGTGCTGCTACCTGGAGATGCTCCCGGACGACCAGATGCCGGTGTACCAGCACGAGGGGCTCAACGAGTCCCTGGGCGGGTGGATCCGCCTGCTCCAGCGCAGCTTCCAGCCGGAGGCCACGCGCTCCACGCACAAGGCCTTCCAGGCGAAGGAAGGGCAGTTCCAGATGACGCCGCTGCCTCCGGAGATCCGCTCCGCCAGCGAGGCCTACCTGCTGGTGCAGCGCACCCAGCCCGGGGAGCGCACGCCGCTGGACGGCGTGAAGCTGGCCAGCCCGTCCCGGCTGCCGCTGGTGCGCCGCCAGGCCTTGAAGGGCGTGCCCTTCAAGCACGTGCCGTATCCGTCGTTCCCGCATGCCTTGGGGCCGGAGATCGACTGGTACCTGTTGAGCAACGGCGAGGAGTGGCAGCACGCGCTGCGCGAGGACGGCCTGGCCTTCTACGTGACGCCCGCGCTCCGGGGCGCCCAGACCTCGCTGTTCTGGCGGAGGAGCTAGACGCCATGGCGCGCGCACCGTTCCTGGACAAGTTCGCGACCCGCAGGGAGCGCTCCGACTCGCGCGACAGCCTGGAGCACGTGATGCACAACATCGAAGCCGTGCTCAACACGAAGAAGGGCTACGGCTTCTTCATGCATGACTTCGGGCTGGGCGGGTACACGGAGAAGCTGGGCACGCGCGAGCTGGTGGAGGCGCTCACCGCCGAAATCCAGCAGGAAGTGACGCGGCACGAGCCGCGGCTGGTGGAGCCCGAAGTGAAGCTGCGGGGCCGCGACAGCGCGCTGTGGCTCTACTTCGACTGCAAGGGCACCTTCAACGGACAGCCCTGCCACCTGTCGCTGATGTTCCACTCCACCACCGGCCGGGTGCGCGTGCAGGCGGAGGACACCTGATGGCCTTCGCCGACCGCCTGGACCTGGGCCTGACGCTCACCATTGGCGGGACGGCGCACGCCATCCCTTCGTCTGACGTGCTCGCCTTCGAGCTGGACCTGCACGGCTGGGGGCACGAGGGGAGGGTGGAGTTCCGCGTGCTCGACGAGACGGGGCACGGCGGACAGAAGCAGGACAAGCTGCTGGCGGACTTCCTCAAGCCGGACCTGGCGGAGGTGGCGCTGGAGCTGAAGGCCCTGCACTCCGACACGGCGACGAAGCCCACCTTCACGTCGCTGAAGGTGAAGGGGCTGGTGCAGGAGAAGTCGCTCACGGAGGAGGCCGTCGCCCAGGCCAAGGGCGCGGGCATCACCTACCGGCACTACACCGTGCGCTTCGTGGACCCCGCGCGGCTGTTGTGGACGCAGCACTACCCCTGCGTGCTCTACACGCAGAAGACGCTCCAGGACGTGCTGGACGCGCACAAGGGCGACAAGATTGCCCTGGCCAATGACTGGGCCGCGCAGCTGGACAAGACGCTGCCGCTCATCTTCCTGGGCCTGGCCCCGGAGTCCGGCGCCAGCTTCTACGACTTCGTCGTCTGGTTCGTGCACACGCGCAACGGCGTGCTGGCGTACGACTACACGGCGCAGGGCTACCAGCTGCGCGCGGCGAAGGACACCAGCGGGACGCCCATCACCCTGCGCGCGGCGGACGTGGACCGCGTGTCGGTGGTGTTCCCGGAGGTGGCGCGCCACGACGTGGCCATCCTGAATGCCGCCGCGGAGAGCCCCAAGAACCAGGCCATCACCAACGCCCAGGCCGTCACCGGCGTCCGCCAGGACGTGCTGTTGCGCACGGACATCGCGGACGACGTGCAGGCCCGCGTGACGCTGGAGACGGCGCGCCTCAAGGTGCGCGGCCTGGAGGTGGAGCTGGACTGGAACCGCTTCCCGGCGGTGGCCTTCGCCCCGGGCGCGCTGGTGAAGCTGCCGGACACCGCCGGGTGGACGGCGGCGGGCGTGCCGGCCACGCAGGACTTCCGGGTGCGCCGGATGAGCCTGCGCGCGGAGCCGCTGCCCGTGGAGGAGGGAGAGATTCCCGCGGGCGGGGACGCGTCCGGCCCCGGAGGCGACGAGCCCGTGCGGCGGCCGAAGCCGGAGAGCCGCTTCCTCATCTCGTTCACCACGCGGCTGGAGAAGAAGGCCGAAGCGCACGTGGACCTGCCGCCCTTCACCGCGCCGGTGTACCCGCGCTTCGTGGAGGGGCTCATCGTCAGCGAGGTGGGCGAGAAGAAGGACGAGACCTGGCAGGCGTACACGGACGAGGCCACGTCGCTGGACAGCTACAAGGTGAAGCTGCCGCTCTTCGCCAATCAAATCGTCCAGGTGCCCTTCAACGCGAACCTGCAGCCGGGGCACTTCTACTTCCCGGCCTACAAGGGCGCCCGGGTGCTGGTGGCGCTGGACTTCCTGCGCGCGTGGCTCAAGCGCAACCTGGACTGGCGGGCGGGCGCACGGCTGCCCTCGGACGGGCAGGGCGTGCACCTGCTCGTCGGAAAGACCACGACGAGCGGCACGTCCATGAGGCACTTCTACGAGGACAACAAGCCGCTGTGGCGCCTGCAGCGCACGAACGAGAGCGACACGGAGAAGGTCGAACTCAAGGAAGGCAACCTGCTCATCCTGGTGAAGGAAGAGTCCGCCTGAGGCGGGAGGGACGATGGGAGCTTCAGGACCGGGAGCGGCAGGGACGCTGGTCTGCAAGATCGAACTGGACAAGAAGGGGGGCATCACCGTCCAGGTCGACAACGGGGATGATCAGATCACCCAGACCATCGTGATGGACGGCACCAGCATCACCATCACGGTGAAGGGCCAGCAGGAGACGAGCACCATCGTGCAGAAGCAGGACAGCATCGTGGTGACGGTGAAGGACCTGACCTTCGACACCGACACCATCACGATGAAGTCCAAGGGCGTCTCCAAGTGGACCAGCCAGGACACGCTCACGGTGGAGAGCACCAAGGACATGACGCTCAAGACGAGCGCGAAGCTCACGCAGACGGCCACCAGCGACGCGAAGCTGTCCTCCAGCGCGAACGTGAACATCGAGGCCACGTCCAAGCTGGCCATGAAGGGCAACATGGGCGCGGAGATGGTCACGTCCGGCGGCGAAGCGAAGGTGGACGGCGTGACGCTGAAGCTCGCCGGCAAGTCGCAGGCGGAGATGTCCGGCGCGATGACCAAGGTGTCCGGCACCGGCAAGCTCGATTTGGAGAGCTCCGGCATGGCGAACCTGAAGGGCTCCATCACCAGCGTGGGCGGCACCCTGGTGAAGCTGGGCTGAAGACGGCTGACTCACACATGGCAACAACAGACGTACGGCGGGAGAGCGGGCGGTGAAGGACTTCTCAGAGAAGATCTACCTGGACTTCCTGTCGGAGCTGGACGGGCTGGAGCGCTTCCGTCAGCGCTTCCAGGAGCGGCACCCGGCGGCCCCGTTGGATCGCGAGGACCCGGACGTGCGCCGCCTCATCGAGGCGATGGCGTTCTTCTCCGTGCAGACGCGGCACGCCACGCTGCACAACCTGCGCTCCACCTGGCGCCGGCTGTTCGCGGGCTTCTTCGACTTCCTCCTGGAGCCCGTGCCCGCCGCCGCCATGGCGCAGGCCGTGCCCACGGAGAAGATGGTGGAGCCGGTGCTGCTCACCCGGGGCACGGAGCTGCGCCTGACGCCCGCGGAAGGGGTGTCCGGCTCCTTCCGGCTCCAGCGCGACCTGCGCGTGCTGCCCATCTTCCTCAAGGGCACGGACGTGGTGCCGCAGGTGAGAAGCGGCCACCGGCTCATCCTGCGCTTCGAGTCCCGCTTCGCGCGCAAGGACGCCATCGACGTGCTCAGCCTGCACGTGCGGCACCTGGACGACTACCGCTCGTCGCTGGCGGTGTTCCATGCGCTGCGCAAGCACGTGAAGCAGGTGAGCGTCGTCTACGACGAAGAGGCGGATGAGCACTCCGTGGGCAGCCCCTGCGAGGTGTCCTTCAACCGCGACCCGCCCGCGCCGGACGACAGCGGCCTCTACGCGCACCCGTTCCAGCGCCTGCGCGCGTTCTTCCAGTTCCCGGAGCAGCAGCTCTTCGTGCACGTGAAGGTGCCGCCGCCGCGCGGCAGCTCCTGGATGCGGTTCTGCATCTGCCTGGACCTGGACAAGGACTGGAACATCGGCCGCTCGCTGCACCCGGACTTCTTCCAGCTCTTCACCGTGCCGGTGGTGAACCTCAAGGCGGAGCCCGCGCAGGTGGTGGTGGCGGACGGCACGCGCGCGGAGCACCCCATCATCAGCATGAGCGCGGGGCGCGAGTTCACGCTGCACTCGGTGACGGGCGTCTTCGAGATGACCAAGGCAGGCCTGGCCCCGCTGCGGCCCGCCTTCCTGCCCGGCAAGGGCCCCAGCTACGAGGTGGACGAGACCTTCGACGAGAAGCTCGCCTCGCGGCAGAGCCTCATCGTGCGCATGCCGGAGGCCTTCACCGCGCCGCGAAAGATTGTGTTGGAGGCGCTGTGGCACCAGCCGCAGTTCTCCGCGCAGGCGGCGGGCAGGGTGGAGGTGTCCGTGCCGGGCCGTCACATCGAAGGCTTGAAATGGCAGACGGTGGGCAGCCTCCAGCCCCACCGCGACAGCGTGCTACGGGATGATGTCGAGGCGTTGACCCAATTCCTCGCGTGGAAGGCCAAGCCCACGCTGGGCCGCGACGAGGTGGTCGCCCTGCTGGGTCACCTGGGGACCCCCGCGGAGAGCCCGTTCCGCCGCGTCCTTCCATGGCTCAAGGAGTTGAAGTTCAGTGTTGTGCCCGACAGCGCGCTCAAGGGTTCGGGGATCCGCCACGCGTATGAAGCCGTGATGGAGCCCTTCGACCAAAGCTTCGAGCCTGTCGTCATCTGCTTTCTTGAGCAGTTGAGGGACCTGCTTGATGCTTGGAACAACGAGGCGACTGTTGATCTCAAGGCCTCGGTGGCGGGTTTGGGGCCGCTACAGCTTCCAACATAGTCAAACACTCTCATGAAACTGGAGCATTGGAACGCACTCCTGGCCACGCAGCGTCGCGTGCGCCAGCTCCTCGACCGGGCCCTGCCCGCCGAGCCCGCCCCGGGTGCGCGCCGGCCGCAGGGCAGGGTGGGGCCGGAGGCACTGGGCCACCTGGAGCAGGCGCTGATGGTGGAGCTGGAGCGCCTGCGCGCCGCGTTCGGCGCGGACATGCGCCCGGATGAAGTGGAGGATCTGATCCGCCCCTTCGTCTTCTTCCTGGATGAGTGGGTGCTGCGGCGGCTGTCGGACGCGGAGCAACATCTCTGGCCGCTCCTGCAGCAGAACCTGTTTCAGGTTGATGCAGGCGGAGACCTCTTCTACGAGTTCGTGGAAGAGAAGTTGCGTCGCAACGATACGCCCTCCATCGTCTTCGAGATGATCCGCTTCTGCCTGGCCGCGGGCTTCACGGGCCGCCTCGTAGGGCAGCCGGAGCGCATCCGCGAACTCAAGGACCGCATCTCGCAGCGCATCCCGCAGCCGGCGGCCATGGCGCCGCTCGCGCCGGTGGTGCCCGCGGCGGTGCCCACCGTCTACGACTTCCCGGTGCACTACTACGCCGTGACGGCGGCCATCGTGCTGGGGCTGCCCATCCTCCTGTGGTGGGTCTCCAATTGAGGCCCTTCCCGACACACGACAGCCGGCCTCCCGCGCCGACCCCCAAGGCTCCGCCCAAGACGCTCGCGCTGCTGGACGCGCTGGAACAGCAGGTGGGCGCGGAGCTGGGGTCGCTGAAGGAGGGCGTGCAGCCGCTGCTGGACTCCGTGCGTGAGGGCCTGGTGGTGCTGGATCCGCCCGGGGACGGGATGCTGCCGTCGCCGCAGGAGCAGGAGAAGCTGCGCGCGAAGCTGACGTCCACGCTGGAGGAGGCGGAGGACGTGTTGGAAGCGCTCCAGCTGGCCGTGAAGCCGGGCGGAAGGAGCGGCGGCTGACGTGGGCGCGCTTCAGTCCATGCTGGCGGCCTTGAAGGCCCACTGGGTGCTCGTGCTGGGCATCGTGGTGGTGCTCGCGGCCATTGGAGCGGGCGTGACGCTCTGGTGGCGCAAGCGGCAGCAGCGCGGACCTGCGCTCGCGGGCGAGCAGAAGCCGCTCGGGTCGGGGCAGCTGCTGGCCATCCGCAAGCAGTTCCTGGCGAAGCTGCCGTGGCGCTTCCGCGCGTCCGTGCGGGACTTCCCCACGCTGGTGGTGCTGGGCCCGGCGGGCAGCGGCAAGTCGGACCTCATCGAAGCGGAGGTGGACTGGGAGCGGCAGCAGCGCCAGTTCATGCCCAGCTACACGGACGACCCGCTCCTCAAGGTGTTCCTGGGGCCGGAGGTCGTGGTGCAGGAGCTGGCCGCGCCCGTGCTGGAGGACGACTCGCGCCACGCGCGGCGCGCGCTGCGCCGGCTGTGGAAGGCCACCTTCGGGCGCCGGCACGTGGGCCGGGCCGTCATCGTCCTGAAGGTCGACTGGCTGCTGGAGACGTCTCCGGACGAGGTGAAGCGCGTCACCCAGCTGCTGCGCGGCAAGGTCAATCTCTTGTCGGAGGTGTGCCAGGCGCCCGTGGAGACGCGGCTGGTCCTCACGCACATGGACACGCTGGACGGCTACGCGGACTTCGCGCAGCTGCTCCGGAAGAACGGCGTGCCGCTGGAGCTGGCGGTGCCGCCGCCCGGCAGGGAAGGGGAGCTGGGCGAAGCGCTCCAGCCCATGGAGAAGTACCTGTCGCTGGGGCTCACCTCCCTGTCGCCGGACGCGTTCGAGCGGCTGGCGTCCTTCTACTCGCGCGGCGGCGAGGCATTCGCGGCGCTGGGACGCTTCGTGTCCACGCTGCTGGAGGGCGGCTCGCTGGCGTACCCGCTGAAGCTCCAGCGCGTGTTCCTGTCCTCGGGAGGGGCGGATGCCCAGCCCACGGGCGCGCTGGCGGTGCAGGCGGATCAACCCGCGGAGCTGCTCGTCCGGGACTACCGCTGGACGCACCTGCGCCGGTGCGCGGCCATCCTCGCGGTGGGGTGCCTGCCGGTGCTGCTGGCGTACGCGCACTTCTACCGGCTGCTGTTGCGCGCGCAGGACAAGCTGGACGCGTTCCAGGTGACGGTGCAGCGGCTGGAGCAGCGCAACCAGAGCGTGTCCGGCTCCGTGGTGGAGTCCCAGACGGGCGACGCGGTGAAGGCGATGGAGGACCTCTGGGGCGCCACGCGCTTCTGGCCGCCCCTGACCCACAGCTTCACCGACGAGTGGGAGGAGCTGCGGGCGCGGCTCGCGCGCAGCATCCGGATGTCCTACCTGAAGCCGATGCTGGAGAAGTGCCAGGACCAGTGCCGGCGCTGCTCTGGCCAGATTCCCGGCTGCCAGCCCGCGCCCGCCTTCGCCAGCCGCGGCACGCGCGCCACGCCGCTCGTCCCGGCGCCCTCGGTGGATGACAGCTGCCACATGGAGACGCTGTGCCGTCCGGAGCAGGTGCTCTACACGCTGGGCGTGCTCTACGCCTCGCGCAACGAGGACCTGGGCCAGTTCGTGCTGCGCAGCGTGCACGGGGCGCACAAGAAGCAACTGGGGTGGACGGCCGAGGCCTTCGGGTTGAGCCTGGCCAGCACCGACCAGGAGCATAACTGGCTGGAGGCGATGGGCCTGGCGGAGCCGATGATCGCCAACTACGTCATCGCCAGCGACAAGCCCTTCGACGAGAACGTCCCCTGGACGCGCTGGCCCTACGGCTGGCTGACCATGGACGGGCTGCTGGGCCCGTGGCGCGACCACTTCATGCAGTTGCAGGAGACGCTGGCCGCGAAGGAGCTGGACCTGGCCCGGTGGCGCGCGCTGGCGGACGACCGTGAGCGCCTGCGCGCCTCGCTGGTGGAGAGCGCGCCGTACAGCTCCGCCCGCAAGGTGATGGACCTCATCAACGCGTCGGACGCGGAGCCGGACGCCAGCCAGCTGAAGGGCGTGGGCAGCCTGTTGGACTCGCTGGACTGGCTGCGCCAGAACCGCCAGACGCTGGAGGCCATCCTGCGCATGGAGGACGAGACGGACGCCGCCCTGCGCGCCGCCGCCCGCATGACGCCCGCGGAGCTGCTCACCCGCGCGGACGGCCTCTTCGCCCCCAGCGATGGTGACGCGCGCTACCAGGTGGAGGTCCTCCGGCGCGACTTCGAGTTCCGCCCCATGGACGTGTCGCGGCAGCTCCTGGACAAGGTGCTGCGCTCGCTGAAGGAGACGGGCCGTACGCCGTTCGACGGCAACGCGCTCAACCCGCGCACGGGGGAGATGACGTCGGAGGTCGCCACCGAAGGGGTGGGGGACGACGACACGGAGTTCACCAGCGGGACGGCTCCGGTGGTGGGCAAGGTGCTGGGCAAGGCCGCCTTCGACGCGCAGCTGAGCCCGCTGGTGGACGAGTTCACGGAGCGGCTCGCCAAGTCCAGCCTGTCGCGCGAGGAGGCCGTGGAGCGCGCCACCTTCGTGCAGGGCAAGGTGCAGACGTTCGCGAAGCGATACGGCCAGGACCTCTACGCGACGTTCCGGGGCTACCGCTTCCGCACCACGCCGCGAGGCTCGCTGTCCAGCGACCTGTCCGTGCTGCTGCAGCCGTCGTCGCCGCTGGAGGCGATGCTGCGCGACGTGGCCACCCGCGCCGGCGTGGGCCCGCTGGAGAGCGAGTACTACGCGCCCATGCGCGACGCGGTGGCGCCCTTCAAGCCGATCGTGCAGCTGATGACGCCGGACAAGAGCGGCGCGATCGTGGAGCTGGCGGCCTACACCACGCTGGTGTCGCAGCTGCAGCAGGAGCTGTCCGGCGTGAAGCCCGCTGCCGCGAAGCCCGCCGCCCCCAACACTCCCGCGGCGCCCGGGGCCGCTGGCGCGACGGCGTCCTCGGCGGGCTCGCAGCTGGCGGAGATGCTGTCGCCCGTGGGGCGCGTGGCGCTGAGCATGCTGCTGGAGGAGGAGGACTCGTACCTGCGCCGGGTGGACGCGTGGCTGGATCAGCACGGCCTGGTGGGCGAGTTCCGGCAGCCGTTCCGCCAGCCCTTCATCATCGTGCGCAACCGGGGCCGCGCGGAGCTGGAGCGCGTCATCGCGGAGCAGTGGACCTACCAGGCCCGCCGCACGCTGGACCCGCTGGTGAAGCGCTATCCGTTCAATCCCAGCGCGTCGCAGGAAGTGGATCCGGTGGAGCTGGAGGTCCTGCGCCGCAAGGACGGGGCCTTCTGGGGCTTCGTCACGCAGGTGCTGGCGCCGGTGGTGGAGGAGCGCGGGACGGACTGGTCGGTGCGCTATCCGCTGAAGTCCCGGCTGCTGCTGCCGCCGCGCATGCTCTCCGCGCTGGGCCAGCTGGGCCGCCTGTCGAAGCTCCTGTGGGACGACGAGGGCAAGCCCCGGCCCATCCCCATGCAGGTGCGTCCGCTGCCGCTGCCGACGGCGCCCACGCCGGACAGCTTCGTGACGCTGTCGTACCTGAAGTGCGGCGGGGCGGCGTCGTTCGGCTTCAACCAGCGGCCGGCGTGGGGTGAGTTCCCCCTGAGCTGGTGGAGCCCGCAGCCGTCGTCCATCGGCGTGGAGCTGCGCTCGCCGCAGCGGGACGGGAAGCGCTACCGCTCCATGGAGATGTCCGAGTCGTCGTGGAACTGCTTCCGCCTGCTGGAGTCCGCGACGCTGACGGACCAGTCCAACGTGGTGTGGGTGCTGCCGGGCCGCGGGCTGGCGGCGAACGAGAAGGTGCTGGAGATCAGCTTCGGGTTGCGCGGCGAGCCTTGGGCGCCATTCCGTGGGGTGGTGCCATGAAGGACAGGAGCGTGAGGCTGGCGGCGGGGCTGGTGACGGCGGTGGTGGTGGGCAGCTGCGCGGCGCCCAGCCTGACGGTGAACGTCAATGCGCCCGCGGGCACCAACCAGGGCCGGCCGCTGTACATGCTCATCCGCACGGTGTCGAAGACGGCGATGACGGAGGGCTACGCGGACGTCGCGGCCAAGGTCATCAGCCCGGACGACTCCGTGCTCCAGACGGTGGTCATCTACCCGAGCCGCACGAAGCAGGTGAAGATCCCCCTGCCTCCGGAGCAGGCGGTGGCAGTGAGCTTCCTCTTCACCACGCCCAACGGCGCGTGGCAGGCGCTGCTGGACGTGCCGGTGCCCAAGACGGTGGACATCGAGCTCCAGGAGAGCCGCATCCGCACGGACCTGCCGAAGGGCGTGCCCGCGCAGGAGTCCACGCCGGCCGCGCCCGAAGCGCCCAAGGCCCCGGAAGCGCCCAAGGTGCCCGAGCCCAAGATGTCCCTGGCCTCTCCCAAGTAGGAGCGGCGGCGGAGGGCTCAGGACGCGAGCGCGTCCAGCTTCGGCCCCAGCGCGTTGAGCGCGGACGTCACCCGGCCGTTCGCCGCGGTCACCGGCTTCGCGAAGGCGCCCCCCTGGAGCTGGGTGCCAATCGCGTCGAGAGGGGAGAGGAGCTGCGGCTTCTGTCCCGTGGCCTGGGTGGAGACGGAGTCCACCTGCGTCTGGGCCCCTGTCTTCAGGCCCTCCGCGCGCTGCTTGAAGGCCGCGAGCGCCGAGTCCGCCTGGGAGGCGAGCGACGTGTCCGCGCTCGCGCGGGCCTGCTCCAGCGACGCCAGCCCGGCCGCCACGGACGTCTTCGTGCCGCCCAGCTGCGAGTCCAGCCGGCCCTTGGCGGACGTCACCTGGCCCTCCGCTGAGTCCCTCGCCGTCTGCATGGCCTGCACCGCCGCGTCGATGCCGGAGCCCACCTGGGCGTCCAGGGCCTCCAGGCGCTGGGGCACCTGCGTGTCCAGCGGCGTCACCCGGGCGGCCACTTGCTGTTTCATGGCCTCGATCTGCTGCACGCCCTGGTCCTTCACGGTGCCAATCTGCGTGACGGCCGCGGCGACGATCTGGCCCACCTGCGCGGTGGCCTGCTCGATGCCCTGGAGGACGGACTGGGTGAGCGTGCCCATCTGCGTCACGGCCTGCGTCGTGGCCGTGTCTATCTGCGTCTGGGCCTGGGTCTGCACCGTCTCCACCTGAGAGACGATGGTCTTCTGCACCGCCTGGAGCTGCGTGCCCACCTGCGAGGAGAGGGTGCCCAGCTGCGTGGTGATCTGCCCCACCACCTGGCTGATGCCCTGCACCGCGGGGCTCACCAGCGGCTTGGGCAGGTCCGCGGCAGGGATGGCGTCCAGGAGGCCCATGGCGCGCTCCAGCAGCGACTCCAGCGAGCCGACGATCTGCTGGAAGAGGGTCTGGAGCTGCTCCAGCATCTGCGGCAGCGCTTCGAACAGCGCCATCACCTGTTGCTTGAGGGCGCTGATGGTCGCGACCAGGGTATCCAGCGTGGTGAAGGCCGCCTCCAGCGTGGCCTTCAGCGGCGCCTTGAGGGTCTCCACCGCCGTGAGCGCGCCCTGCACCACGCCGTCGATGGTGCCGCTCACCGTGGTGATGGCGGTCTCCACCTGCTTCTGCACCTGGTCGATGAGCTTCTCCACCGCCGTGAGCTGCGCCGTGACGCTGGCCACCTGTCCGCCAATCGTCTTGCCCAGCGTGTCCAGCGCCCCGTCCGCCTGCGCCTTGCCCGCCGTCAGAGACGGGGCCACCTGGGTGTCCAGCGGATCCACGATGGCGGCCGACGCCGCCGCCGCGGCCATCAGCTGATCCACTAGCGTCTTGCGCTGGCCCTCCAGCGCGGACTGTTGCTGCTGGTGGGTGTCCTTCGCCGTCGTGCCCGCGCTGACGATCTCCTGGTGCAGCGTCTTCAGCGCGCTCACGGGGTTCTTCACCGCGCCGTCCAGCGTGGAGGTGAGCTGGGTGCTCCGGCCCGTCGCCGCGTCGCGCGAGGTGGTCAGCCGCACCAGCACCGCCGCCAGCGCCGCAGTGAGGGTCGACCCCACGCCCGTGAGGTCCTGCGTGAGCTGCGAGCGTGTTTGATCAATCAGCGCGTAGCCCTGCGCGCGGCGGGCCTCCGTCTCCTGCTTGGAGCCCTTGCGCTTCGCCAGCTTCGCGTCGAAGGACTTCTTGTCCGCGTCACACTTCTGGGCCACCTGTTGCTGGAGCGCGGTGAGCTGTCCCTGCGACGACTCCGCGGACGACTTCGCCTGTGCCTCCAGCCCCTGGCTCTTCGCCGTCGCCTCCTGGCCCAGCGACTCCGCCTTCGTGCGCGCCGTGGTGCTGGAGGCGGTCAGCGACTGCTGGTGGCCTTCGACCTCCGAGGCCAGCGCGTCGAAGCGAGGGGAGGGGTCCGCCAGCGTCACGTTCGTCGCGGTCACCTGCGTGAGCAGCGCCCCCAGCGACGCGCTGATGGAGGGACGGAGCGCGGCGACCTGCTCCACGACGCCCTGGGCCAGGGTCTCCACCTCGCCCTTCGCGGTGGCGAGGCGCGGCGTGATGCCGGAGCCGAAGCCCTCCACGGCCGACTTGTGCTTCGCCACGGTGGCGCGCAGTTCGTTCATTTCAGCCCCGCGAGCGCGGCCTTGGCTTCAGCGGCGGCGCCGGAGAGCGCACCCGCCTGGCCATCCACGCCGTTGAGCGCGCCGGTGAGTTTGGCGCGGGATTCAGCGGCCTTGCCCTTCACCTGGGCCTCCGCGGCGGAGAGGGCCGCGCCCGTCTCCTCCGTCGCCGCGTTCAGCTTGGCGTTCACCGCCGCCGAGGACTCCTTGTACGCCGCCGTCGCGTTGCTCACCGCGCCGTCCACGCCCGCGGTGAGGTCGCCCTTCGCCGTCTCCACCTGCGGCGTCACGTCGTACGTGGGCGTGGTGGTGGCGCCGCCGGGGTTCTCCTTCGTCTGGATGAGGAGGTGCCCTTCCGACATGCGGATGATCTCCGTGTCGTTGGAGTTCACCCGCCCCAGGTTCCACACCGGCTTGTTGTCCTTGAAGTCGTGCGTGAGCGCCGTCTGGTTCGCGCCGTTCTTGCCAAAGAGGATCTGATCGCCCTGGCTGTCCTGGGGCATGCGCACGCCTTCGCCCCAGTCCAGGAAGCGGTGCAGCGCCGCGTGGTCGAAGTGCAGCGCCACCAGCACCCGCTCGTTCTTGTACGGTGGGAAGTAGAACGTCCCCGGGAACTCACCGGGCTCGGCCGGCACGCTCACCGTCTTGTTCCACAGGGGAATCGCCACCCGGTAGTTCGTCACGGACGTCTTCTGATCATCCACCTGCAGGTAGATGCGGTCCGAGGCCTCGCCGCCGGGGCTGTGCATCTTACCCTCGACGTAGATGGGGTAGCGGGGCGGCCGGTACGCGGGCAGCTCCGGCACCGGATCCGACTTCTGCTCCAGCAGCACGGACAGGGAGACCGTGAAGCCCTGCATCGTCTCCTGCTGCCCGTCGTGCGGACCGGCCTGGAGCCCCACGCCGTCGAAGGCCAACTCCGCGACGCGATGGTCTTCCCCCAGGCCCGTGAGGTCCGGGCTCCAGCGCCCGCCGTCCAGCTTGATCAACGCCCCCGGGTGCAGCGCGATGGGCGGCATGTCCAGGAACGTCAGCCGCAGCCGCCGCTTGCGCACGCGCAGGCGCCCCTTCTCCAGCGACTGACGCTGCTCCGCCTCCGTCGCGATCGGCGTGCGCACCAGCATGTCGTGCTGGATGCCCGCCACCGACTGGGACTGCTCCAGCGCCACCGTGGTCGCCCCGGCCCCGAAGGCGTTGAGCACCCGCGCGCTGTGCCGGATGACGGGCGGCATCTCCACGTCCACGCGCGACACGTGCTTGCGGCTGAGCCCGGTGACGGCGCCCGTGGCCGGCTTCTTCGCGGAGAAGGTGTACGTGTCCTTGGGGCTGTCATACGTGAGCACGCCGCCGCGCGTGTCCACGTACCAGAGGACGAAGTCGTAGAAGCTCGCGGCCGCGTGATCATCCCCGATGCCCAGGCACACCAGGGCCTGCTTCGCCTCCAGCGCGTCCCAGTCGTAGGTGAGCAGCAGGCCGCCGGGCTTGTGCGCGTCCAGCAGCTCCGACAGCTTCTTCGCCGTGTGCAGCTCCACCGGGCGGTGCTGCTTCCAGAGGACGCGCGCGGGGTCCTCGAAGGTCACCGTGTACTGGCGGAAGGCCACCGCCACGCTGTCCTTCTTGCCGTGCGCGGTGCCGCCGACGCGCTTCTCCGTGACGATGCCCTGCACCACGAGCGGCGCGGGCGGCGGGTCGAAGACGCCGGACAGCGCCAGCCGCACCCGCACCAGGTCCGGCTTGCTGAACGCGGTGAACAGCGCCGCGTCCGCCTTCTCCAGCGCGGTCCAGAACGTCAGCTCGCAGCGGAAGCCGGTGGGCGTCATCCGCAGCGAGAAGTCCCGCACCTGGCCGCCCGGAATGGCGAAGGCCTGCTCGCCCGCCGTGACGGTCAGCTCCAGCTTCAGCTTTTCGGAGAAGGGGAGCGCCATGCCGTGTTCACCGGGCCTTCGCCTGGACCTCTTCGCGGGTCAGCGCGCCCCGGGCCTCCAGCGCGTCCATCATCGCGCGCATCACGCGCGCCTGCTGCGCCACCATGCGCTCCAGGTCCGACACCTGCTGCGTGAGCGCCTCCACCTTCGACGCCAGCTCCATGTCGCGCACCACCGGCGGCGGCGTGGGGGTTCGCGGCGGCGCGGCGGGTTCGGCCTGCTGGGGCGGGGCCAGCTCGAACGTGGCCTCCTCCATGCCGAAGCTCAGCGGCGTGGCGGCCGTGGAGGTGACCTCGCCGTGGTAGTGGTGCCGGATGGCGCGCTCGATGGAGGACGCCGTCGCCACCACCACCTGGAGCTTCTGGCCGGAGTGGAAGGCCAGCTCCTGCAGGGACTCCACGTTGGTGGGATCCGACGTGGCCACGGTGAGCATCTTGGTGCCGGGCTCGTAGGCGATGGGGAAGACGGTGTAGCGCTCGGCGATGTCCACGCGCAGCGCCTGGAGGGCGTTCGGCACGGGGACGTGCGTGTCCAGGTTCACCGTGGGGATGGCCAGCTGCCGCGACAGGGCGTGCACCATGGAGCTTTCGTCCACGACGCCCATCTGCACCAGGGTGAGGCCCAGCCGGCCGCCCCACTTGCGCTGCTCGGCGAGCGCCGTACGCAGCTGGGTTTCGGTGAGCAGTCCGGCGTCCATCAGGATCTCGCCCAACCGCCGCTTGCGATTGGGGCCCGGGCCGGGAGGAACAGAAGGGGGAGGATTCACGGCCGGGCATCATATCAGCGCCGGACACTCCCCAGGCCTTCGGGGGGTCACAAACAGGCCAGGGGGGCGGGGATGGGATAGCCTGGGCCCCATGGTGCGAAGCCGAAGCGTCCTATTCGCGGCAGTCCTCGTCGCCTTCACCTCCGGTTGCGCCTCCCAGCGCCTGTCCGGCGCGGACCTGGACCGGGTCCAGCGGCCCGCCTTCATCTCCCGCATCGAGGACGGCGCGGGGCCCAAGAGCAAGGTGTTCCAGGAGGACAGCGCGTACTCCGACAAGCTCAAGAAGCTGGAGCCCAAGGAGGCGGACCGCCGGCTCACCGTGAAGCTGCAGCAGGCGGTGACGCGCTTCGAGCTCTCCGAGCGCCTGCGCGTCACCACCCTGTCGCGCCTGCCGGAAGAGGCCCCCTGGACGAACGCGGTGGACCCCGCCCGGGTGGCCTCCGCGCTGGAGAGCTTCCTGGTGGAGGAGGTGCCCGCCAACGCGCCGGACTACGACTTGATGGCCCCGCTGGGCGCGGACACCATCGTGGAGTTCGTCATCCAGGACTACGGCATGCGCAGCGATGACGGGCACGCCGGGGCCTACCTCAAGGGTTACGGGCGCATGTTCCGGCTGGACGGGCGCTCGGAGCTGTGGCGCCGGCCGTTCGACCTGGACGCGGTGGAGCAGGGCGCGCAGCACCTGGATCCGTTCAAGGTCGGCAAGGATCCGGAGCTGTTCCGCCTGGCCATGACGGACCTGTTGGACAAGGTGGCGGACATGTTCGTGAAGGACCTGACGCCCACGAACCGCAAGGGCGCGGCTCCCTCGGGCAGCAACGCGCCGGACACCGTGCCCTCCGCCGTCACCCCCGCGCCCACTCCGCCCGAGCACCAGCTGCCTCCGGGCGAGCTGCCGGATCCGGACGCCTAGAAGAGGGCGTGCTCCGCCAGGAGCACACCCAGGCCCACGGCGAAGCTGATCAGCGTCACGGGCACGCCCACGCGCAGGTAGTCCATGAAGCCCATGCGGACCTTGCCGCGCGCGGCCTCGAAGACGATGAGGTTCGCCACGCTGCCCACCAGCGTGAGGTTGCCCGCAAGCGTGGAGCCCAGCGCGAGCACGTGCCACGCCAGCTCCGGCTCCTGCATGGACGGCACCCACGCGCGCGCCAGCATCACGAAGGGCACGTTGCTGAAGAGGTTGGACGCCACCAGCGTCAGGCCCGCGAAGCCCAGCGTCTCGCGCCACGGAGGCCCGGCCATCAGCGGGGAGAACATGTGGCGGATCTCCTCCGCCCAGCCCGCCTTGTGCACCCCGTGCACGACGACGAAGAGGCTGGCGAAGAAGAGCAGCAGCACCCAGTCCACGCGCTCCAGGGCCTCGCGCGGCTCGTGCCCGGACAGGGTCATCACCAGCACGCCGCCCGCGAGCGCGCTCCAGCTCATGGGCAGCCCGGCGAAGAACGCCACCACCACGCCCAGCAGGCCTCCCAGCCCCAGCACGAGCAGCCGGCGATCCACCTCCAGCGGGGGCGGGTGCGTTTCGAAGCGCGCGGACGGCAGCTCCTTGCGGAAGAGGTAGAGCAGCGCCACGGCGACGATGAGCGTGGAGAGCACCGCGGGCAGGGCCATGTACGCGGCGAACCGCGCGTAGCCCAGGCCGGACGCGCCCTGGATCAGCATGTTCTGCGGGTTGCCGGTGAAGGTGGCCACGGAGCCGCTGTTGCTGCCCATGCACACCGCGAGCAGGTACGGCACGGGCGGCAGGCGCGCGTCCTCCACCACCACCAGCACCAGCGGCGTGAGGAACAGACACACGGTGTCGTTGACGAGGAACGCGGACAGGAACGCGCTCACGAACGTCACGGCCACCAGGAGCAGCCGCGGCGTGTGCGCGACCTTGAGGGCCTTGGCCCCGGCGGCGCGGAAGAAGTTCGCCTGCGCCAGGTACACGGCCAGCAGCATCATCCCCAGCAAGAGGACGAGCGTGTCCATGTCGATGGCCTGCTGGCCCCGGTCCGCGCTGTGACCGAAGACCTCCGCGGGCGTGACGGCCCCGGCGACGACCATCAGCGTGGCGCCCAGCAGGGCACCTCCGGGACGGTCCAGCTTGATGAAGGGCAGCCTCGCCCCGGCGATGAAGATGTAAGTGAAGAGGAAGATCGCGAGCGCCACGGGCGCGGGACACTAGGGTCCGCGCCGGAGGCCCGTCGAGGTCCGCCGGAGCCGCCTGTCCAGCAGGGAATCGGGCCGGCTACTGTCGGGTGGGAATGTGGGTGATGGGCCCCCAAAAGACCGCCGTGGTGGGTCCTGACGCGCGTTGTCCTTCCGGGTACACGTCTGTACAGTGGCCGGCCCTATGAAGCCCGAGAAGGAAACCGAGGCCTTCTCCGGCCCGCGCCGCACGCCGTGGTCGGGGGCTCGCGGGCTGGATGCAGTCCTCCAGGGATGGCGGACGGACCGGCAGGTCTGGCCGAACATCGTCCACGACGCCGTGACGCCGGCCCGCGCTGGCGTGTTCGCGCCGCTGCCGGAGGGGCTGTCCCCCCAGGTCCGGGACGCGCTCAAGCGCCGGGGTGTGGAGCAGCTCTTCTCCCATCAGGCGGAGGCCTTCGAGCGGGCCCGCGACGGGGAGAGCCTGGTCATCGCCACGCCCACCGCGTCCGGAAAGAGCCTTTGTTACAACCTGCCGCTGTTGGATCGCTTCGCGCGCGAGCCGGAAGCGCGGGCGCTCTACCTGTTCCCCACCAAGGCCCTGTCTCGCGACCAGGAGGAATCGCTGCGCGCGTTCATGCGCGAGGCGGGCCTGGGCCACGGCGCCATCACCTTCGACGGTGACACGCCGGGGGACGCGCGCCGGGCGGCCCGGGAGCGCGCGGGTGTGGTGCTCACCAACCCGGACATGCTGCACACGGGCATCCTTCCGCACCACGCGAACTGGGCGCGGCTGTTCTCGAACCTGCGCTACGTCGTCATCGACGAGCTGCACACGTACCGGGGCGTCTTCGGTTCGCACCTGGCGAACGTGCTGCGGCGGTTGCAGCGGGTGGCGCGGTTCCATGGGGCATCGCCCACGTTCATCCTGGCGTCGGCGACCATCGGCAACCCGAAGGCGCACGCGGAGCGGATGCTGGGGCGCGAGGTGGCGCTCGTGTCGGAGAGCGGGGCGCCGTCCGGCGAGCGCCGGGTGCTGGTCTACAACCCGCCGGTGGTGAACGCGGAACTGGGCATCCGCGCCAGCTATCTCAAGAGCGCGGTGCGGCTCACCTCGGACCTGGTGCGCGCGGGCGTGTCCACGCTGCTGTTCGGCCAGTCGCGCAACAACGTGGAGGTGATGCTCAAGTACCTGCGCGACCGGTTCGTGGAGGAGAAGCTGGATCCGTCGCTCATCCAGGGCTACCGGGGCGGCTACCTGCCGGGCACCCGCCGCGCGACGGAGGCCGCGATGCGCGCGGGCGAGGTGCGCTGCGTGGTGGCCACCAACGCGCTGGAGTTGGGCATCGACATCGGGTCGCTGGACGCGGTGGTTTGCGCGGGCTACCCGGGCTCCGTGGCGGCGCTGGCGCAGCGCTTCGGCCGAGCGGGCCGGCGCGGCATGGGGAGTCTGGCGCTGCTGGTGACGTCCAGCGCGCCGTTGGATCAGTACTTCGCGGCGGATCCACGCGCGCTCACGGGAGCACCGGTGGAGCATGCGCGGATTGATCCGGACAACGTGGAGATATTGGTCCAGCACCTGAAGTGCGCGGCGTTCGAGCTGCCCTTCGAGGAAGGGGACGCGTTCGGCGACGTGCCGGTGGAGAACACCACGGAGGCGCTGGACTTCCTCACGCAGCACCAGGTGGTGCACCCGTCGCAGGCGCCGGAGGGCGGGCGGCGGATGTTCCACTGGTCGTCGGACGCATATCCGGCGCACCACGTGTCATTGCGCAGCGTGGGCTGGGACAACGTGGTGGTCATCGAGCGCGGCACGGACAAGACGCTGGCGGAGATGGACTTCCGCTCGGCGCACACGCAGCTGCACGAGCAGGCCATCTACCAGCACGACTCCGAGCAGTATCAGGTGGAGATGCTGGACCTGGAGAACCACAAGGCGTTCGTGCGCAAGGTGGCGCCGGACTACTTCACGGACGCGATGACGAACGTGCGCGTCAGCGTCATCCAGGAGGACCAGGGCGCGCCGCTGGGGCCCGCGCTGCACGCGGGGCTGGGCGAGGTGTCCGTCATCGAGAAGGTGGTCGGCTACAAGAAGATCAAGTTCCACACGCACGAGAACGTGGGCTACGGCGACGTGCGGCTGCCGGAGATGCAGATGCACACGTCGGCGCTGTGGCTGACGGTGCCGGAGGCGGTGGTGCGGAGCATGGACGCGCCCCGGCCCGCGGTCATCGACGCGCTGCGAGGCCTGGGCTCCGCGCTGCGCACGGTGGCGTGCGTGGGGTTGATGAGCGACCCGCGCGACCTGGGCCGCACGCTGGGCAGCAAGGACGAGCCGGACGGTCCGCCGCGCAAGGAGGGGGGCGTGGGCTTCGATCCGACGCTGTTCCTCTACGACAACGTGCCCGGTGGCGTGGGGCTGGCGGCGCGGCTGTACGATCAGCGCGAGGAGCTGCTCCTGCGAGGGCGCAAGCTGCTGGAGTCATGCCCATGCGAGGACGGGTGTCCGGCGTGCATCGGGCCCGCGGCGGGTGGGCAGCCGGGGAGCGCGCAGTCGGGGTCGCATCCGCGCAAGCGGCTGGCGTTGGACCTGCTGGCGGCGCTCGGCGTCGCCGGGGTGCAGTGAGGAGCACGGGCGCGGCATGGACCTGAAGCGCAAGCTGTCCCGACTCACCAACGCGGGCCCCGGCAGTCAGGCCCGGGCGCCCGTGAACGCCGTGGTGGAGACACCGGCGGTGGAGGCGCGCGCGCAGGACGCGGAGGTGGCGCGGATTCCGCCGGTGGAAGAGGCGGGGACGACCACCATCGCGGAGGTGCTGGTCCAGGCGCTGCGCAAGCGCATGTCCATGGACGGGGAGGGGGAACCTGCCCTCGATGTGCCTCCTCCTCAGGACGTTCCCTCCCAGGAGGCCACACGGGCGGACGGCCTCGTGGACCTGCGCGAGGAGGCGCGGCGGCGGTTCGCTGCGAAGCGCGGCGGCGCGGCGGATGGCGCTTCGGATCCACGGGTGGAAGAGCTGCGCCAGATGTTGTCGTTCTGGGCGGAGCGTCAGGGCACGGCGTCCGCTCGGAAGGCGGTGGCGCCGGTCCCCGAGCCTCGGGCGCTGCCTGTGGAGGCCCGGTCGACGCCGCATGGCACGGTGCACGTAGCCGATCAGGTGTATGCGCCGGACCACCGTCACGGCACGGCGCCGGTGGCGGCGGCGCTCGACGTGGAGGCGCGGCTGGTGGCGGGGCTGGCGCTGCATCCGGAGCTGGAGTCGGTGGACTTCACGCGGATGCTGATGCTGGACACGGAGACGACGGGGCTCGCGGGCGGTACGGGCACGGTGCCGTTCCTGGTGGGCCTGGGCTGGTTCGAGGGCCGCTCGATGCGCGTGCAGCAGCTCTTCCTGCGGCGCATGGGAGAAGAGGCGCCCATGCTTCGCCTGCTGGCCGAGCGCATGGCGTCGTCGTCCTGTCTCGTCACGTACAACGGCAAGAGCTTCGACTGGCCGCTGCTCCGCACGCGCTTCGTGCTCAACCGGGTGCCGGTGCCAAAGGAGCTGCCGCACCTGGACCTGCTGCACTGCGCGCGGCGCGTGTTCAAGCACCGCGGCGAGGGCGCGCGGCTGGTGCACCTGGAGTCGAAGGTGCTGGGGCATCACCGGGTCGGGGACGTGGACGGTTCACTGATCCCGGAGCTGTACTTCCGCTTCCTGCGCGGCACGGACGGTTCGGAGCTGGTGCCGGTGCTGGAGCACAACCAGAAGGACCTGCTGCTGCTGGCGGCGCTGATGGGCGATCTGGTGCGCCGCTTCCAGTCGGAAGGCACGGAGCAGCAGGACCCCCGGGATCTGCTGGGCTTCGCGCAGGTGGCGGAGAGGGCAGGGGACGCGGCGCGGGCGCTGACGTTCGCGAAGGCCGCGGCGGAGAGCGGAGGCCCGGTGGGAATCGAAGCGCTGGTGCTGGCCTCGCGCCTCTGCCGCCGCTCGGGAGACTGCGAGACGGCGGTGGCGCACCTGCAACGGGCGCTCACATTCGCGAAGCCCGGGCAGGGCGCGGTGCTGCACCTGTCCCTGACGAAGCTCTACGAGCACTCCCTCAAGGACCTGCCCCGGGCCCTGTACCACGCCAGGCTCGCCGCCCCCGTGGAGCTGCCCGAGGACCACCAGCTCCGCCTGGAGCGTCTGGAGCGCCGGCTGTCGCGTCAGGGGGCCTGACTAGAACTGCCACTCCTGACCCTTCTGCCCCAGGGCCGCGCGTGTCGCCGCCACGTCCTGCAGGGCCTTGAAGGGCGAGGAGTCCGCGAGCTTCACCACGGACTCCAGCACCGCCGAAGCCAGCTGCACGTTGTTGCCCTGAATGGCGCCGTCGAGCCGTTCGAAGAGCTGCCGGAAGTTCTCCTTGCGCTCGTCGAAGCTGCGGTCGAGGTGGTGCAAGAGCACGTCACGCATGGCGTGGATTTGCTCCACCTCCATCCGAGCGCTCTCGCGCAGCCGGGTCTGTTCGGTGCGCTCCTTCGCGATGTCCCTCACGCATTCGGCGATGGTGCGGATGCCCTGCAGGACGTCGCCGATACCCGCTGCCGACCCATTGCTCGCAGCCGCCAACTTCATCGAGGTCATGCCGCCTCCGGGAGCGCCAGCCGACGTGCCTGCTCAAGCAACGTCTCGACTTGCGTATTGAGCTCGCCGCCTTCGGTGAACAGGGGCACCCGCATCAGCTCGCTTTCCGCTTTGGCCAGCTGCATGGCGATGGCGAAACGGGCCAGGTGCTCATCGTTGCCTGTATCGAATCGACCCGCGAGTGCCCAGAGTGCCTCGACGGCCACCTTCGCTCGCTCATCGAGATGCCCAAGGACGGTGCCCAATTCGTCGATGCGACGCTCCGCGCGGCCAAGCAGGGCGATGGCTGCCTTGATCCGGGCCACCTTTCGCCGCACCTTCCTGGAATATGCCTCCGCCTTCGTCTTCGCCTTCTCTCCCTCCCTCGCGATGACGAAGCCCGCGACCGCCACGGCGGGCGCCACCGCGATGCCCCCGAGGACCACCGCGCCTCCCGCCATGCCGAAACCTCCCGCCGCGAGAGAGCCGCCCCCCAGCCAGGCCAGGAGCGCGCTGTTCGCCGCGGCCCCCGAAAGCCCTGACACGGCCACGCCGGTCCCGGCGGTGGCGAAGCTGGTGACGAGCCCCGTCGTCACGGCGCTCGCTCCTGCTCCGGTCATCGCCGCCGCGACGACACCGGAGACAGCGCCGCCTGCCTCGACGTACTGCATGGTGAACTGGCGCAGTTCCTCGCGATTCACCCCCAGCGAGCCCAGACTTTCCAGGGCCGCGAGGCGGGCCTGCTGCTCCATCTGCTCAAGAAAGTCGAAGAGGCGTCGGAAGGTGGTGGCGACAACCTGGGATCGCTGCGCCTCCAGGGAGTCGACGCGCCCCTGAAGCCCGCTCCGAGCATCATCGAACAAGCCAATCCACTTCCGGTGCTTCGCCTCCGCGGCCTCTCCAATGGCCTCGGCCTCGCGCATGGCGTCGACGCCGTCGTAGCCCTTCTTCGCCCCATATCCGAGGAGGCCTGCGAGTCCAATCGCGACAGGAATGAGCGGCAGCGGCATGGGGAGCCTTTCGGGTGGAATCGACGCGGCCATGCTGCGGCGCCCAGAACGCTCCACGCAATACCTCCTGCGGGGGAGGAGGTTTCCGCCGAGTGTCGTCGCGTCAGGGCACCTGCGCCTCGGCCGCGCCTGCGTCGAGCAGGGATCCGGCATCGCGGGAGGAGTTCAGGAAGGGCAGGGGACGCGGATGCGCAGGGTCGAAGGACGGCGAAACACCGGGGGCGGCCTTCTCCATGACACCGCCGTCCGCGAAAGGGATGTACGGCTCCATCCCATCCAGGATCCGGCGAAGGATGCGACCATCACGGCTGATGGCGTACCGGCCTCCAGCGTCGAGTCCCGGCTGGATTCCTCCGCATGCAGACGGGTCCAGATCGATACGCACGAAGACGATGTCTTCACTCTGGATGCCCCTGAAGACATGAGACGTGCGCCGTTCGGTGCACGGCATTTCAGCCCGGTCCGGAGGCAGATAGTCATCCGCCGCCAGGGTCAGGGCGCAGAGCACGGCTCCATCCAGCACGACGGGCTGATCGGATGCGCCGGCCTGGATCGGTGCCTGTTCGAAGAACTGCGGGAAGACAATCGACCGGTCATCCTCCACCGGGGCAGCGCCCGCCACGAACCCTCGTGCACACCCAGCGGCGGCGAGCCCCAGAAACAACAACACGGCCGCCTCACGGCAGCGCATCACGCAAGCCCGGGAACCATGCGACGAGCAACCGCTGCGTGCCCAGCTTCACCTGGGCCCGGCCCGACTCGCCGTCCTGGTAGACGCGCTTCTTGCCGTCACGCTCGTAGTTGCGTGACGGCACGTGCGCCCGGACCAGCACCGCGCCTTCCGGGTACGCCGCGTCTCGCTGCTGCGCCTTCGTGAACTGGAGCGACTCCTCCGGGCCTTCCACCTGCTCGATGACCGTTTCGAGCGGGTGGGGCATGCCCGGCGTCTGGAATTCCAACGTCATTCCCGGGGCCAACTCCGGCCGGTAGTCCTCCGAGAACAGCACGTAGAGCGACGGCAGCACCGCGTCCCGGTTCAACAGGCTCGCCACCGGCTGCCCCGCCTCCACCCGCGCCCCCTTCGTCACCGACACCCGGCCCACCATCGCCGCCAGGGGCGCCACCACTTCCGCCGCCCCAGACGCCGTCTCCAGCCGAGCCACCACCTGACCTGCCTGGACCTTCTGGCTCAGCCCCACGTGCACCGACATCACCTGCCCCGCCACCGGGGCCGGGACATCCACCCACTCTCCCACCTGGACGAGCACCGGGCCTCGCGCGGAGCGCTCCACCCGCACCATCCCCGCGAGCACCCCCAGCGTCACCACCGCGCCCACCGCGCTCCAGGCCCACGCCCGCCGTGAAAAGCGGGACGCCGACTTGGGAGAGGAGGGGACAGGCGTCGGAGGGGATTCGGTCCGCGGATCCATGCACGGAACAGGATGATCCATCCCGGCCTCCCTGCGCCAGGACTGGTTGGAACGCGGGATTCACCGCCAGGCCTTCAACCAGATCCCCGAAACTTGACGGACGCGCACGCCTGCTCGCCCTACAGGGATGTATCCCTGCATCGTCCCGGGGCACCTTGTGCCATGCTGCATGGCGCCTCGTGGATTCCTCCTTCCTCAAATTCGGGTCCCTGGTCCTCGCCGGACTCCTCGCCCCGGGCGCGTTCGCGGCGGAGCCGACGCGCGAGGAACAGGTGCGCGCGGAGCTGGAACGCCAGCTGCGCGACATGGTCCCCGAATCCCCCTCTGAAGTGCAGGTGCTCTTCGCGGGCTTCAAGCCCGAGGACGGCTACCGGCTCGTGGAGACCGACTTCCTCCTGGATGGCGAACCGCTCGCCGTCCCGGGGCTGGAGGAGCTCAACGCGCCCGGTGTCCACCGGCTCGCGAACCTGAAGGTCGAACCCGGCGAGCACACCCTCGTCTCGCGCGTCACGTACACCAACGGCTCCTGGAGCCTGTTCAGCGAGACCAACGGCTTCCTCTGGAAGATCACCGCCTCCGTCGGCTTCCAGACCCAGCGCGGCCTGCGCGTCGTGGTGAAGGCGTCCCCCAGCGTCGTGCCCAACGCGCCGGATCCGCGCCTCAAGCTCAAGCTCACCCACGCCGTCACCGCGGAGATGATCCAGCCGCTGAAGGACGAGCCCGCCGTCGTCACCGCGCCGCCGCCCGTGAAGCCCGCGCCCGTGGATGCCGGCGCCCCGGTGAAGGTCGCCCAGCCCACGCCGCCGCTGGACGCGGGCGTGAAGCCCACGACGACCGTCGTCTCCGTGACGCCGCCCGTGGAGCGCCCGCCGGTGGCCGCCAGCCGCCTGCGCCTCCAGGTGACGTCGAAGAAGCCCACCAACGCCACCGCCTTCGTGCGTGGCATGGGCGAGCCCCTGAAGCTCACCGTGCCCGGCAAGAAGCCGCAGGACGTGCCCCTGTCCGCGGGCGCGTACACCGTGGACCTCATCGCCGACGGCTTCCTCGCGCAGACGCGCCAGGTGGAGCTGGCCGCCGGGGCGGACACGTCGCTCGCCTTCGCGCTGGTGCCCGCGCCCAAGGCCGCCAAGGCCGCCAAGGTGCAGGAGGGCCGCATCGAGCTGCCCGATCCCCTGAGCTTCGACGAGAAGAAGCCCGTGCCCGCCAAGGCCTCGCTCACGGGCCTGGACCTGGCGGTGGACCTGCTCGTGCGCGACCCGAAGGCCCGCCTGCGCATCGAGGGCCACACCGACTCGCGCGAGGTCCCCGAGCCCGCGCGCCAGAGTCTCTCCGACGCCCGCGCTCGCGCCGTGGCCGACATGCTGATCCGCGCCGGCGTGGCCCCGTCCCGCGTGGAGGCCGTGGGCCTGGGCGACCGCAGCCCCAAGGCCCCCAACCTGATTCCTCGCGGACGTGAGCTGAACCGCCGCGTGGAGCTGGTGCTGCTGCGCCCCTGAGCCTTGAGGTTGCTGGAGGGCTCCTCTAGCGTCCCGGGCGTTCTTCGCCAAAGGGACGCGCGATGCCTCGCTACGAGTTCACGGAAGGCAGCTCCAGCAAGTTCTGGGAGATCACCCTGGAGGGCACCACGCTGACCAAGCGCTGGGGCCGCATCGGCACCGACGGCCAGGAGAAGGTCGAGGAGTTCGACTCCAAGGCGGAGGCGAAGAAGGCCTACGACTCGCAGGTCCGCGAAAAGGAAGGCAAGGGCTACACGCTCGCCAAAGGCGAGGACAGCGACGGCGGAGAGGCCACCGCCGAGTCCGCCGTCAACCCGGACCTGGAGGCCGCCATCCTCGCGAACCCCGACGACGAGAAGGGCTATCTCGCCTACGCCGAATGGCTCAAGGGTGAGGGAGACCCGCGCGCTGAGCTGATCCTCCTCCAGCACTCCGCGCTGAACGCGCCCGCGGCCACGCGCAAGAAGGTGGCGAAGCTCATCGAGGACCACGCCAACGAGCTCCTGGGCGAATCGCTGACGGAGGCCATCTCCGACGAGTCCCTCAAGCTCGAGTGGCACCTGGGCTACATCCGCGAGGCCCGCCTGGGCCAGGTGGACTACGACTCCACGACGGACATCGCGGACCTGTTGGCCGAGCTGCTGGCCCATCCCTCCGCTCGGTTCCTGAGCCGTCTGACCCTGGGCATGGCCAGCTTCGACGGCGAGAACGACTACGACGAAGCGCTGACGGTGCTCGCGAAGGCGAAGCCAGCGCCGCCGCTGCGCTCGCTGTTCATTGGCGACTTCGAGTTCCCGGACGAGACGGAGATCTCCTGGACGCAGGTGGGCGACCTCAAGCCGCTCTACAAGGTCTATCCCCGGCTCCAGGAGCTGCGCGTGCGCGGCGGTGAGATCGGGTTCGGGAAGATCGACCTGCCGGAGCTGCGCTCGTTCACCGTGGAGACTGGAGGACTCGGCCAGGGCTCGGTGAAGGACATCGTGAAGGCGAAGTGGCCGAAGCTGGAGTCGCTGGAGATCTGGTTCGGCCAGGAGAACTACGGCGCGAGCGGCGGGGTGAAGGACCTCAAGCCGCTGCTCGACGCGGAGGGCGTGCCGGCCCTGCGCAAGCTGGGGCTGCGCAACGCGGAGTTCACGGACGAGCTGTGCGCGGCGCTGTCCAAGTCGAAGATCCTGGCCCAGATTGAAGCGCTGGATCTGTCCATGGGCACCATGAGCGACGCGGGCGCGGACACGCTGGCCCAGAACGCCAAGGCCTTCGCGCACCTCAAGACGTTGGACGTCACCCAGAACTTCCTGACGAAGGCGGGGCAGAAGACCGTGGCCAACGTCGCGAAGTCCGTGGCGAGTGGCAACCAGCGCGAGCCCTACGACGAGGAGTCGCGCTACGCCGCCGTGGGCGAGTAGCCCGTCTCCATGCCGCCGTTCCTGATCATCGGCAACCCCGGGAACCGGCGCGTCACGCTCTTCCAGGAGGCCCTGGTTCGCGCCGGGCTCCCTCCCGCGCACGTGGTGGCGTGGGAGACGGTGGCCCGCGCTCCCGACGTCCTCCTGGAGCTGCCCGACACGGAGCGCATCGTCCGCATCGACGCGGCGGGGGAGGACGCGGCCGTGGAGCGCGCCTTCCTCCAGCGCGGCTACGCGGATGCGCTCGGCGCGGGCTGCGACACCGTGACGCCCGAGCAACTGGAAGCACTGCCAGATGAACACGGCCGCGTGCTGTGCCCCCGGCAGCACCACCTGGGCTTCCTGCGCGTGCTGGATGACCTGGCCACGCGGTTCGCCCAGCGTCCCCACTGGCGCGTGCTGTCCTCGCCGGGAGCCATCGCGGACCTGTTCGATAAGCGGACCACGTCGCGCCGGTACGCGGGCCTGGGCATCCCGGTTCCGCCGTTCCTGGACGTGGCTCCGGGCACGACACCGGAGGCCCTGCGCCATACCCTTCGCGAGGCGGGCTTCCGCGAGGCGTTCGTGAAGCTGTCCTGCGGTTCGTCCGCGTCGTGCCTCGCCGTGTACCGGCCTGGCCTGGCACAAGGCTCGTTGCTCACCAGCCTGCACCGGGGCGCCACCGGCTGGTTCAACTCCCTCAAGGTGCGCCGGGTGACGGACGCGCGGGAGGTGGACGCGGTGCTGGCCTTCCTCCTGCGCGAGGGCTCACAGGTGGAGGAATCCCGGCCCAAGGCGCGGCTGGGCGGGGACATGTTCGACTGTCGCATCCTTACGGTGCGCGGCGAGCCCGTCTTCACCGTCGTGCGCCAGAGCCGGCTGCCCATCACCAACCTGCATCTGGGCGGCTACCGGGGGGACCTGGACGCCTTCCACGCGGCGGTGCCACCCCACGAACTGGAAGCCGCGATGGAGAGCTGCCGCGCCGTGGCCCGCGCGCACGACTGCCTCCACGTGGGCATCGACCTGATGTTCGAGGACTTCTTTCATGGGCACCGCGTGCTGGAGGCGAACGCCTTCGGGGACCTGCTCCCCGGCCTCACGCGCGACGGGCTGTTCGTCTACGACTGGGAGATCCGCGAAGCGCTGCGCTGAAGCCCGCCCGTCCACAGCCGCGTCGCCGGCACGCGCTCCAGCAGCCCGGAGCCGAACACGCGATCCAGCTCCAGGTACTCCAGGTGCACGTAGCCGATGTGACACCCGCACGTGTCCTTCGAGCATGGACGCGGCTTCAACGCCGCATCGAAGTCCGGCGCATAGAGGTTGCCCAACGGCTCCTTGATGAAGTGGCACCGGTACGCGGTGCCGTCACCATCCACCGACAGTACGGACTCGCCGCCACGGCAGGCCCGGCCCCGGCTGGGATGGCGCGTGTTGTTCACCGGGAAGAGCGGGTCGATGCGGGTGAAGCGCTCCACGTCCTCGGGCGTGTACGCATCCAGGCCATCCTTCACCGCGTTGATCCACAGGTACGTGTCCTCGGGCAGCTCGCGGCGCAGGGCCTCCGCCTCGTCCGCGAAGCGCCGGAAGCCCACCATGCCCGCGCTGTGCCGCACGCCTTGCTCCGACAGCCGCTCGCACTGCGCGAGGAAGCGCGAACGCTTCATCCACTCCGGATGGTACGTGGCCCAGATGCCCAGCTTCTCCGTGCGGCAGTCCGTGAGCCAATCCAGCCGGCAAGACAGGTTCGTCTGCACCGCCGCGCGCTCCACGTGGGCCAGGTGCGTCAGCCGCGCGAGTGCCTGCTGATACCAGGGCCAGATGAGCGCCTCGCCCCACGGCGTGAAGAACACGGACACGGTGTCCTGCGTGCGCGACTCCACCCACTGGAGGAACCGCTCCAGGTCCGCGCGGTCCTTCGTGATCTCCTCCTCGCTCTGCTTCCACTTGCCGAAGGGGCAGTACTCGCAGCCGTAGTTACAGCCGGACAGCGGGCCCCGGTAGAGCACGGTGAGCTTCATCGCCAGGCGTACTCTGCCATGCGCGCGCGCACGGCCTCGGAGTCCAGCCAGGGGCCAATCAAGTCGGAGCGCTCCACGCCCGCCGGAGTGAGCTGGAACACGCCGTCCACGTCGCGCGCCAGCCCGTGCGCCTCCAGCTCCGCGAGCATCGGGAAGTCCACCTTCGCGTCCGTGCCGAAGCGCTGGCGGTACACGCCCGGGTCCACGCCCTCCGCGAGCAGCGACAGCACCAGGTGCCGGTGACGCTGCTCGGCCGCGTCCAGCACGAAGCCGTAGCGCACTTCACCGAAGGACGCTGTGTCCCGTTCGCTGTACGCCTGGATGATGCCGCGCACCTCGCGCGATGCCACCGCGTACTCGGACGAGTAGTGCACCGCGCCCGTGTACGAACGCGCCCCCACGCCCAGGCCCACCATGCCGTCCTCCTGGCAGCGATACACCGCGCCGCGAGCCGCGGGAGCATGCGCCGCGCGGAACATCCGCATGGACACCTGCGTGTAGCCGCGAGACAGGAGGAAGTCCCGGCCGGTCCGGTAGAGCGACAGCCGCAGGTCGTCCCACGCGCGCGACTTCTTGCCCAGGAAGGTGAGGGGCCGCACGTAGAGCGGGTAGAGGTACAGCTCCTCCGGCGCGTACCGCAGCGCCGCCTCCAGCGAGTGGAGGAACGTCTCCACCGTCTGGCCCTCGATGCCGTAGATGAGGTCCAGGTTGAGCGTGGGGAAGCCCGCGCTCCGCAGCAGGTCCAGCGTGGCCTCCACCTGAGCGGTCTTCTGCGGCCGCTTCACCGAGGCGACCTCCGACTCCAGGAAGCTCTGCACGCCCATGCTCACCCGGTCCACGCCCCGGGCCTTCAAGAGCGCCACCTTGTCCGCGTCCACCGTCTCCGGCGACACCTCCACGGACATGGGCACATCGCGAGGGTCCACGCCCAGCTCCGCCGCCAGGTCGAACACCGTCTCCAGCCCCGCGACGTCCAGCAGGGTGGGGGTGCCACCGCCAATGGCGGCGCGCGCGAACGTGGCCGGCCCCAGCGCCTCCTTCACCCGGCGGGCCTCGCGCTTCAGCGCGGCGAGCCACGCTTCGACGACGTCCTCCTTCGGGCCCGCGGCGGTGAAGAGGTTGCAGAACCCGCAGCGCATCTCGCAGAAGGGCACGTGCAGGTAGAGGAACAGCGCGTCCCGCCGCTCCTTCGCCCAGACGTCCTCCAGCGGCAGCGCGGGCGTGAGCGGGCGGTAGGCCGTCTTGTGCGGGTAGCCGTAGAGGTACGCCACGTACGGCGTCCCTTCGAGCATCGACTCCAGGCGCGTCATGGCGCGGAGTCTACCGGCAGCACGAACTCGCCATAGGGCACCGTCCACACCACCGGGTGCCCCAGCCGGTGCCCCGTGTAGCCGTCCTCGCCGTACGCCGTGCCGTGGTCCGAGCACACGATGCAGAACGCCGGGCCACGCCGGCTCAGCGCCTGGAACAGGGGCGGCAGTTGGCTGTCCACGTACGCCAGGGCCGCCGCGTGCGTCGCCCTGGAGTCCTCCGTCGCCCCGGGCACGTAGTGCAGGTTGGGCTGGTGCAGCGCGGAGACGTTGATGAACAGGAACACCCGCTGCTCCCGGGGCAGTGACCCCAGGATTTTCACCGCGAGTGATACCTGATTTTCCGTGGACCGCGGGTCGGTGACGCCCAGCGTGGGGTCCCAGTGCGCCTCGGAGAAGAGGCCCGGGAGGACGCGGCCCAGGGGGTTCCTCTGGTTGAAGAACCCCGTCCCGCCAATGCACACCGTGTGATAGCCGCGCCCGGCCAGCCCCGTGACGAGGTCCGGCGCGTCCAGCACGCAGGTGCCGGGGCCCGTCGTCTCGCTGCCCTCGAAGCGCAGGGCGAAGGGGCGAGGGTGCCGGCCCGGGGTGACGGGGGTGGGGAGGAAGCCCGCGAAGAAGGCCTGGTGCGCGGCGTAGGTGAAGCTCGCCGGGGTGTGCCGCTCCTCCCACCGGCCGCCGGGCAGCAGCGCGGCCAGGGTGGGGGTGCGGCCTGCTTCCAGCTCCTCCCGGGCCACGTCGTAGCGGAGCGTGTCCAGCGTGAGGAAGAGCAGGTCGTGCGTGCCGACCATCGCGTTCAGGTCATGCATGCGGACCGGAGGGGCGGGGAGGGGACCTCATCGATGGGAGGTCCCATACCCCGCCCGGGACGGCGGGACTACGACATCGGCGCGGTCTCGGCCGGGGGGCGCGGCTGCGCGGGGGCTTCCGCCGGCATGGACTCCAGCGGGCGGCGCGCGGCGTTGGGGCGCTGCGTGTCCACCGTGGAGTTGTAGAGCGTCGTGGCGAAGGTCTGCTGCCCGCCCGTGGACAGCGTGCGGAAGGCGCGGTCCAGCGCCTGCTGGCCGCCCTGCAGGCCCTGGCCCATGGTGCGCTCCACCAGCGCGCGCGCCTGCTGCTCGTTGAGGCGCACGGAGAACGGGCCGGTGCCGGACGCCGCCGCGTCGTCGCGGGAGAAGGCGCCGCGCGCGATGGACGCCGCGTTCGGATCCGTGAAGGTCAGCTCGTAGCTCGTCTCCGGGGACTGGCCGGGACGCGTGGTCGTGGTCGCCACCACGGAGTCGTTGATGGCCGTGCGCGCCCGGCCGTTGCCGTCCGCGCCCACCTGCATCTCCGTGGACTGGGTGCTGCCCGCCACGTTGCGGTCCGTCTGACGCACGGTCTGATCACCCGCGCCGTCCGCGCCGAGCGCCGTCCGCCGCTCGGAGGAGGCCACCTCCTGGCCCAGCACGCGTCCCTGGCGGGTCTGATCCAGCGTGTCCGTGCGCTGCACGTTGCTCACGCCCGCACCGTTCTCGCGGGGCAGCTGGCCGGTGCGCATGAAGTCGTCATAGGCCGCGCGGCCTTCCGGCGTGCGGATGTTGAAGTCCGCGGACTGGGTCTGCCCCAGGCGCTGATCCTGCCGGCCCTCCAGGCCGCGGATGTTGGTGGCGTCCTGCTGCCGGCCCTGGCCCGTCACCGTGGCGCGCACGGTGTCCTCCGACGTGCGCTGCACCTCATAGCGCTGCGTCTGGGTGCGGTCGTACGACGTGCTCAGCCCCAGCCGCTCGCCCAGCCGGCCCGGGCCCGCGCGCAGGCCCGCGTTGAAGCCCGCCTGGCCCTGGACCTCCGCCCGGGCGCGCGTGCCCACCGGCCACGTCTCCGGGGCGGCGGGGTTGGGCAGCTGGCCATTGCGGATGGCGTCCGTGGCGCCCTCGCGCGGCACCTCCACGCGCAGGCTGCCCTGCAGCCCGAACGAACCGCCCGCGTTCACCGGCCCCAGCCGCGTCGGCACACCGCCCCGGGGCGTCGAGCCGCGATTGCCCACCTGCCCCTGGGCCTCCAGGACGAAGTTGTCACCCTGCGTCGTCACCCGGGCGCGGCCCGAGGGGCGCAGCGCGGCGGCGGGCGAGAATGAGTCGCGGTTGCGCTCCGCCGCGGCCTGGGCCTCGGGCGCCTGCTGCGCGGGGGCCTGCGTCCGCGGCGCGCTCGCGGGGCGGTTGGCGGGGACCGTCGACTGCGTCGGCTGGAACGTCGGCGTGGGACGGTTCGGATTGATGGAAGTCATGGGTATTGAGGTTATCGACCTTTCCCACGGTTTGTTTCCGCTCAGTGTGTGGCTCTTACACTCCTGATTCTTGAGAGATTCCAGCCACTTCCACCCAGCCAGAACCACCTGGGCCTACTCGGAGCGAACGTCCCTGGCGCAAAAAGCACGCCCTATTGCAACTGAGTGGCAAGGACTTGAAATGCGGCATTAATGCGTATTACATGTTTTTCTCCTTTTGAGGGGAGTGCACGACATGCAGAACATGCGGAAGCGGTTCTCGACGTCTCGTGGTGGCTGGCGGCCGGTGACGGCGCTGGTGCTGGGCTGCACCCTGGCGGTTCCTGCTGGAGCGCTCGCGGCGGAGCGCACCCCTTCATCAGCCACGCGGGCTCCGGCGGCGCCGGGCGCGGCGGTGGCGACGGCGCTCAAGGCGGGGGGCACCACGCTGGCGACGCCGTCGGGACTGGTGTTCCACCAGACGGCGCGGCCGGTCAGCGGCCTGCGCACCCTGGACGTGGCGAGGGACACCGGCGTGCAGCTGCACGTCTGGCGTGAGCGGCAGGCGGACGGCACGGAGCGCTCCTTCTCCGCGTACACGCGCGGCTCGGAGTTGATGGGCCGCGTGCAGCAGGAGGAGTACCTCATCCGGCTGGCGGAGGCGTCGTTCGACCCGCTGGCTCGCACCGCGCCGCTGCTGGGCAACGCGCTGGTGGCGGACCGGGACAACACCCTGTCGCTGGTGCAGTTCCACGGCACGCCGCTGCCGGAGTACCGGGAGACGATCGAGAACGCGGGCGGCAAGGTGCTGCGCTTCCTGTCGGACCACACGTACCTGGTGGAGATGCCGTCGGAGGTCCGCGCTCGGGTGACCCAGCTCCCGGCCGTGCGCTGGGTGGGGGACTACCATCCGGAGTGGCGCCTGGAGCCGGTGCTGCGGGACGCGCTGCTCGGACGGGCGGCGGCGCTGGCGCCCCAGCGCTACTCCATCATGCTGGGTGAGGGTGGCGCGGCCCGCCAGGCCCGCGTGACGGCGCTGGTGGAGCGGCTGGGCGGCAAGGTGGACCTGGTGGAGCCGGGTGGCCTGCGGGTGGAGGCCACGCTCAACCAGGAGCAGCTGGCCTCGGTCGCGCGCGCCAACGAGGTGCAGTTCATCGACCGCTGGGGCGGCCCCGGCGAGGTGGACATGGACATCGTGCGCGAGACGGGCGGCGCCAACTACGTCCAGGGGCTCAAGGGCTGGAACGGGCAGGGCGTGCGCGGGGAGATCTTCGACACCGAGCTGCGCACCACCCACCGCGAGTGGCCCACCGCGCCCATCATCCACAGCACGGGCACGTCCGGTTCGCTGCACGGCACCAGCTGCTACAGCCACAACTTCGCCAGTGGCGTGGATCCGCTGGCCAAGGGCATCTTGCCGGGCGGGCAGGGCATCTTCTTCCTCTACTCGGAGGCCACGCAGTTCGGCGGCACCAAGTCCCGGCTCGCGATGAATCAGGAGCTGCTCAACCCGAACGGCCCCTACCGCGCGGTGTTCCAGACCTCCAGCGTGGGCAGCACGCTGACGACGGCGTACACGACCATCTCCGCGGAGGTGGACGACTACCTGTTCAAGGCGCCCCTCCTCAGTACGCAGTCGCAGAGCAACAACGGCACGCGCAACTCCCGGCCGCAGGCGTGGGCGAAGAACATCGTCTCCGTGGGTGGCATCCGGCACTACAACACGCAGGCCCGCACGGATGACCGCTGGTCGTCGGGCGCGAGCATCGGCCCGGCGGCGGACGGCCGCATCAAGCCGGACCTGGCCTTCTACTACGACAACGTGCGGGGCGCGTCCGGCTCCTCGGACAGCGCGTACACGGAGTTCAGCGGCACCAGCTCCGCCACGCCGCAGACGGCGGGCTACTTCGGCCTGTTGCACCAGATGTGGCACGAGGGAGTGTGGGCCGGCCACGGCAAGAAGGCGGACGTCTTCACCAGCCGCCCGAAGATGGCCACCGCCAAGGCGCTGATGATCAACGGCGCGTCCAAGTACAACTGGCTGGCCGGCGGCGCCAACGCGGACATCGACCGCAACAAGCAGGGCTGGGGAACGTCGGACGTGAAGCGCCTGTATGACCGCGCCGCGAAGACGTTCGTCGTGGACGAGACGGACGTCCTCGCGCCGCTCGGCTCCAAGACGTACACCTTCACCGTGGCCAGCGGTGAGCCGGAGCTCAACGTCACGATGGTCTACACGGATCCCATGGGCACGGTGGGCGCGGCCCGGGCGCGCATCAACGACCTGTCCCTGCGAGTGACGGCCCCCAACGGCACCGTGTACTGGGGCAACAACGGCCTGACGGCGGGCAACGTGTCCACGTCCGGCGGCGTGTCCAACAAGGTGGACACCGTGGAGAACGTCTTCCTCGCGAACCCCGCCGCGGGTTCGTGGAAGGTGGAGGTCCTCGCGGATGAGGTGGTCCAGGACGCCCACACGGCGACGGCGGCGGTGGACGCAGCCTACGCCCTGGTGGTGAGCGGCGTGAACCTCAACGCGAAGGCGCCGTAGCCGTTCCCGTGCGCGGGCTCCGGTGTGTCCGGGGCCCGCGCCGTGACGGTCACTGCTCGGGCTTCGCGGGGGCCTTCTGATGGACCACGGGCTTCGCGGTGCGCTGGAGGACGGGCAGGGACGGGCTCAGCGTGCCCAGGTAGAGCCGGCCGTGGAAGCCCGTCTCACCCGGCGAGGCGAAGAGGGCCACCTTGCGCGGCGTGTTCGGCTCCTGGCGCGCGTCCGCCGCCGGGTTGATGCCGTGCACGTCGCAGTCCACCTGCTGCCAGACGTTGAAGCGGCAGGCGTAGTGGGCGCCGCGCGCGAAGCCCACGTCCAGCGCTCGCACGGGCGAGGAGGGCAGGGCGGCCGTGAGGCGGTGGCCCATGGGTTCGAACTTCGAATCCCAGTTCACGCCGCCGGTGCGCACGTGCACGTCGCCCGCGAGCACCAGCATCCACGCGTCCGGGTTCTCCTTGCGGAAGGCGATGAGGTTCGCGGCCATCTCCTCCTCGCGCGCGTTGCCCGCGGCCTGCTTGGAGTCGAACGCCACCACCGACACGGCGTGGCCCTGGTGCCGCAGGCGTCGCGCGGCCTCCAGCAGGTGGATGACACCCGCGCTGCTGCGGCCGTCCTGATCCACGCGGCGGAAGAAGTCGCTCAGCACGAGCAGCCGCTCCAGGTCCGCGTCCGTGCCGGCGCTGGTGAGGTATTCGTCGAGAGCGCCCTGATCCACGGACGGCACGGACAGGGCCAGCGCCACGGGGAGTTTCTTCGCCGTGGCGTCGCAGAGCATGCGCGCGGCGGCGTCGGGCAGCTCGCGCGTTCCCATGGGGTCCGCCACCAGCACGGTGCCGCCCTGCGTGAGCAGCGCGTCCACGCCCTCCACGGGGTCGCCGCAGCGGGGCGCGGCTTCGGGCGTCTCCGGGGTCCAGCCCGCGACCTTCACGTCGCGCACGGGGATGGAGGCCTTGCCGCCGACCAGCTCGAGCGACGGGACCATCTCCAGGCGCATGAGCAGCTTGCGCTCCTGGGGCAGGTCGCGGATGCCGCGGCGCAGCCTGAAGCCCTCCATCTGCGGGACGGCCTCGAAGGTCTCGTGGGCGAACACCTCGCGGTTGTGGTTGTAGTAGTGGTCGTTCCGCTTCTGGCTGCCCGGCTCGGGCGTCTGCTGCGTGACGGCGTCCTCCGCCTCGCGGTACTGGAGCCGGAAGATGCGCACGATGGACTGGCGAGGGCCGACCTCTTCGGGGCGCACCAGGTAGCGTTCGAAGGTGCGGTTGCCGCGCACGTTCACGCCGATCTCCCAGGACTGGGAGTACAGCTCATGCGTGGTGTTGTTCTCGAAGATGTCCAGGCGCTGCTCTTCCAGCAGGCGGCGCGCGACGAACATCGCCTCATCCAGCGGCACCAGATACACGCGCTCCACGGTAGGGATGGGCTCCGTGTCCAGCGGATCCCCATCCAGTCCGCGCGAGATGCTCGTGCATCCCGTCATGCACAGAAGTCCCAGCGTCCAGTGCCACCGCATGGTCCTGCCCCCTTTCGTGGACGGGGACAGCCCAAGGCGGCACCATCCCCGGACACCTGAGTCTAGCACTCCAGGTGTGGAAATTGCGCCCCCTGGTCTCAGTGCTCCGCTTCCGCGGGCTTCGTGCCGCCATCCTGCTGCTGGGCCACGGGCGGCGTGGTGCGATGGATGACCGGCGGTGAGGCGTTGAGCGCTCCCACCCAGAGCCGGCCGTGGAAGCCCGTGTCGCTGGGCCTGTCGAACAGGGCCACCTTGCGCGGCGTGCCCGGCTCCTGGCGCAGCTCCGCGGTCGGGCTGAGCGCGAAGACGTTGCAGTCCACCTGCTCCCAGATGTTGAACCGGCAGGAGTACTGCGAGCCTCGCGTGAAGCCCACCTCCAGCGCCTTCACCGGCGACGCGGGCAGCGCCTTCGTCAGCCGCCAGCCCAGCGGCTCGAAGTCCTTGTTCCAGCTCACCGGCTTCGTGCGCACATGCACGTCACCCGCGAGCGCCAGCAGCCACGTGTCCGGATTCGCCTGGCGGTAGGCGATGAGGTTCTTCGCCATCTCCGCCTCGCGCGCGTTGCCGGAGGCGTTGTTCGAATCGAACGCCAGCACCGTCACGGCGTGCCCCTGCGCGCGCAGCCTGCGAGCCTGCTCGATGAGGCGGAGCAGGGCGCCGCTGCTGCGGCCGTCCTGATACACGCGGCGCCAGAACGAGCTCACCACCAGCAACCGCTCCAGGTCCGGGCCGTGGCCCCCGCTGGCCAGGTATTCGTCCAGCGCGCCCTGGTCCTCCGACGGCATGGACAACGCCAGCGCCACCGACAGCTTCTTCTCCACCGCGTCGCACAGCATCCGCGTGGCGATCTCCGGCAGCTCGCGCGTGCCCAGCGGATCTCCCACCAGCACCGTGTTCCCGGCCGTGAGCAGCGGCTCCACGCCCTTCAGCGGCTCACCGCACTTCACCGGCGGCGGCTGGACCGTGTCGTCATCCCAGCCCTCCACCTGCACGGCGCGCACGGGCGCGTTCGTCCTGCCTCCCACCAGCTCCAGCGACGGCACCATCTCCAGCTTCGCCAGCAGCTTGCGCTCCAGGGGCAGGTCGCGCGTGCCGCGCACCATCTTGAAGCCCTCCATGTCCGGCACGCCCTCGAACGTGAAGCGCTCGAACGTCTTCCGGGAGAGGTACTTCTCCTCGTCCTGGATGCGCTCGTTGAGCCACTTGGGCTTCACCTCGATGTTCGTATCCTGCTCGCGGTAGCTCAGGCGGAAGACGCGGATGATCGACTGGCGCGGCCCCAGCGACGCGCCCTTCACGAAGTAGCGCTCGTAGGTGCGGTTGCCGGGCAGGTTCACCCCGGGCTCGTGCGCGGACGTGTAGAGCTCGTGGTGACCCGCGCGCTCGAAGACGTCGTAGCGCTGCTCCTCGAAGACGCGCCGCATGGTGAAGAGCGCCTCGTCCAGCGGGACCAGGTACACCGTCTCCTCGGTGGGGACCTCCTCGTCCTCCGGCGTTTCGGCATGGAGGTCCCTCGTCAGGCTCGCGCAGCCGCCGACGCACAACGACAGTCCCAGCAACCAGTGAAACCGCATGGCATGACCTCCGGCCCACCCGATGTGCTCCGATGTTGCTAGCGACGGGGGTGCGGCGTCCCGGCTCCCACGGCCGGGACGACGGGAATCAGTCTACCGGGAAACGCACGGCAAACACGTCTGTCAGGCAGAACGGGTGGGAGCGGCTCCCTGGCCCGTGAGCGAGCGGACGACATCCAGCGCGTGTTCGGCGTGCTTCTTCACCTGGATTTGCGAGTCGAACGCGTAGCGGATGGTGCCGCCCTTGTCCGCGACGAACGTCACCCGCCCGGGCAGGAGCCCCAGGAAGTTGGTGCCCACCCCGAAGGCCTTGCGCGCCGCGCCATCCGGGTCGCTGAGGAGCCGGAAGGGGAGGCGGTACTTGGCGACGAACTTCTCGTGGGACTCCGCGGAGTCGCTGCTGATGCCCACCACGTCCGCGCCCGCATCCGAGAAGTCCTGGTACTGATCCCGCAGGCTGCAGGCCTGGACGGTACATCCCGGGGAGTCATCCCTCGGGTAGAAGTAGATGACCATCGCCTTGTCACCCATCAGGTCACGCAGGCGCACCGGCGCGCCGCCCGGCCCCTGCAGTGTGACATCCGGAACCGCATCCCCTTCTTTCAGCATCTTGGCCATGAAAGTCCCTCTCCTCTCGGGCGGGAGCATGGACCGCGCATGGCCTGACCCGCAAATCAATCGGGACTCCCGGGTTGCCCGGAATTCAAGGGCCTGGGCATTCTTTCGGGAAATGGAGCCACGCGACCCGATGGACACCGAGGACTCCCGCCGGGGGCCCTCGCGCGCCGCCCCGGAGGACCGGCTGTACCTGCTGCTCTTGCAGGGGAACATCTCCCGGGTGGTGCCGCTGCCCCGGGAGGGGCCGGTGGTGATTGGCCGCGCGGTGGGGGCGGACGTGGTGGTGGAGGACGCGTCCGTGAGCCGCCAGCACGCGCGCGTGGCGGTGGCGGAGGGCGAGGTGTTCATCTCGGACCTGGGGAGCCACAACGGCGTGCGCGTCAACGGCGAGCGGGTGCAGGGCTCGCGGCCGCTGGACAGTGGCGACGTGGTGACGCTGGGCAACGTGACGCTGGTGCTCCACCGGGGCGAGCGGCCCCCACCGGAGCGGCGGGCGCTGGAGCTGGAAGGGCTGCGGGCCCGGCTGTCCGAGGAGCTGGACCGGGTGCGCGGCTCGGGGCTGGCGGTGAGCGTGCTGGCGCTGGAGGTGGAGTCCGCGCGGGTGCCGCAGGTGGAGCTGGTGCGGGCGCTCGATGGCGCGCTGCGGTTGATGGACGCGGTGGGGCAGGCGGGGAGCACGCTGATCGTGCTGCTGCCGGACCTGTCCGGCGAGGAGGCGGAAGCGGCGGCGGCGCACCTGGTGTCGGTGCTCACGCCGCTGGCCGGGCGGGTGCGCGCGGGGCTGGCGTCGGCGCCAGGGGACGGGATGCAGGGGGACGCGCTGCTGGGCGCGGCGAAGGCGGCGGCGCTGGCCGCGGAGCCGGGCGCGACGCGGGTCAGCGGGCCGTCCATGTACCGGCTGGCGCTGGGCGAGCGGTCCGTGGTGGTGGCGGACGCGGCGCTGACGCGGCTGTTCGAATTGCTGCGCAGGCTGGCGGCGAGCCCTCTGCCGGTGCTCATCCACGGCGAGACGGGGGCGGGGAAGGAGAACGCGGCGTGGGCGGTGCATCACTGGTCGCCGCGCTCGGCGCAGCCGTTCGTGCCGCTCAACTGCGCGGCGCTGCCGGAGAGCCTGGTGGAGGCGGAGCTGTTCGGCCACGAGCGGGGCGCGTTCTCCGGCGCGGACCGGGCCCGGGCGGGCCTGCTGGAGCGCGCGAGCGGCGGGACGCTGTTCCTGGACGAGGTGGCGGAGCTGTCGCTGCCCATTCAAGCCAAGCTGCTGCGGGCGTTGGATCAGCAGGTGATCACGCGGCTGGGAGATTCGCGCGAGCGGCCGGTGGACCTGCGCGTGGTGGCGGCCACGCACCGGGTGCTCGAGGACGAGGTGAAGGCCGGCCGCTTCCGGCAGGACCTGTTCTTCCGCCTGTCCGCGGCGGTGGTGGTGCTGCCGCCGCTGCGGCACCGGCCCCGCGAGCTGCCCCTGCTGGTGCGAGCGTTCCTGGAGGAAGCCTGCGCGAGGGCGGGCCGTCCACTGCTGCACCTGTCCGCCGCGACCATGGAGGTGCTGGGCGCGCACGCGTGGCCGGGGAACGTGCGCGAGCTGAAGAACACGGTGGAGTACGCCGTGGCCACGTCGCCAGGGCCGGTGGTGGAGCCGTCGCACCTGCCGGACTCCCTGCGGGCCGCGACGGAACCGGATCCGGAACCGGAGCGGACGGAGGGCAGGGCGGAGACGCCGAGGGTGTTCCAGAACCTGGCGGAGGAGCTGCGGACGCTGGAGCGGCGGCGGATGATGGAGGCGCTGGAGGCGACGGGTGGGGTGCAGACGCGGGCGGCGCAGCTCATCGAGATGCCGCTGCGCACGTTCGCGTTCAAGCTGAAGCAGCACCGCATCACGCCCTCGCGAGGCCGCGGCCCGGCGGGTGGATGAAGAGCGAGCCGCTTCCAGCATGGCGGCCGCCCGAGGCGTTCGGAGAGTACCGCCTGTTGCAGCCGTTGGGACGCGGCGCGATGGGCGAGGTCTACCTGGCGCACGACACGGTGCTGGACCGGCTGGTGGCGGTGAAGTTCATCGCGAGCGTCGCGCCGGATGAAGTGCAGCGCGAGCGCTTCCGCACGGAGGCGCGCGCGATTGCCCGGGTGCAGCATCCGAACGTGGTGGGCATCCACCGCGTGGGTGAGGTGAAGGACCGGCCCTATCTCGTCTCCGAGTTCCTGCGCGGGCAGAGCCTGGACCGGCTGTCCCGGCCGGTGCCGTGGACGCGCGTGCTGGAGCTTGGCATCGGGCTGGCGAGGGGGCTGGCGGCGGCGCACCGGCAGGGCGTGCTGCACCGCGACCTCAAGCCCGCGAACGCGCTGCTCACCGAGGACGGTCAGGTGAAGCTGCTCGACTTCGGCGTGGCGAAGCTGCTCGACGTGGCGATGGCGCCGGTCCAGCCCGTGCGTCCGCCGGAGGGCCCGCGTGCCGTGCCGCTGGAAGGGGAGGCGACGGTGGATGTCCCGGCCGTCGCACGACACGCGGTCACGGACGTTGAACAGCGGACCGCGACGTCGAGACCGCTTCCGCCGGAGCGACACCCTGGCCCCTCGGAGCTGCTGGCCACGGGCCGCATCGGGACACCGCTCTACATGGCGCCCGAGGTCTGGCGCGGAGAACCGGCCACGGTCCGCAGCGATCTCTTCTCGCTGGGCGTGCTCCTCTACGAGCTGTGCGGCGGTCCGACACCTGGACCGCTCGCGGAGGCCCCACTGCGGCCCCGCACCTTCGAACCGCTGGACGCCGCCGTCCCCGGCGTGGACACCGCCTTCGCCGCGGTCCTCGCGCGCTGCCTCGCGCATGATCCGCTCGCGCGCTTCGAATCCGCGGACGCCCTGCGTGAAGCACTGGAGTCCATCGCCTCGCGCCGCGCCACCCCGGCACTCGCACCGCCGCGCCCACGGTGGCTCCGCGTCACGCGCGTGCTCGCGCTCCCGGGGCTCGCGGTGGCCATCCTCATCGGCGGTAACTGGTGGGGCGAGCGCTCCCGGCGCAGCGACGCGGAGCAGGCCATGGCCTCCGCCGCCGCCATCGTCGACGAAGGCCGCGCCTTCGAGTCCCGCATCGAAGCCCTCCGCGCACAGGCCTTCAGCGCGTTCGACACCGACCGCTTCACCGAAGCGCTGCCCCTCTGGTCCCAGGCCCTGGACCTGGGCGCGAAGCAGGCCCGCCGCTACCAGGACGCCAGCGAGCTGCTCGAAGCCGCGCAGACGCGCGTGGGCCGGGGCACGAACTCCACCCTGGATCAACGCGTCGCCGAGGTCCTCCTCCAGCGCATCCTCATCGCGGAGCGCGACCGCGACTTCCGGGCGCGGACGGCCCTGACGCAGCACCTGGAAGGGCTGGACCCGAGCGGCACCACGAGCCGGAAGCTGACCGCCCCCGTCCGCATGGATCTGGACAGCGAGCCCCCGGGCGCCGCCATCCAGGTCGAGACCTTCGAGGCCCAACCCGGAGGCCCGCCGCGCTGGTCCGAGCCGAGGGCCTTCGACAGGACGCCCATGACCTCCGGCCTCACGCTGGAGCCCGGCTCGCACCGTCTGACGTTCACACTCCCGGGGCGTCCGCCCGTCCGCTACCCGGTGCTGCTCACGCGCGGAGAGACCTTCCAGGCGAAGATCTCCATCCCCGAACACGTCCCGGACGGCTACGTCTACGTGCCCCCCGGCCGATTCCTCTATGGCAGCGGCAACGACGAGAGCGTCCGCCGCACACGCCCCATCCACCGGCTCGCCACCGGCGCCTTCCTCATCGCGCGGCACGAAGTCACCTACGCGGACTGGCTCGCCTGGCTGCGCGAACTGCCCGCCGCGGAGCGCGACGCGCGCAGGCCCCGGGGCACCAACTACTTCGGCACCATCGAGCTGCGCCCGGTGAAGGACGGAACCTGGACCTTCCACCTGGAACACGAGGGCGTCTCGTACCAGGCGAGAGAAGGGGAGCCGCTGCGCTACCAGGACCGCACCCTGCGCGCCGAACAGGACTGGCGCCGCTTCCCCGTGTCCGGCATCTCCTGGGAGGACGCCCGCGCGTACATCGCCTGGCTGGACGCCACCGGCCGCGTGCCCCGGGCACGCCTTTGCACCGAGCTCGAATGGGAGCGCGCCGCCCGGGGCGCTGACGACCGCGACTACCCGCACGGCCCGACGCTGGCGCCGGACGACGCCAACTTCGACGCCACCTACGGCCGCAAGTCGCGCGCCTTCGGTCCGGACGCAGTGGGCTCGCATCCCGCGTCGGACAGCCCCTTTGGCGTGGCGGACCTGTCCGGCAACGTGTGGGAGTGGCTGGTGGCGGACACGAACGGCGCGCCCGCGTACGGCGGAGGTTCGTTCTATCAGGACGCGCTCACCGCCCGGGCCGTCAACCACGGCACCGGCGAGCCGCGCACACGCTTCCCCTTCATCGGGATGCGCGTGTGCGCGTCCGTGCCCTGATCAAAGATCGCGCCCCGGCAACTGGCCCACCGCCGGCAGGAAGCCCAGGTCGCGCACGAACGTGAAGCCACCGGGGTTCAGGGTCGCCGTGGCGTAGACGCCCAGGGTCGGGTGCCTCCACAGCTTCAGCGGCCGCCGCTGTCCCTCGCGGTCCGGATCGACAGAGCTGTAGATGTAGCCCTCGATGGCCTGATCCCCCGCGAGCGGCCTGCGCGAATAGCCCGCCGCCAGCTCACAGTCGCTCCGGTCCGTGAGCAGCATGCGTCCGGTGGAGGTGCCGCACCGGTACAGCGCCTTGATGAACGGCTTCATCCTCGCCATCACGTCGTTGGGCAGCGAGGGGGACAGGATGGGCCCCTCCACCCGCACCGGCGCATGGTCCCTGGGCGCCGCGCTCCCCAGACCCTCCATCGCCAGGACGAAGGCCCCCGGCAACGCGCCGCCCGCGGACTCGCCCGGGACGCCCGTGACGGCTGTCGTCGTCACGTAGTCCGTGGAGTCCTTCTTGAACAACACCAGCGCGCGGTCGATGAAGAGCGAATAGGACACCAGCATCCGCTGCGCCGTCCCGTGGAAGTCCAACTCCTCACACGTGAGCTTCGGCACCGGAATCTTGAGCGCCTGATCCACGCAGGTGGCGTCCGCGACCAGCGTGTCCCAGCGCTTCTTGCCCAGGCACAACGGCCGCGCCAGGCCACAGGAGTCCATGGTCCACACCGCCTCCAGCGCGTAGCCGTCCGGCACGAGCGTCGCCGGCAGGTGGCCGTCCTGGCTCAGCACGGCGGCGTTCTCCGGCCCCATGAACGCCAGCGGCGTCCCGTCCAGCGTGTTGCTCCGGCCCTCGCCGCAGTAGTCCGCCACCGCCATGCGCGTGCACAACTGGTGGTACTCGCGCGCGACGGACTCCGGGTACTCCGTGGCCCAGGGCGGATAGCCCCAGTCGATGCACTTGGCGATGACGCCGCCGCCCACGAAGAACGGCTTGCTGGAGCTGCTCTCGTTCTTCGGCGCGCAGGCGAAGGTGAAGAAGTTCGGGTTCTCCAGCAGGTCCCCGGACGTGGACCACGCGTGCGGCACGGAGAGCGCGTAGCCGCTGCCGGTGGGGCACAGCGGCGTCGCCGTCTTGTCGTCCGTGAAGGCCTGGACCCGGTACTCCCAGCGCGCCTTGCCGGCATTCACGTTGACGGAGTCGCACGACGACGTCGGCGGCGTGATGTCCTCGTGACAGCGGACCGCTTCGATGACGAGCTTCACGGTGCGGCCCTCGAACGGCGCGCGGAACACGGCCTTCTCCAGCGAGGGGCCCTCCAGTATCCGCCTCACCGGCATGGGCGTCCCCTCCACGGCGCAGTTCTGGGTCACCCGCAGCCGGCCCTCCGCGACCGTCGCCGTCGGCTTCCCGCAGGTGGGCCCCCCAAGGACTTCGGGCACATCCACCGACCGCAACGGCACGTTGATGAACTCGAAGCGCCCGGACCCGTGCAGCTGCGTGCCCTGCGCGCTGTTCGACGGGGGTGGCTCCGCCCACGCGACAGCACCTCCCAGGCACAGTGCCCCCAGCAGTCCCCGCTTCCAGGTCGCCATCGTCGCCAAGTCCATGCTCCTTCTTCGCAATGAGGGAAAGGCGTACCGCCCAGGGTTCTCGTCTGAAGGGGACCGCGGGTGTCTGCTTTGCGCGGAGCGTGCAAACCCTGCCGTGCATGCAAGGATTGCCGTGCCACGCATGCGAGGAGCGTGTGCAAACCTTGCACGCTCCGAGCGCGGCGCGATGCGGCGGGCGATCCAGCTTCCGTGCCCCGGCGGCATCGCCCAAGATGCATTTCCTGCCGAATTTCCCCCGCATTTTTCCGCAAGAGGAGGGGAGCATGGCCTTCCACCCCCGCGGCCTCGTGGCCGCGCTCGCGCTGTTCTCGCTGTCCGGTCCCGCCCTCGCGCAGGCCCCCGCCGCGCCGCCCAAGCCGCCCGCGAGTCCAGAGGATGAACGCGCCGCGTACATCCGGTCGCACTTCACGAAGTACGAGGTGCGCATCCCCATGCGCGACGGCGTGAAGCTCTTCACGACGTTCTACGTGCCCAACGACGCGAGCCCCCAGAAGCGCTACCCCGTGCTGATGATGCGCACGCCGTACTCCATCGGGCCTTACGGAGTCGGCCGCTATCCCAAGGCCCTGGGCCTGGCCAGCTTCGAGAAGGAGGGCTTCACCTTCGCCTTCCAGGACGTGCGCGGCCGGTACATGTCCGAGGGCGAGTTCGTCAACGTGCGCCCCCACCGCGCCACCAAGCGCGGCAAGGAGGTGGACGAGAGCAGCGACACGTACGACACCATCGACTGGCTGGTGAAGCGCGTGCCCCACAACAACGGCAAGGTGGGCATGTGGGGCGTGTCCTATCCGGGCTTCTACTCGTCCGCGGGCGCCATCGATTCGCACCCCGCGCTCAAGGCGGTGTCGCCGCAGGCGCCCATCGCGGACTGGTTCTGGGACGACATGCACCGGCATGGCGCCTTCAACCTGCAGCTGGCGTTCAGCTTTTTCTCCACCTTCGGCAAGCCCCGCCCCGCGCCCACCGACGACACGGAGTGGAAGTCCTTCGACTTCGGCACGCCGGACGCCTACCAGTTCTTCCTGGACCTGGGTCCGCTGTCCAACGCGGACGCGAAGCACTTCCACAGCGACATCGCCTTCTGGAAGGACTTCGTCGCGCACCCCAACTACGACGCCTTCTGGCAGGCACGGAACCTGCTGCCGCACCTGAGGAACATCAAGGCGGCGGTGATGGTGGTGGGCGGCTGGTACGACACGGAGGACCTCTACGGGCCGCTGCGTACGTACGCCGCCATCGAGAAGCAGAACCCCGGCACCGCCAACACGCTGGTGATGGGCCCGTGGCCCCACGGCGGCTGGATGCGCGCGGACGGTACGTCGCTGGGAGACGCGGACTTCGGCTTCCCCACCAGCGCCATGTATCAGGACCTGGTGCTGGCCTTCTTCAAGCAGCACCTGAAGGGCGGCCCGGACGCGGCCGTGCCGGAGGCGCTCGTCTTCGAGGGCGGCGCCAACCGCTGGCGCCAACTGGACGCCTGGCCGCCCAAGGGCACCAAGGAGACGCGCTTGTACTTCCAGCCCCAGGGCGCGCTGACGTTCCAGGCGCCCAAGGCGGCGGCGCCGTCGTTCGACGAATACGTGAGCGACCCGGCGAAGCCCGTGCCGTACACGCAGGACCTGAGCCCCGGCTGGTCCAAGACGTACATGACGGAGGATCAGCGCTTCGCCTCGCGCCGGCCGGACGTGCTCACGTACCAGACGGAGCCGCTGGAGAAGGACCTCACGCTCGCGGGCCCGCTGGAGGCGGAGTTGTGGGTTTCCACGACGGGCAGTGACGCGGACTGGGTGGTGAAGCTGGTGGACGTGAACCCCGGGAAGGTGCCCGGCTGGACGAAGGAGCAGGAGCAGTCCGGCGAGCGCAACCGGGGCGCGCAGCAGACGCTGGTGCGCGGGGAGCCGTTCCGCGGCCGCTTCCGCGACAGCTACTCCCAGCCCAAGCCCTTCACGCCCAACGAGGTGACGAAGGTGCGCTTCGTCATCAACGACGTGTTCCACACCTTCCAGCGCGGCCACCGGCTGATGGTGCAGGTGCAGTCGAGCTGGTTCCCCTTCATCGACCGCAACCCGCAGACCTACGTGGCCAACATCTTCGAGGCGAAGCCCACCGACTTCGTGCGCGCGATGCACCGGCTGCACCACACGGCGGCCCAGCCCAGTGCGTTGAAGGTGAACGTCCTGCCCGCGTTGGACGAGTAGATCCCCGGTCCGCTCGCGCGCGGTCTGCTAGGCTGCGCGCCCGCCACCACGCGGGCGGCCCTTCGCCGGGCCGCGCGCCACGACGCGCCATGACGGGAGGGACATGACCGGTCACGACCGGCCCGACGCCGGGCGGGTGCTGCTCGACGGAGAGTTGGGGGAGGGGGGCGGCCACGTCCTCCGCTCCGCGCTGTCCCTGTCGCTCATCACCGGCCGTCCCTTCCAGCTCAGCGGGCTGCGCGAGCACCGCGACCCGCCGGGCCTGCGTCCCCATCACCTGGCCTACGTGCGCGGCGCGGAGGCGCTGAGCGGCGGCACCAGTGAAGGCGCCTCCGTGGGCTCCACGGAGCTTCGCTTCACCCCCGGCCCGGTGCGCGCGGGGGATTACCTGCTGGAGGCCGGCGCGTCCGGCAGCACACCCCAACTCTTCCAGTGCCTGGTGTACCCGCTGGCGCTCGCGGGCGGAGGACGGCTCACGCTGAGAGGCGCCACGCACCTGCGGGGCGGGCCCAGCTTCCACGCACTCGTCGGCGCGTGGCAGTCGGTGGCGCGCGCGTACGGGCTGCCGGTGCAGCTGTCGCTCACCCACGCGGGCTTCCTTCCGGAAGGCGCGGGCGAGTTCACCGCGGAGGTGGGCGCCCCGGCCGAACCGCCCGTGCGCGTGGACCTGCCCGCGCGCGGCGTGCTGCGGGAGGTACGGGTGATGTCCTTCGTGGGCGGGCTGCCCTTCGCGGTGGCGGAGCGTCAGTCCCGCGCCGCGGTGGCCGCGCTGCGCGAGCGGGGCATCCTGGCGGAAGCCGACAACCGGCCGCTGGCGGTGACACGCTCACAGGGCACCGCGACCTTCGTGCTGGCGCAGTTCGAGCACACCGTGGCGGGCTTCACGTCACTGGGCGAGCGGGGCCTGGACGCCGAAGGGGTGGGGCGCGAGGCGGCGGAGGCGCTGACCCGCTTCATGGAGACGGGCGGCGCGCTCGACGAACACCTGGCGGAGCAGCTGCTCTTGCCGGCGGCGCTCCTGGCGTCAGGGAGGCTGGGGGCGGTGACGCCGGGCACCACGCGGTTCACCGCCGCTCGCATCACCGACGAGCTGACGGTCCAGGCGGAGGTGCTGCGGCGCTTCCTGCCGGTGCACATCCAGGTGGAGCCGGGTGGGAGCGTGGAGGTCCGTCCGGCGTGAGTGGGGAAGGGCGGGGCGCTTAAGCCTCGTCCTCGGTGGCGTTGCCGCGCGCGCCGAAGGTGTTGGAGTCCGACATGTCCCTGACGGTGCCGCGGTAGGCGCGGATGGCGAAGGGCGCGGCGACCAGGAAGACGATGCCCACGAGGCCAATGGCCATCCAGGGGACAGGCGTCTCCTTGATCTGCACGTCCTTGCCGTAACCGTTGAGGTTGTTGCCCATGGCGCGCGCCTTGGCGGCGTCCTTCTCTTCCTGGGTCAACTCCTTGCGGTTCTGGAACTCCTGGGGCTGCCGGCGCTGGGGCTGCGCCAGGACAGCGCCGCCCCAGACAAGGGCGAGGACGAGGACAAGCCGGGGGAGGGAGGGGGAGGGCATGGGCCTTCAGCCTAACAGAGCCTCCCGGCGCGGGTGAACAGGGGTTGCTTCGCCCGGCGCGGGGCGTTACGCGCGCGGCATGCTCCGCCTTCCCTTCCTCCTCCTGACGAACCTTCTCCTGGGGCTGCGACTGCTCCTGGGCCTGCCCTTTCGTCTGATGGCGGCGCGCAAACGACCCACGTGGATCCGCTTCCGGCTCGCGGGCGAGCTCCTGTACCGCCCTCGCCCCGTGCAACGATTCCGTTTCGGCGGCGCCACGCCAGAGCCCGCCACGGTGACCTCACTGGAAGCGTTGGGCCGCGCACTCAAGGTGTTGGCCGCGGACCCGAAGGTCGAGGGCATCCTCCTGGAGCTGGAGGGACTGGCCATCGGGGACGCCAGGCGCCAGGCCCTGCGTTCCCTGCTGTCGGACTTCCAGGCCGCCGGCAAGCGGGTGGTGTCCTGGGCGGTGATGGTGGACACGGACGCCTACCCCGTGCTGGGCGCGGCGGACGAGGTGCTGCTCGCCCCCATGGGCCGGGTGGAGCTGGTGGGCTACGCCGCCGAGGCCACCGTGCTGGGCGAGGCCTTCGGGCGGGTGGGCATCCACGCGCACTTCGCGCGGCGCGGCGACTACAAGACGGCGCCGGAGCTCTTCACGGACGGCAAGGTGTCCGACATCCAGCGCCAGACGCTGGAGTCCTTCCTGGACGAGCGCTACGCCGCGCTGGTGGAGGCCATCTCCAGCGACCGGGGCAAGACGCCGGAGGAGGCGAAGGCGCTCATCGATTCAGGACCCTACAGCGCGAAGCGGGCGCTGGAGGCGGGGCTGGTGGACGGGCTGGTCCACGAGGCGGACCTGGGCGCGCACCTGGGCCTGGAGGCGAAGAAGGACGAGGAGCCCCCGGTGCCCACTTTTGACGCGTACCTGGCGACGCTCGCGTTCCCGCCGGTGAAGTGGCGCCGGCTGCGCCGCAAGCCCCGGCTGGCGGTGGTGGACGTGGCGGGCATCATCATCCCGGGCAGCGGCGGCGCGGGCCGGTTCGCTGCGGCGGACTCGGTGGTGAAGGCGCTGCGGAAGGCGGGGAGGGATCCGCGCGCGAAGGCGGTGGTGCTGGCGGTGGGAAGCCCCGGCGGATCAGCGCTCGCGTCCGAGCAGATATTGGAGGCCGTGAAGCGCCTGGCGAAGCAGAAGCCCGTCATCGCGTACGTGGATTCGGTCTGCGCGAGCGGCGGCTACATGGCGGCCATCGGCGCGAAGGAGATCTGGTCCGCGCCCCATGCCGTCGTGGGCTCCATCGGCATCTTCGTGGGCAAGTTCGAGTACGGCGAGCTGCTGGAGAAGCTGGGCATCCACCGCACCACGCTGGCGCGGGGCGAGAACGCGGCCTTCTTCTCCTCGTCGCGGGGCTTCACGCCGCACGAGCGCGCCGCGTTGGAGCGAGAGGTGGAGGAGGGCTACCAGTCCTTCCTGGAGCTGGTGGCCCAGGCGCGCGGCCGGACGAAGGAGGAGATCCACCAGCGCGCGGAGGGGCGCGTCTACTCGGGGCTGCGCGCGAAGGAGGCGGGGTTGGTGGACCGCATCGGCGGCTTCGAGGAGGTCTGCCGCCACGCCCTGGACGAGGCGCGCGTCCCATCGGACGACTTCGAGCTGGTGCGTTACGGAGACGCACGCGCGAAGCTGTCCCTGCTCAAGCTGCTGATGGGCGCGGCGCACCCGGCCACGTATGCCTTCTGCACCGCGGCCTGGAGCCTCCAGGGCGGCAGGGCCTTCCGGCGCTTCGACGATTGAGATCGCGGTTCGCGACCCTTTCTCTGAGCGGATCGGCCCTTTAGCATGCGCGGCATGGCCCGCTCCTGCCCGGTCTGCCCCAGCCAGCCCATGAACGTCGTCCAGGCCTCCGACGTGGAGGTGGACGTCTGTCCGCGCTGCCACGGCCTGTACTTCGACCGGGGGGAGCTGGAGCGCTTTCCGGACCGGCCGTCACTCAAGCCGCTGCTGACCGCGGCGAGGCAGGCGGCGTCGCGATGCCGCGCGGGAGGGCACCTGGTCCCGCGCGCCATGGCTGTCTGTGCCACCTGCCACGGCGAGCCCCTGGGCTGTCCCGGCTGCGGCGCGCGGCTGGCGATGGTCAACGCGCGCGTGTGCAACGTGGACCTGTGCACGCACTGCGGCGGCACCTGGCTGGACGCGGGCAAGTTCGAGGCCCTGGAGAACGCCGACGTGACGGCCCCCAGGCCCCCGCCCGTGACGGCCAAGGGCTGGGAGGTCGCCGCGGCGACGGATGGGGGCGCGGACCCGTGGAAGGGTCCAGGCTCCACGGCCGCGCTGCCGCCGTCGGACTCGCCCTCGGGCGGACTGGGCGTGCTCTCCCCACTGGCCTGCGTCCACTGCGGCATCCAGGTCTCCGTGCCTCAGGCGTTCGCGTACAACGGCGACCTCTACTGCCGCGAACACCGCCCGAAGGGCGCCGTGTCGGGCAACAGCCTTCCGAAGGACCGGGATCCGTCCAACTATCCGAACCTGGAAGACGCGTCGGACGGCGTCGACCTGGCGGACATCGTCGAATGGATATTCCGGCTGTTGCGCCGCTGACCCAGGCGTGCAGCCCGCCCGCTGGTGCACGGAGAGGGAGGACGTCCGGGCATTGCCGGCCCCGGAGCCGGCGTCTACCCTGCCGCGCCAGTGATGACCCGCCTCGCCCCCCTGAGCCTCCTGTTGCTGGGCACCGCCTGTGCCACCGCCTCCCGTGAACCGGCTTCGGTGGCGGAGGCGTACGCGAAGGCCTTGGAGGAGAACCGGCTATCGGACGCCTACCACCTGACGACCGGCGCCCCGGAGGGCGAGGGGGCCTTCCTGGACGAGTACTCCGTCGAGGCCGCCCGGAAGGAGCGCGCCGCCGCCGTCCGGGCAGGCACGGGCGTGCTGGAGGCTCGGGCCCCGTCCGTCACGCTGGCCCGCCAGGGCGAGGACTGGCGCGTGGTGGAGTCCCGCCCCGCGGACGTGCCCCGCGCGGCGCTGAAGAAGTTCCTGGACGAGGTGGAGTCCCGCGACTGGAGGGGCGCGTGGGGCCTGCTCGCCTCGCCGCTGAGGGCCCGCTACACGCCGGAGCGCCTGCGAGAGGACTTCGAGCGCGAGCCCCTGGCGAAGGAGCGCCTGCGCCGCGCCCGGCTGGCCCTCAACACCCACGTGCGCGTGGCGGCGGGCGAGGCGCTGTTCCCCCTGGGCGGCGAGCGCGCGGTGCGGCTGGTGCTGGAGGATGGCGAGTACCGGGTGGCAGCCATCGAATGAGGGCCAGAAGCCGGGCGCGATCCAGGGCCGGAGGAAGGCCGGGCGGCCTCCGGACATGTGCGTTAAACGACGTTGACAGCCCCCGGAGTGCTGGCAATCTCCGCCCCCCTTCGAGCGTGCAAACGCCCGTTTTCAAAAGGTTTCAGGTGTTCCGATGAGCGTGTCCCAGGCCGATGTGATGACGGCCATGTCGAAGGTGATCGATCCCGAGCTGCACGTCGACCTGGTGAAGGCCGGGATGGTGAAGGACGTGCGCGTCACCGGTGACACGGTGAAGCTGAAGATCGAGCTGACCACGCCCGCGTGTCCCATGAAGGGGAAGATCCAGGCGGACGCGGAAGCCGCGCTCAAGGCGGTGCCGGGCCTGAAGTCCTTCGACATCGAGTGGGGCGCCCAGGTGCGCGGCGTCGCCGGGGGCTCCGGCGGGGCGCTCTTGCCGGGCGTGAAGAACATCCTGCTCGTGGGCGCCGGCAAGGGCGGCGTGGGCAAGAGCACGGTGGCGGTGAACCTGGCCACGTCGCTCGCGCAGCACGGCGCCAAGGTGGGCCTGCTGGACGCGGACTTCTACGGCCCCTCCGTGCCACTGATGACTGGCACCGCGGACAAGCGCCCGGTGAGCCCCAACGGCAAGACGCTGGATCCGCTGGTCGCCCACGGCCTGAAGATCATGTCCATCGGCTTCCTGGTGGAGGCGGATCAGGCGCTCATCTGGCGCGGCCCCATGCTCCACGGCGCCCTCATGCAGCTGGTGCGCGACGTGAACTGGGGGGAGCTGGACTACCTCATCCTGGACCTGCCCCCGGGCACGGGCGACGTGGCGCTGACGCTGTCCCAGTCCGTGCGGGCCGCGGGCGCGGTGCTGGTGACGACGCCGCAGGACGTGGCGCTGGCGGACGTGGTGCGCGCCAAGCAGATGTTCGACAAGGTCCACATCCCGGTGCTGGGCATCGTGGAGAACATGAGCCAGTTCATCTGCCCGCACTGCAACAAGAGCACGCCCATCTTCAACCACGGCGGCGGGCACAAGGCGGCGGAGATGTTCGGCATCCCATTCCTGGGGGAGATCCCGCTCGACCTCAAGGTGCGTGAGGCGGGAGACTCCGGCGTACCGGTGGTGGTGGGGCACAAGGACAGCCCGGAGGCGCAGGCCTTCCAGGAAGTCGCTCGCGCAGTGGCGGGCCGCGTGTCCGCGCAGACCATGAAGAGCGTGCCCCTGCCGGTGATGCAGGCCCGGTAGGGCTCAACCGAAGTGTAAGGAGACCGCATGGCCCCGGCCGGCAACGACGACCTCCCGCCTGATCCGCTGTTCGATGACGACTCGGAGCAGCAGCCCGGCCGGGAGAACCGCTCGGGCGGCTTCGTGCCGGACTTCGTGCGGCGCATGGCGGTGGCCGGCATGGGCGCGGTCTTCATGGGCGAGGAGGGCATCCGGGCCCTCGCCGGCCAGCTCAAGCTGCCCAAGGAGGCGCTGGGCTTCCTCCTCTCCCAGGCGGAGAAGACCAAGGACGACATCAGCCGCGTCGTCACGGAAGAGCTGCGCCGCTTCATGCAGTCGGAGAAGCTGCGCGACGAGTTCCTCAAGCTGCTCTCCGGCATGACGGTGGAGGTGAAGGCGCAGATCCGCCTGGTGCCGTCGGAGAAGGCGGAAGAGGCGCCCGCGCCGGAGCATCCCCCCAAGGCCCACAAGAAGGCCGCTGAGGCGCCCACCGCGCGCGTGGTCATCACGGACGTGAACGCGCGCCGGCCGGCCTCCAAGCGCTCGAAGCGGGAGTAGGGACGTGGCGGAAGCACCCACGCCGGAAGCTCCGGCTCCAGCCCCCGACAAGCCGCGCCCCACCTGGCGCACGCACCCGCTGCCCAAGCGGCTGGCGCTCATCGCCATCGTGGCGGTGGGGCTGTGGCTGTGGAAGGCCACGGACCTGCCGGAGCGTCAGCTCATCTTCCAGCTCACCGGCGACGGCTGGAGCAGCGTGCGCGCCGTGGACCTCCAGGTGCTGGACGACGAGGAGCACATCCTCAAGCGAGAGGAGCGCTTCTTCGCGAACGGCCCGCCCCCGGAGGTGACGTTCAAGATGCGCCTGCCGGAGGGCACCGTCCGCGCGCTCCTGTTCGTGAAGGTGGAGGGGCGCGAGCCGCGCGTGCGCCTGGAGGAGCGGCTCACGGTGGGCGAGGGTGAGGCCATCGTCCGCCAGTTGCGCCTCCCCGCCGCCAGTCGTTGACCGGCGTTGACCCTCCTGGGGGCGTGCGTTATGGCCGCCGGCACAGGAGAGAAGACGCCATGGCAACGGAACACATCGTCGTCGTCGGTGCAGGGCAGATGGGCGCGGGCATCGCGCAGGTGGCGCTCCAGGCGGGCCTGCGCGTGTCGCTGGTGGACGTCAACAAGGACGGACTCGCCAAGGGCGCGGACCGCATCAAGGCCGGCCTGAAGAAGCTGGTGGAGAAGGGCAAGCTGGACGCGGCGAAGCAGCAGGCCGCCGAAGCGAACCTGGCCACCTTCACCAGCGCGCGCGACGCGAAGGACGTGGACGTCGCCATCGAGGCCGTCACGGAGAACGAGGACCTCAAGCGCCGCATCTTCCTGGAGCTGGACGAGGTGGTCCGCCCCGGCGGCATCCTCGCCACCAACACGTCCTCCATCCCCATCACCCGCATCGCCGCGGCCACGAAGCGCCCCGAGTCCGTCATCGGGATGCACTTCATGAACCCCGTGCCGGTGATGCAGCTGGTGGAGCTGATCCGCGGCGCGGCGACCAGCGACGAGACCTACGCCACCATCCGCACGATGGCCGAGCGCATGGGCAAGACGACGGTGGTCTCCAAGGACTACCCGGGCTTCATCGTCAACCGCATCCTCATCCCCATGCTCAACGAGGCCTGCTTCGCGCTGATGGAGGGCCTGGGCACCGCGGAGGACATCGACACCGCGATGAAGCTGGGCACCAACCAGCCCATGGGCCCGCTACAGCTGGCGGACTTCATCGGCCTGGACACGGTGCTCTACATCGCCGAGGTCCTGCACAAGGGCCTGGGCGACTCCAAGTACCGCCCGTGTCCGCTGCTGCGTCAGTACGTGGACGCCGGCTGGTACGGCAAGAAGTCCGGCCGCGGCTTCTACAAGTACTAGCCCCCTCCAGGAGCCCACACGCACATGGACTACCAGAACATCAAGTTCGAGAAGGACGGCGCGCTCGCCATCCTCACCGTGGATCGCCCCAAGGCGATGAACGCGCTCAACAGCGCCACGTTCCACGAGATGGAGCACGCGCTCAACTCGCTGAAGGAGGACACGCGCGCGCTCATCGTCACCGGCGGCGGCGAGAAGGCCTTCGTCGCGGGCGCGGACATCGCGGAGATGTCCACCATCAGCGCCGCGCAGGCGCGTGAGTTCTCCGCCCTGGGCCACCGCGTCTTCGAGCACCTGGAGAACCTGCCCATCCCCACCATCGCGGCCGTGAACGGCTTCGCGCTGGGCGGCGGCCTGGAGCTGGCCCTGGGCTGCGACCTCATCTACGCGTCGGAGAAGGCCAAGCTGGGCGTGCCGGAAGTCACCCTGGGCGTCATCCCGGGCTTCGGCGGCACGCAGCGCCTCACGCGCCTGCTGGGACGTGCCCGCGCGAAGGAGCTGCTCTTCACCGCGGACCGCATCGACGCGGCGAAGGCGAAGGAGATCGGCCTGGTGCTGGAGGTGCTGCCCCCGGATCAGCTCATGTCCCACTGCCGCGCGGTGGCGGAGAAGATCCTCAAGAACGGCCCGCTCGCGGTGGCCCAGGCCAAGCGCGTGGTGGAGTACGGCGCGGATCAGGACCTGCGCGCCGCCAACGAGCTGGAGCGCCAGGGCTTCGCGGTCCTCTTCGGTTCGGAGGATCAGCGCGAGGGCATGGCCGCGTTCCTGGCCAAGCGTCCGGCCAACTTCCAGGGCAAGTGACGTGAAGCACGCGGTCTCGGCCGGGAGCCTGCTGTGCTTCCTGGCCGCGCCGCCGGCCCGGGCGGAGGAGGTTTCCGAGCAGGAGCCCCGCGCCCCGGCCCTGGTGTCCTGGAAGCGCACGCTGTGCCTCTACACGCTGTGCTTCCTGGAGCCCGCCATCCCGGACCTCCGCCGCGAGTGGGGCGATGGCGCCCACTGGGTGCTGTCCTGGCCCATCCATCCCTGGGCCTCGCCGCCGCTGGACGTACCCGGCGTGTTGGGTCCCACGCTCATCCTGTCGCCCTTCGTGGAGCCCCAGCTGCGGCTGCGGCCATCCACCTTCCGCATGCTCGCCGGGGCCCGCGTGTACGCCTTCCCGGACGCGTACCGCTTCGGCGTCCTGGCCGAGGGGGCGGGCGTGTGGGGCGGGGACGGGAAGGGCGGGGTGGCTGGGGTGGGGCTCACCTACGATTTGATTGAAAGACACCGGGACACCCAACCCTGGACGGTGTCGGTGGTGGTGCGCAGGACGTGGACGGACTCGGGGGCTCGCACGGACGTGTCCTTCGACGTGACGGTGCCGCTGGCGATGTTCTTTGGGACCCGGATTCCTGCTCCCGGGGATGGGGGGGCGTCTTCGGAGTAGCCCCGGGGCGGACCCCGTACTATGGGAGGTCCACCATGAACTTCGAGCTGACCGACATCCAGCGCGAGATCCAGCGGCTGTGCCGCGAGTTCGCCGCCAAGGAGCTCATCCCCAACGCCCGCAAGTGGGACGAACAGCACGCGTGGCCCACGGACGCGGTGAAGAAGCTGGCGGAGCTGTCCCTGCTGGGCATCGCGGTGCCGGAGGAGTGGGGCGGCGCGGGCCTGGACAACGTCTGCTACGCCATCGCCATGGAGGAGATTTCGCGCGGCTGCGCCTCCACCGGCGTGATCATGAGCGTGAACAACTCGCTCTACTGCGACCCGGTGTCCAAGTTCGGCACCCCCGAGCAGAAGGAGCAGTTCCTCAAGCCCTTCGCCAGCGGGGAGAAGCTCGGCTGCTTCGGCCTGACGGAGCCGGAGGCCGGCAGCGACGCCGCCGCCCAGAAGACCGTCGCCGTGAAGCGGGGCGACGAGTACATCATCAACGGCTCCAAGAACTGGATCACCAACGGCCCCAAGGCCGACGCCATCGTCCTCATCACGATGACGAACAGGGAAGCGGGCAACAAGGGCATCACCGCGTTCCTCGTGCCCACCAACACCCCCGGCTTCACCCGGGCGGAGCCCGACAAGAAGATGGGCATCAGCGCCGCCTGGTCCTGCTCCATGTTCTTCGAGGACATGCGCGTGCCGGAGAAGTACCGCCTGGGCAAGGAGGGCGAGGGCTTCAAGGTCGCCATGTCCACCCTGGACGGCGGCCGCATCGGCATCGCGTCCCAGGCGCTGGGCATCGCGCGCGCGGCCTTCGAGGAGGCGGTGCGCTACTCGGGCGAGCGCAAGACGTTCGGCAAGCCCATCCGCGACCACCAGGCCATCCAGTTCATGATCGCGGACATGGCCATGGAGATCGACGCGGCCCGCCTGCTCGTGTGGCGCGCGGCGCTGATGAAGGACAAGGGCGTGCGCCACAGCCCGGAGAGCGCCATGGCCAAGCTCTACGCCAGCGAGATGGCCAGCCGCGTGGCCAACAAGGCCCTGCAGATCCACGGCGGCATGGGCTACAGCAAGGAGATGGACGCCGAGCGCCACGTGCGCGACGCGCGCATCACCGAAATCTACGAGGGGACGAGCGAGATCCAGCGCATCGTCATCTCCGCCAACCTGCTGAAGGAGTAGTCACCCGGCCATGAAGCGCGCGCTCCTCCCCGTGCTGTTCCTGTCCCTGGGCCTGGCGTCTCCGCTGGCGCTCGCCCAGGGCTCGTCGAAGAAGAAGGCCGCGACGGCGGCTCCCGCGGCCCCGGCCACGACGCCCGCTCCGAAGAAGGACGACGGGCTGGACGTGAGCAGGCTGCCCTTCACCCCGGACTCCATCCGCCAGGTGATTGCCCACCACATGCCTCGGATCCAGGAGTGCTACGAGGACCACATGGTGGAGAAGGACAAGAAGGTGGAGGGCCTCCTGCGCACCACCTTCACCATCACCGCCGATGGCACCGTGCGCAGCGCGAAGATCGACAAGCACGGCAGCACGCTGAAGGACGCGGGCCTCAACGACTGCGTGGTGGCGGTGCTGTCGTCCATGGACTTCCCCAAGCCCCCGGACGGCCGCGAGCACCCCATCGAGTACCCGTTCAACCTCAAGGCCATTGAGTAAGCAGGACACCCGCGCCCGTGAACTTCGACCTCAGCGAGACCCAGACGCTCATCCGTGACACCGCTCGCAAGTTCGCCCGCGAGCGTGTGGCCCCGCACGCCCGCGCGGCGGACCGCGAGGAGCGCTTCGACCCGGAAGTCTTCAAGGCCCTGGCCGAAGTGGGCCTGCTGGGCGTGAACCTGCCGGGCAAGTACGGCGGCGCCGAGGCCGGCGTCGTGTCCTACGCGCTGGCCATGATGGAGATGGCCGCCGCGGACGCCTCCGTGTCCGTGGCCATGGCCGTCACCAACATGTGCGGGGAGCTCATCCACGCGGTGGGCACCGACGCGCAGCGGGAGAAGTACGTCACGCGCATCACCTCCGGTGAGGCCATCGTCGGCGCGTTCGCCCTGAGCGAGCCGCACGCGGGCTCCGACCCGGGCGCCATGCGCACCACCGCCACGAAGCGCGGCGACAAGTACGTGCTCAACGGCAGCAAGCAGTGGATCACCTCCGGCGCCTACGCGGGTGTCATCGTCGTGTGGGCCCGCACGGGCCAGGCCGGCAACAAGGGCCTGTCCTGCTTCATCGTGGAGGGCGGCGCCAAGGGCCTCCACGTGGGCAAGCACGAGGACAAGATGGGCCTGCGCGCGTCCAACACCGTGGGGCTCACCTTCGAGGACTGCGAAGTCCCCGCGGAGAACCTCCTGGGCAAGGAGGGCGACGGGTTCCGCCTGGCCATGATGGCGCTGGACGGCGGGCGCATTGGCATCGCGGCGCAGGCGTGCGGCACCGGCCGCGCGGCGCTGGAAGCGGCTGTGTCCTACACCAAGGACCGCAAGGCCTTTGGCCAGGCCGTGGCGGACATGCAGGGCCCGCGCTTCATGATGGCGGACATGCGCACCCAGCTGGACGCCGCCGAGCTGCTCACCCTGCGCGCGGCCGCCCTCAAGGAGGCCGGCCAGCCGTTCACCCGCGAGGCCTCCATGGCGAAGCTCTTCGCCAGCGAGATGAGCAACAAGGTCGCGGACAAGGCCGTGCAGCTGCACGGTGGTTACGGTTACATCGACGAGTTCCCGGTCGAGCGTTACTTCCGGGATGCGCGCGTGCAGACCATCTACGAAGGCACCAGCGAGGTGCAGCGGATGGTCATCGCCCGGGAGACATTCCGGCGCGAGGGGTAGCGCTCCACTTGTCCCACACGGGGCGAGCGAGCAGGGGGCACCGGCCGGGTAGGACAGATGCGGACGCGGCCGGGCGTTCATAGAACACGGATCACCACTTGGGGCGGTGCACCGCTTGACTCCTGTAAACCCAGGTGTCTAGGGTGCGCGGCTTCCAGCCAGCCTTGCGTCCCCATTCAGGGGACACCCGCGGTCTCCCGTCGCTCCCCGCAGGCGGCCGCGCACCCATTCAAACAGGGGGCAGTTGTACCGTTCCAAGGACTTCCCATTCATGCAGCAGAACGTGAACCAGCAGATCGACGGCGGTGACGAAGACTTCGCGGCGATGTTCGAGGCCTCGCTCAAGGAGCGTGGCGGCGACGGAATCCTGAAGGAAGGCGAGATCGTCAAGGGCACGGTCGTGCAGGTGACGAAGGATTTCGCGATCGTGGACATCGGCTACAAGTCCGAGGGTCAGGTCCCGATCTCCGAGTTCACCAACCCCCGCGGCGAAGTCACCGTGAAGGCCGGTGACCCCGTCGAGGTCCTCCTGGAGAGCCGCGAGAACGACACCGGCATGGTCGTCCTCTCCAAGGAGAAGGCCGACAAGATGCGCATCTGGGACGAGATCTCCGCCGCTTGCGAGCGTGATGAGATCGTCAAGGGCACCATCGTCGGTCGCGTGAAGGGTGGCCTCTCCGTCGACATCGGCGTGAAGGCGTTCCTGCCCGGCTCCCAGGTCGACATCCGCCCTGTGCGCAACCTTGACCAGTACATCTCGAAGGAATTCGAGTTCAAGGTCATCAAGTTCAACAAGAAGCGCGGCAACATCGTCCTCTCTCGCCGCGTGCTGCTGGAGAAGCAGCGCGAGGAGATGAAGAAGGAGACCCTCAAGAACCTCAAGGAGGGTGCGGTCCTCAAGGGCGTGGTCAAGAACCTCACGGACTACGGCGCCTTCATCGACCTCGGCGGCATCGACGGCCTGCTGCACATCACCGACATGTCCTGGGGCCGCATCGGTCACCCCAGCGAGATGTTCAACGTCGGTGACGAAGTGCGCGTCGTCGTCCTCAAGTTCGACCCCGCGCAGGAGCGCGTCAGCCTGGGCCTCAAGCAGATCCAGGAGGACCCGTGGCACCGCGCCGACGAGAAGTACCCCGTCGGTACCCGCGTCGCCGGCAAGGTCGTGTCCATCACGGACTACGGCGCGTTCATCGAGATCGAGCAGGGCGTGGAGGGCCTGGTGCACGTGTCCGAGATGTCCTGGACCAAGCGCCTCAAGCACCCGTCCAAGATCCTGGAGGTCGGCCAGACGGTGGAGGCCGTCGTCCTCGACATCGATCCGAAGGCCAAGCGCATCGCGCTGGGCATGAAGCAGATCGAGCAGAACCCCTGGACGCTGCTCGAGGACAAGTACCCGATCGGCTCCGTCATCAAGGGCCAGATCCGCAACGTCACCGACTTCGGCGTGTTCGTCGGCGTCGAGGAGGGCGTGGACGGCCTGGTGCACGTGTCCGACATCTCCTGGACCCAGCGCATCAAGCACCCGGGCGAGATGTTCAAGAAGGGCGACGAGGTCGAGGCGGTGGTCCTCAACATCGACGTCGAGAACGAGCGCTTCAGCCTGGGCATCAAGCAGCTCCAGCCGGACCCCTGGGAGACGCTGTCCGAGCGCCTGCCCGTGGGCAGCCGCGTGAAGGGCAAGGTCACCAAGGTCACCGACTTCGGCGCGTTCGTGGAGATCGAGCCGGGCATCGAGGGCCTCGTCCACGTCTCCGAGCTGAAGGAAGAGCGCGTGGAGAACCCCCGCGACGTGGTGAGCGAGGGCCAGGATGTCGAGGTGAAGCTCATCGACATCAACACCCCGGACCGCAAGGTGGCGCTGTCCATCAAGGCGCTCATCGGCGAGGGCGAGGACTACCGCGAGTACCTGCGCAAGCAGGCCGAGGGTTCCAAGGCCCGCCTGGGCGACGTCATGGCCTCCAAGCTGAAGAAGTAATCAGCCCAACGTCTTGACGTGAATAGCGGCCGGGTTCCCCAGTGGGAGCCCGGCCGTTTCCATTTGATTCGGCGGAAAGCGCCCGTGATAAGTGCCTCTCCGGCGCTTTTCTCTTTTACAGACGGTTCCCTCTCCAGGAGGCAATTCCATGGCTCGTGAAGTCGTCATCGTGGGCGCGGCCCGTACCCCCATCGGCTCCTTCCAGGGAGCGCTGTCCAAGCTCACCGCTCCCCAGCTGGGCGCCATCGCCATCAAGGCGGCGCTGGAGCGCGCGGGCGTGAAGCCGGAGGCCGTGCAGGAGGTCATCATGGGCTGCGTCCTGCAGGCGGGCGTGGGCCAGGCTCCCGCGCGTCAGGCCACCATCTTCGCGGGCCTCCCGGAGTCCGTCCCGGCCGTCACGCTGAACAAGGTCTGTGGCTCCGGCCTCAAGGCCGTCATCGCCGCGGCGCAGTCCATCGCCCTGGGTGACGCGGACGTCGTCGTCGCGGGTGGCATGGAGTCCATGTCCAACGCGCCCTACCTGAGCCACACCATGCGCGGCGGTTCCCGCATGGGCAACGTGGAGTTCAAGGACGCGATGATCTCCGACGGCCTCTGGGACGTGTACGGCAACGTCCACATGGGCAACTGTGCCGAGGAGTGCGCCACCTCCCAGGGCATCAGCCGCGCGCAGCAGGACGAGTTCGCGCTGGAGTCCACGCGCCGCGCCATCCAGTCCCAGAAGGAAGGCCTGTTCGCGGCGGAGATCGTCCCCGTCCAGATTCCGGGCAAGAAGCCGGATGAGTTCACCACCGTCTCCGAGGACGAGGGCCCCAAGAACGCCAAGCCGGACAAGATCCCGGGCCTGAAGCCGGTGTTCAAGAAGGACGGCACCGTGACGGCCGCCAACGCGTCCTCCATCAACGACGGCGCCGCGGCGCTGGTGCTGATGAGCGAGGAGAAGGCGAAGGCCGAAGGCCGCACCATCCTGGGCCGCATCAAGGGCTACGCGCAGGCCGCCCGCAAGCCGGTGGAGTTCACCATCGCGCCGGCGGACGCCATCAACACGCTGCTCACGAAGCAGAACGTGACGGCCAAGGACGTGGACCTCTGGGAGATCAACGAGGCCTTCTCCGTGGTGTCCATCGCCAACAACAAGATCCTCGGCCTGGACCCGTCCAAGGTGAACGTGCGCGGCGGCGCGGTGGTGCTGGGCCACCCGATTGGCGCGTCCGGCGCTCGCGTGCTCGTCACGCTGCTCCATACGATGAAGGACCAGGACAAGAAGCGCGGCGTGGCGTCGCTCTGCATCGGCGGCGGCGAAGGCATCGCGCTGATGGTCGAGCGCTGAGGACCTGACCGCATGAACAAGGTCTACGCGAGCGCGGATGAGGCGGTCGCCGACATCCCGGACAACATCACTCTCATGAGTGGTGGGTTCGGGCTGTGCGGCAACCCCGAGAACCTCATCACGGCCCTGCACAAGAAGAACGTGAAGGGCCTCACCATCATCTCCAACAACTGCGGCACCACGGAGCTGGGGCTGGGCATCCTCCTGCAGAACAAGCAGGTGAAGAAGATGGTCGCCAGCTACGTGGGGGAGAACAAGGAGTTCGAGCGGCAGTTCCTCTCCGGTGAGCTGGAGGTGGAGCTGAACCCGCAGGGCACGCTCGCGGAGCGCATCCGCGCAGGGGGCTGCGGCATCGGCGGGTTCTTCACGCCGACGGGCGCGGGCACCCAGGTGGCGGAGGGCAAGGAGTCGCGCATGATCGACGGGCGGCTCCACGTCCTGGAGACGCCGCTGAAGGCCGACTTCGCCATCGTCCATGCATGGAAGGCGGACACCTGGGGCAACCTGGTGTTCCACAAGACGGCTCGGAACTTCACCCCCATGATGTGCATGGCCGCCAAGGTCACCATCGTGGAGGCGGAGCACATCGTGCAGCCGGGCGAGCTGGACCCGGACCTGGTGCACATCCCGAGCATCTTCGTGCACCGCATCGTGCAGGCGCAGAACCTCCAGAAGTGGATCGAGCGGCGGACCGTCCGCAAGAAGGCGTCCTGAGCCATGCCCCTGACTCGTGAACAGATCGCGCAGCGCATCGCCCAGGAGCTGAAGGACGGCTTCTACGTGAACCTGGGCATCGGCATCCCCACGCTCGTGCCCAACTACATCCCGCACGGGGTGGAGGTGGTGCTCCAGTCGGAGAACGGCCTGCTCGGCATCGGGCCGTATCCGGAGGAGGGGAGCGAGGATCCGGATCTCATCAACGCGGGCAAGGAGACGGTGACGGTGGTGAAGGGCTCCGCCTTCTTCGACTCCGCGCTGTCCTTCGGGATGATCCGCGGCGGCCACATCGACCTGGCCGTGCTGGGCGCCATGGAGGTCAGCGAAGAGGGTGACCTGGCCAACTGGATGATCCCCGGCAAGATGGTGAAGGGCATGGGCGGCGCCATGGACCTGGCCGTGGGTGCCAAGCGCATCTACGTGGCCATGGAGCACGCCAACAAGGACGGGCAGCCCAAGATCCTGAAGAAGTGCTCGCTGCCGCTGACCGGCCTCAAGTGCGTGCACCACATCGTCACGGACCACGCGTTCATCGACGTGACGCCGGAGGGACTGGTCCTCCGCGAGCTGGCACCCGGACTGACGGTGGAACGGGTGCAGCAGCTCACCGAGCCGAAGCTGAAGATCGCGCCCGACCTGCGCGAGATGAAGTTCCAGGCCTGACGTGGAGTGCTAGGGTGCGCTTCCGTCTCCCCGAGTGGGACGGAAGCCACCATCCCCCCGGAGAGCGGAGTACGTCATGGCCGACACTTCGGAGAAGCCTGTTCCCGCGCCTCGCGCGCACCGCATCGACCATGAGCTGCCCGTGGCGTACCGCACGGTGGCGGGCTTCGTGACGGACTGGGCGGTGAACCTGTCGCGCGGCGGGCTCTACATCAACACGCCGCAGCCGCTGCCTGTGGGCACGGTGGTGCGCCTGTTGGTGTCGCTGCCGGGCGCCAGCTTCCCGGTGGACCTGTCCGGGAAGGTGACCCGCACCAACCCCCAGGGGACGCCGGGCTCCGAGGTGCCGGGGATGGCGGTGGAGTTCCTGGACGTTGACGACGAGAAGCGGTCGCGCATCGAAGCGTTCGTGGAGCGCCTGCGGGAAGCCCTGCCGGCGGACGAGCGTGGCAGTGCGACCCGGAAGTAGGGCGGCCCCACACAGGCGGCCCCCGCGAGTGCGCCTGCGATGACGACGCTGCCCGAATCCCCCATTGAACTGACGATTGAACGGCTGGGCCAGCTTGGCGAGGGCGTGGCCCAGTGGGAGGGGCGCACCGTCTTCGTGCCGGGCGCCTTCCCCGGCGACACCGTGCGCGTGCGCCTGGAGGCCCAGGGCAAGGTCCTGCGCGGCCTGTTGGGCCAGGTGCTGACGGACGGTGCGGAGCGCGTGTCGTCGCGCTGCGTCCTGTCCGACGCGTGCGGCGGCTGTGACTGGCTGGAGCTGTCCGTCCCGGCGCAGCGGTCCGCGAAGCAGGAGATCGTCCTCTCCACCCTGGAGCACCTGGGCCGCTTGAAGCGCACGGCCTTCACCGTGCGGCCGTTGATGGTGGCGCCTCGGGACTGGGGCTACCGCCGCCGCGCGGTGCTGCACGGGGCGGGGAAGGGGGCGCTCGGCTACTTCGGCCGGCGCACGCATGAGCGCATCCCCGTGGACGTCTGCCCCGCGCTCACGCCCGTGCTCACTGCGCTGCCCGGGAAGCTGGCCCCGCTGCTCAAGCCGCTGGCCAAGGACACCGAGGAGGTGCTGCTGCTGGCCGAGGGCGACAAGGCCGCGTTCGCGGTGAACCTCAGCGGACAGGTGACGGCGCGGCACCTGGAGGCCGCGGAGGCCGCTGTGCGCGCGCTGCGGTTGGAGGGCGCGGTGCTGGTGCCGAAGGAGGGCTCGGCGCGGCTCATCGGCCGGCCGGTGCTGCGCTCGCTGTCCCCGCTGCGCCCCGAGGTGCCGGTGTACCTGCGGCCGGATGCGTTCGCGCAGGCGCACGCGGAGGCCAACGTGGGGCTCGTCACGGCGGCCCTGTACGAGCTGGGCGCGAAGGAGACGGACTCCGTGCTGGAGCTGTACTCCGGCAACGGCAACTTCACGTTCCCCCTGGCGGGCACGGCCGGGTCGGTGCTGGGCGTGGAGTCGTCCCCGGTGGGCGTGGAGCTGGCGCAGCGGAGTGCTCGCGAGGGTGGGGTGGCCAACGTGCGCTTCGTCCAGGGCGACGCGCGCAAGGTGTGCGACGGCTTGGTGGCGGAGGGGCGTTCGTTCGACCTGTGCCTCGCGGATCCGCCTCGGGCCGGAGCGCCGGGCCTGGCGAAGTGGATGCGCGCCTTGAACGTGCGCCGGGTCGTCTACGTGGCGTGCGACCCGGCCTCGCTGGCGCGTGACGCGGCGGGGTTGGTGGAGGCCGGTTACAAGCCGGTGGCGCTCCAGGTGGTGGACATGTTCCCTCAGACGCACCACGTGGAAGCGGTGATGTCGTTCGAACGGGGAGCCTGACGCGCCATGGACGCCCGCATCGTCGAGTTCGCCGAGGTCCTCCGCCAGAACGGCGTGCGCGTCAGCACGTCCGAGGTGCAGGACGCCCTGCGCGCCACGGCGGAAGTGGGCGTCCAGGACCGGAGCCTGTTCCGCTCCGTGCTGCGCGCCACGCTGGTGAAGCGCGAGCTGGACGTGGAGACGTTCCGCCGCGCGTTCGACTTCTTCTTCTCCGGCGCGGCCCGCACGTTCGAGGCCATCGACAAGTCGCTGGCGAAGCAGCTGGAGGACGAGGGCTACCTGGAAGGCGACCTGCTGAAGATGGTCATCTACCAGATGAACCTGCTGGCGCCGGAGATGTCCCCGCTCGCGCAGGCCATCCTCGCGGGTGACCGCGCGCGGCTGGCGCAGATCTTCCGTCAGGCGTCGCTCCAACTGGACCTGGGGCAGCTGGAGAGCCCGCTGCAGACGGGGTTCTTCACGCGGCGGATGCTCGCGGGCGCGGGCATGGAGCGGGCCCGGTCCGACCTCAAGGCGATGGAGGACGAGCTGAAGGCTCGCGGGCTGCACGCCGAGGGCGTGGAGATCGTCTCGCGCCACGTGGCCGCGGCCATGCGCAAGATTGAAGACGCCGCTCGCGCGGAGGTGAAGCGTCAGTCCGAGGCTCGCATCCGCCGGCGCACGGACTCCGTCACGGAGAAGCCGCTGCACCTGCTCACGCAGGCGGAGGTGGACCAGATGGAGGCCGCCGTGCGCACGCTGGCGGAGAAGCTCAAGAGCCGGATGATCCGCAAGCAGCGCTCGCACCGGCGCGGGTCGCTTCACGCCCAGCGCACGCTGCGCCGGAACATGCCGTGGGACGGCATCCCCATGGTGCCCGTGTTCCGCACGCGCCGGCCGGAGCGCCCGGAGCTGGTGGTGCTCTGCGACGTGTCCGACTCCGTGCGCAACGCGTCCCGGATGATGCTGCTGTTCATGCACACGCTGCAGTCGCTGTTCGTGCGCGTGCGCTCGTTCGTCTTCGTGTCCGACGTGGGCGAGGTGACGCAGTTCTTCAAGGACCTGGACGTGAGCGAGGCCATCGACGCGGCGACCGCCGGGCGCACCGTGTCCATGAGCTCCAACTCCAACTACGGCCGTGCGCTGGCGGACTTCACGCGCGACCACCTGGGCAGCATCACGCGCCGCACCACCGTGATGATCATTGGCGACGGCCGCAACAACTACAACGCGAGCAACGCCTGGGCCCTGAAGGACCTGAAGCGCAAGGCCAAGCGCGTGCTGTGGATCTGCCCCGAGGACCGGGGCAATTGGGGCATCGGCGACAGCGAGATGCTCACCTACGAGAAGCACTGCACCCAGGCCGTGGTCGTCACCTCCGTGTCGGACCTGGCCCGCATCGCGGAACAGCTCGTCCCCGTTTGAAAACCCTTTCGCACCCGAGGAGCGCCCCCATGGCCCCGTCCTTCTTCGACGACTACCAGGACGTCCCCAACGTGGAGACCGGTCCGGACTTCGACGCCGCCGACGACCGCACGCTGCGCATGGCGTCACGGCCGGTGGACAAGGCGCTGCTCGACCAGCTGGTCCGCTACCAGGAGACCTTCCTGTCGCATGTGGAGGCGGACGCCAGCCCGGAGGCCATGGCCGGCGCGGCGAAGGCGGCGCTGGAGACCAGCGGCCTGGACGTGAAGGCGGCGGAGTGGGGGAGCGCCGTCCTCCGGGCCTTCGGCGGCCGGCGGTGGACCGTGCAGCGGCTCCGCTCGAAGCTGACGGAGCTGGAGTCCCGCTCCGGGCCGGAGGTGGACGAGGTGAAGAAGCGCGTCCAGGACGAGCTGGTGAAGCAGGAGCGGGAGACGGACGCCCTGGGCCGGCGGTACGGCGTGGAGACGGTGGCCCTGCTCCGGGAGCACGAGGCGGAGCTGGTGGCCCTGCACACCCGGCTCCAGAAGGTGCTCAGCCGGGGATGACCCGGCGTGTCCGCCCGGTTGCATTCCGCGTCCGGGCGTTCCATAACGGCCCGTTTTCCTTCAAGGCCCACCCATGAAGCGCTACTTCATCCACACCTTCGGCTGCCAGATGAACGTCAACGACTCGCTCCGCATGAGCGAAGCGTTGTCGAAGATGTCCTACGTCCCCACGCCGGAGCCGGACAACGCGGACCTCATCATCCTCAACACCTGCTCCATCCGGGAGAAGGCCGAGGACAAGATGCTGTCCGCGCTGGGGCGCTACCGCGCCGTGAAGGCCAGCCGGGGCGCCATCCTGGGCGTGGGCGGCTGCGTGGCCCAGCAGGAGAAGGACAAGCTGCTCAAGAAGGTCCCGTACCTGGACTTCGTCTTCGGCCCGGACAACATCGCGAAGCTGCCGGAAGTGATTGCCCGCGTGCAGGACGCCCGCGAGCGCGTGGTGGAGACGGCCTTCGTGGACTCCGAGGAGTACGTCTTCCCGCGCGCCGACGCGGAGACGTCCCGCGGCAAGGTGACCGAGTTCGTCACCGTGATGAAGGGCTGCGACAACGTCTGCTCGTTCTGCATCGTCCCGCACACCCGTGGCCGCGAGGTGAGCCGCAACTTCCCGGACGTGCTCAACGAGGTGGCGGACCTGGCCGGCGTGGGCCTGCGTGAAGTCACGCTCATTGGCCAGAACGTCAACTCGTACCAGGGCGGCATCAGCTTCGCCCAGCTGCTCCTGCGCACCGCGGAGGTGCCGGGCATCGAGCGCGTGCGCTTCACGACGAGCCACCCGCATGACCTGTCGGACGAGCTGATCGAAGCGTTCCGCGTGCAGCCCAAGATTGCCCCGCACTTCCACCTGCCGGTGCAGTGTGGCAGCGACCGCATCCTGAAGATGATGCGCCGCGACTACACCGTCGAGCAGTACATGGAGCGGCTGGAGAAGCTGCGCGCCGCGCGGCCCGGCATCGCCATCACCACGGACATCATCGTGGGCTTCCCCGGTGAGACCGAGGAAGAGTTCGAGATGACGATGCAGCTCACCGAACGGGTGAAGTACGACAACCAGTTCTCCTTCGTGTACAGCCCGCGCCCCAAGACGGGCGCCGCGCTGCGCGAGAAGGACTGGGGCCCCATCCCGCACGAGGTGAAGGTGGCCCGGCTGGAGCGGCTGCAGAAGCTGCAGCGGCGCATCAGCGGCGAGTACACGCAGGCGCAGGTGGGCCTGGACGTGGAGGTGCTGGTGGAGGGCCGTTCGCGCTACGACGCCACCAAGCGCTTCGGCCGCACGCCGGAGAACCGCACGGTGAACTTCGAGGGCGATGCTCCCGCGGGCTCCATCGTGACGGTGCACGTGGAGCGCGCCACGCCCAACCAGCTCGCGGGCAAGCAGGTGGCGGTGCTCCAGGCCCCCACCGTGGCGCCGCCGCCGGTGGAGCTGCCCTTGCCGTTGCATGTCCCGGCGGAGGCCTGACGCCTCCGCCGCAGTCCCGCCGTCGGAGGTGCCACCATGCCGTTGAAGCCGTTTCGCGGGGTGTCCCCCCGCGTCCATCCGAGCTGCTTCATCGAGGACTCCGCCCAGGTGGTGGGCGATGTGGAGCTGGGCGAGGACTCGTCCATCTGGTTCAACTCCGTGCTGCGCGGGGACGTGAACTCCATCCGCATCGGCAAGCGCACCAACATCCAGGACCTCACCATGATCCACGTCACCAGCCAGGGTGACTCGACGACGGTGGGCGACGACTGCACGGTGGGCCACCGGGTCATCCTCCACGGGTGCGTCGTGGGCCACCGGGTGCTGGTGGGCATGGGCGCCATCCTGATGGACGGCGTGGAGGTGGGGGACGACTGCATCATCGGCGCCGGCACGCTGCTGACGCCCGGGACGAAGATTCCCCCGGGGTCGCTGGTGGTGGGCTCGCCTGGCAAGGTGAAGCGCCCCATCCACGACGGCGAACGCGAGTTCCTGGTGCAGTCCGCCCTCCACTACGTGCACACCGCCGCCGAACACCGCGCCAGCCGCTGACGCGGCCGCGTTGTGCGTGTTAGGAACACCCCATGGCGCTCGCCCCAGAGACGACCCTGAAGGCCTGCCCGCTCTTCAAGGGCTTCACCGACACCGGCATCTCCATCTTCGCGGCGGCGGCCGTGTCGCGCGCCTACCCCAAGGGGACGGCCTTGTTCACCGAGGGCAAAGCGGGGGACTCGCTGCTGATTGTCGGTGAGGGCACGGTGCGGCTGAGCGCCCGGAGCCCCTCGGGCGAGGACGTGCCCCTGGGCGAGGTGACCGTCGGTGAGCCCCTGGGCGAACTGGCGCTCGTGCAGAAGGGCGAGCGGCTGTGCTCGGCCACGGCCCAGACGGACGTGCTGGCGCTGGAGATCCGCGCGGCGGACTTCCAGAAGCTGCTCGCGCAGAAGCCGCAGGCCTGCATCAAGCTGTTGATGGGCATCGTCAGCCACTTCGGCGCGAAGGCCCGGGACAACCGGGACATGCTGCGCACGCTGGTGGCGCGGGCCCCGGGAACCTGACCGGCTGTCGGACAGGTGGCGCCGGGCTCATGCCGGGAGGCCGGAAGGGCGAACGGTCCTGCCACCCGCACCGGAGGTGGTTACTGTGCTCGCCTGGAGCCCCTCCGGGCTCCCAGGCTGTCGCACACCGTAGGTATGGGTAGACATACGGCCGGCGGCTTTCGTGATGTGGCGCGGACGCTTGAGGTGGGAAGCTGGGCGGCCGGAGTTTTCAACTGCCGCACCCGGTTGATGGCTGGGTGATGGACGGGCTGGCCCGGGTGGTTGCCGAGCGGCCCTTCGGGAAGTGATTGGACGGAACGACGCGTGGACGAACTGCTCACCAACCTGCTCGGTAGCTCCCAGGGCCTCTTCGCCTATCTGTCCGTGTTCGCCATCCTGGTGGCGTGCGGGCTGGGCGTGCCTCTGCCGGAGGACATCTCGCTCATCCTCGGTGGGTTCCTGGCGCACAAGGGCGCGGCCAACCTGCCGGTGATGATGGCGGTGGGGTTCTTCGGCATCCTGGTGGGTGACAGCCTCATCTACCTGGCGGGGCGCCGGCTGGGCACGAAGCTGGGGCGCGACCCGGGGGCGAAGGGTGGGGGGTTCTTCTCCAAGATCGTCACGCCGGAGAAGCGGGCGAAGGTGGAGTCGCTCTTCGTCACGCACGGCCAGAAGATCGTGATGATCGCGCGCTTCATGCCGGGCGTGCGCGCGGTGACGTACTTCACTGCGGGCTCCGTGCACATGTCCTACTGGCGCTTCATCTTCTGGGACGGCCTGGCGGCGCTGCTGTCCGCGCCGGTGTTCGTGTGGCTCGGGTTCCACTTCGGTGGCGAGCTGGACATGGTCATCCGCAAGCTGAAGGACGGCCAGGTCGTGGTGCTGGGGTCGCTGGCGGTGCTGGCGGTGGGCTACTTCCTGTACCGCCGCCGCAAGAACGCGAAGCTCAAGGCCGAGGCTGCCGCCAAGGAGCAAGTGACGCAGGTGGCCCTGCCGCCCGTGCCGGAGACGCTGGAGAACAGCATGTCGCCCACGCGCGCGGCCAGCCCCGGCGCCTTCTTCGACGTGCCCGCCGACAAGGCGCCCGCGTCCGAGCCGGACCTGAACGCGCACAAGTAGTCACCGTGCAGCGGTGACGTGGTTCACGGACCCCGCCCCCTCGAAGGAGGGAGCGGGGTTCTTCGTTGCGGGCCTGCGGGGGTTACGTCACTCCTGGCCCGCGTCGCGGAGCGCCTTCGCCAGCAGCTCGGCCACGGCCTGCACGGTGGGCTCGCGCAGCAGCGTGTGGTGGGTGCCCGGCAGTTCGTGCGATTCGAGCTGCTCGCCCACCAGCGCTGTCCAGCCGCCGTCGGGAGTGCGCGTCTCGTCCCGCTCCTCCGCGTGGATGCGCAGCACGTGCTGATCCATCGCGGGTGGGTGGTAGCGCCGGGCCGCTTCGAGGTTCGCCTCGAAGACCTCGAAGAGGGACATCGCGTCCAGTCCGGACGGCAGGGCTCCGGCCTGGGCCGCGGACTCCAGCACCTTGGTGAGTACCGCTTCGGGCTCCAGCACCGCCGTGTCCACGTCCAGGTCCGCCAGCGACACGCCCATCAGGTCCTGTGCGAACAGGCCCACCGCCAGCATGCGATCCAGGTTCGGCTCCGAGTCCGGCACCGCCTCCGGCACGTATGAGTCGATCATCGCCACCAACTCCACCGCTTCACCTGCTTCGCGGAGCTGGTACGCCATCTCGTAGGCGATGACGCCTCCCAGGGACCAACCGCCCAGGTGGTACGGGCCGTGGGGCTGGACGCCTCGCACCACGCGCACGTAGCTGGCGGCCAGGGCCTCCACGGTGTCCAGCGGCTGGTCCGTGCCGTCCAGGCCTCGCGCCTGGAGGCCGTAGAAGGGTTGATCCGGTCCCAGCCTGCGCGCGAGCTCCGCGTAGGCCAGCACGTTGCCTCCCACCGGGTGCACGCAGAAGAACGGCGGCGCGCTGCCCGTGCCTTCCTTCGTGAAGGGCACCAGCGGCGTGAAGGGTTTCGGCTCGGCCTCACCCAGCAGGACCGCGAACCGCTCCACGCTGGGGGCCTGGAAGAGCGCCGACAGCGGGAGCTTCCGCCCCGTCTCCCGGTGCACCGCCGCCATCAGCCGCACCGCCAGCAGCGAGTGCCCGCCCAGTTCGAAGAAGCTGGTGCGCACGTCCACGGTGGACACGCCCAGGGCTTCGGCCCAGAGACGCTCGAGCATCGCTTCCTGTTCGTCCCTGGGGCCGACCCTCGCTTCGGGGTTCGTGGCTTCATCCTCTGGAGCCGGCAGTGCCGCGCGGTCCACCTTGCCGTTGGGTGTCAGCGGCAGGACGGGCAGGGCGACGTAGGCCGCAGGGACCATGTAGTCCGGCAGCGAGCGCTGGAGGTGGCTTCGGAGCGGAGCGGTGTCCACCTCCGGCGCCACGTACGCCACCAGCCGCTGCACGCCCGGCACGTCCTCGCGCACCAGCACCATCGCGTCGCGGATGCCCTGGTGCGTGCGCAGCGCGGCCTCGATTTCGCCCGGCTCGATGCGGTAGCCGCGCAGCTTCACCTGGAAGTCCACGCGCCCCATGAAGTCCAGCGTGCCGTCCTGCTTCCAGCGGACCCGGTCGCCCGTGCGGTACAGGCGGGCTCCGCGCTCCGTGCTGAACGGATGGGGGAGGAAGCGCTCCGCCGTGAGGTCCGGCCTGTTGCGGTAGCCGCGCGCCAGGCCTTCGCCTGCGATGAACAGCTCTCCCGGCACTCCCACGGACACGGGGTTCAGGTTCGCGTCCAGCACGTACACGCCCACGTTGAGCATGGGCCGGCCGATGACGGGCGTGGGCTGCGCCGCGCCCTGGATGCACTCGGTGGTGGACGCCACGGTGCCCTCGGTGGGGCCGTAGGCGTTGTAGCCCCTCGTGCGGTCCGTGGCCGCGAGCGTGCGCCACGTCACCTCGTCCATCGCCTCACCGGCGATGAGGCTGATGGCCGGCACGTGGGACTGCTCCAGGAAGCCCGCCTCCAGCAGCAGCTTGAACAGCGACGGCGTGCAGTCCAGCGCGTCGATGCGCCGCTGCTCCACCCACGCGAGCATCGCCTCCGGATCCTGCCGCACGGCTTCCGGGACGATGCACAGGCAGTGACCGTCCGCCATCAACAGCAATTGCGGCACGGATGCGTCGAAGTAGAGCGGCCCGTTGAGGCTCACCCGCATCACCTTCGGCGCCTGCGTGTAGCAGGCCTCCGTCATCGAACGATGCAGGTGCGCCAGCGAGCGGTGCTGGATCATCACGCCCTTGGGCGTGCCCGTGGAACCCGACGTGTAGATGACGTAGGCCAGGTGCTCCGGCCGCGTGGCCACTCGCGGGTTGCCCGGCGAGGACGCTTCGATGCGCCGCGCGTCCGCGTCCAGCCGTACCACGTGCCGCACCGCCGGCGGCCAAGACTCCAACTGGGCCTGGGTGGTCAGCAGCACGGCCGCGCCGCTGTTCTCCAGGATGAAGGCCCTTCGCGCTTCGGGGGCCGCGGGGTCGAGCGGCACGTACGCGCCGCCCGCCTTGAGGATGCCCAGGAGGGAGACAATGGCCTCCGGCGAGCGCTCCAGGCAGAAGGCCACCGGCACCTCCGGGCCCACGCCCAGCGAGCGCAGGTAGTGCGCCAGCTGGTTCGCGCGCACGTTGAGCTGGTGGAAGGACACAGTCGTGTCGCCCATCACCACGGCGGGCGCCTTCGGCGTGCGCGTCACCTGCTGTTCGAAGCGTGCGTGGAAGGGCAGGTCCGCCTCGAAGGGGGCGGTCTCTCCGCTCCACTCCTCCAGCACCCACTGACGCTCCTCCGCCGTCAGCAGGGGCAGGGTGTCCAGTGCGGCGTCGGGCTTCGCGACCGCGCCCTCCAGCAGTTGGACCAGGTGCTCGGACAGCCCGCGGGCCGTGGCGGGTTCGAAGAGGTCCGTGGCGTAGGAGAGGTCGCCCTCGAAGCCTCGCTCCGTGCGGCTCAGCGTCAGGTCCAGGTCGAACTTCGTCGTGGGCAGGTCCACCTCCACCGGCCGCAGCGTCAGCTCCGGCAGGCGCACCTCCGCGTCCGGCATGTTCTGGAGCACGAAGAGGGCCTGGACTAGCGGCGTGCGCGACAGGTCGCGCGTGGGCTGCACGGCTTCCACCAACCGCTCGAAGGGGATGTCCTGATGCTCGTACGCGCCCAGCGTGGTGGTGCGCACCTGCGCGAGCAGCCTCCGGAACGACGGACGACCGTCGAACCGGGCGCGCAGCACCAGCGTGTTCACGAAGAAGCCGATGAGGCCCTCCGTCTCCGCGTGGCGCCGGCCCGCGATGGACGTGCCCACCAGCAGGTCCTCCTGCCCGGAGTACCGGTGCAGCAGCGTCTGGAACGCCGCGAGCAGCACCATGAAGGGCGTGGCACCCTCCGCCTGGGCCAGCGCATCCACCGCTTCGCTCAACGACTGCGACAGGCGCACCGGGAACGTCGCGCCCCTGGCCGAACGCTGGGGTGGACGCGGCTTGTCGGTAGGCAGGGCCAGCGCCTGCGGGGCTCCGGCCAGCTGCTGCGTCCACCAGCCAAGCTGCGCGTCCAGCACTTCGCCCTGGAGCCAGCCGCGCTGCCAGACGGCGAAGTCCGGGTACTGCACCGGCAACGGGGCCAGCGGCGAGGGCTGACCCTGCCGGAAGGCCTCGTAGAGCGCGGTGACTTCGCGCACCAGGATGCCCATGGACCAGCCGTCGCCGATGGCGTGGTGCATGCACAACAGCAGCACGTGCTCCTCTTCGCCCAGCTTCAGCAGCGTGAGGCGCGCGAGCGGACCCACGGCGAGGTCGAAGGGCTTCAGCGCGTCCTCGCTCGCGAGCCGCACGGCCTCTGCTTCCCTCGCGTCGTCGGGCAGGCCCGTCAGATCCACCACCGACAGGACTCCGGAGGGGGCGGGGTGCACGTGCTGGCGGGGTTCACCGTCGTGGGACTCGAAGGTGGTGCGCAGCGCTTCGTGGCGCTGCACCAGGGCGTCGAAGGCCTGCTGGAGCGCGAGCACGTCCACCGCGCCGGAGAGGCGCAGCGCCGTGGGCATGTTGTAGAGCGCGCTGCCCGGGTCGAGCTGATCGATGAACCACAGCCGCTGCTGCGCGAACGACAGCGGATGCGGACCGGGGCTCGTCGCGGGACGCAGCGGCGGCAGGGCGCTGGCTTCCGGCGCGTCTGGCAGCCGCTGGGCGAGCGCCGCCACGGTGGGGGACTCGAACAGCGCCCGGACGCCCACGTCCACGCCGAAACGGGCGCGGATGCGGGAGACCAGCTGTGTGGCCAACAGCGAGTGGCCGCCCAGCTCGAAGAAGTGGTCGTTGCGGCCAACCACGGGCACGTTCAACAGCTCCTCCCACAGCGAGGCCAGGGCCACCTCCGCGGGCGTCGCCGGGGCCTCGTACGAGCGCGCCGCACGCCACTGCGCCTCCGGCGAGGGCAGCGACTTGCGGTCCACCTTGCCGTTGGGTGTCAGCGGCAGGACGGGCAGGGTGACGAAGGCCGACGGCACCATGTACTCGGGCAGGTGACGGCGCAGGTGCTCTCGCAGCACCTCCGTGTCGCCGTCCGTCACCACGTAGGCCACGAGCCGCGCGTCGCCCGGCGTGTCCTCCCGGACCAGGGCCACCGCGTCCCGGACTCCGGCGTGCATGCGCAGCGTGGCTTCGATTTCGCCCAGCTCGATTCGGTAGCCGCGCAGCTTCACCTGGAAGTCCATGCGGCCCAGGAACTCCAACGTCCCGTCCGGCCGCCAGCGGCCCCTGTCGCCCGTGCGGTAGAGGCGGGCTCCGGGCTCCGCGCTGAAGGGGTCTGGCATGAAGCGCTCGGCCGTCAGGTCCGGCCGGCCCAGGTAACCTCGCGTGACGCTCTCGCCTGAGAAGCACAACTCTCCCGGCGTGCCGATGGGCACCAGCCGCTGCCGTGCGTCGAGCACGTACGCGTTCAGGTTCGCCAGCGGCCGCCCGATGACGGGCTCCGTCCGGGGACTGCCCTGGATGGGGGCGCCCGTCGTACCGACCGTGCACTCCGTGGGACCGTAGCCGTTGAAGGCGCGCGTGCGGTCCGTCGCCGCGAGCCGCCGCCACGTCTCCACGTCCAGCGCGTCGCCGCCCGTCAGGATGACCGGCGGCACCCAGGCCCGCTCCAGCAGACCGGCCGCCAGGAGCGGCTTGAGCTGCGCGGGCGTGCAGTCCAGTGCGTCGATGCGGTGCTGCTCCAGCCACGCGAGCATCGCCTCCGGATCCAGACGCAGCGCGTCCGGGACGACGTGGAGGCAGTGCCCGTCGATGAGGTGGACCACGCGCTCGATCACCGCGTCGAAGTACAGCGGCGCGTTGACGCTGATGCGCTGTCCACGCGGCTGGCCCGCGTAGAACGCGCGGCCCATGGCCCGGTGCATGTTGAGCACGGAGCGGTGCTGCACCATCACGCCCTTGGGCTTGCCCGTGGAGCCGGACGTGTACAGCACGTACGCCAGGTGCTCCGGGCCCGTCAGGGCGGGCAGGGGCTCATGCGAGAGGGCACCCAGGCCGGTCTGCTCCACGTCCAGCCAGACCTCCTGGACGCCGTAGGGGCTCCAGTCCCCGCACGCAGCCTCCGTCGTGACGAGCACGGCCGCGGCGCTGTCCTTCAGCACGAAGTCCCTGCGCGCGGGTGGGGCTCCGGGGTCCAGCGGGACGAAGGCCCCGCCCGCCTTGAGCACCGCGAGGAGCGCGACGATGGACTCCACCGAACGCTCCAGGCACAGCGCCACCCGCACCTCCGGGCCCACCCCCATGGAGCGCAGCCGCCACGCGAGCTGGTTCGCCCGCGTGTCGAGCTGCCGGTACGTCAACGCCGTCTCCCCGAACACCACGGCTGGGGCATCTGGCGTTCGCGCCACCTGCCGCTCGATGAGGCCGTGCAGCGTGGCGTCGCGCTCGAAGTCGAGCAGCTCACCGCCGCCCATGCGCACCAGTCGCACCAGCTCCTCCGGCGACACGAGCGACACGTCCGCCAGCGGCAGGTCCGGCGCGTCGCAGACGGCCTCCAGCAGGCGGCGCAGGTGCGCGGCGAACCGCTCGATGGTGCCCGCGTCGAACAGGTCCGCGGAGTAGTGGAAGCGGCCCTCGTAGCCGTCCTGGGTGCGGTTCAGATCCAGCGCCAGCTCGAACTGGGACGGGGCGTTGCCCTCGAAATGAGCCGGGGCCACCGTGAGGCCTGGCACGGCCAGCTCCGGCACCGGGGCGTTCTGGAGCGCGAACATCGCCTGGAAGAGCGGTGTGCGGCCCAGGTCACGGTCGGGTTGGAGCGCTTCCACCAGGTGTTCGAACGGGATGTCCTGGTGCTCGTACGCGCCCAGCGTGGTGGCGCGCACCTGCGACAGCAGCTCGCGGAACGTCGTCTTCGCACCGAAGCGGCCACGCAGCACCAGCATGTTCACGAAGAAGCCGATGAGGCCCTCCGTCTCCGCGTGCCGGCGGTTCGCGATGGGCGAGCCCACCAACACATCGTCCTGCCCGGACATGCGCGACAGCACGGCCTGGAACGCCGCAAGCAGCGCCATGAAGGGCGTGGCGCCTTCGGCCTGGGCCAGCGCGTCCACACGCTCGCTCAGGACTCGCGGCAGCGTGACTCGGACCAGTCCGCCTCGCTGTGTGGATGTCGCGGTCCTTGGCCGGTCCGTGGGCACGTCCAGCACGAAGGGCGCTCCGGACAACTGGTTCTTCCACCACTCGACCTGCGCCTGGAGCACGCCGCCCTGGAGCCAGCCGCGCTGCCAGACAGCGTAGTCCGCATACTGCACCGGCAGTTCCGGCAGGGTGGCGGAACGACCCGCGCGCCGGGCCTCGTAGAGGGCCGTGAGCTCCCGCACGAGGATGCCCAGCGACCAACCGTCGGACACGATGTGGTGCAGGTGCAGCACCAGCACGTGCTCCCGTTCATCCAGCTTCATCAGCAGCGCGCGGATCACCGGCCCGCGCGTCAGGTCGAACGGGCGCAGCGTCTCCGCATGGCCCAGGCGCTGGGCTTCGGCCTGCTTCGCGGCGCGGCTGCCCAGGATCGTCAGGTCCACCAGCTCCAGGGGGACGTGGGCGTCCGGGCGGATGTCCTGCACGGGCTTGCCTGCCTCCATGCGGAACGTGGTGCGCAGGGATTCATGCCGCGCCATCAGCGCGTCCAGGCTTCCGCGCAGTGCTTCCACGTCCAGCTCGCCCGTGAGGCTCAGCGCCAGCGGCATGTTGTAGAGCGGGCTGCCCGGCTCCAACTGGTCGACGAACCACAGCCGCTGCTGCGCGAACGACAGCGGCGGGGCGGAGGTCCTCTCTGCACGGACCAGCGGCGGCGCCTGGGTGCGGCGCGCGTTCACCAGTCGCTCCGCCAGCGACGCCACCGTGGGCGCGCGGAACAGCTCGCCCAGCGGCAGCTCCACGCCCAGCGTCGACCGGATGCGAGACACCACCTGCGTGGCCAGCAGCGAGTGCCCACCCAGCTCGAAGAAGTCGCCGTGGATGTCCACGGTGTCCAGGTGCAGCACCTCCGCCCAGATGCCCGCGAGAGCCTTCTCTAGCTCGCTCCGAGGCGCGGCGGTGGCGCTGTCCGTGGCACGGGCCTGGGGCGCGGGCAGGGCCTTGCGGTCCACCTTGCCGTGCGAACTCAGGGGCAGCTTGGGCAGCACCACGATGGCGGACGGCACCATGTAGTCCGGCAGCTGCTTCTGCACGGACGCCCGCAGTGCTCCCGTGTCCACGCCTTCGTCTTCACCGCTCACGACGTAGGCCACGAGGCGCTTGTCGCCCGGCACGTCCTCGCGCACCACGACCACCGCCTCCTGGACTTCGGGCGACTGGCGCAGCACGGCTTCGATTTCGCCCGGCTCCACGCGGAAGCCTCGCAGCTTCACCTGGAAGTCGGTGCGGCCCAGGAACTCCAACGTCCCGTCGCGCTGCCAGCGCACGCGGTCGCCCGTGTCGTAGAGGCGTGCCCCTGGCTCGCTGGCGAAGGGGTGGGGGATGAAGCGTTCGGCGGTGAGGTCCGGGCGCTGGAGGTAGCCCCAGGCCAGTCCGTCTCCGCCCACGTACAGCGTGCCCGGCACACCCGGCGGCACGGGCTGGAGCGCCGCGTCCAGCACCCACGCCGTGGAGTTCGACAGCGGACGGCCGATGGGCACCGAGCGGCCCACGGTGTCCCCAGCGCGCAGCGTGTGCGTGGCGGAGAACGTGGTGTTCTCCGTGGGGCCGTAGCCGTTGACCAGCACGGCGCCCGGGGGCAGCCGCTTCAGGTGTTCGCGCACGCGCTCCACGGGCAGCACGTCGCCGCCCGCCAGCACCTGTTTCACCCGGGCCAGCGCTTCACCCTGGTGGATCACCATCTGCTCGAAGAGGGCCGCGGTGAGCCACAACGTGGTGATGCCTTCGCGGCGCAGCAGTGCTCCTGTCTCCTCCAGTGACAAGGCCTTGGGCGGCGCCAGCACCAGCGTCGCGCCGTTGAGCAACGCGCCCCAGACCTCCAGCGTGGACGCGTCGAACGCGATGGGTGCTAGTTGGAGGAAGACCTCCTCGGGTCCGAAGTGGATGAAGTCCGCGCCGCGCACCAGGCGCGTGATGCCCCGGTGCGGGACGCTCACGCCCTTGGGCCGGCCGGTGCTTCCCGACGTGAACATCACGTAGGCCAGCGCGTCGGCGGGCATGTTCAGGTCGAGTGGCGTCTCCGGCTGACGCGCGATCTGGGCTTCATCCGCGTCCAGCAGGACCTGGAGGTCCGTCACCTGGGGCAGCTCATCCGCCAGGGCCTCCTGCGTGACGAGCACGCTCACGCTGGCCGCCTGGAGCATCCAGGTGATGCGCTCCGCGGGGGTCTTCGCGTCCACCGGCACGTAGGCCGCGCCGGCCTTCAGGATGCCCAGCAGACCGGTGACGAGGTCGAACGACCGCTCCAGGCACAGGCCCACCCGGTGGCCGGGCCGCACGCCCTGGCGCCGCAGGTGGTGCGCGAGCTGGTTCGACGCGCGCTCCAGCGCCGCGTACGTGAGCGTCTCCCCTCCGGACTTCAGCGCGATGGCGTCCGGCGTGCGCGCGGCCTGCTCCGCGAAGAGGGCGCCCACGGACGCGTCGCGCGGGTAGTCCCGGGCGGTGTCGTTCCACCCGATGAGCAACCGCTGGCGCTCGGCGTCCGTGAGCCAGGGCAGCTGCCCCAGCCTCGTGTCGGGCGCCCGGACGGCGGCCTCCAGCAGCACGCGGAGGTGCTCCGCCATTCCGGCCGCGGTGGCCGGTTCGAAGAGGTCCTGGTTGAAGACGAGCCCGCCGTCGAAGCCGTCCGGCGTGCGCATCATCAGCCACTGGAGGTCGAAGAGGATGACGTCCGGGGTGGACTCCAGCGGGCGCAGCGTCAGCCCCGGCAGGGACAGCTCCGGCAGGGGCGCGTTCTGGAGCGTGAAGGTCACCTGGAATAGCGGCGTGCGGCCCAGGTCTCGCTCCGGGTGGAGCACCTCCACCAGCTTCTCGAACGGCAGGTCCTGGTGCTCGTACGCGCCCAGCGTGGTGGCGCGCACCTGCTCCAGCAGCTCACGGAAGCGGAGCGTGTCGCGGACCCGCGTGCGCAGCACCACCGTGTTCGCGAAGTAGCCGATGAGTTCCTCGGCCTCCGCGTGACGGCGGCCCGCGATGGGCGACCCCACGAGCACGTCCTCCTGGCCCGCGTACCGGTGCAGCAGCAGCTGGAAGGCCGCGAGCAGCACCATGAAGGGCGTGGTGGAGGTCTGCTTCGCCAGTGACTCCAGCGCCTCGCTCAGCTCACGCGCCAGGGTCATGGGCTGCACGCCGGCCCGGAAGGACTGGCGCGCCGGACGCGGGTGGTCCGTGGGCAGCTCCAGGTAGGGCGCGGCGCCGTCCAGCTGCCCGCGCCAGTACTCCACCTGCGACTCCAGCACGTCGCCCTGGAGCCAGCCGCGCTGCCAGAGCGCGTGGTCGGCGGCCTGCACCGGCAGCTCCGGCAGCGGAGAGGACTGCTCCGCGGAGAACGCCGCGTAGAGCGCGCCCATCTCCCGCACCAGCACGCCGGTGGACCAGCCGTCGGAGATGATGTGGTGCGTGTTGAGCAGCAACCGGTGTTTCGTGGGCCCCAGCTTCATCAGGAGCCCCCGGAACAGCGGGCCCTGCTCCAGGTCGAACGGGGCGCGGGCCTCCTCCAGCGCCAGCCGCGACACCTCCGCTTCGCGCGCCTCCTCCGTCGGCAGCGCGGACAGATCCACGTTCCGCAGGGGCATGGGGAAGGGCGGATGGATGACCTGCGACGGCGTGCCCTCGTGCGAACGGAAGGTCGTGCGCAGCGCTTCGTGGCGGCGCACCAGTTCGTCGAACGCGGCCAGCATCACGATGATGTCCAGCGTGCCTTCCAGCTCCAGCATGCTCGGGAGGCTGTAGGCATTGCCCGCCGTGCCCAACTGCTCGATGAACCAGAGCCGCTGCTGCGCGAACGACAGGGGCAGCACGTCCGGCCGCTCCGCGCGGACCAGCGAGGGCAGGGCGGACGCGGGGACTTCGCGGGCCTCGGATGCGGGCTGCTGGAGGGCGTCGATGCGCTCGGCCAGCGCCGCGACCGTGGGCCCTTCCATCAGGGCGCGCAGGGGCAGCTCCACGCCGAAGTGCTTGCGCACGCGCGACACCAGCTGCGTGGCCAGCAGCGAGTGGCCGCCCAGCTCGAAGAAGCCGTCGTGGCGTCCCACGGCGGGGACGCGCAGCACCTCGATCCACAGCGGGATCAGCGCCGCCTCGGTGGGCGTCGCGGGCGGTTCGATGACGCGCTCCGTGGCGGGCGCGGCGGCCGGTGCCGGCAGCGCCTTGCGGTCCACCTTGCCGTTGGGCGTCAGCGGCAGGACGTCCAGCGTGATGAACACGGCGGGCACCATGTACTCCGGCAGGTGACGGAGCAGGTGTTCACGCAGGGGCGACGTGTCCACTGGGGGCGCGACGTATGCCACCAGCCGGTCGTCGTGCACCTGCGCCACCGCGTCCCGGATGCCCGGGTGCGCGCGCAGCGTGGCTTCGATCTCACCCAGCTCGATGCGGTTGCCGCGCAGCTTCACCTGGAAGTCCAGGCGGCCCATGAAGTCGAGCGTGCCGTCCTCGCGCCAACGGGCCTTGTCCCCCGTGCGGTACATGCGCGCGCCCGGGTCCGTACCGAAGGGATCCGGCAGGAAGCGTTCGGCCGTGAGCGCGGGCTGGCCCAGGTAGCCGCGTGTGACGCCTTCACCGGAGAGGCACAGCTCGCCCGGCGTCCCGATGGGTGCCAGACGCAGGTTCGCGTCCAGCACGTAGGCGCGCAGGTTGGTTATCGGCCGGCCGATGACGGGCAACGGCTGGGGCGCGCCCTGGACGGCGATGGTCGTCGCGTCCACGGTGACCTCCGTGGGGCCGTAGCCGTTGTAGGCGCGTGCGTGCTTCGCCGCGGCGAGCTGCCGCCACGTCACCTCGTCCATCGCCTCGCCGCCGATGGAGAACCGGACGGGGCCATGGGCGCGCTCCAGCATTCCCGCGGACAGCAGGAGCTTGATCTGCGACGGCGTGCCGTCCAGCAGGTGGATGCGCTGACGCTCCATCCAATCGAGCATGGCCTCCGGGTCCAGGCGCACGTCCTCCGGGACGAGGACCAGGCAGTGGCCGTCCAGCAGCTGGATCACCTGTTCGATGGCGGCGTCGAAGTACAGCGGCGCGTTCACGGTGATGCGCTGAGCGCGGGGCAGTTCCTCGTAGATGCTCCGCGTCATCGCCAGGTGCAGGTGGATCACCGAGCGGTGCTGCACCATCACGCCCTTGGGCGTGCCCGTAGAGCCGGACGTGTAGATGACGTAGGCGAGGTTCCCCGGACCCGCCGCTGGCGGCAGGTTGTCCGAAAACCTGTCCGACTGTCCGACAGGTTCGGTGTCCCCCGGGGCCTGCCCGGCCTCCGCGAACCTGTCCGACTGTCCGACAGGTTTTGCGTCCAGCCGCACCAGGTGGGGCACCTCCGGGTGCCACGCTTCTTGCAGTGCCTGCGTCGTCGTCACCAGCACGCTCGCGCCACTGTCTTTGAGCACGAACGACTTGCGTGCCGCCGGAGCCTTGGGGTCCAGCGGCACGAAGGCGCCTCCGGCCTTGAGCACCGCGAGCAGCGCGACGATGGCCTCCACCGACCGCTCCAGGCACAGGCCGACCGTGACTTCGGGGCCCACGCCCAGCGATCGCAGGTGCCATGCGAGCCGGTTGGCCCGCGCGTTGAGCTGCTGGAAGGACAGCGTCGCTTCCTCGAACACCAGGGCGTCCGCATCTGGCGTCTCGGCGGCCTGCCGTTCGAAGCGCGCGTGCACCGTGGTCTCGCGATCGAAGTCCACGACGTCGCCGGTGCCGGTGCGCAGCAGCCAGGCGCGGTCCTCGGCGGGGAGGAGGGACACGTCCGTCAGCCGGGCCCCGGGCTGGATGAGGGATTCCAGCGCCTGACTCCACTGGCCCAGCACGCGCTGCACTGCGGCCGCGTCGAAGCGGGTCTCGTCGTAGGACAGGTTCAGCTGGAGCTCACGGCCCGGGTACACCGTGGCCGACAGCGGGTAGTTCGTGCTCTCGCCGATGACAAAGTCGCGCAGATCCAGCGCCGTGGAGCGGCGCAGCACCGATTCGTCGAGGGGGGCGTTCTCGAAGACGAGCAGCGACTGGAAGAGCGGCAGGCCCCGGGGGATGTCGCTCCAGCCGTGCGCGGCGACCAGCGGCGTGTGCTGGTGCTGCTGGATGTCCAACAGCTTCGCCTGGAGGGACTGGAGCCACGACAGCACGGGCGCGTCCTCGTCGGGGAGCGCGACGCGAACCGGCAGCGTGCTGATGAGCAGGCCCAGCATGGCCTCCGAGCCCGCGAGCTCCGGCGGCCGACCCGCGAACGTGGTGCCGAAGAGCACATCGCGCGTGTCCGCGTGGCGCGCCAGCACCAGGGCCCAGGCCGCCTGCGTCAGCGTGTTGACCGTGAGCCGGTGCTGCCGGGCGAAAGCTTCCAGCGCCGCGGTGCGGGCCTCCGGAAGGGTCAGCACCCGGTTGGGCTGATTCACCGTGCCGTCGGGGTGCGCGGACGGAGGGCGCATGGCCGGCAGGGGCGTGGGCGACGACAGGCCTCGCAGCTGGCCGCGCCAGAAGCGTTCGTCCTCGGCGATGTCGCGCTGGCCCAGCCACGCGATGTAGTCACGGAACGGCGGACGTCTGGCGGCGGGCAGCGGCATCCCGGCGGTCAGCGCGTCGTAGATGGCGAAGACCTCCTGGAAGAACAGGCCCAGGCTCCAGCCGTCGAACAGCAGGTGGTGGTGGCTCCAGACGAAACGCCACCGCGCGTCTCCCAGCCGCACCGCCGTCATGCGCGACAAGGGCGCACGCGACACGTCGAAGCCTCGCGCGCGATCCTCCGCCAACAGCCGCTCCAGCCCGGTCCGCTGCTCCGGCTCCGGCAGGTGGCGCCAGTCATGCGCTTCGAACGGCAGCACCGCGCGTGAATGCACCGCCTGTAGCGGCGACTCCAGGTCCTTCCACACGAAGGCCGTGCGCAGGATGGGGTTGCGGTCCACCGTCGTCTGCCACGTCCGCTGGAACAGCGCGAGGTCCACGTCCGAGTGGACCGACCACGCGGCCTGCTCGAAGTAGAAGCCCGCCTCCGGATCATTCAGCGCGTGGAAGAGCATGCCCTCCTGGAGCGCGGAGAGCGGGAACAGGTCCTCCACCGTGGGACCCTGCGCGGAGAGCACCGCGTCCAGCGAGGCCTGGGACAGGCGCGCCAGCGGGAAGTCGCTCGGCGTCCGCTTGCGCGCGTCCTCCGAGTGGCGCTGGGCGATGAGCTCGCGCAGTGCGCGCGTGAAGCCTTGGGCCAGGGCTTCGATGGTGGCGGCGTGATGCCACTCATGGCTGAAGCCGAAGTCCATCCGCAGCTGTCCGTCCACGACGAAGCCGTCGATGGACAGCGCGTGCGCGTGAAGGGCCTTGGGCGACACCGTCATCCCGGTGGGCTCGGTGCCCGGGGCGAAGAGGGTGCTGGCGCCGGTGGAACCGTCCTGCTGGCTCAGGCCGTTGAAGACCACCTGCGCGGACGGCAGGGCCGCGAGCCGCTGCCGGAGCTCCGCGGGCCCCATGAACCTCAGGAGGCCGTAGCCGATGCCGCGGTCGGGCCACGTGGACAGCGAATCGCGCACCGCGCGCAGGCAGTCTCCGGCCGATCCACCCTCCGGCAACTGGAGCAGGGCCGGTGTCAGTGACGTGAACCACCCCACGGTGCGGGACACGTCCGCGTCCGCGAAGAGCTCCTCGCGACCATGGCCCTCCAGGTCGATGAGCAGGCGCGACTGGCCCGTCCACTCGCGCAGGGCCAGGGCCAGGGCCGTCAGCAGGATGTCGTTGATCCGCGCCCGCCAGGCCCCCGGCGTCTCCTTGAGCAGCAGCCGGGTTTGCTCCGCTTCCAGCCGCACGGACACGGTGCGGTGCGAGCCCGCGGTGCCGGGCCCGGAGCCGTCGGTAGGCAACGGGGCCACATCCCGCCGGGCCTCGTCGAGCCAGAGGGACGTCTGGGCATGCAGGGCGTCGGACAGGGCGTGGGCTTCCAGCCTGCGGGCCCAGGCCAGGACGGAGGTCGTCTTCGCGGGAAGCGCGGGGGCCTGGCCCGCGCGCAGCCGCAGGTACGTCGTCTCCAGGTCCTCGACGAGCACACGCCAGGACACGCCGTCCACCACCAGGTGGTGGAGGATCAGCAGCAGGCGCTGCTCCTGTCCGGCGCCGAAGTGGAAGAGCGCGGCGCGCAGCAGGGGCGGCCCGGCCAGGTCGAACGAGGCCTGGAGGCGCTCGGCCTCCTCCTCCAGCCGCGCCGAGCGCATGTCCGCGGGCAGGCCGGACAGATCGAACTGGAGCAGGGAGACCCGGGCCTCGTCGGACGCGGCGTTCTGCTGGCGCCAGGCGCCGCCGTCCTCGCGCACGAAGCGCATGCGCAGGGCGTCGTGGTGGACCACCAGCGCCTGGAGCGCCTCTTCCACCCACGCCGCCTTCAACGGCTGGCGCGTCTGGAGCAGCAGCACCTGGTTGACGTGGTGGGCGTGCGAGGGGTCGCGCTCCAGCAGCTGGCGCTGGATGGGCGTGAGCGGCACCTCGCCCACCACCGGTCCCTGTTCCGCGAGGCGAACCCCGCTGACACGAGCCACGGAGGCCAGGGCCGCCAGCGTCGGGTGTTGGAACAGGTCGCGGACGGACAGCTGGATGCCGGCCTGCCGGGCCCTGGCGACGGCCTGGAGGCTGATGATGGAGTCGCCGCCCAGCTCGAAGAAGTTGTCATCGAGCCCCACGCGTTCGACGCGGAGCACCTGGGCCAGGACGTCTGAAAGCGTCCGCTCCAGCTCCGTGCGGGGCGCGGCGTACTCCCGCGTCGCGGCGCGCTGGACCTCCGGCGTGGGCAGGGCCTTGCGATCCACCTTGCCGCTGGAGGTCAACGGAAGTGCAGGCAAAGGGATGAAGATCGCGGGCACCATGTACTCCGGCAGCCGCCGCGACAGGAGGGTCCGCAGCGAGGCCAGATCCAGGTCCGCGCCCGAGACGACATAGGCGACCAGGCGCCGCGCACCGGGCGCGTCCTCGCGCACCACTGCCACGGCCTCCCGGACGTCATGGTGGGAGAGCAGCGTGGCTTCGATGTCGCCCAGCTCGATGCGGAAGCCTCGCAGCTTCACCTGGAAGTCCGCGCGGCCCAGGTACTCCAGCGTGCCGTCCATGCGCCACCGGGCGATGTCGCCCGTGCGGTACAGCCGGGCGCCGGGCGTGTCGCTGAAGCCGTCGGGGATGAAGCGCTCGGCGGTGAGCGAGGGGCGGCGCCAGTAGCCCCGGCCCACCTGTACTCCGCCGATGAAGAGCTCACCCGGGATGCCCACGGGCACCGGTTGGCCGTGGGCATCCAGGACGTGCATGCGCGTGTTGGCCACGGGCCGGCCGATGGGAACGACTCGCAGCGCTTCGTCGCGCGGGCACTCCCAGGACGTCACGTCCACGGCGGCCTCGGTGGGGCCGTAGAGGTTGTGCAGCGTGGTGCGCGGCAGGCGCGACTGGGCACGGAGCACCAGGTCCGCGGGCAGGGCTTCGCCGCTGCACATCACCTGGCGCAGGCGCGTCAGGGACTCCAGGCCGGGTTCCTCCACGAAGGCGCGCAGCATGGACGGCACGAAGTGCGTGGTCGTCACGCCCTCGCGCGCCATCAGCGCCACCAGGTAGTCCGGCTCCTGATGTCCGCCGGGCCGCGCGAGCACCAGCCGCGCGCCCGTCATCAGGGGCCAGAAGAACTCCCAGACGGACACGTCGAAGCTGAACGGCGTCTTCTGCAGCACCGTGTCCGACGGCGTCAGGCCGTAGCGCCCCTGCATCCAGCGCAGGCGGTTGACGACGCCCGCGTGCGCGTTCATCGCGCCCTTGGGACGGCCCGTGCTGCCAGACGTGAAGATGACGTAGGCGAGGGAGTCCTCACCGGCGAGCGGCGGAGGCCGGACGGTGGGCTCACGCTCGATGGCCTCCCACTGGGTGTCGAGCGCGATGACATGCGCGGCCTGTGGGGGCAGCGCGGTGTTGACGCCTTCGTGGGCATCTCGCGCGATGACGTGCGCGGCATTCGGAGGCAGCGCAGCGCGGAAGCGCTCTTGCACCAGGAGCACGGGCGCGGCGGTGCCCTCCAACATCCCGGCGAGCCGTTCCGCGGGCGTGGCCGGATCCAACGGCACGTAGGCCGCGCCGGACTTCAGGACGCCCAGGAGGGCGATGACCATCTCCAGCGAGCGCTTCATGCAGACGCCCACCAGGGTCTCCGGACCCGCGCCGCGCGCACGCAGGTGGTGCGCGAGCTGGTTGGCCCGGGCTTCGAGCTGCGCGTACGTGAGGCGCTGGTCCTCGAACTGGAGCGCGATGGCCTCCGGTGTGCGTTCAGCCTGGGACTCGAAGAGGTGGTGGAGCGTGGCGCCGGTGGGGAAGGCCACGCGCGTGTCGTTCCAGCCGTGCAGCACCTGCTCGCGCGCGGCCGGCGTGAGCAGCGACAGCGTCGCGACAGGTGCTTCCGGAGCCGCGACGATCTCCCTCGCGAGCACCACCAGGTGCTCCGCCATGCGCTCGACGGTGGCTGCGTCGAAGAGGGCGGTGGCGTACTCCAGGTGGCAGGCGATGCCCGTGCGGCTCTCCAGCACCTCCAGGGACAGGTCGAACTTGGCCGTGTCGGTGGGGACCTCCACCTGACTCAGCGCCAGCGACGGCAGCTGGCCCTTTGCCTCCGGCGTGTTGATCACGTTGAGGACGGCCTGGAAGACCGGCGTGCGGCTCAGGTCACGGGGAAGTTCGAGTGTCTCCAGGACTCGCTCGAACGGCGCGTCCTGGCGCGCGTAGGCCTCCAGGGCCTGGGTGCGCACGCGGCCCAGCAGCTCCACGAAGGACGGCTGGCCGGACAGCTTCGAACGGAAGGGCAGGGTGTTGATGAAGCAGCCCAGCAGCCATTCGACTTCCGGGCGCGTACGGCCCGCGATGGGCGTGCCCACCACGAAGTCGTCCTGCCCCGAGTAGCGTGACAGCAGCGTCTGGAAGAGCGCCATCATCACCATGAACGACGTGGCGCCGTTGCGGCGGCCCAGCGCCAGCAGCGGCGCGGACACGTCAGCGGGGAACGTGAAGCGGTACCGCGCGCCGTCGAAGGACTGGACGGCGGGACGTGGCCGGTCCGTGGGCAGCTCCAGCACGGGCGCTCCCGCCAACTGCTGCTTCCACCAGCCGAGCTGCGCCTCCATCACGCCGCCTTCCAGCCAGGCGCGCTGCCACACGGCGTAGTCCGCGTACTGCACCGGCAGCTCCGTCAGGGGCGATCGCTGGCCCGAGTGGAACGCGGCGTAGTTGGCCGTCAGCTCGTGCGCGACGACCATGTTGCACCACGCGTCGGATACGGCGTGGTGGAAGACGATCGCCAGCACGTGCACCTGGGGCTCCAGGCACAGCAGCGTCGCGCGCAGCACGGACTGCTCCAGGTCGAAGGGCAACAGCGCGTAGGCCCTGCAGAAGCGCTGCATCTCCGCCTCGCGGGCCTCCTCCGTGTCGCCCTCCACGTCGCGGCGCGGGAGCGGCAGGCCGCGCGGCGAGTGGATCTTCTGCACCGCGCGATCGCCTTCCAGTGCGTACGTGGTGCGCAGCACTTCATGCCGCGCCACCAGCGCGTCCAGCGCGGCCTGGAGCGCGTCCACGTCCAGCTCCCCGACGAGGCGGAAGAGCGACGGGTTGTTGTATGCGCCGCTGCCGGGCTCCAACTGCTGGAGGTACCAGAGGCGCTGCTGCGCGAAGGACACGGGCAGCGGCCGGTCTCGGCCCACGCGCGGAATGGGCGGCGGGCCCTCGTTCACGACTGGAGCGGCGGGACGCGCGGCGACGGGCGCCACGGCGGGACGCGGCGCTTCCACGACGGCCGGACGCGCCACGGGCGGAGGGGGGAGGCGGGACGGTGACGCCACGGGCTCCACGCGGCCATCCGCGCGCAACCGGGCATGGCGGCCGGTGCGGTACAGCCGCGCCGCGGCCTCGCGAGGATGCGGCACCAGGCGGCGGTCGCCGTCGCTCGCGCGCCACAGAGCCGTGGGGAGCCCCGCGCCCGCGAGGGCCAGTTCGCCCACCACACCCGCTGGCACGGGCTGACCGGCCGCGTCCAGCACCCAGGCCTGGAGGTTCGCGGGGATGCGTTCTCCCAGCGTGCGCGGCAGCAGCGCCCCTTCCTGGGCATCACCGGACAGCCACACCTCGACGCCCGCGGCCCGGTGCAGCGCCGCGCCCAGCTCCGCCGATGCGCCTTCCAACACCAGCGCGCCCACTCGGGCCAGGGACTCACGCGCTCCGGGCAGCTCGCTGAGCGAACGCGCCAGGCGGGCCGACGTGTGCAGCAGCACCGCGCCGGACTGGCGCGCCAGTTCCAGGAGTCCTTCGACGCCTGCCTCGGTCTCCACCAGCACCTGCTCCTGCCGGGCAGCGGCCTCCGCGTCCATGCGCTCGCGCACCACGGCCAGCCGGCGCAGGCCTTCCAGCACCACCGGCGTGTCCAGGCCGAAGTCGATGAGCGCCGCCACCTCGTCCACATCCGCCGCGCGCACGTCGCGCAGCCGTCGCACCGCGCCGTCCACCGTTCCCACGAGTCCCGTCGTCTTTGCGTGGTTCTCGAAGGTGTGCTCCAGCAGCGCGTCGATGTCTTCCGGCGACAGCTTCTGGATGTCACCCTGGTAACCCTGGGTGAGCAGCAGCGACGTGAGGATGTCCACCGAGCTGCGGAAGTACGCGAGCAGCGGCTTGCGCACGATGCGCAACACCTCCTGGTCGTCGTCGCCCAGGTACGTGTGCAGCATGCAGGTGATGTGGCCTCGGCCGGGGTGGCCGTTGCGGCGCCATGCCTCGCGGTACAGCGCCACCTTCGGCTTCAGTTCCTCCAGTGAGTGCGATAGCAGGCCCGTGAGCACGCCCGCGCCCAGCTCGCCCGCCATCCGGAAGGTCTCCGGGTTGGACGTGGCCGTGAGCCACACCGGCAGCTCCTTCTGCACGGGCTTCGGCCGCAGCGCTCCTTCCACCATGGTGCCCGCGCCGCCGGGGCGCTTGAAGCGCTCGCCGCGCCACAGCGCGCGCAGCGTGGACAGCTTCTCCAGGAGGATGTCGCGACGCTTCTCGAAGTTCGCCGGTGCGAAGGTGAAGTCCTGCGTGTGCCAGCCCGTGGCCACGGAGAGGCCCACTCGGCCCTGCGACACGTTGTCCACCACGGACCACTGCTCCGCGATGATGAGCGGATCATGCAGCGGCAGCACCACGCTGCCGGAGCGCACGTGCAGGTGCTTCGTGACGGCCGCGACCGCGGCGGAGATCACCGCGGGCTGCGGATACAGACCGCCGAACGAATGGAAGTGCCGCTCGGGCGTCCACACGGCGGAGAAGCCGTTCGCGTCCGCGAACTTCGCGCCCTCCATCAGCAGCTCGTACTTCGGCCCCTGGAGCGAGTCCTCGTCGTTGGCGAAGTAGATGAGGCTCAGGTCCATCGCCTTCGCGCGAGGCCCGCCGCCGCCCAGGCTCACCAGCCGCGCGGTGATGCGCTCCGGCGGGTACACCACGCGCAGGCCACGCGTGAGCGCCCATAGGGCCTCCAGCTCCGGACGATCCGCGGAGGCCTCGCTCGCGGACAGCCACGCGCCGCCATCTGGCGGAGACAGCCGCGCGTCCAGGCCGGTGAAGAACTCCGACAGCTCGCGGTGCCCCAGCGCCCAGGCGGGTTGTCCGGAGCCCGTGGGCAGCAGCCACGCCAACGCGTGCGCGTCCTCCGCTGCACGGAGGGAAGCACCCGACGCGTCCACGTCCTCCACGTACACGACGCGCGAAGCCTCCACGCGTACGGACGACACCAGCGCGCGCGTGGTGACGAGCACCGGCACGCGGGTGCCTTCCGGCGCGTAGACGGGCAACTGCGTCAGGTCCGCCGGGCCCAACGCGATGCCCGCGCCACCGGCGGCCAACACGCCCCACAGCGCGGCCAGCTTCTCCGGCGACGAGCGCAAGCACACGGCCACCGGCGTCCCAGCCGCCACGCCCAGGGACTTCAGCCGCGCGGCCAGTGCATCCGCCCGGGCGCCCAGTTCGGCCCAGGTCCAGTGCACGTCCCCGCGCGAGACGGCGGTGGCGTCCGCGTGGCGTGCGCGCCGCTCCGCCAGGAGGGCCGGCACGGAGGTGAAGCCCGGCGATGCACGGGGCGCGGGCCAGGCGCGGCGCTCGGCCTCCGTGGTCAGCGGCAGCTGGGAGACAGGCGTCTCAGGCCGGGCGATCGCCTCGCCGAGCAACACCTGGAAGTGCTCCATCAGCCTCTCCACGGTGGAGGCGTCGAACAGCTCCGTCGCGTACTCCAGGACGCCGTGGACGCGGCCGGGGGCCTCGGAGAGCAGGAGCGTGAGGTCCGCCAGCGTGGCGCCCCACTGCACGGGCGTGCCCGGCACCTCCACCAGCGAACCGCGCAGGCCCGTCAGGTTCAGCGTCCCGGCGCCCGCGGCCGCACCCGTGTGGTAGACGAACACGGAGTCCGTCAGTCGTCCGCGGCCGATGTCATGGCCCGGGATGAGGGCTTCCACCAGGTACTCGAAGGGGACATCCGGACGCGTCTGCGCGTCGGCGACCTCGTCACGCACCTGGGCGAGCAGCTCGCGGAACGTGAGGCCTTCCGAGAAGCGCGTCCGGAACGCCGCCGAGTGCGCCACGTAGCCGATGAGCGGCAGCAGCTCCGCCCTCGTGCGGTTGGCGATGGGCGTTCCGACGATGACGTCCGTCTGGCCGCTGTAGCGGTGCAGCAGCGTCTGCCACGCGGCGAGCACCGTCATGTAGCCGGTGAAGCCCTCGCGGCGCGCGAAGGCCACCAGCTCGTGGGCGAGCGCGGGCGGGAACTCGACCGTCATGCGCTCGGAGGTGAGCGGGCTTTCGGTGGGGCGCGGGCGGTCGGTGGGCAGATCCAGCTTGCGCGGCATGCCGGCCAGCCGCTGCCGCCAGCCCTGGTCCTGTTCGGGCAGGTGGCCGCCCGCGATGCTGTGGCGCTGCCATGCGCCGAAGTCCGCGTACTGCACGGGCAGCGGGGGCAGGGGAGACGGACGCCCCTGGAGGAAGGCGTCGTAGAGCTGGCCCAGCTCCTGGACGAAGAGGGCGATGGACAGCGTGTCGCTGACGATGTGGTGGATGCCGCACAGGAGCAGGTGCAGCCGCGTGTCCACACGCACGAGCGTGGTGCGCAGCACGGGGCCGTGGACCAGGTCGTACGGCTTCGCGGCGTCCTCGCGGGCGAGCCGCAGGGCCTCGGGTTCGCGGGCCTCCATGGGGCCGCGCAGCTCCACGCGGGTGAGCGGGACGCGCATGTGCGCGTGGAAGCGCTGCACGGGGCGGCCGTCCACGGCGTCATAGGTCGTGCGCAGCGCTTCGTGGCGCTGGACGATCTCCTGGATGCCACGCTCCATCACGTCCGCGTTCAGGTCGCCTTCGAGCCGCAGGACAAACGGGATGTTGTACGCGGACTGGCCCGGTAGGTGCTGCTCCAGGCGCCAGACGCGCTCCTGCACGAAGGACAGCGGCAGCTCGCCGGTGCGTGCGAGCGGCACCAGAGGGAGCTCCGCGGAGACGAGGTTCTGTGGCGCCTGACGCAGCAGGGGCACCAGGCGCTCCGCGATGCCCGCGACGGTGGGGGCTTCGAAGAGGGCGGCGAGCGGCAGGTTCACGCCGAACGCGTCGCGCACCTGGTTGAGCAGCTGCGCGGCCGTCAGTGAGTTGCCGCCAATCTCCAGGAAGTCGTCATGGCGGCCTACGAACTCCAGGCCCAGGCGCGCGCGCCACAGCGCGGCCACGCGTTCCTCGACCTCGCCACGAGGGGCGTCGTCACGCGCGGGCTGCGAGGGCGCGGAAGGAGCCTCGGAGGACGCTTCGAGGATGACCGATGCCGCGACCGGGGCCGGACGTGCGGGTTCGCTCGCGATCGAAGCGGGGAGGGCAGCGGCAACCACAGCCTGTGTGGACAGCTCCGCCGGTGACGGCGCAGCCACGGTGAGGCGGCCTTGCACCTTCTGCTCCACCCAGACGGTCTTCTCCTGGAAGACGTACGTGGGCAGGTGCAGCCGCAGGCGCTGCTCGTGCGCGTAGAACGCGCTCCAGTCCACGGGCACGCCCGCGGTCCACAGCTCGCCCACGGCCTGGAGCCAGCTCATCTGCTCCGTCGTCGCTCCGCCCAGCCGCAGCGACGGCAGGCCTCGGACGCGAGGCGCACCGCTCTCCACCCCCATCAGGTTCGCGCGCACCAGCGGCGTCACGTCCTGCCCGGGGCCCACCTCCAACAGCACCGCGCAGCCTTCCTCCTGCAGCGTCTCCACCGCGCGGGTGAAGTGCACGGGCTTGCGCATCTGTTCGGTCCAGTAGCGCGGATCCGCCAGCTGCCCGGGCTGTGCCAGCGTCCCCGTGAGGCTGGACACGTAGCGCACCGCTGGCTCCGACCGGCGCAGCGTGCCCACCACGCGCGCCAGCTCCGGCATCAACGGCTCCACATCCACCGAGTGGAACGCGTGCGGCGCGGGCATGCGCACCGCTCCGGCCTTCTGGGCCTTCAGCGCGGCCTCCAGCCGCTCCACTTCCTCCACCGGCCCGGACACCACGCAGCGGTCCGGCGTGTTCACCGCCGCCAGCTCCAGCCGGCCCGACAGCAGCGGCTGGACCCGAGCCGCGGGCAGCGCCACCGCGAGCATCGCCCCCGGCGGCATGCGGTGCATCAGCTCCCCGCGCGCCACCGTGAGGCGCATCGCGTCCTCCAGGGACAGCACGCCCGCGACACACGCCGCCGCGTACTCGCCGAAGCTGTGCCCCAGCACCGCGTACGGCGTCACGCCCAGGTCCTGCCACAGCCGCGCCAGCGACACCTGCACGCTGAACAGCGCGGGCAACGCCACGCGAGTGTCCGCCAGGGCCGCCGTGGTCTCCGCCTCCGCACCGGCCTCGGGCGACAGCAGCCACGACACGCGCTCCCGCAGTGGTGCCTCCAACAACGCGAGGCACGCATCCAGGTGCGCGCGGAACCGGGGCGACGCCTCCGCCAGTTCGCGCCCCATCGCGACCCGCTGCGCTCCCTGGCCGGAGAACACGAACGCCACCCGGGGCGCGCGCTTCTCGGTCTTCACCGCGACCACCGGCTTGCGCAGCTGCCACACCAGGTCCGCCGCGTCCTTCACCACCAGCGCGTGGCGGTACTCGAACGCCTTGCGGCCCACGGCGTGCGTGAAAGCCAGGTCCGCCAGCGCCTGCGCATCCACGTCCTCCGCCATGTGCCCATCGAGCTGCCGCGCCGCCGCCTGCAACGCCTCCAGCGAACGCGCGGACAGCAGGACGAGCTGATGGGACCGCGAGGTGGCGCCACTCCGCCGCAGGGGGGCCTCCTCGAGGACCGCATGCGCGTTGGTGCCGCCGATGCCGAAGGAGCTGACCGCGGCGAAGCGAGGCGTCTCACCCCGAGGCCACGACCGCAGGGTGGTGTTGACGAAGAACGGACCCGCGTCGAAGTCGATCTGCGGGTTGGGCTTCTCGAAGTGGAGGCTGGGGGGAATCTCCCCATGGTGCAGCGACAGCGCGGCCTTCATCAGCCCCGCCAGACCCGCGACCGTGTCCAGGTGCCCCACGTTTGTCTTCAGCGACGCCAGCGCGATGCTCCCCCGATGCTCCGCGCCCAGGCCGTACGCGCGCGTGAGGGCCGCCACTTCAATCGGGTCCCCCAGCGGCGTCGCGGTGCCATGGGTCTCCACGTAGCCCACGGCCTCCGGTTCCACGCCCGCGTTGGCCAGCGCCTGGGACACCACCGCCGCCTGTCCCTGCACGCTGGGCGCGGTGAAGCCGGACTTGTTCCGGCCGTCGTTGTTCAGCGCCGAGCCCCGGATGACGGCGTAGATGGCGTCCCCATCCCGCACCGCGTCCTCCAGGCGCTTGAGCACCACCGAGCCCACGCCGTTGCCGGACAGCGTGCCCCCCGCCTTCGCGTCGAACGCGCGGCAGTGGCCGTCCGGGGAGAAGATGAGCCCCTCCTCGTGCACGTAGCCCGTGCGCTGCGGCAGCGACAACCGCATCGCGCCCGCGAGCGCCACGTCGGACTGGCCTGTCCGCAGGCTCTGGCTGGCCAGGTGCACCGCCACCAGACCCGTGGAGCACGCGGTGTACAGCAGCACGCTTTCGCCCGTGAGCCCCAGCTTGAAGGACGCCTTCGTCGCCAGACTCTCGTGCGTGGCGGTGCCGTGCAGCTCCATGTACGACGCCGCGTCCAACGGCATCGCCTGCCGCACGGCGTCCGTGTACCCGGAGCCCGTGGCGCCCGCGTACAGCGAGATGGCGCCGGGGAAGCGCTCCGGGTCGATGCCCGCGTCCTCCAGCGCGGCCCACGCCGTCTGGAGAAAGAGCCGCTGCTGCGGATCCGTGAACTGCGCCTCGCGCAGCGACATGTCGAAGAACGCGTGGTCGAACCGGTCCGCGCCGTCGATGACGCCCGCGGCCGGGACGAAGGCCGGCTGGTGCCACAGCTCCAGCCCCTCCGGCAGGACGGACAGGTGCTCCAGCTCCTCGGGTGAGAAGCGCGTGATGGACTCCACGCCTCCGCGCAGGTTGCGCCAGAACTCCGCCACCGTCATCGCGCCGGGGAAGCGGCCCGCCATGCCGATGATGGCGATGGAGCCGGACTCGCCGGCCTTCGGTGCCTCGCGCGGACGGTGGCCGGGGGCTTGAGACACGGGCGGCGGTACGGTGCCCGGGCCCTGCTGGGACTCACGCTCCAGCCGCTGGACGAACCCTTCGAGCGTGGGGTGCTCGAACAGCCACACCACCGGCACCTCGCGCTGGAGCTCCTCGCGCAGGCGCGCGGCCAGCCGCACCACGGTCAGCGACGTGGCGCCCAGATCCTCGAAGAAGTGGTCCTGCGCGCTCACGCGGTCCGTGCCCAGCTCGCGGGCGAAGACGGGCGCCAGGCGCTGCTCCAGCGGGTGCGTGGGCTCCACGAAGCGGCCCTGACGTCCGGTGGACGCGGCGTCCGGCGCGGGCAGCGCCTTGCGGTCCACCTTGCCGCTGGGGTTCAGGGGCAGGGTGTCCAGCATCACGAACACCGACGGCACCATGTACTCCGGCAGCCGCTGCCGCAGCGCCGCTCGCAGCGCCGAGGCCTCCAGCACATGCCCCGGCCCAGGCATCGCGTAGGCCACGAGCCGCTTGTCCCCGGGCACGTCCTCGCGCACCACCACCGCGGCGTCCTGCACCGCGGTCAGGTCGCGCAGGGCGGCCTCCACCTCCGCCAACTCGATGCGGAATCCGCGCACCTTCACCTGCGTGTCGATGCGGCCCAGGAACTCCAGCGTGCCGTCCGCACGCCAGCGGCCCATGTCTCCCGTGCGGTACAGCCGTGCGCCCGGCGTCACGCCGTACGCGTCCGGCACGAAGCGCTCCGCCGTGAGGTCCGGCCGCGACACGTAGCCCCGGCCCACGCCGTCACCGCCGAGGAACAGTTCGCCCGGCACACCCACGGGCACCGGGTTCAGCTTCGCGTCCAGCACGTACACGGACGTGTTGGCGAGCGGCGCGCCGATGGGCACCGACGCGCCCACCTGCTCCGGCCGCTCCACCGTGAAGGCGGTGGCGACCACGGAGGTCTCGGAGGGGCCGTAGCCGTTGGTGAAGGGAATGCCCAGCGATTCCACCGCCCGGCGTACGTGCGGCGCGGAGACGATGTCGCCGCCCGTGTGCAGTTCGCGCAGCCGCCCGAGGATTTCCGGCCGGTGCTCCATCAACTGCGAGAAGAGACCAGCGGGCAGGTGGATGAAGGTGACGCCGTGGCGCTCCACCACTCGGGCCAGTGTGTCCATGTCGCCCGCGGGCACGTGGCCCGGGAAGATGACGAGCCGGCTGCCATGCACCAGTGGCATCCACAGCTCCAGCACGGAGCCGTCGAAGGACACGGGCGCGAAGAGCAGCACCGCGTCGCGCATCCCGTAGTGCATGTATGGCGCCGCGTGCAGCACGCGCATCAGGCCGCGGTGCTCGACGCCCACGCCCTTGGGCCGTCCACCGCTGCCGGAGGTGAAGATGACGTAGGCCAGGTTGCGCGGCCCCACGCCGGTCCGCGGCGCGGTGACGGGCTGGCCGGCCAACGCCAGCTCCTCCAGGAACAGGCACGGCAGGGACGCGTCGGGCAGGTGCAGCCGGCCGCGCAGCTCGCGCGTGGTGACGAGCAGGTGTGGCCGGGCATCCTCCAGCATGAAGCTCAGCCGCTGCGCGGGATACGACGCGTCCAGCGGCACGTACGCGCCGCCTGCCTTGACGATGCCGAGCACCGTGACGACGAAGCCCACGGAGCGCTCCAGGCACAGCGCCACCAGCACGTCCGGTCCCACGCCCCGGGCCCGCAGGACATGCGCGAGCTGGTTGGCCCGCGCATCCAGCTGCGCGTACGTCAGCCGTTCATCCCCGTCCTCCACCGCGATGGCGTCCGGGCGCAGCGAGGCCTGCAGCGCGAAGCGCTCCGCGAGCGTGCTGCCGGAGGGGTAGGGAAGCGCGGTGTCGTTCCACGCGACGAGCACCTGCTGGCGCTCCTCCGGCGTGAGCCACGGCAGCCGTGAGAGGGGCACGTCCGGCCCGGCGACAGCGGCCTCCAGCAGCACGCGCAGGTGGCCGGCGATCCGGGCCACGGTGTCGCGCTCGAAGAGGTCGGTGCTGTACTCGATGGAGCCGCGCAGCCCGTCCGGCGTCTCCGTGAGCAGCAGGCTCAGGTCGAAGTGGGCCGTGCCCGCGTCCACCTCCAGCGGCTCCATCCTCAGCCCCGGCGCATCGAACGCTTCGGCCGGAGCGTTCTGGAGCGCGAAGACCGCCTGCACCAGCGGCGTGCGGCCCAGGTCGCGAGGCACCTGGAGTTCCTCCACCAGCTTCTCGAACGGAAGGTCCTGGTGCTCATAGGCCGCGAGCGTCGTGTCCCGCACCTGTCCCAGCAGCGTGCGGAAGGACGCCTCCGGATGGATGCGCGCGCGCAGCACCAGCGTGTTGACGAAGAAGCCGACCAGCCCCTCCACGTCGCCGTGGGTGCGGCCCGCGATGGGGGCGCCGACGAGCAGGTCCTCCTGCCGGCTGTAGCGGGACAGCAGCACCTGCCACACGGTCAGCAGCGCCATGAACGGCGTGGCGCCCTCGCGCCGGGCGAGCCCCGCGAACCGGTCCGTCAGGTCGCGAGGCACGTGCACCGGCATCAGCGCGCCGTGCGGCGAGCGCGTCGTGGGCCGAGGCTTGTCGGTGGGCAGTTCCAGGACCCGGGGCGCACCGGCGAGCTGCTCCTTCCACCACGCCACTTCGTCCGCGAGCACATCTCCCTGGAGCCAGCCACGCTGCCACGCGGCGAAGTCGGCGTACTGCACGGGCAGGGCCGGCAGGACCGGGGTCGTACCGGAAGCGAAGGCCGCGTAGGCCGTGGCCACCTCCCGCACCATCACGCCCAGGGACCAGCCGTCGGAGACGACGTGGTGCATGCCCAGGAGCAGCACGTGCTGCGTGGACGTCAGCCGCAACAGCCGCGTGCGCAACAGCGGCCCCGTGCCCAGGTCGAAGGGCCGGCTCGCCTCCTCGCGCGCCAGCCGCTGGACCTCCGAGTCGTGGTCCGGCAGGCCGCCCAGGTCCGTCACGGGCAGCGCCCAGACTGGCGCCGGATGGATGTCCTGGACGGGGTCGCGGCCCTTCAGCGCGAGCGTGGTGCGAAGGGCTTCGTGGCGCTCGACGAGGAACTCCAGCGCGCGGCGCAGGGCTTCCACGTCCAGTGCGCCGTCCAGCCGCACGGCGCCCAGCAGGACATAGGGCGTGGCACCGGGTTGGAGCTGTTCCATCACCCACAGCCGCTGCTGCGCGAAGGACAGGACCTGTCCACCGTCGCGAGGCACCTTGCGGATCGCGGGCACGCGCGGGAGGTCGGTGCGCGAGAGGAGCTGGGCCTCGACCTGTTCGGTGACCTCGGCGACGGTGGCTCCGTCGAAGAGGCCTCGCAGGGGCAGCTCCACCTGGAACGTGGAGCGCACGCGGGACAGCAGCCGCGTGGCCAGCAGCGAGTGTCCACCCAGGGCGAAGAAGTCATCGTGCACGCCCACCTTCGGCACCCGCAGCACGTCGCGGAACAGGTCCGCGATCCGCTGCTGGAAGGGCGTCATCCGCTGGGGCTTCGAAGGCGTCACGGCGACCGGATGCATGTCCGGAACAGGCAGGGCCTTGCGGTCCACCTTTCCGTTGGGGGACAGCGGCAGCGCGTCCAGCACCACGAAGACCGCGGGCACCATGTACTCCGGCAGCTTCGCCTTCAGCGCTTCACGCAGCGCTTCCACCGTCACGCCCTGGGCCACGACATAGGCCACCAGGCGCTTGTCGCCGGGCGCGTCCTCGCGCACCACCACCACGGTGTCGCGCACGCCTTCGCACTGGCGCAGTGCCGACTCCACTTCGCCCAATTCGATGCGGAACCCGCGCAGCTTCACCTGGAAGTCCAGGCGGCCCAGGTACTCGATGCTGCCGTCGACGAGGACTCGGGCCCGGTCTCCCGTGCGGTAGAGCCTCGCGCCCGGGGGGCCATACGGATCCGGGATGAACCGCTCGGCCGTCAGCGCGGGACGGCCCAGGTACCCTCGGCCCACCTGCACGCCGCCGATGTGGAGCTCTCCCGCGATGCCCACCGGCACCGGCTGCAAGGACGCATCCAGGATGTGGATCCGCGTGTTCGCCACCGGCCGGCCAATGGGCACCGAGCGCCGTCCGTCATGGCGCTCGCAGGTCCAGGCCGTCACGTCCACCGCGGCCTCCGTGGGGCCGTAGAGGTTGTGGAGGGGGACGTTCAGCCGCTCCAGGCAGCGGTCCTTCAGCTCCAACGGCAGCGCTTCACCACTGCACACGATGCGACGAAGCGCCGTGCAGCGCTCCAGCCCCGGCTCCTCCAGGAACACCTGGAGCATGGACGGCACGAAGTGCACCGTCGTGATGCCTTCGCGCGCCATCACGTCCACCAGGTACGCGGGGTCCTGGTGCCCGCCCGGCCTCGCGACCACCAGCCGCGCTCCTGTCATCAGCGGCCAGAAGAACTCCCACACCGAGACGTCGAAGCTGAACGGCGTCTTCTGCAACACGACGTCGCGAGGCTCCAACCCGTACGCCTCCTGCATCCAGAGCAGCCGGTTGCGGATGCCCGCGTGGGTGTTCATCGCGCCCTTCGGACGCCCCGTGCTGCCCGACGTGTAGATGACGTAGGCCAGGTGCTCGGAGCCCACGCCCGATTGCACGGGCTCCGGCGACAGGGTCGCCACGTGGGGCCAGTCCGAGTCCAGGCAGAGCACCGGCGTGCTCCCGACCGAGAGCAACGGACGCAGGTGCTGCTGTGTCAGCACCACCGCGACCGCCGAGTCCTCCACCTGATACGTCCGCCGCTCCGCCGGCGCGGAGGGATCGATGGGCACGTACGCGCCGCCCGCCTTGAGCACGCCCAGCAGCGCGATCACCAGCTCCAGCGACCGCTCCGCGCAGACACCCACGCGAACTTCCGGCCCCACGCCGCGCGCTCGCAGCGCACGGGCGATCTGATTGGCCCGGCCGTCCAGCTCGCGGTACGTCAGCCGCGCGCCTTCGAAGTCCACCGCGACGGCGTCCGGCGTGCGCGCCACCTGCGCTTCCACCAGCCCGTGCAGCGTGCCCTCCAGCGGGTAGTCGCGCGCGGTGGCATTCCAATCCACCAGCAGCCGCTGCTCCGCTTCTCCCATCAGCGGCAGCAGGTGCACGGGCGTCGCCGCATCGCGGGCCACGGCCTCCAGCAGCACCTGGAAGTGGGTGGTGAAGCGCGCCGCCGCGTCCTCGGAGAAGAGGTCCCGGCTGTATTCGAGCGTTCCCTCCAGGCCGCCGTCGCTCGCGGTGAGCGAGAGATGAAGGTCGAAGCGCGCGGTCTCCGTCGAGGTGTGCAGCCGCTCCACGCGGACGCCGGGCAGGGCCGGCGTGGACAACGGCGCGTTCTGCAGCACGAACATCACCTGGAACAGCGAGGTGCGATCACCGCCGCGCGCCTGGGCCATGGCCTCCACGAGCCGTTCGTAGGGCACATCCTGGTGCGCGTACGCGGCCAGGGAGGACTCACGCACGCGGTCCAGGAGCTCGGAGAAACGGGGCGCCCCGTCCAGGTTGGCGCGCAGCACGAGCGTGTTGAGGAACACGCCGATGAGCGGCTCCAGCTCCGGCCGGGTGCGGTGGGCCACGGGCGTGCCCACGGCGAAGTCGTCCTGCCCGGAGTAGCGCGACAGCACGGCCTGGTACCCGGCCATCAGCACCATGAACAGCGTGGCGTCCCGGTCACGGCCCACCTGTTCTAGCGACCGAACCAGGGACGCGGGCAGCGTGAAGACATGGCTGCCCCCACGCTTCGACCGGGTCCCGGGCTGTCCCTGCTCGGCGGGCAGGGTGAGCACGGGCACGTCCTTCAGGGACTCCTTGAGCGTGTCCAGTCGGGCCTGTGCCGTCTCGGAGTCCTCCTGCTCGCGCTGCCATGCGGCGAAGTCCGCGGCCTGCACCTCCAGCGCCGGAAGAGGCGACGGACGTCCCGCCGCGAGCGCCGGGTAGAGGCTGCCCACGTCGTGCACGAGCACGCCCATGGACCAGCCGTCCGTGACGATGTGGTGCATGCACAGCAGCAGCACGTGTTCGTCGGGGGACAGCCGGAGCAGCCGCGTGCGCAGCAACGGACCAGTGCCCAGCTCGAACGGCCGGGTCGCGTCCTCTCGCATGCGCTGCCGCAGGGTGGTGTCACGCTCGGCGCCTTCGGGCAGGGACTCCACCGGCAGGGACCAATCCGAGGGCGGCGCGTGGATGCGCTGGAGCGGCTGGCCCTCGCGCTCCTCGAACGTGGTGCGCAGCGGTTCGTGCCGGCGGACGAGCTCCGCGAACACGCGGCGCAGCACGTCCACGTCCAGGGGACCGGAGAGCCGCAGGGCCAGGGGGATGTTGTAGAGGGCCTGACCGGGCTCCAGCTGGTCCAGGAACCACATGCGCTGCTGCGCGAACGACAGCGGCAGTGCCTCGTCCCGCGACACGGTGGGGATGGGTGCTGCGGGGTATCGGGAGGGAAGCGCCTCGATGCGCTCCGCGAGCCGTGCCACGGTGGGTGCGTCGAACAGCGCACGCACGGGCAGGTCCACGCCGAACCGGGCGCTCACGCGGGTGACGAGCTGGGTGGCCAGCAACGAATGCCCACCGAGCGCGAAGAAGTCATCGTGCGCGCCCACGCGCTCCACGTGCAGCACGTCCTGGAACAGCGCGGCCAGCTTCTCCTGGAGCGGCGTCAGCGGGCCCGTGTCCTCGGCGACGGCAGGCGCCGCGGGGGCGGGCAGGGCGCCGCGGTCCACCTTGCCGTTGGGCGTGAGGGGCAGGGCGTCCAGGCCGACGAAGGCCGAGGGCACCATGTACTCCGGGAGGCGGGAGCGCAGGTGTTCACGCAGGGCGCTGGCATCCACGGAGGATGGGACGACGTAGGCCACGAGGCGCTGGTCGCGCACGTCGACCACGGCCTCGCGGACCTCGGGGTGCGTGCGGAGCGCGGCTTCGATCTCGCCCGGCTCGATGCGGAAGCCACGCAGCTTCACCTGGTGATCGATGCGTCCCAGGAACTCCAGCGTCCCGTCCGCGAGCCAGCGCACCCGGTCGCCCGTGCGGTACATCCGCGTGCCCGGTGCGTCGCGGAACGCGTCCGGCACGAAGCGCTCGGCCGTCAGGTCCGGCCGGCGCAGGTAGCCGCGCACCACGCCTTCACCGCCGATGAACAGCTCACCCGGGACACCGACCGGCACCGGCCTCAGCCGGTCATCCAGGACGTGCAGCCCCGTGTTCGCCAGTGGCCGTCCCAGCGACACCGTGCCGGCCGTGTCCGTCTCCACGCGATGCATGGACGACCACACCGTCGTCTCGGTGGGACCGTACATGTTGAGCAGGGCAGGGACGTGCGCCCTCAGCTTCGAGGCAAGGCTCCCCGGAAGCGCTTCGCCGCCCACGAGCATCTGCCGCAGCCCGCCCAGCGCCTGCAGCGCCCGGGGCTCCTCCACGAGCGCACGCGCATACGACGGCGTGCACTGGAAGTGGGTGACGGCGTGGCGCTCCAGCAGGTCCGCGAACGCCGCGGGCTCCAGGCCCGTGGGCGCGAGCACCACCTGGAAGCCGCGCGTCCAGGCCCAGAGCAGCTCCAGCACGGAGATGTCGAAGGAGATGCTCGTCATCGCCAGCCACGTGCCCGGGCACGGCGAGACGTGCGCATCCATCGCGCGGAAGAAGTTCATCACCGTCCGGTGCGGCACGCCCACGCCCTTGGGCCGCCCCGTCGAACCCGACGTGTAGAGCACGTACGCGAGCGTCCGCGCGTCACTCGCGGACCGCACGAAGTCCGCTCCCACCGAGGGGTCCACGTCGTCGAGGAAGAGCCGGCGCTCTGCCGGCACCGAGAGCACGTCCTCCAGGCGACGCGGCCCCACGAGGACCTTCGCCCCCGAGTCCTCCCACATCGCCGCGAGCCGCTGCGCCGGGTACGCCGGATCCAACGGCAGGTAGGCCGCCCCCGCCTCCAGGATGCCGAGCATCCCCACCGCCAGCTCCACCGAACGGTCCACGCACAGGCCCACCACCGACTCCGGCCCCACGCCCCGCTGCCGCAGCGTGTGCGCCACGGCCCGGGCCCGAGCACGCAGCTCCCGGTACGTCAGCCGTCCATCCCCGGCGACGAGCGCCACGGCATCCGGCGTGCGGGCCACCTGCGCCGCGAAGCGTGAGGAGACGGTGGTGTCCGAGGGGAACTCGATGTCGGGTCCATGCGACAGCGCGAGCAGGTGCTCCGACTCCTCGGCACTGAGCCACGGCAGCGCGTCCACCTGGCGCGAAGGCTCCCCGACGGCGGACTCCAGCAGCACGCGCAGGTGACCCGCGATGCGGGCCACGGTGTCCGCGTCGAAGAGGTCGGTGGCGTACTCCAGCCAGCCCTCGAAGCCCCGCGCGGATTCGGAGAGCGAGAGCGTCAGGTCGAACATCGCCGTGCCCGAATGCACGTCCAGCAAGCGCGACTGGAGGCCCGGCAGCACGGGGGCGCCCACCTGCGCGCCCTGGAGGATGAACATCACCTGGAAGAGGGGCGTGTGTCCGCGCTCGCGCGTGGGCTGGAGCGCTTCCACCAGCTTCTCGAAGGGCACGTCCTGGTGTGCGTACGCGCCCATCGCCGTCGCGCGCACCCGGCCCAGCAGCTCACGGAAGGTGGGCGCGCCGGACAGCCTTGTGCGCATCACCAGCGTGTTGACGAAGAAGCCCACCAGGCCCTGCAACTCCGCGCGGTCGCGGCCCGCGCTGGCCGTGCCCACGCTGACGTCGTCCTGTCCCGAGCGGCGCGCGAGCACCGCCTGGAAGCCCGCGAGCAGGACCATGAAGGGGGTGACGCCCTCTTGCACCGCCAGCTTGCGCACCGCATCGGCGAGCCACGAGTCGAGCACCACCGGCACGCGGGCGCCCTGCGTTCCACGCTCGGCGGGACGCGGCCGATCCGTCGCCAGCTCCAGCAGGCGGGGTGCGCCCGAGAGCTGCTCGCGCCAGTAGTCCAGGTGCGATGCCAGCGCGGCGCCGTCCAGCCACTCCCGCTGCCACTCCGCGTAGTCAGCGTAGGCCACCGGCAGCGCGCGCAGCGGCGACGGGCCTCCTTCGTGCAGCGCCGCGTAGAGGGCGGACAGCTCGCGCACCAGCACGGCCATGGACGTGCCGTCCGACACCGCGTGGTGCATGACGAGCACCAGCACGTGCGTGCGCTCGTCCAGCGTCAGCAGCGTGGCGCGCACGAGCGGCCCTTGAGTCAGGACGAACGGACGGCGGGCCTCCTCACGGGCCCATTGGGAGGCTTCGGCCTCTCGGGTGTCGGCGGGCAGGGACTCCAGTGACACGCGCGCCAGCGGCAGGGATGCGAAGCTCGCGATGACCTGCAGCGGCTTTCCATCCTGTTCCCGGAAGGAGGTCCTCAGCGCTTCATGGCGCGCGGCGAGCACCAGAAGGCTGTTCTCCAGCGCGGCCACGTCCAGAGCGCCTTCCAGCCGCACGGCGGCGGGCAGGTTGTAGGTCACGTCGCCCGGTGCGTACCGGTCCAGGAACCACAGCCGCGCCTGGGCGAAGGACGCCGCCCGGTCGCCATTCACATCCCGGCGGCGCAGCGTGCTCGATGCAGGGACGGACGCCGCCGTCCGGGCCGAGATCAGCTGCCGTGCAAGGGACGTGATGCTCGGGCCCTGGAGCAACCACTCCATGGGCACCGTCAGGGTCGTCGTGCCGATACCGATTTCGTGGGCCAGTTCCACGGCGCCCAACGAGTCCAGTCCGTAGCGCGTCACCGGAGCATCGACGTCGATGTCCTCACGGCGCATGCGCATGTGCCGGGCCACGACGTCGCGCAGCCATGTCACCAGCGCTGCCTCGTCCGCATTCGCGGGCAGGCCCTTTGAGATGTGCGCCGCGGAACCGGTCGCCGCTTCGCGTGCTTCAGAACCCGCGCCAGGAGCGGACGGGCTGATGGCTCCGCCCGCATGACTCGCTGACGGCTCGGACGAAGCCGAAAGCCCGGATGCGCCGAAGTCCGGCGCCGTGAGGGACCCGCCGGAGCCCGGGACGGCTGAAGCCGAGACTAGGGGAGCCTCGGACAACGAACCCGCGCCACCCGGCGGCTCCGCCCGCCATGCAGTCACTTCCTGCAACGTCCCCGCGAGGAAGGCCGCACGGCACGCGTGCCGCTGCACCTTGCCACTGGACGTCTTCGGCAGACTCCCCGGCTCAATCAGCACCACCGCGTGCGCCTGCACCTCGTGCGACTCCGCCAACCTCTGACGGATGGTGCCCACCGCCGTGTCCGCCGCCGCCAACTGCTCTCGCAGCCCACCCAACCGCCGCACATCGATTTCCTGCACGACAACGGCGCGCTCCTCGCCCCCCACCTCCACCGAGAACACCGCGCCGCCCCCGGGCCTCAGCGCCGGGTGCGCCCCCTCCACCGTCGCCTCCAGGTCCTGCGGGTAGTGGTTGCGCCCGCGCAGGATGATGAGGTCCTTGCGTCGCCCCGTGACGTACAGCTCGCCCTCCGGCCGCAGGAAGCCCAAGTCACCGGTGCGCAGGTACGGCCCGCCGTCCTCACGCGCGATGCGCGCATGGAACGTCTCGCGCGTCGCTTCCTCGCGGCCCCAGTACCCCTGGGCCACGCTCGGCCCCGTCACCCAGATTTCGCCCACCTCCCCAGGCCCACGCCGCTCCAGCGTCTCCGGGTCCACGATGGCGATTCGCTGCTCCGCCAGCGTCTGGCCAC